>NC_008321.1:3978465-4706287 GCF_000014685.1 Shewanella sp. MR-4
TCTTGGCTTAAACGGATCGACTCAGGCACGATTTGCGCAGTCAGATCGTCCAGAGACTCAGCACCAACGTAGTTCAACATTTCTTGTTGTTGGCTGCTATCCGGGCCGATATGGCGACGTAAGAATAAATCGTGCTGTTCTAACTGAGTGAGGGTTTGCTTGGTCATGATAAACCTTGTTCCAGATTTGCCGTAGCTCAGAACTGTAGGGTACTGATAAACGGGCTATTGTTATGTCAAACTTGCGCTAAAACAAACGAAGCCCCTTGGGGCTTCGTTAGCGTCGACGATTATTCCTCGTCGATTACAGCTTGGTAACCTTCTGCATCGAGCAGAGCGTCAACTTCAGATTCATCTGAAGGCATAACGCGGAAGAACCAGCCTTCGCCGTAAGCGTCGCTGTTTACGAGCTCTGGAGAATCTTCCAGTGCTTCGTTGACGGCAATCACTTCACCAGAGATTGGCGCGTAGATGTCAGAAGCCGCTTTCACTGATTCTGCCACTGCACAGTCGTCGCCTGCAGTCACAGTGTCGCCCACTTCTGGCAGCTCAACGAAAACCATGTCACCTAACAGCTCTTGAGCATGCTCAGTGATACCCACAGTGTAGCTACCGTCTTCTTCCTTGCGGATCCATTCGTGTGAAGAGGCGTATTTCAGTTCTGTCGGAATATTGCTCATTGTTCTTGTTCCTTGTTCCGTTTTTTTAAAATGCTTGTTTACCGTTGCGCACAAAGTTTGGCGCTACTACTCTAACAGCCACGCGCTTTTTACGCATTTCGACTTCCGCCGTATCCCCAATCGAGTTAGGAACACGCGCCATCGCAATAGAATAGCCCAATGTTGGCGAGAAAGTACCGCTGGTAATCACACCTTGCTGCTCAACACCCGCTGCATCGGTGAAAAATACTGGCATATCATGGCGTAACACGCCTTTTTCTTCCATCACCAGACCGACTAATTTGTCGGTACCCGCATCGCGCAGGGCTTCAAGCGCCTTACGACCGATAAAGTCACGGTCAGTTGGCTCCCATGCGATGGTCCAGCCCATGTTGGCGGCCAGTGGGTTGATGGTTTCGTCCATATCTAAGCCGTAGAGGTTCATACCGGCTTCGAGACGTAATGTATCGCGAGCGCCTAAACCACATGGTTTAACGCCTTGATCTAACAGAGCTTGCCACAGGGCTTCGGCTTCAGTTTCTGGCACGATGATCTCGTAGCCCACTTCACCTGTGTAACCAGTGGTCGCAATAAACAGAGAGCCTGCTTGCTTACCGAAGAAAGGTTTCATGCCTTCGATGGCGGCATTTTGATCGCTACTGAATACGGCGGCGGCTTTAGCCTTAGCGTTAGGACCTTGAACGGCGATCATCGCCAGCTCAGGACGCTCAGTCACTGTGACATCAAAACCTTGGGATTGTTTGGCGATCCACGCTAAGTCTTTTTCGCGGGTCGCGCTGTTGACGACAACACGGTAGAAAGTGTCGGTCAGGTAGTAAGTGATCAGGTCGTCGATGATGCCGGCATTGTCATCTAACATGCCGCCGTATAAGGCTTTACCAGGAACTTTAAGTTTGGCCACATCGTTTGCCAGCAACTTACGGAGGAATGCACAAGCGTCGGTTCCGGTCACATCAACCACAGTCATGTGGGACACGTCGAACATACCTGCGTCTTGACGCACGGCGTGGTGTTCTTCGATTTGTGAACCATAGTTGAGGGGCATATCCCAACCGTGGAAGTCGACCATCTTAGCGTTTGATTCTAAGTGCTTGTTAAACAGAACAGTTTTATTAGCCATTGTTATCCCTTTTTTGCGGCCTTCTTCAGGTCTCTGCCTAGCGTAGGGTGATACAAATCCGGCTAAATATCTGGCTAATCGGCATTTCACTTCCACGATGCATCAATTTGAAAGGTGATTCTTTCTGTATCAATGCGTCTGTCACTGCAACGCCTGATTTCGCTCTGAATTAATCAGATATTTATCGTGATTGGTATAAGTACTAGGGTCTAAAATGCGGCGAAATTATACCTTGCGTCACAAATTTGTATACAGGAGATTTTTCTAATCCGAAGCCAGTGTCATTAGATTTTCTCATCTTTAACATGTAATTTTTTTACATACGAAAGCGAGATTTGCGCAGCCTGCAATCAAATCGCTGATATTATCAGCAATTATGATTACATTAGCGCAACCGAGGCTAGCGACATAACTTGGGGAGTGAGGACTTATTGCCCATGGCCTGTTGCATGAACACTGTTTTCAGCCCAGCGACATTATCAACGAGGTTGAGTCCCAGATCGCGAATGGCTTTTTTAAGGGGATTGCTACCCTCGAACAGGCGCTTAAAGCCTTCCATCGCCGCAATCATCTCCATCGCATCCGCCTTGCGCCAACGCTCAAGGGCGCGCAGCTGGGCATAATCACCGATATCTTTACCCGCCTCGTGTAGCTCGCCGATGACTTCGATAATGCTGGCGGCATCGAGGAAGCCTAGGTTTACCCCCTGGCCAGCTAATGGATGAATGGTGTGGGCCGCATCCCCCGCGAGCACTAAACGGTGGCGGGCAAAATGGCGGGCGTAGCGCATCCGCAGTGGAAAGGCTTGGCGTTCACTCTCAAGCTTGCAAATGCCGAGGCGACCGTCGAAGGCGGCGGTAAGATTGCGCTCGAACTGCTCTGGCGCCATCTCGAGTAACTCGGTGGCGCGCTCTGGCGGCACTGACCAGACGATGGAGCAGAGGTTGTCTTCATATAACGGCAAGAAGGCCAGCGGGCCGTCCTGCAAAAACACTTGGCGGGCGGTGGCAAGGTGCGGCATTTCGCTGCGAATGGTCGCCACAATCGCATGATGGCCATAATCCCAGAAGGTTAACGGGATCTTACATTGTTCGCGCACCCAAGAATTAGCACCATCAGCGGCAATTACGAGTGCGGCGCTAACGCTCTCGATTTCGGCATCGGCGCTATTGGCTAAGGTCAACCAAGCTTCACGCTCACCAAAGGCGATACGCTCTATGCGTTGGTTTTCGATATGGGTGATATTGTCAAATTCACTGGCACGCTTGGCGAGGGCGTAGCTGATGGCATCATTTTCGATAATGGCGCCAAGGCTAGGTTCACTGATGCTACTGGCATCGAAGGCGATTTTACCAAAGCCGTCTTTATCCCATACCGCCATTTTTTGATAGGGCGTCGCGCGGCTGGCATCGACATAGTGCCAAGCGCCGAGGTGCTCGAGCAGACGTTGGCTCGCTTTGTTGATCGCGCTGACCCTAAGCCTTGGCTCACCGCTCACGGCTTGGGTGCTTTGAGCATCGATCACGACGACATTCAAGTTGGCCTGCGCCAATCCTATCGCGGTGGCGAGTCCCACCATGCCGCCACCCACAATGGCAATGTCATAGGCTTGTGAACTTAACATGGGTACATCCTTTTCGCGTTGCGATACCAGTAATGATTATTTCCAGCCCATCGCCTTCTGCGCGACGGGGGTTTTCAGTGGCGGGAACCAAGATAACAGACGCAATCCCAGATTACGCCCAAGGGCCAAGGGCCAGTATTGGTTAGAGAAGCCACGGACTAAAAATTCAATATTGCGAATAGTGCTGTTTCTATCCGCCTCACGGGCCTGCAAATAGCCATGGGTAACGGCGACACCGCCGATATCCTCACCCTGCGCCAGCGCGCGTTGCAGCACATCGAGCAGGCTGACGACATCCCGAAGGCCCAAGTTAAACCCCTGCCCCGCAATCGGGTGCAGAGTCTGCGCCGCATTACCGATAAACACGCACCTATGGTGAATCGGCCTTGGCATGTAGGACAGATTTAACGGATAAGCATGGCGCTCACTAACGTCGATAAACTGGCCTGCGCGATAGCCAAAGGCTTGCTGCAACGCAGCTAAAAACTCGGCCTTGGGCACTGTGAGCATCGTTTGAGCGCGGTTATCGTCGAGTGCCCAGACGAGGGATAAACGCGGCTGTCCTTGGCTATCAGCCATTGGTAATAATGCCAGTGGGCCAGTCTCGGTAAAGCGTTCATAAGCCCAGTGCTGATGCGGCTTATCGGTTTGCAAATTGGCGATAATCGCGGTTTGCTCAAACGCCACTTGAGTGATGGGCAGATTAAAACTACTGCGCACCTTGGACTGCAAGCCATCGGCCGCGACCACCAGCTTGGCGCAAATCCGCTCGCCGGAATCGAGCACTAGGGTGTGACTCTCGTTAGCCGGGATTAACTCTGACAGTTTGGCAGGGCAATACAGCTTAACCTGAGTTTTATGAAGCTCGCTAAACAGCACTTGGCCGACTCTTTCCAGCTCGACGACTTGGCCCAGCGCATCTAAGTGAAACTGACTGGCGTTGAGCTCCGTCATCCCAAAATGGCCGCGATCGGATACGTGGATATCCTTAATCGCCGTGCCTAAATGCGCCAGTTTCGGCCATAAACCTAAACGGGATAACTCGAAGATGGAACCATGGGCAATCGCGATGGAGCGGGCGTCAAAGCCGGGGTGGCTATTATCGGGAAGATGCGCCTCGATTAAGGCAATAGATAAAGGTTTTTCAGTGCCAGACAAACGCGCTAAGGCCAGCGCGAGAGTAGCCCCCGCCATGGCGCCACCAACAATGGCAATATCGACATTTTGAACTGAATTATCCATGTGCTCTGCTACCGTCATGGGGTTCTCATTCAAGCTATGGCATGGCTAAAAGCGTTTCGCCATCAGGATGTTAGATTTGAAACTCATTAAAGGCGGAATCGTTCCGCCTTTCTCTTTCTACAATTAATGGATCACCGCGGGATCGTCGCCCTCTCCGTGGCTCGGCTCAGGGCCAAACTCGGAGTAACACAAAATGGCGGCAATACGCACAAATTCCAGCAACTCTGTGTAAGCCGTTTCCGATTCTTCATCATCGGCAACATCAAATTCCACTTGGGCGATCTCGGCCAGATCTTTGATCACTTCACGCACTTCGGCCGAGGCTTTATTCAGCTTAGGCTGGATAATGGCAATGCCCGTTAAGAAGCTTTGCGTCCACAGGGACAAGGCCTCAACCCGTTGACTTAACGGCTCTTCCTCTTCGGGAAGCAATGGCATAAAACCAAAATCAAAGTCACTCAAACGGGCAACCGAGTCTTGGAACAACTCACACACCAATTGATGCAGAGGTGCGGGTAAGGGCTGACCATCATTCATCAGGTCAAATAACGGTTTAATCCACAGATCGCCGGTTTGCTCTACGCCACCGCAGATTAAACCCACAAGGGCACCGTGCACTTCCACGGGATGCTGACCAATTTCAGCCGCATCGAGGGCGATTTTTAAGCTGTCGATGCGTAACGAAGGAGGGGTCGCCATATCAGATTCCAATCAGAATTTTCTAGCAGCAATGCTAGCAGAGATAAAGACTTGAACCAACTCTGATCCGGCATTCTTGAGGACGAAGATAAAAATTCCGGCAACTGCTCACACAAGCAGCAAACAAAACGGCGAATGTGCAATCCATCGGCGGCTTACCTTGCACTTTTAATATCAGCCCTATATAGTCCGCCCTATCGATGCCAACGAAAGGATCATCTTCGAATGAGTAATAGTGCAGTTGAAATCACCCTGCTAGGGCGCACCTACTCTATCGCCTGTCCGAAAGGTCAGGAAGATGCCTTACGCGTAGTGGCGCAAGGGGTTGAGCTACAGCTAACCACCTTAAAAAATCGCACTAATAGCTTAAGCCGCGAAGAAATTGCCATTATGGCGGCGCTGAATATTGGACACGAGTTGTACCAAGAAAAGCAAAAGAATAAGCAGTATATGAAACAAATGGATGACCGCATCAGCCTGTTGCAGTCAACCTTGGAAAACGCCTTAGTTGAGCGTTCAACCAAATAGATTTAGACTGTGCCACTCGGTGCCAAGCACCATCAATCTGAGAAGAGTTGCACAGTGAATGGCTAAACTGGCCTATACTTTTTAAGCCAAGATATTAGCGATTCAATACCGTTTTTGCTCCCTGGGGTGCAGGCCAACTGGTAATGTCCCTGTGCCGATAATTTTGATCTCAGGGTGAATGCTTTACTGACATTGAGCATGCTCGGCTCGTACCGAGAAGCCTTAGGAGGTAATCATTTACCCGCCTTGAACCTACGGTTCAAGGGCTACACCGGTAGCGGCATTCTGGGGAGCATCTTATTTATGTCTATCACTTCACCTGTCTCGAACACTTCAGCCCCAACAGTCAAGGGGCCACACGGCAATCAGTCTGCAATTGATACCCAGTCGCTAAGCCCAACGCTAAGCCGCGCCGAATTACGCAAACAGATCCGCTTGGCTCGCCGCTCGCTGCCGATTGAAGTGCAGACTGAGGCGAGCCTTGCCGCCAGTCAGCGAATGCTCGAAAAACTTAGCGCGCTGAATGCCCAGCATGTCGCACTTTACCTCACCCACGATGGTGAATTGGCAACCGCTCCGCTGATCGCAGCGCTTTGGCGACAGGGGATTCAAACCTATCTGCCACGGCTCCACCCCTTTAATGCAGGGCAATTATTGTTTTTGCATTACCACGCCGACTCGCCAATGCAGCCGAATCAATTTGGCATTTTAGAGCCTAAGTTGGATGTGCGCGCCGTGATGCCGATTGAGCGACTCGATGTGGTGGTCACCCCGCTGGTTGCCTTCGATATCAAAGGCAATCGTATGGGCATGGGCGGTGGCTATTACGACAGAACATTAGCCAATTGGCACGCCAAAGGTAAACCTCTGCCCATGGGTTACGCCCATGATTGCCAACAGGTCACGGCCCTGCCCTGCGAGCATTGGGATGTGCCCTTACCGGCTATCATCACCCCAAGCAGAGAATGGGAGTTTTGAAAAGTAGGTGCTAGAAGCTAGAGCGCTTCGCTGCTAGAAAAAGCAGAGCATCGCTCCATAACGACTTCTTCTTGATTGAATCTAGATTCTAGAGCCATGCAATGGCATTCTAGAGGCCGCAGGCCGTTCTAGATTCTTTTTACTTTAAATGCCGCCCACCATCGACATTGTGGCTACGCCCTGTGACGTAGCGGCTCGCCAATAGATAATCCACTAAGGCGATAATCTCCTGATTTCCAGCTTCTTTTGGCAAGATGGCCTTAGCCAAGGTCTTTTGCCGATAGGCTTCATCATCGCTTGGATTAAAGAGGATCATCGCAGGAGCAATCGCATTCACTTTGACCTCAGGTGCCAATTTTGCCGCAAAGGATAAGGTTAAGTTATCCAGTGCCGCCTTGCTGGCCGCGTAAGCCATGTGCTTGGCGCTGCCCTTTTCGGCCACATAATCGGTGAAATGGATAATATCGCTGGCGCCAATCTCGCCCTCGGCTCCCGCTCGCAGCTGCGAGGCTAAGGCCAAGTTCATTTGATAGGGCACGCTCACATGCACCTGCATCATGCGCTGCATGACTTCATGGGCGGCAAGGCTTGGGCTGTTATCTGGCAGCCAGTCAGAGGCGTTATGGATAATGGCGCGGATTTTGGGATATTGGCTCAATTGCTCAATCAGGGTTTGGAGCTGCGTATTATCGTAGAAGTCGCATTGGATTAAGGTCGCGCCCAAAGACTGCAACTCATCGATGCTGGGATAATGGCTGCGATAGGTGCCAATCACCTTGTGCCCTTGGGCGAGCAAGTGTTTCGCGAGGGCGTAGCCAATGCGTTTACCCACACCTGTGATAATAATGGGAGCTGTCATATTCATCCTGTTATTTGCCGAATACGGGCTTATGCGTTCAATGTAGGGCAAATCTTGTTAAGTAAATCATCAATAAAACAGTGTAATACGCAGAATGTTACTGTCTTTATCATCCTGCACCTAATCATTAAGGCATTAAAGGCTGCATGATTAAGATCTAAAATGATGGCGCCCGCGTATACTCAAGGCCAGCTTAATCGAGGAAGCCCTATGGAACTGCGGATTTTTTACGACGGTAATTGCCCTTTATGTAGCGCCGAAATGCGTCAGCTTAAAGCGCGCGATCCCGATGATCGCATCGAACTTGTGGATCTTAATGCCGAGCATTTTGGCGCTCGATTCGGCTATATCGATAAAGAGTACGCCAATACCATTCTTCATGGTGAAACGGCGTCGGGTGAGATTTTGCTCGGACTCGATGTGACTTGTAAGGCTTGGGAATTAACGGGTACGCGCCCTTGGGTGCAGATGCTACGACTTCCCCTTATCAAACCCGTTGCGGACTGGACGTATCTTCGCTTCGCCAAGCACAGATACCGCATCTCTTACCTATTGACAGGCAAGGCGCGCTGCGACAATCAATGCCAACTGCCTAAGTAGCTAGCCTCAAGTAAGAACTCACATTTAGCCCATAAAAAAACGGAGCCATTAGGCTCCGTTTTTTGATAATCCAGATGGATTACTTAACGAAATCAACGCCTAGTTTGATATCGCCTTTCAGCGTATCTAACATAGAATCACGGGCGTTAGCTTCGAATGCGCTCACTTCACCGTAAGGCAGTACTTTTTCGATACCGTTTTTGCCTAACAGCACTGGTTGAGCGAAGAATTCTGCGTGCTCGCTGCCGCCGTCAACATAGGCACATTCAACGATGTTAGCTTCGCCTTGCAGACCACGAACCAGAGACATACCGAAACGGCAAGCCGCTTGACCCATAGACAGAGTCGCGCTTCCGCCACCGGCTTTAGCTTCAACCACTTCAGTACCCGCGTTTTGGATACGCTTGGTCAGAGAAGCCACTTCTTCATCAGAGAAAGTCACGCCTTCAACTTGAGACAGTAATGGCAGAATAGTCACGCCACTGTGGCCGCCGATCACGTTCACTTTAACGTCAGCAACGTTTAAGCCTTTTAATTCAGCGATAAAGGTTTCAGAACGGATAACGTCCAGAGTCGTCACACCGAACAGACGGTTCTTGTCGTAAACACCGGCTTTCTTCAACACTTCAGCCGCGATAGCAACAGTAGTGTTTACTGGGTTAGTGATGATACCCACTAACGCTTTAGGGCAAGTTACTGCCACTTTCTCGATCAGGTTACGTACGATACCTGCGTTGATATTGAACAGATCTGAGCGATCCATACCTGGCTTACGTGCAACACCAGCAGAGATCAATACAACATCAGCACCAACCAGTGCAGGTGTTGGATCTTCGCCAGCAAAACCTTTGATTTCAACAGCAGTTGGGATGTGGCTCAAGTCAACCGCAACACCCGGAGTTACCGGTGCGATATCGTATAGAGACAATTGTGAACCCGCAGGCAGTTGAGTTTTTAACAGTAGGGCAAGAGCCTGGCCGATACCACCAGCAGCACCAAGTACAGCAACTTTCATAGTTATCTCCGTTATTTCTCGGATATGTGTGACATGGATCTAATTTCCGTTGGCGTCACATTACTGGAATGTCACGTTAATTTCAATTATCCCTTAGTCGTGGAGACAAAGTTTTAGCGAAACTGAGCATTCCAATGTTGAATATTTACTCTAGTTCAATATCAATACCGACAACACGGCTATCTAGCCATCCATAAATTGCATTTTTATTCAGTCATAATGGTTATTTGTTGACACTTTGGCCAAAACTATTCAAAATACGCCTGTTTTTTTGAATAAAGAATAAGACTATGCAAACGACCAAGAATCAGGATGACCTTGTTAGAATTTTTAAGGCGATTTTAAAAGAGGAGCGCTTTGGCTCCCAGAGTGAAATTGTCGCCGCTTTACAAGCAGAAGGCTTTAGCAATATTAACCAATCGAAAGTGTCTCGGATGCTGAGCAAGTTCGGTGCAGTGCGCACCCGCAACGCTAAGCAGGAGATGGTTTATTGCTTACCCGCCGAACTCGGCGTGCCTACCGCAGGCAGCCCGTTAAAGAACTTAGTACTCGATGTTGACCATAACCAAGCCATGATTGTCGTTCGCACCAGCCCTGGCGCCGCGCAATTAATTGCCCGTTTATTGGATTCCATCGGTAAACCAGAAGGGATTTTGGGGACCATTGCCGGAGACGACACTATCTTTATCTGTCCATCCAGCATCCAAGATATCGCCGATACCTTGGAAACCATCAAATCTTTATTCAACTACGCAGAATAAAAAAACAGGTCAGCTTGCTGACCTGTTCTGTTTTATCTGTACGCTTTTCAGTCCAACATTGCCCTCGTTTCAGTGCTTTTGTCCCAATTACGTTACAGCACAAGACCTATCTGTTGGTTTGGATGACGCACACCGAGAACAAACACTCGTCACCCCAAGCTTACAAACCTGAGCTTACAAACCTGAGCTCACAAACCTGAGCTCACAAACCTGAGTTCGTCGACTTAGCCGGTAGTGCTAAGATCGTCAGCCTTAGTAGGCCACACTGATCCTTTGATTAAGATGCGCCGCTTTTTCTGCTTCATCGAGCATCGCTTTGGCGTAGTCGGCCACAGAAATCTTGCTCTGGCCATTCGCATCGGTAAAGAAGCTATCGCCACCTAAACGGTATGGGCCTTCACTGGCACCTGGGTAGATTTCTGCCGCAGGGCTGACAAAAGTCCAGTTAACAATGGTGTTAGCGGCGCGAAATGCCTTCAATGCCTCACCTTGAGCCAAGGCTTCATCCTTATAGGCGGGCGGGAAATCTGGCGTAGACACTAAGGTCACTCCCGGCGCAACTTCTAAACTACCTGCACCACCGACCCAAAGTAGACGAGGCACTTTTGCCTGTGGCAACACGGCTAACAGATTATTGACCGTCTTCGCGACTATGCCATGGTTCTGCTCGGCGCGCGCACCCACTGCGGCAATCACTACATCGACACCTGCAAATGTGTCGGCTTCCAATGGCTGAGTCAGGTCGACACTACGCACTTCTGCCTCGGTTTCGCCAAGCTTGCTTGGGTCACGCACTAAGGCAACCACTTCATGACCACGGCTTCGCGCCTCGTTAAAAATGGTTCCGCCAATCCAACCTGATGCACCTAATACTGCAATTTTCATTTGATAAGTCTCGCTACTGATTTAAATTGAGACCAGTTTACTTGCGACACTTCTCGTGATAAATATCGATAAATGAGCATGATTGTTTCAGATTGAGATACTAATGGATAAAATCGCCGCCATGCGTAGTTTTATCGAAGTGGCCAACTGTGGCAGCTTTACTAAGGCCGCAGAACACCTCGATCTGAGTCGCCTACAGGTTTCACGTCATATTCAAGAAATTGAGCAGTGGCTAAGTTTACGTTTACTGCACCGCACGACCCGCAGCGTGAGCCTCACTCTACAGGGTGAAGAAGCCCTGCAATATTGTCAGCGAGTGCTGAGCGAAGTCGCCGCAATGGAAAGCCGCGCCCATAGCCATAACACCGAATTAGTTGGCAGTATTCGTATTGCCACGCCCGTCGGACTTGGGCAACACAGTCTATTTGATGTGGTCGATCGCTTTATAAAATTACACCCTAAGGTCAATATTCAGCTGTTAATGTCGGACAGTTTTGCTCAATTAGTGGATGAGCGGGTGGACGTGGCACTGCGCTATACCGAGCAGCCCGATGAGAATTTGATTGCCCGCAAACTGATGAACATAGATGCCGTGCTGTGCGCCGCGCCCAGTTACTTGGCTCAAGCCGAGTCGCTAACCGTCCCTAACGATTTGCTCAGCCATAATTGCCTTATCCATAGTTCGCAGCAACATTGGCAGCTACTCAAGGAGCAACAGAGTGAGCTGATTAAACCTATGGGGAATCTGATGGCGAATGAAATGGGAGTCCTCGTCAGCGCCGCATTGCGCGGGCATGGCATAGCCTACTTGCCCTGCGACTTAGCTAATCCCTATCTGGCCAGCGGCCAACTACAAGAAGTGCTCCCAGCATACACTGCGCCAGGGCAAACCCTTTGGGCTGTGTACCTCTCCCGCAGTTATCAACAAGCGCTGGTGCGCGCCTTTATCGATTGTACCGCCCAGCAATGGCAACAGGATCTCAGTAAGTGGACGGCATCGAGTTAAGCCTACAAACAAAAACGCACTGAGGCTTTAAGGCTCAGTGCGTTATCTAAGGTTTTACGCAGGCTTAATTATCGAATTGCATCAAAAAATCTAAGCTTGGGGCGAAGAAAGAAGAGCCCGTCAAGGCACTGGTGAAGTGCATCAAATGGTCGTGATTACCCGCACCATCGCCAAACACCATGCTGTGGAGCATCTTTTCGAAGTGCTCTGGCGTACGGCAGGTTGAAATAAACATCAGCCCCTGCTCCTTGAGCGAGCCGTAAGGCATGCTCTGGCGCAAAATCTCAATCGACTTGCCGTTGTCATCCTTGAGGTTTACCCGCTTGATATGGCTAGTTAATGGCTTATCTTCGGACTCGTATTCGATATTGTCTTGTTTGGTGCGACCGATAATATCTTCTTGCTTTTTAAGCGGTAATCTATGCCACTTACTCAAGTTGTGGGCGTACTTTTGCACGTGAATGTAGCTGCCGCCTTTAAATTCAGGATCTTCATCCCCGACTAAGGCGACCTCTTGACGATGGCGTCCTTTAGGGTTTTCGGTGCCATCGACAAAGCCCGTTAAGTCGCGACTATCCATAAATCTAAAGCCGCGTTCCTCTTCGACTAACTCGACTAAGTCTTCGAACATTTGGCTGATTTCGTTGGCGACTAAATGCAAAATGTCGTAGCGGTCGCAGCGAATGTGCACAAACAGATCGTATTCGATCGCAGGTGCCTCACGGTTACCCGCTTGCATCGCTGGGAATGGTTTGAGCATTTCGGGGCGAGCATCAGGATAGAGGCTGTCCCAATAGTTGGCGCCTATGCCCACAAAACCATTGAATGCGCTGTCGGAATATTGATCCGTCAACTCATAAATATACTGCGCAACGTTGGCAATACAGGGACGCAATTGCGATTCAACGTTATCGTTGTCGCTCGCATTAAACATCAAATAGACGCTATGTAAGTTTCCCTCTGCACACACACCCAACTGTTCACGCGGCATATTTTGAATATCCATCTGGTTATCACCCTTTTGTCGATTCATTTTCGGCAATATTATCCGCAACTTTACCTGAAAATGACATTAAGTAACGCACAGTTTGTCCGTCTTTGTAATGTAAACACGTTTGTAGACTGGAATATAAAAATTGACGAGGCCATTACGCCTCGTCAATCAGTCTTGCGCAAGCTTCGGCGCTCATTACGCCGCAAGCAAATTATGCCTTAGTAACCCGCGGCATAACCGTCTTTACGGCTTTCGGAGGCGCCGCGGTAAACGCCCGTTTCAGCATTAAAACCAATGGCTTGATATCCGCCAAAATCACCAAGCCCATCGCGGAGCACATGGCCTTTCTTAATCAGCTCACGGCGAGTTTCAACGGGGAAGCCTGATTCCAAGCTCACATAGCCACCGTCATTCATCACCTCGCCCGTAGGCTCGGTCGAACCTGTGTGCAAAATTCTGGGGGCATCGCCCGCTTCTTGCAAGTTCATTTTAAAATCAATCAGATTAACAATGATCTGCGCGTGCATTTGCGGCTGCGTTGCACCGCCCATCACCCCAAAACTTAGCCAAGGTTTACCGTCTTTAGTTACAAAGGCGGGAATAATGGTATGGAAGGGGCGCTTACCCGGCGCGTAGGTGTTGAAACGACCTTCGGTGAGATCGAACATCTGCCCGCGATCCTGCAGCACAAAGCCGAGATCCGGTGGCGTCATACCTGAGCCCATGCCGCGGTAGTTACTCTGGATCAGCGACACCATATTGCCGTCTTTATCTGCGGTTGTCAGATACACAGTATCCCCATGTTGCAGCGCAGGATTACCCGCATCGACACTCTTAGCCGCCTTGTTTAAGTCGATGAGCTTGGCGCGATCGTAATTATATTGCTGCGAAATCAGATCTTTAACTGGCACTTTATTAAAGGCCATATCGGCATAGAATTTCGCGCGGTCGGCAAAGGCAAGTTTTTTGGCCTCTACGAATAAATGCACATATTCGGGGCTGTTAAAGCCCATGGCCGCGACATCGAAGGGCTCCATGGTTTTTAAGATCTGTAGTGCAGCAATCCCCTGCCCGTTAGGCGGCAATTCCCACACATCGTAGCCACGGTAGTTAGCCGATACGGGTTCAACCCAGTCGCTAGTATGGCTGGCTAGGTCTTCATAACTGAGGTAACCGCCTTGAGCCTTAATGTATTTATCTATGCTCTTGGCAATGTCGCCCTTATAGAATGCGTCGCGACCGCCCTTGGCAATTTTCTCGTAGGTGTTTGCTAATGCGGGATTTTTAAAGATTTCCCCTACCGCAGGCATTTTGCCATTGGGCATATAGGTTTCTTTAAAACCGGGGAATTGCCCGAGTTTTTTACCACTGCCATTAAGATAATAAGCAATCAGCTCAGAAACGGGGAAACCTTCGCGGGCATAACGAATCGCTGGCGCTAAATTATCGGCCATCGGCAGTTTGCCGAACTTATCGTGCAGCTCGAACCATCCATCCACCGCACCGGGAACCGATACGGGCAGCGGCCCAAAGGGCGGTAAGTAATCTAAGCCGAGGGATTTGAGCTTCTCTAGGGTTAAGGATTTGGGGCTACGACCCGAGGCATTGAGGCCATAGAGTTTTTTATCTTTAGCGCTCCAGACAATAGCAAATAAATCGCCGCCAACCCCGGCACCTGTAGGCTCGACTAAGCCCAGCATGGCATTGGCTGCAATCGCCGCATCCACGGCACTGCCACCCTGTTTTAATACATCAATCGCCACCTGTGTCGCTAGCGGTTGGCTGGTCGCTGCCATCCCATGGGTGGCATACACTTCTGAGCGCGTCGCAAAGGCTTTACCCGTGATCCTATCCATGGCCAATACTCCCGATGACGACATTGCTGTCGCCACTGTGACTAAGGTACAAATTGATTTTATTGTTTTTATCATAATTCCTCCCACTCTGGAGGAATTAAGGTAACAAGGAAGGCTGAAAATATCAGCAATCTAGAGGTTTTTTACCCAAGTTAAACGTAAGCAAAAATGTCATACTTTATGCTGATACAGTGACATATCCTCTGCAGCCTGCTTAAGACTCAAATAGCACCAGAGAATGTGGTTCAGTGCTTAATCCCACTCGCTGGCCAACATTCAACTGCATGATTTGACTGCGTACTTCAACATCATGAGCGTGGGACGCCGCCTCGACTTTCACCCAATAATGGCAAAATGCCCCGAGGAAGCGCCGCTCGGTAATCGTCCCCACACCCGCATCATCGGCGCTAAGCGCCAATTGCTGTGGCCGTAAAAACACTTGCCCATTAAAAGCATGGGATTGCGACAAGGGCGTCAGGCTGCGCAGCTCACCAATCGGGGTGGCAACACTATGGCCATCGAGCACTTCGGCGGGTAAGTAGTTGCCACTGCCGAGAAAATCCGCCACATAGCGGCTATTGGGCGCGGCATATAAGTCCTCGGCGCGGCCATGCTGCACTATCACGCCTTGGTTGAAAATGGCTAAGGTATCGGCAAAGACGAAGGCCTCATCCTTGCTGTGGGTCACAAATACCGCGCTGACATTACGCTGTTTGAGTATGCTGCGGATCTCCGCCATCATGCTGTGGCGCACTTGGGCATCGATATTCGAAAAAGGCTCATCGAGTAACAGCAATTGCGGCTCATAGGCTAGTGCGCGTGCAATCGACACCCGCTGCTGCTGCCCGCCAGATAGCTCATGGGGATAGCGTTTGGCTAACCCTTCGAGTTTCACTAGGGCGAGCATGTCATCTAACCGCGCCTTGCGCTGCGCAGGCGTTAATTTTGCCACACCAAAGAGAATATTCTCGGCGACGGTCAAATGGGGGAACAAGGCATAGTCTTGGAAAATCATCCCTATACCCCGTTGCTCACTCGGCACAAATTGCCCTGCGCCGCTAACCGTCTTGCCATTAATTTGGATTTCACCTTGGCTGATGGCCTGCAATCCTGCCACAGCCCTGAGCAAAGTGGTTTTGCCGCAGCCACTTGGGCCTAACAGCGCAAGGATTTCCCCTTGCGCCAAGGTTAAATCTAAGCCTTTGAGTACCTGTTGGCCCTGATAATCGCTATGAACTTGATGAAGACTGAGGGTACTGGTCATCGGCTATCTTGCTCCAAGGAACGGTTTAAATAAATCAGCGGGACTAAACCCACGAGTACAATCACAATGGCGGGCAAGGCGCCATGTTCAAGCTTTTCGTCTGAGACAAACTGGAAGACATAGGTGGCGAGATTCTCAAATCCTATGGGCCGCAGCAACAATGCCGCCGGTAATTCTTTCATGCTTTCGATAAACACCAGCAATGCCCCAGCAAATAAACCCTTAGTGAGCAGCGGCAGATGCACTCTTTGCAATAGTCGGCTAGGGCTCTGCCCTAAGGTCAGGCTCACCATGTCCAGTGACGGCGAAATGCGTTTATAGCTAGTCTCTACGCTGCCGATGGCGATAGCCACAAAGCGCACACAAAAGGCAAAAACCAGCGCGGCCGTACTGCCCGTAAGCAGGAGCCCTGGGCCTGTCATCCCCAACCAATCGGCTAAGTCGTTGATCGCAAAATCGAGCAGGGTTAATGGCACCAGTACGCCAATCGCAAGTACTGTGCCAGGCAAGGCATAGCCAGTCGATGCCAAACGTGATGGCAGCGCATCGCTCGCTCTTGGGCTCACGCGGCGAATAAACATCAATATCAATGCAATCGTGCTGCACACTAGGCTAGTGATGAGTGCAAGGCTCAAGCTATTCACGCTCAATTGCCAGAAAATCGGATCCCAGCTCTGCTCAAAATAATCGATGGCATAGGAAAGTAAAATCCCGCTTGGCAGCACAAAGGCCAGCACGAGCAAGGTGATGCAATAGCCGAGGGCAAACAGGGTTTGCATCGGTGAGAGCCGATATAAATCGCTCGCTTGAATACGGGACTGTTTTTGGAATAACTGCTGCTTACGGCGAGCAAAACGTTCCATTCCAATCAGACTAAACACTACCAAGAGAATAATGGCCGAGAGCTTAGCCGCCGCAGTCAAATTGCCATAACCTAGCCAAGTGTCATACACGGCAGTGGTCAGGGTTGGTACGGCAAAGTAGTTGACCGTGGCAAAATCCGCCGCGGTCTCCATCGCCACTAAAGCCACGCCCACGGCCAAAGCGGGCCTTGCCATAGGTAAGGATAAACGCCAAAAACTCTGCCACGGCGAGCACCCCATAATCCTAGAGGCGTGGGCCAAGCTTAGGGATTGCTCCATAAACGCGGTACGCGCCAACAGATAAATATAGGGAAAGAGCACCAACGACAACACGCACGCCGCGCCACCTAAGGTACGAATATCGGGGAAAAAGTAATCCTGCGGCGAACTCCAACCAAACACAGAGCGAAGCCCGGTTTGCACTGGGCCTGCGTAATCGAGTAAATCGGTATACACGTAGGCAACAATGTAGGCTGGCATGGCCAAGGGGAGCAATAAGGCCCATTGCAGATAACGCCTAGCAACAAACTCACAGCGCGCCATTAACCAAGCGCAGGGCAGTGCCAACAAGAGTGAACCAATACTCACCCACAGGATCAACCATAGGCTGTTGGAGATATATGTGGGTAATACAGTGGAGAGCAGATGACCAAAGACGGCCTCATCGGGCTGCGCCGCCTGAAGAATTAACGCAAAGAGGGGTAACACCAGTAGCGCGGCTATGGCATAACCAGTAAGCGACCAGCTTCTGGCTAATCCTAAAATCATGTGGATCCTTTAACCTAAGTGCGCCAATCAAGGCGCACTTATCACTGTCTAACTATCTTCATTATCTGGCTATCGATTGTAACGCCAAACTAGAGATCGAACTGAACTTCATCTAACAATTTCACCGCCGCTTGGTGGTATTCCGCCAATTTGAAAATCGGTAATTGGTCGGATTTAAACTCGCCCCACGAAGCAACTAAAGTTGAAGGCGCGACATCGGCTTTCACCGGATACTCCATGTTTACTTCGGCATAGGCTTTTTGTGCCACATCCGCAGACAGAAACTCCATCAACTTGATTGCATTGTCTTTATTCGGCGCATGGCGAGTGAGCACCATACCAGAAACGTTCACATGGGCACCGCGATCGGCTTGGTTCGGGAAGTTAATCACTACGGCTTCAGCCCAGCTCTTTTGCTCCGGATCTTGCAGCATATTGCCGTAGTAGTAGCTGTTACCAATGGCGATATCACACAAGCCCTCTTTAACCGCCTTCACCTGCGCTCTATCGTTACCCTGAGGCTTGCGTGCCAAGTTGGTTTTCACACCTTGCAACCAAGTCTTAGTGTCGGCCTCACCGTGGTGGGCGATCATAGACGCCACTAAGGCGATGTTGTAAGGATGCTTGCCACTGCGGGTACAGATCTTGCCTTTGTACTTAGGATCGGCCAACTCTTCGTAGCTGATGGCTTGTGGGCCGAGACGATCTTTTGCCGTATAGAGATTACGCACACGCATCGTTAAGGCATACCATTGTCCATCGGGATCGCGGTATTGCGCGGGGATATTGCTATTGAGCTGCTCACTTTTCACGGGAGAAGTCAGGTCTTTGTCAACCAATTCAACCAAGCGAGAGAAATCTGAAGTTAACACTAAATCCGCAGGGGATAAACGGCCTTCACGGGCGATACGCTCGGCAATACCGTCTTTCGCAAAGACAAAATTTACCCCTATGCCTGTTTCCTCTGTAAAACGCTTCAGAATAGGCTCAACCAAAAACGGCTGACGGTAGGAGTAAACGGTTAATGTCTCATCAGCGCTAGCCGAATTCGCAACCGACATTAACCCAAGTAAAGCGGCACAAGTTACCCATTTCATTCGCGATTTCTCCCCAAAATGATGACAGCAAGCGTGAGTCAATTCTTAAGACTATTAATGATAATAGTTATCAGTTGCGTAAGAGTAATAGATCAAATGAAGTAGGGCAATAGGTTGATTAACTTTTTGTTTTTAATGAAATAAAACTTAAAACTGGTGATTATCTCAAACCAAACTAAACTGAACCTTAATTTGCTAAAAATACATGAGGAGGCGGTATGTTGGGCGTTTTACTACTGCTGGTCATCGCGGTAGCGCTACTCGCGTTTATGACACTCAAACGCGGTCCTAAAAAGCGCAAGCACTTTGTCAAACTCATGGAAACCGTGAAAAAGAAAAATCAACGGCTTGCAGCTCAGGATCGACGCTTCCATTGCGTCAGCATCGAAAATGAAGGCAGTTGCTGTGATCAGGTAGATGAACTCAAAGGGAAGCGTTTTCTGTCAAAGGAAGCCCCAGAACTCCCCATGGAAGAATGCACTATGGCCAATTGCCAGTGCCGCTATCAACACTATGATGATAGACGCCAAACCGGTAATGATCGTAGGGTAGATTACGGCATTACCAAGGATCTCTACGGCGCGTTTGGTGAACATAATCGCCGTGAGACCCATAGAGGCCGCCGCTCGACAGACCATTAAACGCCTTTTACGCTGGGCGAGTTTCCACAAACGCCGGGAGATCGCGCATTTCACTAAACCAGAGCGAGGTCGCGGGAGCCACTTTACGCCAATCGAGTTCTGGATGTCTGAAATCCACATAATCTAATAAGCAAATTAAAGCTAATTGTGGCGCCTGAATCGTTGCCTGAGTGATCACACTCTGGTGTTCCATTTGCATCAAACCCCGCAGCAGCGCTTGCTCAAAACGCGATGTCCAAAAGGCCGATCTCACCCCTTCCTCTTCACGCATTTGTTCTTGGCGCAATTTTACTGCGCTATCGATAAGACCTTTGATCATCGAATATTGGCACTGCAATACCCAATTATTCACTTGGCCACCGAACATCTGCTGCTCACCTAATTCGGCGTCTAAATAGCGTATGATCACTTCGCTATCGAAGATAGGCACACCATCGTTGGTAATGAGGCAAGGGATCTGCCCAAGCGGGTTAACATCGAGCAGCTCGGCGGTGTTTTCCATCGGATTGACTAAGACTTCTTTGATATCCTTAATCCCTAAATAACGGATTAATGTGCGAACACAGCGAGCATAGGGTGAAGCGAGGGAGCAGAGCAACTTCATCAAAAAATCCTTCTATATGACTGACATTAAAACGATTAAGACTAATTATTTGTCATTAACACTCAACCGATTACCAATACTTCTCGACGGTAATTTGTCCCGGAGCGCGGCGTAAATTCTTCGCGAGTCCCTTGTCGAGCAACGCGGCCTGCGCGCCACTGATCATCCCCGGATTACCACAAATCATCACCTGTGAATCCGCCGCGCTGAGCGCTAAACCGACTTTAGCTTCAATCTCTCCCGAGACTAAGCCATCGGGGATACGGCATTGCAGTGCATCGTCAAGCTTTTCACGGGTGACGGTTAAACACAGGATAAACTGATCAGGATATTGCACCGAATAAGCCTTTAATTTATCAAGGTAAGCTAAATCTTTAGCTTCGCGGACACCATAGACGAGCACGACTTTTTCGAAACGCTGCCAAGGCTCTGGCGTATCGAGCATAGATAAAAATGGCCCCACGGCCGTGCCCGTGGCTAACAGCCATAAGTGAGGGCCTTGCCCTGCTCCCTTAGGGATCTCATCTAAAGTCATAAAGCCTGTGGCTGTGGGGGTGATCTCGATTTCATCCCCGATGGCAAGATTTTGTAATTGTGGGGATAACTGGCCCTCTTCTACGGCGACAGCCAAGATTTCGGCATAGGGTTTATCGGGGGAATTAACCAGGGAATAAGCTCTAGCGACACGCTTATCATCTTGCAGCTGACTGAGTTTAATAAATTGACCCGGAATAAAGGGCGCCAGTTCGGCCGCTATCCGCAGCGAAAATAATTTATCACTCCAATCAATACGTTCAATAACACGTCCCCTAGTCCACATAACTCGCCCTCAAGCAAAACGTTAAATAGACCCCTAGCATAGACTGTTCTCTGCGCAACAAAAACCCCTTATTGCAAGGGGCTTAACACAAGGGAAATGGCAACAACATTGAGTGCTAAGCGCGGGACATTATGCGCTAGCCGTTTGTGTCTCATCTGGTTTCTTATTGAAGCTATCTCGGAAGGCCTGCAATCCCTCTTGCACTAATCCATAGGTTTTATCGACGCCATCGGCGATATCCCCTTGCAGCACTTTAAGGCCGGACAAAATATCCCGCGCCTCCTTAAAGCCATTATCGATAGCGCCGCCTATGATGCTCATAAAACTGTCGAGCTGATCGTTCAGACTCATATTCGAATTTTGCTGTTGGTGAATGCTAAAAAATTGCGTCGCAAAACTCACAATCCTATCGGCCGTCGCCTCGGGAGAATAATCGACGTTATTGTCATAGTTAGTTTGGGTAGCATTTGGCCCCATCGAAGGCGCTAATTCCTTATCTATCGCTTCAATTGCCGCGCGATAAAGTAACGCCATGGATTGATCACCGGATTTTAGACTCACTTCTTCCTGTGCCGACAAAATAGCCTGGTTCATTAGCTGCTTACTGGTTTGGTATGCAGTCTGTTTGCCGGGCGCTTCCACATTTTTCGTCTTTTCACTATTAGCAGCGGCATTGTCAGCATACTTCTTATGGGGCGTAGCAGGCGTCTGTACCTGTACAGGGTTGTTGATTTCCATGATGCTAATCCATTCAATTTGGGATGACTTTATTATCGACCAAAAATTGAGCAACTTTAGTAATTTTATAAATTGCAGTACCATCACAACCTAAGGCAATGATACCCATGATGAATCTACTCGCCTCAGCATCACACTTGCATACGCCCATTAGATAAGGATATACGGCATGGCAATTCCCCAATGGTTAACAGTGGTCAGCCACTCCTTGCGCATCAACAGCTTCAATGCCCCTCGGCTATTGCACACTCTGCTGTTAGGCCTGTTACTCTTTACTAGCATTGGACTCAGCCCCATCAATCAAGCTTTTGCCGATAATCGATTGATTATTTTGGTGAGACACGCCGAAAAAGCCGACGCTCCAGCAGGCGATCCTACACTTTCAGATGATGGCCATGCACGTGCCCTCGCGCTGGTTAGCGCCTTGCAAAGGACACAGATCTCGCAACTGATCGCGACCCAATATCAAAGAACCCAGCAAACCTTATTGCCTATGTCTTCGGAGCGGCATTTACCCATTACCGTGGTCGCTGCAGAAAAACCACTCGAAGCCCATATCCAGCAGATTGTTGAACAAGTACATGCCGTTAAAGGTAACAGCTTAATCGCGGGGCATTCCAATACCGTCCCACTGATCATCAAGGCCCTTGGCGGCCCTGAAATCCCCACCATCGCAGAAGATGATTACAGCCAGCTGTTTTTACTCTCCATCCATGATGGGCAGCCAGCTAGCCTTATCTCCACCCGTTATGGACACGAATAGAGGATAACAAGATGCAAGAACTCAATTGGTTTATGTGGGGACTGGATCTCTTCTCAGGACTCTTTTTAATTCTCATTGGTTTAGGTGCCCTCGCTGTCGTCTATATGTACATTGCCGACAAGCTGCAAACCAAGCAGGCCGTGCGCCACAACTACCCTGTGATAGGTCGCTTTCGGTATTTATTTGAGAAACAAGGTGAGTTTTTTAGACAATACTTTTTCGCACAGGACAGGGAAGAATTGCCCTTTAACCGCGCTGAGCGGAGTTGGGTATATCGCGCCGCGAAAAACGTCGACAGAACCATCGCGTTTGGCTCGACACGCCCGCTAGACAGCACGGGCGCCATTATGTTTATGAATACCGCCTTTCCTACTCAAGATGAAGATATCACTCCAATTCTGCCTCAAACCATTGGCCCCCATTGCCGTGAGCCTTACACCACTAAGGCCATTTGCCATATTTCCGCCATGAGCTTCGGCGCCCTATCACGCCCTGCTGTCACCGCCTTATCCCACGGCGCAGCGCAGGCGGGATGTTGGTTAAATACCGGTGAAGGTGGCTTAAGCCCTTACCATTTAAAGGGCGGCTGCGACCTAGTCTTTCAAATTGGTACCGCTAAATATGGCGTGCGTAATGAGCAGGGCCATTTAGACGATGACAAGCTCATAGAGATCGCCGCACATCCTGAAGTTAAAATGTTTGAAATCAAAATGAGCCAAGGCGCGAAACCTGGTAAAGGCGGTATCCTGCCTGGGATTAAAGTCACCGAGGAGATTGCCAAAATTCGCGGTATCCCGCAGGGCCATGATTCCATAAGCCCCAATGGTCATATCGAGTTTAAAAATGTGGCTGACATTCTGGATATGATTGCCAGAGTACGTGAGGTCACGGGGAAACCCACCGGCATTAAGGCCGTACTTGGGGACGTGCAATGGCTCGAAGATTTTTGCGATGAAATTGAGCGCCGTGGCGAAGCATCCGCCCCGGACTTTTTTACCTTAGACAGTGCCGACGGCGGCACGGGAGCCGCCCCTCAACCCTTAATGGATTATGTGGGGCTGCCACTCAAGGAAAGCCTGCCCATATTGGTGAATATCTTAATTCAGCGTGGGCTACGTAAACGCATTAAAGTAATCGCCTCAGGCAAACTCATAGTGCCATCGAGGGTGGCTTGGGCGCTCGCCTTGGGTGCGGACTTTATCGCCTCGGCCCGTGGCAATATGTTTGCCCTAGGATGTATTCAAGCGCTGCAATGTAACAAAGACACCTGCCCAACAGGGATCACAACCCATAATAAGAAGCTCCAGCAAGGTCTTAATCCTAGGGATAAATCGACACGTGTCGCCAACTATAACCATAATCTACACCACGACTTAGCCCTGATAGCCCACTCCTGCGGGGTAACAGAGCCGAGACAACTTAAGCCATCCCATGTGAGGATTGTGCTCGAAAGTGGTTTGTCAGTTTCATTGGATAAGTACTATTCCCATATCAATCAATAGTTAACCTAATACTGCATGCTTTTTGTACGACTTTCGTCTACAGTTAATTTAGCAAGAGGTAATTTGAATGCGTATCACAAAAGGGGTAAGATCCGTGATGCACACATTAGATTAAACAACTGCATATTAAGTTAAGGAAACGCTGTGAAAGCAAGCTTTGTAAGCCATATGCCAGACAGTAAGACTGCCAGCACTAGTTGTAAAAGCTGTAATCGCTTGACTGAGATCGAGGGCGAGTTAGTGTGTTTTCGTGAAGGCCAAGTCATTCGGCTCACGCGAATTGACGAATCAACCACTAAATTCAGTCTGTTATGTGAAGGTTGGAAGGCAGATAAACCAAAGGGAATATAATTTCTTATATTCCCTTGTTTTGATTGAGCAGTGATACTCTCTAATACCCACCACGAATATCTGCATTATATTCATTGGTTCTACGGATAATCCCAGCTAATTCAAGTTCTTGATTCAATTTTGCCAGAGTTAAACGTCTTGTGGTTACTTTGAGGCCTGCGTTTAACTCTGCGTGAATGCGTTGTAGCGAATCATAATCCACACCGCGCTTTTTAAGGGTTGCCATAATCGCAAACCAGTCTGTGCTTACTTTTTCTTCTTTGCCTTCAATATTGACTCTTAATGCCATATTTTCCATGCCAAGCACCTCTTATGATTATTTGCTTGGATTCGAGTATAGAGAGCCGAAGCTGAATAAAAACTGAATTGTCCCAACGCTGTTACACTAACATCGAAAGCTTATGATATTTACACCTAAAGCTGTTGTTGCTCATTTTGTATGCGCCACAACTTAGCGTATAAACCATCCTGAGTCAGTAAAGACTGATGATTCCCCTGCTCGACAATTTCCCCTTGGCTTAAGACCACGATCTGATCGGCGTCGACTATAGTCGATAACCTATGCGCCACGACTAAGCTGGTATGCCCTTTCGCGACCTCACGCAGTGCCGACAGAATCGCCTGTTCGGAGCGGCTGTCGAGGGAGGATGTAGCCTCATCAAAGACTAACACTGGGGATCCTTTTAAAATCGCCCGCGCAATGGCCACACGCTGTTTCTCCCCGCCCGAAAGCTTTAAGCCCCGCTCACCCACTTTGGTATCCCAACCTTGGGAGAGCGACGCGATAAAATGTTCTAAATGTGCAAGTTTGATGGCATGGCGCACTTCTTCATCCGTCGCATCGGGGCGGCCATAACGAATGTTCTCCACTAAGGAATCATTAAATAACACAGTATCCTGCGGCACTATGGCAATAGCTCGGCGCAGTGCATCCTGGGTTAAGTGACGAATATCTTGCCCGTCAATCAAAATGCGCCCTTGCTCCACATCGTAAAAACGGAACAGTAACTTGATGAGTGTTGATTTTCCGGCGCCACTATCTCCAACGACGGCGACTTTTTTCCCCGCTGCCACCTTAAAACTGACGTTGCGCAATATGGGCCTGTCATCGTAGCTAAAACTTACATGTTCAAAACTAAGCTCACCGCGCTTAGGCTCAAAGTCTAAGGCATCGGGTTTATCCACTATACGAGGGTGCTTATCGAGCAGACTGAACATCCGCTCGATATTGGCTAAGGCGCCACGGATTTCACGGTAGACAAATCCCAAAAAGTTGAGCGGCATAAAGAGCTGCATCATAAAGGCATTAATCAATACAAAGTCACCTAAGGTCATCTCATTATTGGTCACTTTATAGGCGGCCAACGCCATCATCGCCGTCATCGCCAATGCGATAATCAGCGCCTGCCCACCGTTGAGGGCAAATAGCGATAGACGATTCTTACGTTTAGCCACTTCCCATTGGTCTAGGGCTTGGTCATAACGGTCCGATTCATACTTTTCATTATTAAAATACTTCACGGTTTCATAGTTGAGCAGGCTGTCGATGGCGCGGGTATTGGAGAGGGAGTCGGCTTTGGCTGCATCGCGGACGTATTCGGTGCGCCACTCAGTCGCCACCACCGAAAACCAGATGTAGGCCATCACAGAGGTAAAAGTGATCGCGGCGAAGGCAATGCCATAATTAAAAAAGAAAATACCAATAACCATGGCGATTTCTAGCAGGGTCGGCACTATGTTAAACACCATAAAGCGCATCAAGAAGCTCACGCCACTGGTGCCGCGCTCAATATCCCTCGACAAGCCGCCCGTGCGCCGCTCTAAGTGAAAATCCAAATCGAGTCGATGTAAGTGGTCGAACACCGCTAAGCCCAAACGGCGAATGGCTCGCTCAGTGACACGGCCAAAGAGTGTGTCGCGGATTTCACCCGTGATCACAGTTAACAGTCGTACCGCGCCATAGGCTAATACCAACCCGATGGGCACACTCAAGGCCTGCGCGGTCTTATTGGCATCCAAAGTATCGACTAAATCTTTAAGAATAAAGGGCAAGCCCACGCTGGCAAGCTTAGCGACGATAAGGCAAGACATGGCCAATGCCACTCGGCCCTTGTACTCGAGCAAATAAGGCCAGAGCAACTTAACTACGTGCCAATTGAGCTTATCGATGGGACCTTCAAAATACAGTGTTGGGCGCATATGTCTAAACCTTTGCTAAAGTCGCTCAATTGTAGCAGCGTGGCGCACGTTAAGGCGAAACCAAACAGGGAAAGTTTGAATAAAATCAATCAGATTTTTCTGACAGACAAAAAGTATCCTGCTTGGCAAAATCTCTCTGGCTTATCGAAATAAAAATGTCATGCTAACGACTTACGCTCAGAGAGTTCGTAACGCGGATATTAAGGTGAAAAAATTCTGAAACAAGCTTGGCTTTATCGGAACAGTAACCGTTAAAATAGGCCATAACATCAAGGGTTCTACTGTTGATTATTTTGCCGGTTTTACCCAAAATGCCCTATGGACTTAAGATCGCTAGCAGCAGGATTTGCAAATCTCTGGCCGTAGATCCGTGTGTAAATGCCGTGCTGCACTCGTTCTGCGATAACACTAACGATAATTCTAATAAATTAAGATCGAAGGAAGCTTTATGTTGGATTCCGCTAAAGTTCAATACCCGCCATTACCACTGATCCAAACTTGGGTGTGGATGATGATCGAATCTGGCAATCCAGAAATTCAGGACAAAGGCAGAAATAACCTCATTGCAGCTTTTGGTAGCTTGGCCAAAGCTAACGAATACTTAGCCGAAATGAGCAAAAAATAATAAAAATAAAGGCGCCAGAATAGCGCCTTTATTTTTGAGCTTTTCAGGACTTAGACCCGCTGGCGGCGTGCAATAACGCTCTGATTTAACACATCTAACAGACGCTCGGTATCATCCCAGCCAATACAGGCATCCGTAATACTCTGGCCATAACATAACGCCTGGCCTTCAATCAGATCTTGGCGACCTTCCACTAAGTGGCTTTCAACCATCACACCGAAAATTGCCTTATTACCCGCGGCCACTTGCTCGGCCACATCGTTCGCGACATCCATCTGGCGTTGATATTGTTTGCTGCTATTGGCATGGCTAAAGTCGATCATAATGTTATCGACAAGCTTGGCCTTTTTCAGTTGTTCGCTGATCTGCGCAACATGGCTGGCACTGTAATTAGGCTCACGGCCACCACGCAGAATGATATGGCAATCAGGATTACCTTTGGTCGACACAATCGCCGAATGGCCAAATTTGGTTACCGATAAGAAGTGGTGCGGCGCATTCGCGGCGCCAATGGCATCAATCGCCACCTTGATCGTGCCGTCGGTGCCATTTTTAAAGCCTACAGGGCAAGACAACCCAGACGCTAATTCACGGTGCACCTGCGATTCAGTGGTGCGCGCACCAATCGCGCCCCAGCACATCATATCCGCCACATATTGCGGAGTGATCATATCGAGAAACTCACCCGCGGTCGGCATGCCAGAGTCATTCAAATCGACTAAAAGTTTACGCGCGGTACGCAAACCATCGTTCAGTTTGAAGCTGTTATCCATATAAGGATCGTTGATGAGTCCCTTCCAACCCACTGTAGTACGCGGCTTTTCAAAATAAACACGCATCACCACTTCGAGCTGATCTTGATAACGTTCTCTGAGCGCAACCAATCGCTGGCCATATTCCAATGCGGCCTTAGGATCGTGAATTGAGCAAGGACCAATGACCACTAACAAACGATCATCTTGGCGGGCAAGAATGTTATGAATGCTTTGACGGGCGTTAAACACAGTTGCAGCAGCGTTTTCGGAGGCAGGAAATCGTTCTAGAATCGCAATTGGTGGAAGTAACTCTTTGACTTCATTAATGCGAACGTCATCATTTTGGTAATACATAATTTACTGCTCCAACTCTCGTGTTTAGGCTATTTTTATCGCTGCAATAGGGGATCTCAACTGCAATACTGAGTTCAATTTATCCAGTCTGCGCCGCTAATGCAACCAAGTTGTCTCCATTTCAAGAAATCAAATATAACGTATTGTTTTAACATATTTTTAAAAAATACAAATTCAAATATTTCAATGTGATATGCAAACTAAAGCCAAACGAGTGTTGGGGTTGGAAGCAAGCGATGGTGAAAGCGGAAATAAAAAACCTCCTTTGCCAGTAGTCAGACGCAAACAAAGGAGGTTGAGTAAAGGATTAATGTTGCTGCATGGCCTGCAGTTTTGCCTGATAGCGATGTTTATCTGTGGCTTCGCGGCTTAGAGCCATGGCTTTTTCCATATTGAGTTTGGCGCGTTTTTCATCCCCCAGCGCCCAATAGGTGCGTGACAGGCCAAAGAAAAACTCATGGCGGTAATCGGCTTTATCCACGGCCCTTTGATACCAAGCGAGCGCCTCGCTGTATTGGTGCTCGTCATAGGCCTGTTCACCCATATCGTAGTAGTAATAAGGATTACGAATACGCGCTAACTCCAGCACTTTATTGACCTGCGCCCACTCTTCCAAACGGCCCTGCTCACCTAAAATCACCGCCAAGTTATAAAGCGTCGTCATATCATCAGCATCATATTTGAGTGCATAGCGATAGACTTGCTCGGCCCGCTTTTCATCGCCCTTGTGGCGATAAATCACGGCTAAGGTGTTGAGCGCAGGAATAAAGAGTCCTGATTTTAAGCCCGCTTTAATCAGCGCATAGGCGCGGTCTAAATCCCCGTCGACCAAGGATTCGGCGGCCATATTGTTATAGAACATACTGGTTAAGGTCTGGCGATTGATTTGTACTTTGTTATAGCCTCGCAGAGCGCGCTCGGGCATAAAGTCGACCAGAATTGCATGGGCCGACACATACACAGTGTGCACGCTCTCGGCGGGTAGCAAGCGTAGATTGACATGGCCGTTGATCAGATAAAACTCGCCCTGTTTGTCCCATACGGGTTCAATCGCAATATCCTGAAACTCAGTGCCAATTTTAAACACATCCGCGAGTGCCGATGTCATCACCACCAGCGACATACAATTCCCCGCGCGCTGGGCGTAGGTTTCGCTAGCGGTTTGAGTCAAATTATCTTGATAGTGAAAATCGCTGTGACCGCCGAGCTGATTGGCATTGATATAACTGGCTAACCATTCATGCACCGCGACGGGGTTTTTAGTCGATAAGCTGTAGCGGTCGTAGGCGCGCCGGACATCGGCTGCGACCGAGGGCGGAAGGCTGAAAATATCCTCGACGCTAGGAATATTACTGACAGATTTAAATAACGAATCTGCAAATAGGGCATCAATCTCATCATCACTAGGTTTTGGGGCTGTCGAGCTGCAACCCCATAATAGTAAAAGTAATAATGAGCAGAATATACCGCTAGAGATGGTGCGTAGTTGTATCATAATACGTCCCCCAGACCATAAGGCTCCTATTTGAGCTTATTACACTTGGCCAAAAAGACGTCATAAAATGGTTACAAAAAATAACGGCCTGCCACAAAGGATTGCGGCGACTTGAGGGTCAACGCTGCGCCGGGGGGTCTACCTTGATATACACATCCTGCTGCTGATAACGATAGGGGCGGTAGTTATCCTGACCACAAGTGAAGTAAGGGTAAGGCTTTACCTGCGCGATACAACCGAGTGGCAAGGCCTGCAGAATTTGAATTTGCTCCTGTCTTCGCAAAGATTCCTGCCATTCATAATCTTTCAACACTTGATCACGCACGGCAAAAGCATCGAAAGGCTCATCCGAGCGAGTCACTACGACTTGCCCCGCAAAAGCGGGCAAGGCTATGAGTGCACTCAGAATGCCCCCAAGCAAACAGGTGCGTCTGAGTTGTCCAGTGGAATCAAAGATTAAGCGCATTGTTCACTCCTTGTGGTATCAGCATGACAGTCGAAGACCCATAAAAAAAGCAGAGCACTTGGCTCTGCTTTACTATCCTCTTATCCCTTAGAGGCATCAAGTGATATCAATACCTGTTAGCCTGCACTTTTAACAGTCACAAATTCTGGGTAAGCGTCGATACCACAATCAGATGCATCCATACCGTTATATTCTTCTTCCTCAGAGACACGGATGCCCATGGTCATCTTCAGTACAAACCACACCGCAAACGACGCGCTAAATACCCATGCGAAGATTATCGCTGCGCCAGTTAATTGTGCTGTGATAGTGGCGTCGGCATTTGATAAGGGTACACACATCAAACCGAGGAAACCCGCAACACCGTGCACAGAAATCGCGCCCACTGGGTCGTCGATCTTGATTCTGTCCAGACCCACGATAGAGAACACCACTAAACCACCAGCAACCACACCAATCACCCCTGCCATCAGCAGCGAAGGCGACAGCGGGTCGGCAGTAATCGCCACTAAGCCCGCCAGAATGCCGTTTAAGATCATGGTTAAGTCCGCTTTACCCCAAATCATTTTGCACACAACTAGGGCAGAGATAGCACCAAAAGCGGCCGCGGTGTTGGTGTTCACGAAGACTTTAGCGACAGAGCTAGCGTTGGCCGCATCTGAAACCATTAATTGTGAGCCACCGTTGAAACCAAACCAGCCCATCCACAGGATAAACATCCCTAAGGTTGCCATTGGCAGGTTAGAGCCTGGAATCGGATTCACTTGGCCGTTAGGGCCGTATTTGCCCTTACGAGCACCGAGCAGTAACACCCCTGCGATAGCCGCCGCAGCACCTGTCATGTGCACAATACCGCTACCCGCAAAGTCCACAAAACCTAAGCTAGAGATAAAGCCTTTACCCCAAGTCCAGTAGCCTTCAACAGGGTAGATAATGCCTGTCATCACCACGGAGAAGAACAGGAAAGCCCATAACTTCATCCGCTCCGCCACGGCGCCAGAGACAATCGACATCGCCGTTGCCACAAACACCACTTGGAAGAAGAAGTCAGATTCTAAAGCATGGTTTGCATCTTCGGCTTGTGAGCCAATCAGCGTACCGAGTGAAGGCAACCAGCCGCCTTCGGCATTATCGACGTACATAATGTTGTAGCCAACCAATAGGTACATCACACAGGCAATCGCGTATAACACCACGTTTTTAGTTAAAATTTCGGTGGTATTTTTAGAGCGCACTAGGCCGGCTTCGAGCATGGCAAAACCCGCCGCCATCCACATAACCAAAGCGCCTGAAATCAAAAAATAAAAGGTGTCGAGTGCAAAGCGCAGTTCAGAGACTGTCACGCCTAATTTTGTTAGTTCTTCCATCTTCCGCCCCCTATAGCGCTTCAGTGTCGAGTTCACCCGTACGAATACGGATGGCATGTTCTAAGTCGATAACGAAAATCTTTCCGTCACCAATTTTTCCCGTATGAGCCGCACTGGTAATCGCCTCAATCAGCATATCGAGATTTTCTGCTTTAGTGGCAATTTCTAGTTTTACTTTTGGCAAAAAATCCACCTGATACTCGGCGCCACGATACAACTCCGTATGCCCCTTTTGACGGCCAAAACCTTTAACCTCGGTCACCGTCATCCCCTCAATACCAATACCGGCGATAGCTTCACGGACATCATCCAATTTAAATGGCTTGATGATAGCGCTGACTAGTTTCATCCTGACCTCCAAAAAACGCGATTGTTATTAACTTGTAGCCAAGATAATTCAATCATTAGGCCAGAATTTTAATTTATTGATTTAAAAGAAATAACAAAGATTCACTAGGAATAGTTCGATTAAAAATGCACCAGACTTGTGCAAGCAGGAGAGCGACGCACTCTTTTAATGAGCAATTTAAGTGCACGCCATATTCGACCTTTGCCCTATTGGTGAGGCTGCCCAATTAGGGTTTACTAACAATGTAAAAAACAAACAGAGCAATCGCTAAACGATGCCTTTATCCACCCGCGCAGAAGGAACGCCCGATGTTAAAACCCGAAGAATGTGTACTCGTTATCGTCGATGTGCAGGGAAAGCTCGCTCAGATCATGGATAACTCAGCCAAGCTTCATCAGCAGTTGAGTACACTTATCCAAGGTGCACAGCTGTTTGAAATCCCCATCCTCTGGCTCGAACAATTGCCCGCCAAACTTGGCTCGACCACCGAAGAGTTAAAAACCTTGCTCGAAAGAACTGGCTCGCCCATTGCCAAGCAACATTTTAGCGGTTGGTATTGTGATGAATTTGCCAATGCACTCACGAAATCTCGGCGCAAACAGGTGTTGCTTGCGGGGATAGAAACCCACGTCTGCGTGTACCAAACTTGCCGCGATCTGCTCGACCAACACTACTCTGTGCATCTTGTCGCTGATGCGGTGTCTTCCCGCAGCGTTGACAATAAACAGCTGGGCATTCAAATGATGACCGCCAAGGGAGCCACTCTCACCAATGTGGAGTCACTGTTATTTGAACTGCAACACGAAGCCCAAGGCGACCGATTTAAGGCGCTGATTAAGTTGATTAAATAAGGCTGATTAAATGAGACGAGAAGAGAGCTTATTCAAGCTCTCTTTAGTATTCAAAACGCGGCGACACAAACGGCGTAGTTAGCACTATTGGCATAACTGCGCGAACTATAGCCGCTGGGGGCAACAGAGATAATGCCGGCCACGAATTCGGTCTCATTGACAGTGCTAGACCAAGAGTCAATCGTCGAACTCCACTGCGCACGTTGATAGGCTGCGCGACTCTCGCCGTACCCATAGAGAGTGTTTAACTCCTGCTCTGTTGGCCTGCGCCAATTGTCTTTACCTGCAAACTCGAGTGAAGCCATTTTTTGGCACCAGCGGTCAAACTGTCCATCGACACCAATCTTGGCCTCATTGCCCTTGGCCGCTTCGGTGCCGGGTAAGATGACCCCTTTACCGTCCTGACGAAACAGGGCATATTCGCCTCGGCTCGGGCCAAATACAAACTCCTCCTGTACGTTAAACGTCATCGCATAGCTATCGCCACGGTTGTTGGCATCATCTTGTTCAAGATAACCCAAGGCATTCATCACGGCGATGGAGGGCGAGCTGCTAAACCATTTCGTCTGGCGATCGCTTTTATCGTAAAGCGCTTTGATTTTTAGGCAGTTGGTTGATGCTAGAGTGCGGTCGTTATTATCGAGACCGCCATCAAAGCTGGTATCGATTGGCGTCCCTTCGACGTGGCCACACAGGGGAATTTGCTCTTTTTGGCGACATTCTGTCAGTAAAAACAACAGCACTATGGCACTGCTGAATATGGCGATTTTAGTGGGATTAATCATGACAACAAACCTTAATCCAGTGGTGGTAAAAAGACAGTTACAGACAAGCTTGATGGCATTCGCTTCAGGGAATTAGCCTTAAGCGAATGGCCAATTAAGCTATAACGCCTTAATCACAGGCTCCTGCACCAGTAATTGGTCGCTCTTGTAAACTAACAGCTCACCTATGGGTCTTTCTTCGGCGCTTAGCACTATCACATCGCAGACATAAAGATAGGGACCGCTTTTAAACTGGAAGGAGTGATTACCGCCGTTACCATCGAGGACTAACTTCCCCTTTTTGAGGACTAAATCAGGTTTCTCGCTCAGGGATTTACCCTTTGACCAAGCGGCATAACGGTATTGCTGACGATCGAGGGCATCGACACGTATGATGAATCGCTCGGTTTCCCACGCCAGCTCAGGGCTAGCAAACTCGCGTACACTCTCGTGTAGCATCGCTTTTTGCTGGGCGATCAGTTCATCCCTTAACTTAGCTTCCTCTGGGCTTTGATAATTAATGCCCGAGATTTTGCCATCGAAATCCAACCAGACACTGCCGTGGTCGAGCATAATGCCGCGCCAGCCCATAGTCTCCCAGTTGTTCTCTGTGGTCGAATTGGCGATTTGACTCAGCAACTTGCTATCAAAGACTTGCTGAAATCTCGTCAGCATTTGCTGTGGATTTTGCACATCGGGGAGCGGGTATTCGCGCTGGAGGGGATAAGAAATTTGCTCGGCAATCGCCTGACGATCACCCGCCTTGGCCGCATCAATCAAGGCTTGCACCTGCGGCACGTACTCTGCCTCTAGGGCAGCCAGAGCCTGTGGCGTTGCGCTAAGACTCCCCAGCAACAAGCCCGTATAAAGCCCTAAACGCGAGAGTCGATTAACCGCTGAAAAACCTTGATAAAACGGGCGACTAGACATGATTTATTCCTTTAAAGTCAAAAACATCCAAATTAAGACTTCGCAAGGATACCATAGCTAAGGAGGGATAAACACACACAATCCCCCTAAGCTTATGTGCTGTCAGCCGCATCACAGCCCCACAGTCACCCCGTTAGGCCAGCAGCAAATTAGACACTATCGCTACCGCCACCGACATAAAGATCAACCCAATCACCCCATCGATGATAGGTGTGAGTCGTTGCAGCTTTTGCTGCACCTTGGCTTTAGAGAGCATCAGTGCCAGAAAGCCAAACCAGAGCAATGACAACACAAATAACATCAGCGCAGCGGTGAACTTAGTCACCGGCGTCACGCTCGGCGTGATCAGGGCGGAGAATAAGGTTAAGAAAAACACTAAGGCTTTAGGATTCAATAAATTGGTATAAAGTCCCCGCATAAACCCCTGTTTAGGTGATAAGGCGTTTACCCCGCCCGCCGTAGGCATATCAAGGCTGTTTTCCGAGGTAGTTGTAAATCCAGAGGGATCTGCGCCCTCGCCGTTCAATACGGTTTTGGGTTTACTGAAAAAGGCGACCGCAGCCTTAAGCGCGCCAAATCCCATCCACGCCAAATAAGAAGCGCCCAGCAATTGCACTAACAGATACAAGCTATGGGAGCTTTTAATCACTAAGCTAACGCCAGTTAAACTCAAAATAGTATGGGCTAAAATCGCTACCGATATCCCCACCGCCGTGGCGATTGCGGTGTTTCGCGGCTGTGAGGTAGCAATCTTCACCATAATGGCAAAATCCGGCCCAGGGCTGACTAAGGCTACGCAGTGAATAACGGCTAAGGTGACTAACAGGGATACATCCATCAATAAGGCTCCGCAAATACATGTAAGAATGCCAGTATGCCCAAGCCTTCAGCATCTGCATTGTAAGAAATTGCACGCGGCTAAATTTACCTTAAAGCATGCGCCGCTGAAATTGGACGGGTGAGAGTAAAAAGGCCTGCTTAAACGCCTTATTTAGATGACTCTGGTCGAAAAAGCCTAACTGCTGCGCCACATCCGCCACTAAGGCGCCATGGGTTAAGGACTTTTTCGCTAACTCTAATCGCACTCGTTTCAGGTAGGCGTGGGGTGTCATCCCGGTCGCCAGTTTAAATTGGCGTAAAAACTGGAACTTACTCAGGTTAACCTCATCGGCCAGCGCCTCAAGCTGAGTATTTTGCCACGGCTCATCGTGAATTTTCTGTTTGATGCGATTTAACTGCTGCCATGATAACCCCCTATCCTGCCGTAAATTCAGCATTCCAGTGGGGTGGCGCGTCAATAACAACTGCATAAAATTCAGCAGGTGCGACTCGGCCGCAAGCTCAGAGCATTGGCCTTGAATGAGTACATCATGCAACTGGATAAAGTATTGATATAACGCGGGGTCATCCACCATGGGCGCATTAAAGAAATGGGCCTTGAGCCCCATTTCTTGGCTAATGCTGTTCATATACTCCACAGGGATCGACATCACCTTAACCCGATACCCTTCGGCGTCGCGGCTTTGTCCATCGTGGGTTTCATCGGGATTAAGGGTCGACAGCCCATGTTGCCCGAGCTGATAACGACTGCCCTTATTGATAAATTGCTGCGCCCCTTGAGTCACAACCCCTAAGTGGTAATCCAGATGCACGTGTTTATCAAAACTGAAATGGGTAAATTCGGCCTGACTCAGTTCAATGCCCGAGAGGCTGGGATGGCGCCAGTAATTGATATTTTCAACGGGAGTCACACGGCTCATAGGGCAAGCTTAATCTCACAGGGCAAAGACAACTTTAGATACGACTCATTCTAGCCGCCGAGAACTTGGCTCGAATAGTAAAATATTGCGGCGTGCTCCCTAAAAAGCAAAACGCCCAAATGCGGGCGCTTTGTGGTAACTCAAAAAGTCGCTTAGTGCGAATGACTGCCGTGGCCACCTTGTGCCTCAATCGCATGGCCTTCGCTGTTATAAAAACCACTGCTACCGTGCTCGATAAAGCCTTGGTTGATCATCTTGGCGATAAAGGGGTCAGACTCACTGTCGCCCACATCAGCAAAATCGATATCTTGATAATTCTGGGTTAAAGCGGCAAATGCCTCGTGGCTGTAGGGCTCAACATTGAGCAATTGATAGCTCAATACATCGCCTAAGTTAAATTGCTGTGGCAGTTCAATGCTGGCAATCCAGTCGAGCTGGCTATCCATACCATTCACCTTACCCGCAAAGCCTTGGGCCGCAAAACAAGGCAATTGTTTTTGCTCGGTTTTCGCCAAGTTAGCTGGCAATGCAGGAGACACTACATGGTACAACTGATCGCGGTCGTGCTGAATGTTTAGCGCCCTTAAGTCACCCTTACGATAGGTGACTGAGCGTTTTTCAACGGGGAAATAACGCACATATTCGCCATTGGGTGCCCATTGTTCGAAGGTGGTGTTATCCCGTTGAATAATAAAATCTTGTCCATCTCTTAGCAGGGTCATCTGCCAGCTTTGCCCCTTAGCATTGGTGACTTGGTACTGGGCTTTTAAATGGTTGGCCTCAAGTGTTGCGCATTGTGCATTGGCCTGATTAGCAGAAGCAGCGCTAACGGGAGTGGCTAAGGCCATCACTGGGGAGGCTAATGTCGATACCAGAGTGACTAAGAGGAGTTTGTTCATGTTATATCTCACTTACACGCTAATTTTATGACTCGCATTACTGACTAACCTCTTTACAGACAGTTAGATAAAAGCCGATGGCGGGACAACCCACCATCGGCATTTGGCTTACTTCGCCGCCATTGCAGCTTCTGCTTTCGCGACTAAATTCGCCGCACGGTTCATCACGTGGAAGATATGGTTTTGTTCAACCGTACCTTGAACCAGATCCGAGCTTGGGCCGCGGGCAAAAATCGCCACGTCCTCACCCGCATGGGTTTCATCGCTTAATGGCACTAGGGCCTCTTGATGGAATCCAACGTCTTGGGTATCCACAAAATTCAAGTCCTTACGACCAGCATCCACTGGGAAGTTATAACGCTCATCGCCACCCGTCGCTAATGACGCATAACCCATGCCGTTGGCATAACCTACTGTTGTGTAAGGCAAACCGTTAGCGTCGGTTGAGTTAGTCACTTCGGCGATACCGTTCGCATCGTTACTCTTCACCAGACCTAGGATTGGGTTACCACGGGTTGGATAACCTGCGATGGTGAACACATGGCTGTGGTCAGCCGTCACCATTAACAGAGTGTCATTTGCCGAGGTTTTTTCCATCGCAACACGGACTGCTTCAGATAGTGCAACAGTGTCGTACAGGGCACGAGCAGCGTTACCGGCATGGTGCGCATGGTCGATACGACCCGCTTCGACAATCAGCACATAGCCTTTGGTGTTTTTCTTCAGAATATCAATCGACTTGGCTGTCATCTCAGCAAGTGATGGCTCGCCCTTCACGCCCGCTTCGGTGCGGTCATAGTCGTATTCCATATGGGATGAGTTGAACAGACCCAATAAATGGTCAGTGCTGGCAACATCCACATTGAGGAAACCATCTCTGTCCTGAACGTAGGCCGCATTAGTGTACTTAGCTAACCATTCGGCAGTTAGATCGCGACCATCGTTACGCTTGCCCGCTTTACCTTCTGGATCAATTAAGGTTTTTGGAATAAAGCTGCGGCGACCACCGCCCATCATCACGTTTAAGCCATTGCCATAGTTAAAGTCGAGCATTTGCGCGGCGATATCTTTACAACCGTTGGTTACAGCTTCGGCTGGCAGGTTTGAGTCGGCTTCCCAGTCACGCTCAGGCACGTGGGCATAGGTTGCCGCAGGTGTTGCGTGGGTTAAACGCGCTGTGGTGACCACACCAGTAGACATGCCCGCCATGGCGGCCAGTTCCAGTGATGTCACTAAGTTTTGATCTTTAGTCGATGCGCAGTTAGCACGCACTACGCCTTCGGCCTGTGAAATCACGCCTACATCGGTTTTCACCCCAGTCATCATCGCCGACATTGTGCCCGCAGAGTCTGGTGTTTGACCATCGACGTTATAGGTCTTAGATAAACCTACGTAAGGCAGCGTTTCGAAAGATAAAGAGTTTTCTTCACCCGTCTTGCCCTTTAATTGGCCTTCTAAAATACGCGCCGCAGTGATAGTCGAGACGCCCATGCCATCGCCAACAAACAGGATCACGTTTTTCGCCGCGCCCACATCGTTGTTCACGCTCAGGCCATCGGCCTTAGTCACACGCGCTTGAGCATCGACATACCATTGGTTGACAGCGGTCCAGTCTTTACCGTCGCTGCCATTGGAACCGTTAGAACCATTCGAACCCGGCGTACCTGCCGCGCCGTTGTCACCATCGCTACCGCATGCGGCTAAACCCAGCATGGCAGAGATTGCGAGTACCAGTAATTTCTTATTCATTTTTAACTCCAAAAGTGAGAACTGTAAGTCGCAGACGACCTATTAGTACTTAGTGCCGCCAAGCTGCTGGGCTTGGTTGATAATGTGGAAGATCACGTTCTGCTCAATCACGCCCTGCACCAGATTCGAACCTGGGCCCATTGCGTGTAAGCTGATGTCTTCACCGGCGTGAGTCTCACTTTCCATTGGGATAAGTGCTTGTTGCATGAAGTCTTTGTCTTGAGTGTCGACTGAGGTTAAGTCGTCACGAACGCCAACCACAGCGCCAGGGCCGTTAGTGTAGGCCAGCGTGGTGTAAGGCTTGCCGTCGTTAGCGAGGGCTAACGAACCATCCACATCGTGGACTAAACCTAAAATCGGGTTACCGCGTTTTGGGTAGCCTGCAATAGTAAATACATGGCTGTGGTCAGCTGTGACCATGATCAGGGTGTCATCGCTGCTGGTTGCATCTACCGCGGCTTTCACTGCGTTAGATAACTCAACTGCGTCGGTCAAGGCGCGGTTAGCGTTGCCCGCATGGTGGCCATGGTCGATACGACCCGACTCCACGATCAGCAGGAAGCCTTTATCGTTTTTCTTTAAAATCTCGAGGGATTTCGCGGTCATTTCAGAAAGTGATGGCTCACCACCAACGTCATCGGCACGGTCCGCTTCGTATTCCATATGGGATGGGTTAAAGAGGCCGAGTAAGTGATCGGTATTGGCAGCATCGATAGCATCGAAGCCTTTTTTGTCCCACACATAAGCCGCTTTGCTAAAGTTTTCGATCCAAGCTTTGGTCAGGTCTTTGCCGTCTTTACGTTTACCGGCTTTGTTCTCACCGTCTGTGACTTCTTTTGGTAAGAAATAGCTGCGACCGCCACCCAAGGCAACGCTAAGTGAGTTTGCTTCATCGCGCATTACCAGTTGGCTGGCGATATCGGTACAGCCGTTCGCAACGGCTTCGGCAGGCAGGTTAAAATCGCCTTCCCAATCACGCTCTGGTGATTTTGCGTAAGTCGCGGCAGGCGTCGCGTGAGTTAAACGGGCGGTCGTGACAATCCCAGTCGATAAGCCTTTAGCATTGGCAAGATCAACTAGAGAAACGAGTTCATTACCTTTAGAAGACAAACAGTTACCACGTAAACTGGTGTCAGAAATCGAGATGATACCGGCTTTGGTTTTTACCCCAGTCGCCATGGCGGTCATGGTACCTGCGGAGTCAGGCGTTTGCTGGTTAGTGTTATAGGTTTTCACTAACGCAGTATGGGGAAACTGCTCGAAACTTAAGAAGTTTTCTTCACCGCCTTGGTTACCCGTTTGCTGCTGTCCTTGCAGAATACGGGCGGCAGTTAAGGTTGAGATACTCATGCCGTCGCCGACAAAAAGAATCACGTTTTTAGCTGTTTTCTTGGTTTCAAGCTGCGCTTTAGTCGCGACATTGGCTGCACTGTCTTTAAACCACTGACTGTCAGTTTGGGTTGCGGGTAAGACTGCAGCGTGGGCTACAACCGTCATTAAACTGCAGGAGATAGCTGCAGCGATCCGTTTAATATTCATCACGTTCATCACCGATTTTATTATTGAGTGTATGAGGGTATTCCCTTAAGAGGCGCCCACATTTTCAATGCTATATATGACGAACTGGCGTGATTTTAATGGCGTTTTTATTGCAACTAGATGTCGAAATGATTGCAGTAAACAGGATGAAAAACGTTAAACATCCCCAATTAAGCTCTTTGATATCAAACCTATTCAACGGATTAAGCTAAGTGTCGCCCATAGGCTGCCTGGACTGCGGAAAACTGGCACAGTGACCCTAAATAGCGCTCTATATCGAGTTTTAAATTTCCTTCTTCTTAAGGAGCGAGAGTGGCTATACTTTAAGCACTTAAAAAGGTTAAGGATACCCTATGCATGCCCACTCTCGCTCCCAAGGAATAATGGCTATTTTCTTGAGCATGCTCTTAGGTTTGCTATTCAATCAGCTGTTTTGTCTGACGCTCAGTGCCAATGAATCTCCTCCCCCACGAGTCCCCACGACATCCGATAAGCCCATTATCACCATGGCATTTTATGAGGATCCTAAAGACAACCTCTACTTTAGGTTAAGCGAACTGATTTATACCGAAGCCTTTGCACGCCTTGGTTATCATTTTAACTATCTGGTTGTTCCGCCGATGCGCGCCAGCCTGATGGCGGACTCGGGAAAAGTCGACGGCGAACCTGCGCGGGTATTTTCCTACGGGCTTAAATTTCAGAATTTAATTCGAGTGGAAGAACCCTTTATCGAAAGCAAGCTCATGGTCTATGGCATCAATCCCAATATTCAAGTTAAGGACTGGGCGGCGCTGCTGAAACATCCCTATCGCATCGAATATTACCGGGGGATTTTTTATATCGAGCAGAAACTTGAGGGGCTGGTTCCGGTCGATCGCCTGACCACCTCTTCTTCCCCAGTGAACTCCTTTCGCCGTATGTCGCGGGATAGAATCGATATCTACATAGATACCGAAGCCATTGGGGAACAAGTCCTGAAATACGCTGAATTTCAACACAGTAAAATCCATCCAGTAGGCAAATTGGATGATCTCATTGGCTACGCTTACCTGCATAAACGCCATCAAGCACTGGCGCAGCAACTTAGCGCCACCCTCAAACAGATGAAGCAGGAAGGTTCATTCGAACAATATTGGCAGCAGGCCCATAAAGAACTCGACCCAGCCATCGCCCAGAACTAAAGGCTAAGAGCTAAAATCTTATTTCATTTACAGCATTTCATTTGGTTAACTTGAAAGCAGTTTAGCCTTTGCTACAGTCATACATAATTCCGCAGCAAATATGGAGACCACCGACACTCGTTAGAGGAGAGATTAACCGCGTATCACGACACACAATTCCAAGGAAAAGATGAAAACCCCACAGGTTAAACACCTCATAGGCCAAAGATACTCGCCCTTACGTATCAGTCTTCCCATTGGATTAGAGGTGAAGAATGAGCAGTAAGTTACGACGATTCATCGACATATTGCGGCAACAATCCCGTTCTACCGTCGCTAAGGTATTGTTGATTATTAGTATGTTTATCACGATCTGTATCGCATTGGTCGCACTCGTCTATATCCAGGGCAATATTTTCGATGGGGTTCGCACCTATGTCAGAGGCGAAGGGCTTTGGGCTAAGGCGCAAAAGGATGCCACTTTTTACCTTATTCAGTATTCCTACAATAAAAATGAAGTGGATTATCAACGCTTTTTGGCAGCAACGGCCGTGATGCAAGGGGACAAACAAGCACGTGAAGCCCTACTCCCCTCACCGATTAACGAGCTAAAAGCCAAAGAAGGCTTTATTCAGGGATTAAATGATGAAAGGGACACTGAGTCCTTAATCTGGTTTTTCCGTCATTTTAATCGTACTCACTATATGCAGCAGGCCATCAAGGTTTGGGCTTTGGCCGATGATAAATTCAGCACGATAATGTCGCTCGCCAACGACATGCACAGCGACATAACTCGCTCAGGCAACGAAGCGGAAAACCTCAGCGAATATCGAGAACAAATCATCAAACTGAGCGAAGAATTACTCGGCTTAGAAATTGAATTTTCCTCAATTCTTAGTGAAGCCGCCCGTTGGGTAAAAAGGGTCACTTGGTTTATCAGCCTAGGAGCGCTATTGCTGTTTATCAGCATAGGCGTGTTTGCCAGCAGGCAGATTATTCGCAATATAGCTAAATCTGAAAAACTATTACTTATCAGTGAGTCACGGTTTAATAGTCTTAAAAACTCCGACACCATAGGCATTATTTCATGGCAAATTGATGGCACCATACACGATGCCAACGATCATTTTCTCAATATGTTGGGCTTTGATCGTGAGGATCTCAACTCGGGCCTTATCAATTGGCGTGCACTCACACCATCAGAGTTTGAGGCCAGAGATAAAATGGCGATTGCCGAACTCCTTGAGTTTGGGCATTGCAATCAATATGAAAAACAACTCGTTAGCAAAGCAGGAACACATATTCCCGTGATGTTAGGCGCAAGTTTCTTAAATAGCAGCACCCAAGAAGGGGTTGCCTATTTTATGGATCTGACCAGCAGCAAGCAGGCCGAAGATAAACTCAGGCTCGCCGCAACCGTATTTAACGCCAGCACAGATGGCATCATAATCACAGATCCGCTATTAAACATTATCTTTATCAATCAAGCTTTTACCGATATAACCGACTTAACCGAGCAGGACTTACACCAAGATGCTTCGCGCTTTATCAATACGGGGCATCAGAGCGAAGATGCTTATCAAGCCATGTGCAACCTACTACAACAGGGGGAGCAATGGCAGGGCGAACTCATTAAAGAAACCGCCTCAGGGTACCTAACCCTTAGCGTGCGCATCAACACAGTACACAATGAGCATAACCAACTGACTCACTTCGTGATTGTCATAACCGATATTTCTGAGCGTAAAGCCGAAGAAGAACATTTACGCCATATCGCCCACCACGACGCGCTCACCAACCTCCCTAATCGGGTGTTATTCCATACCAAATTAGAACAAGCAATCGTCCATGCCCAGCGATCCGATGGGATCTTTGCCATTCTGTTTCTCGACTTAGATAACTTCAAACCAGTCAACGATGAATATGGCCACGATGTCGGCGATAAATTATTGCAGGAAGTGGCCAAAAGACTCATGGGCAGCATTCGGCAAATCGATACCATTACCCGCCTAGGTGGCGACGAGTTTGTGATTTTGCTGGAGCACTTACCCAATGAAGAGAGCGTGCCCGCCCTGATCCACAAAATAACTCTGGCATTAACAGCACCTTATACTATCCACGAACAAGTATTGCGCATTGGAGTGAGCATAGGTGCGGCGATTTACCCCTGCCATGGCACCGACGCTAAGAGCCTAATCAACTATGCAGATCAAGCCATGTATGCGGTAAAAAAAGCCAACAAACAGCTGCAATAATCCCAACCACAACCCGATTAACACCATTGACCTTAAGGTCAATCCCACATATAAAGAACCTAAATTAAGCACTTAGAGCAAACTCATGGAAAGAGGCATTTTAGTTCGTTGGAACGATGAGAAAGGATTCGGGTTTATTCAACCAGAAGATTCAAAGGGTAAAGACGTTTTTATCCATATTACCGTGCTGAAGCACATGGCCAGAAAACCCCAAGTTGGCGATAGTATTTTGTATCGAACCGAAATACAAAACGATGGCAAAGTGAAGGCCATCAAGGCCTCTATCGAAGGCGTCGCCGTGTTAGCGAACACAAGTAAAAACCCACGACGCAATGCGAATCCCCCGAGTCGCTCCCTATCAAATACGCTGCTGCCGCTGTTGTTAATCTTAGGTATTGGGGTATTTGGTTTTAAGAAATATACCGAGTTTAATGCCACCCCTGTATTAACTAACGCTGACATTGAACAAATGCCGTTGTATGAGACTCCTCAGGCTAAGTTTCGCTGCGAGGCCGGTAAAACCCATTGCAGCCATATGAGTTCTTGCGCCGAAGCGACGTTTTACATCAATCACTGTCCGAATACCCAAATGGATGGTGACCGAGACGGCATCCCCTGTGAAAGCCAATGGTGTAGCAATTAACTAAATAAAAAGCCCCTGTTAATCAACAGGGGCTTTTACATGGATTGAAGTAACGCAATTAGGTGTGGTCAATGCCGCCTGGCTCGCGTTTCATCCTAACTTTTAATGTGTTTTACGGTTTCTTCTGTAGGCTAACGGGAGTAAACCTAAGGCTAACCAGCCTAAAGCACCGCCCGAACTTTTCTCTTCAGGCTCAACGATGACCGCAGGCAACTTACAGCTGCCATCATCGGTATTGGCTGAGGCATCATAGTTAGTCGCACTGCTGTTAGTACAGCCATACTCAATACCGTCGGACTCAACAACAAGGTTGAAACTGGTCGATGCCGCATCTTCTGGGTTCACGCTATCTTTTACCATAACAGTGACTCGGGTTTCGCCATGGAAGTTAGCCGTCGGCGTTAACGTCACAGTGTTACCATTCACGGTTGTTGTAAAGTTATCACCCATCACCTCAATCATATTGCTCACTTGGTTTTCATCCGAATAGAGCACATCGAAGCTAATAGATTCATTTTCCTTAACCATCTTATCGGCAATGGCTGCGAGCTGAATATTGCCAGCCACGGCGAGTTGCAACTCAAGCACTTCACTGTCGGCACCCACTAAGTGGTTTTCAACTTTGAGAGTTTGAGTCGTTCCCGCTGCTTTTTCAGATACATAGGCCTTAAACTGCAGGTTAAACTGTGATTCTTCTGGACCGGTATAGTCCATACAAACCACAAACTTATTGCTCAGTACTGACCCTAAATTATTGTATGCCACCGAATCACCTAGGTTGAGATCCATCGGAGTATCGCCATCGACAATGATCCGACCATCGGCCGCTTTGAAGCCGATAGACCCCTTATCATCCACCATTTGAAGATTGTCATAGGCAAACAACATCTCATAGTTACCTGGTTCATAGTTGATGTTCATACGTAAGAACATTTCAAAATCAACCAATTGGCCAGGAGTATTCGCACGTTCAACGTTATCCCACTCCAACACTAACCAATCACGAGCAATGGTATAGGTAGGGGTGATACCCGCGTTAAGGTGATATTGACCATAACCAGCGTCGAAACGTTTTGGAATGCGGTTATCCCCAGTCCAGAATGGTGCAACAATAAATTCTGGCATAGGTAACAATCCAAGCGTGCCGGATGGAAATTCAACGTGCGACACGGGTGTACGACGTGCGGTGTTGAATGTCACTAAACCTGCAGGGTTGAGTTTAATCGTATCCACAAAGTACTTGTTAAAGAATGGGAAACTAATATCCGCTTCACTATTCATCAAGTCCTTTAGCTTATACTGGAACTCGTTATAGTAAGCCCCTTCAACACCTTCTAGCGTTTTCCAACCAAGGTTTTCCTTCAATTCAAGGTAACCAGGATAAGGTGATTTAGCCGCCGTCAATGAGCACATAGGATCGTTTTGGTTGTTAGTGATCTTATAGTTACGCACAACGTCTTTTGTCGTTTCCTGCACGCCAGTGAGGCTGAGGGCATTATTTTCTAATACAGGCGTACCAGGCGTTGCATGTGAGGCGACTACGCTGTCAGGGATAATTTGAATGGCATCAGGGAATGATGCGTTCAAAGCAAAATCTCGGGCCTGCTCTTCATTGTTGGCAATCACATTGACTTGGAACTCAATCACTTCACCAGGAATTGCCGTTTCACGGCTCGCAGTAAAGGTCACATCCTTATCGATTTGGTTAACAATCACAGGCACAAAACCTAAGTTACCCGCATCATTGGCATTAGAACCTATGTCAAAACCACCGAAGTAGGTATTGCCAACTTCCATTTCTGGCAGTTGATAAGCTAACTCGAGCTTATACTCAGAGTAACCAGGGATCTGCGCAGGCGCTTTTACCGTTAAGTTACCCTCATCCCCAGTTACCAGAGCGGTCGAGATACTGATATCGCGACCTTGGTCCACTTGCCCGTACGAGAGGCTCGCCAAGTTCATATAGACAGTAAAATAACGTCCAGCCTGAGGGTTACTGATAGTACAGAAGTTAGCAATGCTGTAGTTGGTTGACATACATAAGGTTTCATCCATTGATGGAACACCATCGCCGTCTGAGTCTTGCCCCATAAAGACCAATACTCGGCCATAATCATTACCAACAACACTACCCGCAAGCAACTTAGTGCCTTCTGGCACCTCGGTCCACTCGATATGGTTGGGGTTCACTTGCACACCATCGACTTCAACAGTGTCGAAGGGATCGCCACCGGTTGTATCTATATAGGTGTGAATGGTCTTATCGTCTCCCTTCGCTAAACCATAACTACGCGCAGTAAAATCAGTAATTTCTGCGGTATTAAAGGGACCAACATTCAAGGTTGCCGACTTACGGTGAGCATTAATTTTTACGTAATTCGGTAAGCCTGAATCACCTTCATAGGTCCACACGGGAAGTTCCAACACAGGTGAGTTTGGATTATCAGAGACCAATCTCACTTGCCCTTGACTACCCGTGTAATCCAAATAGATAGCACCTGATACGTTCTTTTTGTTCTTAGCTTTAATAACTAAAGACTGGGTTTCTCCGGCCTTTATGCTAAAACTTGTTGGCTGAACGCTAATATCGAAGTTCCCCATCCAAGTTTCGCTATCAACGGTCCAGTGGCCATCCTCTGTCGCGGTAAAAGTACGTACAAATGAGCACTCGTTAGGACAGTTAGTGTCAACCATATACGCAGTGTTCAGATTCTTAGGACGACCGCCTAAATTGGGGTTGGCTGCAGCCATGTTGTCCATTGACTCATCGAGGAGTAAGCCCACTTTATCCGCTAACTCTACATGCATGCGACCCGCGCCCGCATCCTGTAGAGCAGATACATCACCGTAGTCTGAATAGTTATCCAAAAAACTCGCATTCGTTAACGTATTGGATGCCGTCATCATCAAGGCTGATTGCACCTGCATTGGCGTCCAGTCAGGATGAGATTGGCGCAATATCGTGGCTGCGCCCGCAACATGTGGACTCGCCATTGAAGTGCCGGATAAGGTCGCCCATTGTCCAGTGACCGGATTTTTGGTGAATGGTTGGTCATCCGATGCAGGAGCAAAAATATCGACTCCCGGTGCAGCGATGTCGACAAGCAAGGTATCGATACCAAAATAAGAAGGGCCACGGCCAGAGAAGTTCGCCACCCGCTCTTTATCAACAGCACTCAATTCAGCACCGCCCGCCGTTAGCGTCGCCATATGACCCGCACCCGAGGCCAACCAAGTACGCAGCAAATTACCATCGCTGTACTTAACTAACGTCCCAGGGATAGCATAAGGCACGCCAGGAAGATTGTTATCTTGAGTTGGCGAAAGGCTAGCAATAACAATACCTTCGCCGCCACCCGCCTGCACGTTGGCCGCCTTGTTCAATAGGGGCAAAGAGCTACGAGAACAAAGCACTATCACATCTTGCTGACTTTCATCGATATCGGTAGTCGCAGGATTATCAGCCAGATCGAAAGTGCCAGCAGGGAAAGGCTTATCACAGTTCTTAATGTTTGAAGTGATAGTCTCATTCGGGTTTTTGAAGTTTTTGGCATCTACCACTAACCCTGTCACCGACTGAAAGTTTTTGGTCGAACCAATAATGTTCATCGGTGCTGTGGTTGCTCCGCCAGACAGATTCTCTACACCATTAGCCTTGAAGGTCACAATTTGATCGGCAGTATGAGCAGCTACTGTGGTTACCCAAGGTGATGAATGGTCGGCCGTCATTAACTCAGGACCTGAGTTACCCGCAGCCACGGCCACAAATACGCCCGATGCCGCCGCATTCAAGAAGGCTTGTTCCATTGGCTCTGACCATGGGTCTTCTTCTAATCCACCGAGTGAAGCATTGATAACGTCAACATTATCGATAGCAGATTGTTCAATTGCCGCCACGATGGCCGACGTTGGACAACCTGCATAAGGATCTCCCGAACCACCTGGCCAGCAGACTTGATAGGCGATGATATTGGCGTGGGGAGCCATACCTGACACTTGCGGTAACACTAACCCCGTTTCTATCCCTTTGCCGTCTGGAGTGTATTCGGTAATGGTATGAGGTAAGTCTTTGATCACGTTACCCGCAATAGTACCAGCGACGTGAGAACCATGGCTGTTATAATCCAAACCGATTGCGGGACGGGTCTCGCTAAATACCGGATCGGTATACGCCTTAGTAATTTCTGGATAGGAATAAATCCCGATCAACTTATCGTTACAGTACTCAGGTGAAGCCGCACAATCACCTAAGTATTTGCCATTGAGCGGGTTGGTATGTTTGTAACCATCGCCACCTACGGCTGCAAATGAAGGATGGTCGGCATTAATACCGGTATCGATAACACCGACAACCATACCTTCACCCATATTGGAGCTATTGAGCGCACTGTTGCTCCATACACTCGTCGCCCCCGTTTGGTCTGGCGTGCTAAAGGTTTTAAGCTCGTAGATTTTTTCACGGGTAATGCGTTTAACGCCGGGCACCTTCGCCAGTTTGGCCGCCTGCTCCTGCGTCATTTCAGTGACAAAACCGTTAAGCGCAACCGAAAACTCACGACCGACTTTTAAATCGAGTCCCTGTAATGTTTGCGCTTGTGAGACAACAGCAGCACGTTTTTCTGCCAGATAGTTGTTATAGGCTTTGAGCTGGGGCTGGTTTAAGTTGAGCGGTGCTTTGGTATTTCGTGCCTTAGCAACCGTAGTTTGTGTCGCGGCCAACTGACCGACACCACCCTGATAGGTCGAAATAGGAGCATCACTAAGTTGTACTATATACTTGTGAACACCTTGAATATCGGCTTCAGCATTGAAGACTGCATGTTGTTTTTTAATTGTTTTATTGACTTGGTTTTCCCAAGTAAAAGTGTCTTCCGCTAATGGTTTGGGCGCGTAATCCGCAGGTGCGGGTCCCCATGCTGAAGACGGTTCGACCGTATTAAGTGCGCTTGTTGAAGCAATACCGCTTCCAACGTATAAAGCGGTCGCCACCATCACGGCGACTTTATTGTGTGTAAGCATTATCTTCCCTTTTATCCACGATTAACTGCCATTAAATGCAACATAATTACAACATCGCGAATGATTGCCGTTAGTGCATAAGGCGTCAATTCGATAAGGGCATTTGCTACAAAATGCTACTTGTAAAACAATGTATTAAATAAAATACAGCACCTATTTCTTGAGGTTTAACTAAGTGATAAATGGGGATGTTTATCATCCCTAACGCTGGTTAAATGTTAAAAAATTGCAGCATTAAAAAAACGTCAGAGAGTGAGTAAATGAGCCATCCAGCCGTACATCAAATTGAATCTCGAGCCATGCTCGACTCACTGTTGAATCAACACCATGCGGTAGTTTTGCTCTTTGGCGCGCCAAGCTGTGGTGTGTGTCAGGCACTGAAGCCTCAGATTACGGATATGCTTGCAAGGGAGTTTCCCCAAATGGCGCTGGCGTATATCGACTGTGAGGCTCAAGGCGAGATTGCCGCCAGCTACCATGTCTTTAGCCTACCAGTGGTCGAAACCGTGTTTTATGGCAAAACCTTTGGGCGCTTCTCGAAGGTGTTTTCATTGAATGATATCCGTCACGCCATCGCGCGGCCTTACTCATTAGTATCGCAAGAACAAACTGAGGAAGAATGAGTGATCTAGGATCGAATACCGTCCTAACAATCGAACAAAGCAACAAGAGCTGGTATTGATGATAAGGAGTCCCTAACAACGAGACTCCGAATTCGATTGTGGTTAATGAGCCACTACAATAGAAGATAAACTGACTCTAGCTTGCCTATTCAGTGACTGGTAAATCAAACCACTCAGCACCTATTTCGTCAGATGGGCTGAAACTAACTTGCAATAATGGACTTTCAAGACCTTCGAATTTTGCCGAATTCTCAACATAGACATACTCAACAGCATTCTCAACTTTTTTACCGCTAGGAGTAACTTTACCTACAGTAGAACAATCCTGATCGCCTAAGGTTTCTCCACTCAATGAGCCGTCAATTCCATTAAGATAGAAACCAGTGATTTTTGCAGGTGCATTTTTACGAGCCTCAACTGAAGCATTCGCTCCGAGCATTGTTGTTTGACTGCTCATAGTCACATACAAGCCTTCGCCATCAGCATTCTCATTAGCATGTGCTTTCTTACATCTCCATGTCACAGTGCCAGTTGTAATAAATTGAAAATGCAAAAATTTTGCATTGTCCTGTAATTGACTATTATTCCAATCAAATAGCGATTGAATATCCCCTTTGCCCACAAACCCAACACCATTTTCATCATAGGTAACAGAGGCATTAACTGAGCCAGCAAATACTAAAGTAGCTAACGCTACGAGTGTTGATTTAAATTTCATATATTCTCCGAAAGGTAAAAAACAAATATCCATATCCCGTTAGCGCATGCATTGGGTTTGCATATCGCCAAGGTTTTTCACCTGATTCGGCAACTCAGCCATCTTAATAACAGCCTGTACAATAAGATCCGAAGCTTTGCGACCCCGTTTCACAACGGGTGTGCCTGTTCGTCAGTTGACGTAGGAAAATAAGCCAAGCTTAAAATCCTACTATAAGATGATAGATAAAAATGAAGGCGTCAAACTTTAGTATTAAATTTATTCGACGTTAAGCGGTTGAATAACTAACGCTTATGGCAACCAGCCGCTGTTAATCATCCGCATCTAACAGGGATTAAGCCCCCTAATCAGGACTGCGACTCACCTCCACCGAATAACCTTCATCCTGCTTGATAAAATCGACAAAGTTTTTGATGGCAGGCAAGGCATCTTCCCTATGGTGGGAGACATACAACAATTGGCTTAGATGATGCTCGGCAATCATATCCAAAGCCCGCATCACTAAGGTGCGATTGATAAAGTCGAGCCCTTGATAAGGCTCATCCAAAATCAATAATAACGGCTGTTTAATCAAGGCTCTGCCTATGAGCAATAGCCGCTGTTGACCGTAATCCAGTTTTTTAAAGCCCGTGCTAGCAAACTCACTCATGTGCAAAATCGCCAACCATTCCTTGGCCAGATCCAATTGGGGTTTAGTGGGCTTGTGATACAGGCCGATGGAATCGTAAAAACCCGACAATAAGACATCGAGCGCCGAGCAACTGACGCGATACTGTAAATGCAATGCCGACGATACTATGCCAATCCGTTGCTTAATCTGCCAAATACTCTCGCCGCTACCACGGGGTCGGCCAAAGAGGGTAATGTCATTGCTGTAACACTGGGGATGGTCGCCCAAAATCAGTCCGAGCAGAGTACTCTTGCCACAACCATTGGGCCCTCGCACTTGCCAATGCTGGCCCGCGCTAATCCGCCAATTCACCCCTTTAAAAATCAAGCCGCTCACATATTCGACCTTGCCGTTTTTAATGTCGACTATCGGGTCGAACGCCTCGGCATTGTGGCGTTGACGCGCCATCAATGCCAAGAGTTCGGCGCTGCGGCTGGCCGAAAGCGCATTAAGCTGCGCCATCACAGGATGTGTATGCCACTGCTCAATCGACATGGGCGCGCTCAGTTGATGCACATGCTGACCCGATTTGAGCATATCGCTATTAAACAGCGCCACATGGCTAATACAGGGCGGTAATTCTTCTTGGCGTGAGGTAATGATTAGCAGCTGCGTATGTTCGGCAACCTCCACCAGCAACTGCGACAGGCTGAGTTGATGCTCGATATCCAGCCCTGCATAAGGGTCATCTAAAATCAGCAAGTTGGGCTCAGTTGCCAGCGCCCGCGCTAACATCACCCGCCGGGTTTCACCGGTCGATAACTGCCGAAATCCACGATGCTTTAAATGGGTTAATTCAACTTTCAGTAAAATGGCCGCCAAGTGTGCATCATTTAGGCAGCATTCCTGCACCAATGACTCGACCGTCGAGCCGTAATCGAGTTCGTCCTTTTCTAATTCCCGCTCCAGCAGCGCCTGTTGCAAACCGAGAGACACCCAGCCAATTCGCGCGGGCAGCCCCGTAATTTGCCCCGCATCTGGCTCAATATCCCCAGCCAATATCCGCCCAAGCAATGAACCGCTATAACTGTCGGTCGCAAAAATCGCCCAATGCTGCGCAGGCATTAGCTGCCAATCTTCAACCACTAACAGTTCATTACCGCGACCGTAGCGTAATCCCTTAACGGCTATCGCCTGAGAGTCTGTGGTGTGATGCTGCATTGAGTACGTCCTTTGGGGTGATTTTTATCCAAGTCTAACAAGCTGTTATCGTTTTTGTCTCTTCGACTTTATGCAAAGGGCAGATACAAACAGGGATCAGGGGCGTAATTTGATATACAACTCGCCCTCGCGAATTTGAATATCTTCGACGCCGTCGGCAAAGGCATTCCAAAAGCCTCTGTCGCCGAACTCACTGACAAGATTGACATTCTTCATATTGCCTAGCCAAGCATTAGGAATAGGCACGCCCATCAAGCTAACGCCCACCAAAGACACACTCGGGCGGCGATTAGCATCGAGATGGATATCGAGTCCGGCATTCACCCGTAAAATCTCCCCCGCCATCACAGGAAAGTCCCGAGGGATCGGCACTAGGATTTTGGCACTGGCTAAATTATCTGAAAAATCAATGGCAATACGCTGTGCAAAGTCGGGATTACGGCCAATGATGGCATTGACTTCGCGCTCGCTAAAACTCACTTGCCTATCTTCAGGCCGCTCGCGATAGGGCTCAGGTTGTAAATCGTCACTCGAGGACGACTGAGCCGAATCCTTGGTATGAGCCGAGGCCTTGCGCTCTGGCTGCCAACCTAGCTGACTCAGTTTATCCTCAAGCTTTGCCTCTTCTTTGGTTGATAAACTCACAGGCGTCAACGGCTTAGGGAAGATATAACTGCGAACCACAAAAAAGGTAATCCCCACGGTAAGCACTATGGTCACCAGTATCATCAACAAGACTTGAACACCGGTAAAACCCTGTTGCCGCATCCCCATATTAAAGGGCTTACGTGAGCGGCGCTGCGGCCTTGCTAAATAGAGGCGAGATGTTGAGAGCATATTCGTTTCGCTACAAAGAGATTTCCCCCGATACTACTTGGCAAAGCGGCATAAGGAAACGCCTAAGGCCAACAAGCGAAGCCTTCAGCGAAAACTCATTTCAAGTTAAATGAGGATAGAAAGAGAAAAGTCCACCCATGCACAGGGCACGGATGGACTTATGAGAGCTGAACTCACGGGTGATAAAACCCAGAGTCAATGGCGCTTAGATATCGAAGCGATCGGCGTTCATCACCTTATTCCAGGCTTTGATAAAGTCCTGCACGAATCTGTCTTGTCCATCTTGGGCGCCGTACACTTCAGACACGGCGCGCAATTCAGAGTGCGAACCGAAGACTAAATCGACGGGAGTCGCGGTCCATTTCAGTTTACCGCTCTTACGATCTTGCCCTTCGTAGATACCTTCTTGCTTCTCTGACTTGCTCCACTTGGTCGACATATCGAGCAAGTTAACGAAGAAGTCATTGCTTAAGGTGCCAGGTTTGTCGGTAAACACCCCGTGTTTCACGCCAGCGCTGTTGGCATCTAAGGCGCGCAGACCACCTACCAGTACAGTCATTTCCGGTACGGTCAGATTAAGCATGTTCGCACGTTCAATCAGCATCTCGGCGGGAGAATGGCTGCTGTCCTTCGAGTAGTAGTTACGGAAACCATCGGCCGTTGGCTCAAGAACCGCGAAGGATGACACATCGGTTTGTGCCTGAGTCGCATCCATACGTCCTGGAGTGAATGGTACAGAAACAGCCACACCCGCCTCTTTCGCAGCCTTTTCTACCGCCACGCTACCACCGAGCACAATCACATCGGCCAGCGAAACCTTCTTGCCACCTTTCAGTGAGCCGTTGAAGTCTTTTTGGACTTTTTCCAATTTAGCCAGCACCTTAGCTAACTCTTTAGGATTGTTCGCCTGCCAATTCATCATAGGCTCTAAACGAATACGCGCGCCGTTTGCACCACCACGCATATCGGTACCCCGGAAGCTGCTGGCCGAAGCCCATGCCGTTCTCACCAATTCGGGAACCGTTAAGCCAGAAGCCAAGATTTTGTTACCTAAGGCTTTGATATCGGCGTTATCAATTACAAGGTGGTCAAGGGCGGGAATTGGATCCTGCCAAATCAACATTTCCGCTGGCACATCGGCACCTAAGTATCTTGCCTTAGGTCCCATATCGCGGTGAGTTAACTTAAACCATGCCTTAGCGAAGGCCAGCTCAAACTCCTGTGGATTTTTAAGGAAACGGGTCGTGATCTCGCGGTAAATAGGATCTTCCTTCAGCGCGATATCACTGGTGAACATCATAGGCGCATGGCGCTTATCCGCAATATGCGCATCGGGGATCAGATTGGCGGCCTTACCGTCGGCAGGTATCCACTGAATATGGCCCGCTGGGCTCTTGGTTTGTACCCAATCAAAGGTATACAGCCAAGTTAAGTATTCCATGGTCCATTTGGTTGGGTTGGATGACCAAGCCCCTTCTAAACCACTGGTAACAGTGTCTTCCGAGTGGCCTTTGCCGCATTTGTTTTTCCAGCCTAAACCTTGTGCCTCAACACCAGAGGCGGCGGGATCGGCACCGACACATTTAGAGGGATCATGCGCGCCGTGCGCCTTACCAAAGGTGTGACCACCCGCGATCAACGCAACGGTTTCTTCATCATTCATCGCCATACGGCCAAAGGTGTCACGAATTTCCTTCGCCGAGGCTAATGGATCTGGCACACCATTAGGGCCTTCTGGGTTAACGTAAATTAAGCCCATTTGGGTCGCGCCCATCGGCTTAGCCAGTTCGCCCTTTTCATTGCGGCGTTTGCTATCGAGCCAGGCTTTTTCTGAACCCCAGTTCACCTGTTCCGCTTCCCAGTCGTCGACACGACCACCGGCAAAACCAAAGGTTTTAAAGCCCATAGACTCCAGCGCCACGTTACCCGTGAACACCATTAAGTCGCCCCACGAAATTTTGCTGCCGTATTTTTGTTTGATAGGCCACAGCAGGCGACGCGCCTTATCTAAGTTCACGTTATCTGGCCAGCTGTTTAATGGCTCGAAACGTTGCTGACCACCGGCGGCACCACCACGGCCATCAAAAATCCGATAAACACCCGCGCTGTGCCACGCCATACGAATAAAGAAAGGACCATAATGACCGTAGTCCGCTGGCCACCAATCCTGAGACTCAGTCATCAGGGCTTTGATGTCTTTTTTAACGGCGTCGAGATCTAAGGATTTAAAAGCTTCAGCGTAGTGGTAGTCGCTACCATAAGGATTTGATTCAACTGCATTTTGACGTAACGGGCTTAAATTTAGCTGTTCAGGCCACCAAAATTGATTACCCGTGACTTGCTCTTGTGCGATAGCAGCCCCACCAAATGCCAACGACATCGCTAAGGTCAGCGCTGACAAGGTAGGAATAGTAGTTTTCTTCATGATGATTACCTATTTCTTCTAGTAAGGACATATCTGCCTGCACAGATGAGTGTCGTTTGTTTGCTGCTCAACCCCATGTCTCGTTGTGTAATTCTCGGGTAATGCATGAAACCGTCACCACAATCGATGCCAGAAAGTGTAGTGATGCGAGCTAACTATATGAAATGATTAAAATCGATGATTGGAATCGCCAAAATAGATTAACAATTGTTAATTTATGAAAGGATTATCAAAATTCCGACTTACGGCAATCCATGCGGTATCGGAGTAAACAGCGATTAAGCCGTTACTTCACGGCCGTACCACCACTTAGGCGTAACTGTGATAAAATGGCCGCCGTTTTCTGTTAACTTCGACAAGGTATTGCAATGAATCCCATTATTGCCATCTTAAAAGAACACAATGTCACTGATGCAAAAATTAACGAGCTTTTTCAAGCATTAACCGATAATCCTCTCATGGCGATGGGCATTATTGGCCAGCTCGGCATTCCGCCCGAAAAACTGCAGCAACTGATGGCGTTGGTAATGCAAAACCCAGCATTAATCAAAGAAGCCGTACTCGAGTTAGGTCTCGATTTCGCCAAAGTTGAAGCCGCCAAGGCGCAGCTGCAAAAGTAATTTATGCCCAGCCAATGGCTTATAAAGGTAAAGCGAAATTCGCTTTACCTTTTCTTCAGTACTTATCTCCCTTACCACGCTGTTACATAAAGATATAAAAACCTTATCCCCCCTCGCTGATAATATTTGCTAGAGTGTTGCTACACGCCATACTGGCAAAAGAGTGACCAAGAGGAAGCAAGATGCGCCCACATACTCCCCTATTAGCACTACTATTGCCCGTATTGTTGTTGGGTTGCCAAGAGCAGACTCAGGCGCAAAATCCGTCGACTGTGGACAAACCCGCCGCACAAAGCTCTGCCCAAACGGACACCGCACAAACAAGCGCAGCTCAAACTGACACGCCCCCAAAAGAGACGAGCGAGGACAAAACGGTCACTGTGGATAGGCGCGACACTCCGCAGCTTCACACATCGACTGATAAAGGTTTTATCAAGCCAAGTATTTCACCCCAAGGAGAAGGCGTAATGCTGCAAGGCACTGTGAGATATATGAATTTAGAAGGTGGATTCTGGGGCATTATCGCCGACAACGGCCAACAAATATTGCCTAAAAACCTGCCGCAGGATTACCGCAAAGACGGGCTGCGCTTGAGTTTCACCGCGCAGGAAATCACTGGCATGATGACCATTCAGCAGTGGGGCACACTCTCGAGTTTAAGTGACATCACGGTTATCGGCCAAGTCGAGAGTCAATCGGCGGATCCACGACTCTAACAAGCGTTGGCCTGAGTATGAGCCGCAAGCTTCGGGCAAAAACTCAGGCCACACTTATTGAACATTGAACATCGAGCGAATAGCATCCCCTCGTTCTGGCAAGGTATCCTAAGTACGCGCACATCAGGTGATGGTTCCACACCCGATGGCTCAAAGGATACATGCCACAGGGGGCAAACATTAAGGCTGCCCCGACACCTTGGCCTGCTCAGCCTGCCACTCTTCAATCACTTCTTTTGCCGCCCGAAAAGCCTCAATGCCCGATGGCATGCCGCAATACATGGTTGAATGTAAAAGCACTTCTTGGATTTCTTCCACAGTGCAACCATTACGCAACGCGCCGCGCACATGGCCTTTTAATTCGGTCGATGCCTTTAACGCGGCAAGCGTCGCTATGGTCACAAGACTGCGAGTTTGCCGAGAAAGCCCCTCACGCACCCAAACCTCGCCCCAGCAGTTCGCCGTCACCAACTCCTGTAATGGACGCGTAAAATCCGTGGCACTGCTCAAGGCCTTATCGACAAAACTATCGCCCATCACGGCGCGGCGTACTTCCAGCCCCTTCTCGTATTGTTCATCATTCATTTATTCAATCCCTGTGTTATCCAATCTCAATTAGCCTACTCTAGGGAAGATAGCGTGCTCGCGCCATACTCCTTAGGTGGATGCTAGGGCGCAAAAATAACAATGGGTTTATCCCGATTGGATAAACCCATTCACAACGAACTGTTTTCAGACGATGATCTTAAAAGCCCATCTGCCAATCTGAGGCCTTAGGGATAAATACGCTTCCAATCGGCTTTCATATCGACCATGGGCCAGCCTTTGGACGTTGCTTCATCTAAGCCTTTGTTTAACTGACCGATATGGGAGTCGCGATCATATTTCCACTCACGCTTGTCATCGGTATGGTGGATGTACATAGGTAAACGTAGGCCGTCACCCGCCGCGGTCCATTGCAACATGGCCAAGTCGCCATCCGAATTACCAAAGGCGGCTATGGGTCTGCGGCCTATACGTTCATATATTTCCTGCACTTTCATTTCTTTATCGTCGTTCACTAAGAAATTTGGCATACGTTTTAATGTCGGCTTACCGTCAACCAAGCTGAACTCGGTCTCAAAGGTACTGCCCACCACTTGCTCTGGGGGAATATGGTAAACGCCTTCCACCCAAGCCCGCATAAAACCCGTGCCGCCGCCGGAGACGATAAAGGTCTTAAAGCCATTAGCTCGCAGGTAATCCAGCAGCTCTAACATAGGTTGGAACACCATTTCGGTGTACTTTTTCCCTGTGGTGGGATGCTTGGCCGTCGCAATCCAGTCCTTCACTATGGCATCGAACTCATCGGTGCTCATGCCGGAATGGGTCGCATAAATCACTTTCACTAAGTCTTCGGTATGCAGCTTGCTCACATCGCCCTTAAGCACGCTGGCGAAGGGTTCCTCGGTTTTCCATTCGGGATGGCTTGAAGCCAGGGTTTTGAGGCGGTCGAGGGCAAACAACACCTGAAAGTACATGGGCTGTTCAGACCATAGGGTGCCGTCGTTGTCAAAGGTCGCGATCCGCTCGGCTTCTGGCACAAAATATTGAGAATTCTTATCCGTCACTTGCTGCACAAACTGTGTAATGGCCGCCTTGGCCTTACCATCGTTCCAAGATGCCAAAGGGTCACTCTGGGCCGCATAAGCTTGCCCCACCAGCAACATACTAACGAGTAACAATATCCAATTGCGGTATAGTCGTATGATTCTCACAGGGTATCTCCTTATTACTATCTGTAATGTCCCTCTATGACTCAGAGGCTTTGGGTTCGGATAACGCGTTTTCAGCGGCTACTTTTTCGGTTAGTAAGGGTTGCGTCTCTAATGCGACGAGGGCCTTAGGTAAGGCCAACCCCATTCGGACTCGCTTAATGCGCTTCCAGAGGTAGATAAAATCCGCCCGAGGAGTCGAATGGGTTTGTAACCTCAGGGCAGCTGCTTGCCAATCAGGCTCTGTGGATACCGCTGTCATCGACAGTAATTGTTTGCGCCGACGTAAGCGTCGGTACAAGAGTGCTCGACAGGTTTGCCATTCACCGCGGCGCAGAGCGCGGTAAAACACTAGCCACACAGGAATAGGATGGGTTTGGTAATACGCTTTCCCCCAGCGTATCAATAACCCCAATATCGCCGCGCTTAACAGCAGGGTGAACAGTGTCCATGCGTGGTACTTCAACCAAGAACTCAGGGTATGCTTGACCTTAATAGTCTTCCCTTCCAACACTATCTGCTCCAACTGGCCGCTTTGAGTGTTCCACCACCAGAGTCGATACTCGGGCCAGCTCACATCGCCGCCATGTTGCAACACGTAGGTTTGGCTATCGATTCGGCTCGACACATAACCTTCACGGCTTTGTTTATCCACCAGCTCGGGCGAAGTGGGATACAGCTTCCAATCGGGAGAAGCTTGCGCCGGCATAAGATTGGGCAGCAGCACAGATAGGGAATCATTGGCCTCAATATGAATGGTGCGCACTAGGCTATCCCCCACCTTGAGTACCTCAGCCTCATTTGGGCTCCACTCCTGCTGCACTTTGACGTCCGATGCCGCAAACCAAGCCTTTGTGCTGGCAAGCTCGGCACTGGGCGGAGCCACCCGAAATCCCATCGCAGGGGTTGTAAGCGTGACAGCTTGTTTGTCGCCATTGACGCCAGCCACCTGAGTGATGACTGTAGCTTCTGGCACACTAAAATCACCGCTGGTTTGTGGATAGAGGGCGATTTCCCAGCGCTGCCGCGACCAAGTCTGGCCGTCTTCCTGCTCGGTATAGTTAACGGCAAAGGTATTGCGTTGCTTCACTAACACATTGGGGATTTCAATGCCCTTTATCTGAGTGCCCGAGGTAAACCAGCGGTTGGTCGACACCTCAATCTGCAACAATATCTGCTCCGTCGGCGCCCATAGCTTTTCAGTTCCATTGGGGGTTGCATCCGGTTTGTCACCCAACCACGCCTTCACTTTGACCGCGGTGGCGGGCTCGGTTGGTAGGGCATCGCCCGCCTGCGCATTGGCATGGGTTGCGAGCAGCAAACCATTCAATACTAAGGTGATGAACATCAAAACGACTCTTCTAGCCATCAATCTCGCACCGCCGATGACTGGCTTTATCGGCACTCGCACTCTGCTGCCAGATAGCGTTTTGTCGAAGCTCAGTGCACTGTTTGCATGACTCATGGCTGCAACCCTCCCTTGGCGTTATCAGTGCTCTGTGCGTCCTTAGGTTGCAGATTTTGCAGCTGAAACTTCGCCCGCAAAAATTGTTCGGGATTAGCCTCGACTCGCTTAAGCCAGACTTCAGCCAATTTAGGATCGCCTAACATCTGCTCCGCCGTCAGGTTTTGCGACTGCATTTTATCCTGTGAGGTTTGTTCATCGGCGCCTTCGGCGGTCTGTGGCTGATCGTCCGGCAACTCGATAGAGGTTTCCTGATCGCCCATACTGTTGGCTTGGGAGGCACTCGCTTGATTGATTTCATCAATAAGCCCTTGGATAACCTTAAGATTATGCTCGATATCGGCTTTTAGATCTGGAGCAATATCCTGCTTTTTCGCCAGCGTCTTCAATAGCTTACGCGCCGCGATATATTCCCGCTGCCGCGCTAATGCGCTGGCGGCATAATAGGCGCCGAGATCGGTTTGTACCTGCATAAAGGCCGAATGGGCGAGCTTATACTCGCCGCCATAGTAGTAGGCAATGCCCTTGTTGAGCACCGAATGGTAAGCCGCTGCCGCCTTGGCAAATTCGCCCCTACTAAACCAGAGTGCGCCTTGTTGATCCGGCGTTAGCCACAGATCCAACCACCATTGCCAACTCCGCTCGGCAAAGCTGACTTGTGTCACTTGGGTCTCGGTGGCGGCCTTAGAAACGGTGATTTCGGCATAGACCTGTTGCGGCGCAATACTCGGTAGCATTAACGCTAACACTAGGCTCCATTTCACCAACCAACCCCGGCGAAACCACAGTAAACTGAGCAAGGCTAAGGGCCAGAGCAACCAATAGCCCTCATCTAACCAAGGCATGCTGGAATCATTATTGAGCATGCTAAAGCGCTCAATTTTGCGCTCAAGAGCCTGAATATCCGCATCATCTATTGTCATGCGGTACAGACTGCCGCCCGTGCTATCGGCCAAGTTGGCAAGGGAGTCAACATCCACTGGCACCTGCGATTGAACATCGGGATCGCCGATCGCCAAGATCAGCAATTGATAGGGAGGATGTTCAAACTGCTCAGTAAAATACCGCTCAAACGCATCGATAGTGAGTTGGTCAACGCCGTCGGTGAGCAGTAAGACACTGTTGCCCGCATTGGCGGGTAATTGCTCAGCGAGCTGACTCAGTGCGGTTTGCGCCGCCTTACCCGATAACGGCATCACCTCAGGGCTGATCGCCTCAAGGTAAGGCTGCAGCACCTTAGCGTCGCTGGTAACAGGCATAGCCACATGGGCGCTGCCCGCAAACACCATCAACCCCGTCTTACCGCCGCTTCGCGCCGCGATTAAATCTAAGATCTTATGTTTAGCGCGGCTGAGTCTATCCGGCGCCACGTCCTGCTGTTTCATGCTCTCGCTGCTGTCGAGCAACACCATCAGCGCGGCATCGTCCTCGCCGAAGGGCGACGCTTCACGCTCCCAGGTCGGTCCCGCACAGATAATCACTGCCAATAACAGCAATAACATTAAGATTTTCAAAGGTAATTGACTGCGCCAACCGCCTTGATTCAGCGTGAGCGCACTGCGCAAATGGTTGGGAAAAAATACTAGCCGTTGCTGCACATCATCCCGGCGCCAACGCAACATCAGCACAATGGCGAGTGGAATGAGGGTCAATAACCAGAGTGGCCGAATAAAATGAAACTGCGCCAACATTTGCAGTTCTAAATGCCAATCACTCATTGGCCACCTCGGTGCGGCTGAACATTTGCCGCAGCGTCATCCAACTGAAAATCAACAAGTGTAAGGCGAGTACGATGGCAATCAGATAATAATGCAGGGTAATTTTCGGGCGGAAACTGGCGCTGCTGTATTGCTGCGGCTCTAGCTTATCGATCAGCTGATACGCCTTATCCAATTCCGCTTGGTCGATAGCAATAAAGGCGCGCGCCTGAGTGAGCTGCGACACCCTTTGAACCACCTCCATATCCATTGGCTGCTCGCCCACATGGGTGGGATCGCCCATAGCGATAATGTAAATCTTGATGCCTCTGGCAGCCGCAATCTTGGCGGCATCCACGGGTTCGACAAAGCTGCCAGTATCGTTACCATCGGTCAGCACTATCATCACCTGCTGCTCCGATGGCTGCGGATTTTGCTCGAACACTTTAATGCCAAGACCAATCGCATCGCCAAGATGGGTGCTCTGCCCCGCCATCCCCGTTTGCGCCTCCTCTAGCAAGCTTAACCACACCTGCTGATCGGCGGTAAATGGCGTTTGGATAAAGGCGGCATCCCCAAACAAGATCAGTCCAAACCGATCGCCACTGCGTTTGGCGATAAAGGTTTTTAAGACGTTTTTCGCCGCGTTTAAGCGGGTTAAGGTACTGCCATCGGCGGTGGTAAAATCCGCCTCATCCATGGAGCCAGACAAGTCCACCAACATAAGGACGTCCCGCCCGAAGGCTTCGCGGGTTTGAACTTCACCTAAGATACTGGGCTTAGCCAATGCGGTAACAATCAACAGCCAAGAGAGGATCAGCATGCCCCGCTGCCAATGTTTCGGGCTGAGCAGGCCAGCGGCAACTTTGGGAGTCTCGTTCAATGCCCGAAGGATTTCGGTAAAGAACGGCACTTTGATCGCGTCTTCGCGACTACGGTACGCGGGCACAAACCAGTACACCAGCACGGGCAGCGGCAACAGGATAAACGCCCAAGGATAGGCAAACTCAAGCTGATCCATGGCGAGCCTCCGGCAATTGATGCCCGCTTAACCACTGGCTTAGCCCTTGGCGCACAGCGCTAAAGTCGGGGCGAGCGACATTAGGATCTTCAAGGCATTTTAGCCACTGCTGAAACGATTCATCGTTCGCGAGGTGAGCCTTTGTATGGTAACGCCCCATCTGCTCGAGCAAAGGAGCACCGTAGAGGGAGGCGTTTTTCGGCTCTAAGTAGACCATCACGATTTTAATAATCTTCATCATCTGCGTCGGCCAATGCGGATCCTCCGCCGACAGACTCAGCAAGGCCGTTATCGCCTCCTGGCGGTAACGGTTTCGCCACCAGAAAATCCCCTTGAGATACAGGCGATAACCCAGATACAGCAGCAATACCAGCAGCAATATTTGCCAGCCCAGAGTCTGTGGCCACCAGCTCACAGGATCGGGCTGAGCCACGTCTTTTAACTCCCTCAGCATGTAGCTGCTGGGAGGAGACTGAGTTGCACCAAGCAGTAAGATTGCCGTCATTGGATATCACTCAGGGTACGAGCCAGTTGCAGCAGATGATCGCCTTGCGTGCCGATTTCAATGAAGGGCATACGCTGCATCGCCATCAGATTTTTGAGTTGGGTTTGTTTCTCAAGATATTGTTTTTGCAGCGCCTTATTCACCTCGGCCGTTTGTTGTCCCTTCTGTAATGCCAACTGATATTGGCCATCACCCACCACCCAAGTGCTGCTAACACTATCTTCGGGCACATGGGTTTCCATCGGATCAGAGATAAAAATACACAGCACATCATTATGCTGCTGCAGGTACTTTAACTGTTTGAGGGATTGGTTATCTGCATCGGCAAAGTCGCTGACAATCACTAGCGTTGCGGCTTTGAGGCTGCGCTGACTTAAAATTTGCATCCACTGGGCGAAGCTTACCCGTTTGCTATCTCGGCTCGCCGCGCTCAGGGAATGATTGGCTTGGATAAGCCTATCTAATCCCATTAAAAAATGCGCCGTACCACGCTTTGCCGAGCACCAATGTAGCTGCCGAGTCGCGGATATCAACAGCCCAACCCTGTCATTATTGGCCAGCGCCAGCCAGCCCATTAAGGCGGCAATCTCGGCGGCCACGACGGATTTCATATGGCTCACCGAACCAAAATACATGGAGCTACGTTGGTCAACGCAAAGGATCACTTGGCGATCTTTCTCTTCGGTGTAACTGCGCACATGGGGCTTACCCGTGCGCTGGGTGACCTTCCAATCCATTTGGCGAATATCATCACCCAGTTGGTAGTGGCGCAGCTCCTCAAAGTTCAGCCCGCGCCCCCGTTGATGCGATTGATAACGGCCAGAAAGGTGCGCCCGAGAGTAACGCAGGCTAAGCAGTTTGATTTGCGTCGTCTGTCCCTGCAATCGTACCAGTTGTGGCAAACTGGCGTAGATACGGGAGTCCTGTTGCTTAGCGGCAGCGGACATGGACGACAGAGTTCGAGAGGATGTGGCCAGAGATGCGAGCGCCATAGCCGTTATCCAATACTGACCACATCGAGCAGTTCATGCACCAGATCGCGCTGATTGACTCCATCCGCTAATGCCTCGTAGGAGAGGCTCAACCTATGGCCCAACACTAAAATCGCCACCTCACGCACATCGTCCACCAGCACATGGTCGCGGCCATTTAGCCAAGCCAAGGCGCGGGCACATTTGTCCAGCGCAATGGATGCCCGAGGGCTGGCGCCAATCATCAGCCAGCTGGCTAACTTGGACTGGGGATATTGCTCTGGCTGGCGCGTCGCCATTACTAAATCGATAATATAGTTCTCCACCATATCCGATAGCGTCACGGCCGCAATTTGCTGCCGCGCCTTGAGAATACTGGCGGGATCTATGGTGATGGTTTGCGGTTTTTCGGTGCTAAATACGCCGTTTTCCTCACTGCGGACGAGGCGCACTATGTCACGCTCGGCTTCTTTTGTAGGGTATTCCACCGAAGCTTTGATCAGGAAACGATCCATCTGCGCCTCGGGCAGCGGATAGGTACCTTCCTGCTCGATGGGGTTTTGCGTCGCCAGCACCATAAAGAGTTCGGGCAACACATGGGTTTGCCCCGCCACGGTAATAGTGCCTTCGGCCATGGCCTCTAACAGCGCCGCCTGCACCTTGGCGGGGGCACGGTTAATTTCATCGGCCAGCACGATTTGATTAAACACTGGCCCCGGCTGAAACCTGAGTGTCGATTTACCCTCAGCCTCGTGAAGCACCTCAGTGCCCGTCACATCGGAGGGTAAGAGATCCGGCGTAAACTGGATCCGACCAAAGGAAATCGCCAAGGCATTGGCCAAGGCCTTAACCGAGCGGGTTTTTGCCGTTCCGGGCAAACCTTCGAGCAGCACATGGCCGCTACACAGTAAGCCCAAAATCAGACTGCGGATCACTGTGCGTTGCCCTACGACTTGAGATTCAACCTGCTCAATTAAGGCGAGAATATCCCCGTGGGCACGCGTTTGTGTGTTAGCCATTGGTTCCATGTGGTTGTCCTAGCAATACGGCCAATCCCGTCAGAATTGGCAACGAATAATCGAAAAATGCTTTAATCCCTGGACACAGATAATTGAGCCCTTCTTCCCCATCAGGGGTTTTCAGCAGGCGATTTTTAGGGCATTCACCCCAACAGAGTTTGAGATAAGGGCAGTCTTTACAGTATTGGGGTAACGAATCGCGCTTCGCCATACCAAAGGTTAATTGCCGGGTTGAGAACGCCATTTCATTTAAGGGACGCTCGCGCACATTGGCAATCTTATATTCGGGGTAAACATAATGGTCACAGCTAAAGACATCGCCATTATGCTCAATGGCTAAGCCCTTACCGCAAAACTCAGCGGTAATACAAAGCTGCGCCGGTTTGCCCATCACTTGGGCGACCGCCGTCTCAAACAGGTTAACCAGTACTCGGCCAAGATCGTTGTTGATCCACTCTTCAAAGGTGACGATAAGGAACTTGCCCCAGTCATCGGCATCGACTGACCAATCCGTCACCACCGACATAGGATGCCCAGGCTTTGCCAGCTCGCTGCCGACCGTGGGTACCATGCTGCTGTTCCAAAACTGTGGCGCCGTGGTTTTAAAATCGCTGGGTTCGACCACAGGATTGAACTGGATATAGGTCGCGCCCAACTCTTTGGTGACAAAGCGATAAACTTCGAGCGGGTACTTAACGTTGTGGCGGTTAACCGTCACTAAGGCGTTAAAACGCACCTTGTATTGTTTGAGCTTTTCGACCGCGGCCATCACTAAATGAAAGGTTGGCTTGCCACTGCGGGTCACACGATATTTGTTATGGAGTTCTTCGGGACCGTCGATGGATAAACCCACGAGGAAATTATGTTCGGCAAGAAACTGGCACCACTCATCGTTTAATAGGATGCCGTTGGTTTGCAGATCGTTTTCAATTTTAACGCCCACGGGCTGATATTTTTTCTGTAGCTGAACTACCTTGCGATAGTAGTCCACGCCTAACAGGGTCGGCTCGCCACCCTGCCATGAGAATACGATTTCATCGCCATCTTGGCTTTCGATATAACCTTTAATAAAGGCTTCGAGGGTCGCATCATCCATCTCTGGTTGCTTAGGCTGATGCAATAAGCCTTCTTTGTGCAGATAAAAACAGTACTGGCAATCGATGTTACATTTCGCCCCACCGGGTTTAGCCATCACGTGGAAACGACGTTGGTAATCGGGATGCTCTCCAAGCGCTTTTGCAGCTGATTTTAACGGTACGACATCGAGTATCGTTGATGCTCGCATTGAAGTTTTCGCCATGCAGACTTCCTTGTATTGGCTGACGTTCAGATGAACGTCAACCAATTTCTATTTAAAAAACAGCTTGTTTATCTAGGAACAAACGTACCAGCTTCCATCCGCGGTGGGAACTCTTTAAAGCTTTCCATCACTTCAGCAACCTTAGCCATGGCAGGGCCCATCAAGAATGCACGTTCGTACATCCAAGTGTTGTAGCCCATACCTTTGTCACCCTTCTCGAATGGATCGACACTGAGGTCGAAAATCAAAGGTACACGCAACTTAGTGAATGGATATTGCCAAACCGCAAAGCCCGTTTCATGTTCTTGGATCATGAAGTGGAACTTGTATTGGTTATAACGCAATGCCAATAAGTCACCGTCGTCACTCCAGTAGACGAACTCTTTACGAGCCGACTCTTGAGTCTTATCGGTGAAGTAAGGCAGTTGGTTGTAACCATCGAGGTGCACTTTGTAGGTTTGTTTACCGACCTTTTTACCCTTGAGTAATTCTTTCTCAACGCCTTCACCGCCCGCTGCGGCGACTAAGGTTGGGAAAAAGTCTTCCAAAGAGACCATACCGTTTTTAGTGGTTCCAGGCTTGATGTGTCCAGGCCATTTGATCATGCCAGGCACACGGAATGCACCTTCCCAACCGGTGTTTTTCTCACTGCGGAAGGGCGTCACACCCGCATCAGGCCACATGTCGACCATGGGACCGTTATCCGAGGTGTAGATGATGATAGTGTTATCATCAATACCCAGATCTTTGATCTTCTTCAGTAACTTACCCACCTCATCGTCGTGCTGCTTCATACCATCGGCATAGAATCCGGCACCGGTTTTACCGGCATAGGAGTCAGGCACATGGGTATAGTTGTGCATACGCGTGGTGTTAAACCAAGTGAAGAAGGGTTTATCCGCCTTAACTTGCTTCTCGATAAAGGTTTCGGCAGCATCGAGGAACTCGCCATCGACGGTTTCCATACGCTTACGGGTCAGTGGACCTGTATCTTCGATTTTGCCATCGGCATAGGAATGGATGACGCCACGTGGGCCAAACTTCTTACGGAAGGCAGGATCTTTAGGATAATCGACGTTTTCAGGCTCTTCTTCGGCATTGAGGTGGTACAAGTTACCAAAGAATTCGTCGAAACCATGGTTAGTCGGTAAATGCTCGTCGCGGTCGCCTAAGTGGTTTTTACCAAATTGACCCGTTGCATAACCTAAATTTTTTAACATAGTTGCAATCGTGGGATCTTTTTCGCTGATCCCTTCGGGGGCGCCTGGCATACCGACTTTAGATAGACCTGTACGCTTAGGCATCTGGCCAGTAATAAAGGCACTACGACCCGCGGTAGAGCTCTGCTGAGCATAAAAGTTAGTAAACTTGGTTCCTTCTGCGGCAATACTGTCAATATTGGGCGTGCTATATGCCAACATTCCATTGTTGTAGGTACTTAAGTTCCAGTAACCCACATCATCACCAAAAATTACCAGAATATTTGGTTTATCTGCAGCATAGGCTGTCACTGACGCGGCGCCCAAAGCAAGTGTGCAAGCATTTAGCACAAACTTATTTGAGCGCGGTTTTTTTCCTGTACTCATAAAGACTCCATTTTTACGGTGGGTGGTGATCTCATCTCACAAAAAATAAACATCCCACTCAGGCTAGACCCAATTTGTACAAGAAACAATCATCAAAATGTTTTAAGATACATAAATCAAATTTATGAATTGAAGATTATGGGTTGAAATTTATGGATTTAAATTTAGTGCGCACCTTTTTAGTCGTGGCCGAATGCCAGTCCTACACTAAAGCCGCTGAACATTTACAATTAACGCAACCCGCAATCAGTGCCGCAATTAAACGCTTAGAAAATCGCTATGGCGAAAACCTTTTTATCAAGCAGGGCCGAGGAATAGAACTCTCCAGTAAAGGGCAACAACTGATCCCCGCATTTCGCCAAGCACTCAGCATCATCGAAAATGCAATGAATATGCGTACCCAATTTAATGTTTGCTGCAATGAATCGCTGATGAGTACTTTATTTTCGATTGATAACATTAGCTTGCAAGAATCTCCCCCAGAGAAGGACCAACTGTTTGAGCACCTGCGTCAAGAGAAAATCGACATCATAGTCGACAGCATTAGGACCAGAGACAGTGCATTTATGGTGGAGGAAATTTACTTAGAACCTTTAGTGGTGATTTGTCGTCGAGGCCACCCCCGGATCCAACACAGCCTCACTAAAGAGGCCTTTTATAATGAAGAGCATGTATTTTATAGCGGCACCTGGGAAAAAATTCGAGCCTTCGAACTCCTTGCCAATGAACCGATTGAAGATCGCAAAATGGCATTAGTCTGTCATTCCATCGCCAGCATTGCGTTGAATATTTGTCAGAGTGACGCCATCGCCGTAATACCGCTCGCATTTGCAGAACAATGGGCAGAAAAGTTAAACCTGCAAATATTAACTTGCCCCATTATTACAGATTTGATCCCCTATCATTTGATGTATCACAAACGGGAAATTAAAAATCCCTATCACAAAAAAATCAGGGAAGAAATAAAAGCCAAGATAAAGGCATTATCTCAGCAATAGTGGATGAATTGAGTATTCATCATCAGCCACAATGGCTCGATTAAAACTCGGACTCCGAGTGGCATACGACTCGCCGCCTGTAGTTTGAAATTGGACCCGAACCCAAACATCACATTTCAGGCAATAAAAAAGCAAGCGGTTAAGCTTGCTTTTGGCGGCATACTAAAACGTGTTATTTCACACGACGACGCATGAATGCTAATGGGGCTAGTAGTAATACAAACCACGACAAGCTACCACCTGATGAACCTTCTTTTTCGGGTTCTACTGGCGCTTGGCCTTCGCCATTAATAGTTACCGTAACAGAGGCTGTCATTTCAGCATCCCCATCAGAGATAGTATAAGTAAAAGTCTCTGTTGCAGATTGCCCCTGATATAAGTGACCAAACTGTCCATTAGGGCTGTAAGTTACAGTACCATCATTATTATTGGTGACCTTGCCCTTCAAAGAGCCAACATCAATAGCTGTGATAGTAAGCGTGTCTCCATCTGCATCGGTGTCATTTGCAAGTAAGTCAATTTGTATGCTCCCTGACTTAGTCGTTACCGCTGTGTCAGCGACAGCAACAGGAGCCGCATTAATACCAACAACACTAATAGTCACTTCAGTTGTGCTTGTCGCGCCAATTTCATCTGTGATGGTGTAACTAAATACTTCATTGGCCGTTTCACCTTTGACCAAATCATTAAACTGGCCGTTAGGATCGTAGATAAACGTACCATCGCCATTATCTGTCAGCTTACCTTTCAAACTAGCTTGTTTAGCCGAGAGGGTAAAAGTATGGCCGTCGGCATCGGTGTCATTCGTTAACGGCGATATTGTAACAGTCGCATTCTCATTGACACTGATAGCATCAGGCGTAGCTGTTGGCGGTGTATTAATTTTAACACTGACATCAACTGTAGCTTCAGCAAAGCCACCTTTGTTATCGGTAATGATGTAAGCAAAGCTATCTAATACGGTTGAGCCTGGCGTTTCATTTGCAAAGGCACTACCTGAGTCATAACTGATAACATTGCCCGAAACCGCAACAGCCCCCTTAGTAGCTCCAGTAGTAACGCTATCGATCACTAAAGTATCACCATCTGCATCCGTATCATTTGCCAAAGGTGAAATTGTCACTTTTTGGCCAGCCCAAATGGTCATAGCATCCGAGTTGGCTACTGGCACATTGTTCGGCGGAACGTCAGTGTTTAACGGTTCACCCGCACTGACTTGATATCCCCCCGTAGCAGCAGTGTCATCTTCATGGCTAACAACAACATACAGAGTCGATTCCAGTTCAGACTTAGCTAACTTTGAGAACACATAATTTGTCGCGGATGGATTTGTTGCTAGGGTGACATTATCCACTATTGCCGTAGACGCATCTGGTTTGTACACAGTTAACTTAGGCTTCATACCTAAGCTAGCATCAGTCACACGCACCACGAGATCTTTACTCATATCGATGTTTTCTAAGACATAGAAATCAAGGTCGCCAGCACTATCGATCACACCATTGATACCAGCATTCGTCGTCTCGAGTTTAGTCGCAATATAATGACTGTCATCACCGTCATAATAAGGCACGTCGCTAACAACTAATGAGGTTTTCGCGATACGTACAAAGTTTTCCGTAATGGTTGGTAAAGCTTCTTGCACTGGCTCAGAGCCGTCCAATGTTGGTGTAAACAAGCCTGTGGCAGTATATCTCGCCTTGCTATCCTTGTTATCAACATTCACTTCAACTTGGTAAATACCATTCTGATTGTATGGCGCAACTGCAGAGTAAATACCGTCACCAGCGACCGCATCACCTCCTTGTCCATTATCAAACATTTCCAAATTCGTCGTGTTGCCCATCGGATCCTTGATGGTCGCAAGGACGTTAGCCCCAGTGATCAGTTTATCTTTGGTTAACGCCGTCGTTAAAATCATCGGGCTCGGATAAGTAACGGCATTACCTGCAAAGCCCTCAACTGATACGGTATAACTCCCCGCAAGACTAGGTTCTGCACTCACATTGACGGTCGCATCCAGTGGACGATTGACATTTGTATTAGTCAACTCAAGTTGCCATTCACCATGACCGAGCGAAGCAATAACGCTATTAGGCACATTGACATTACAAGACTGTCCGCCTGTTACAGTCACGCAATCAAACGACACGCCAGCAACGTTATTTCCAGAGGCGTCTTTTAGCGTGAGTTGTAGATCTGAGGCGCTACCTTTGTGGTTTACGAAAATATTCACATTATCTAAACCAGAGTCAATATGAATCTCCTGAGTGGCGCTTGCATCATTTGCCACATTAACCGTTGATGACACTAAGTTTTGATTATCAGTAGCAATGGCATTTGCTTGTAAGAAAGCATCGATAATTTCCGAGAGTGTCGTGGGTGAAGAAAAGTATTTCCCACCTGTAGCATTCGCCATAGTCACTAAAGGACCTGTAGGCGAAGCTGAACCATAGCCGAAACTAAAGATTGGGACATTCGCATTTTGATAGGCAGTGATGACTGTAGATTCATTTTTTATAGAACTATTATCATCGCCATCCGCTAGCACAAAAACAACACCAGGAGCACCACTTGCTGCCGCGGTCTGGTAAGTAATTAAATTATCAAGAGCAAGAGAGCTACCATCGAATAGTGCAGTTGAACCGCTGGCATAGATATTGTCAATTGCAGCTTTCAGAGCTTGTTTGATACCAGTATCCGGCTTAGGTATTTGTTGCACGGCAAAATCTTGCTTCACGCTTGAGCGACTGGAGAAAGAAACCAACCCCATCGCAGTACTGCCTTCTGCGGTAGCATCTACAAGTGTTTTCGCGGCTTGAATTGCGTTATTAATCGGCGAACCATACATGCTACCCGATCTGTCCATCACGATCTGCATATCGATATCACCTTCCACCCACACAAACTTCAGCTGATCACGACAGCTAGACTGAGCCGCGGGTAACTCAGTTTTGACAGGGTTGCTAGCATCGGGTGCATTATTCGCTAACGTGGTGTATCGAGTGCGAGTAGGCTGGGCTGTTTTGCGACCAGATTTAGGGTCATCTTTCACGTCCTGGGTTAGCACTTCCCAAGCACTCTTTCCATACACTCGACCCTGTGCGGTACGGTTAACATCACCAATATTGTTCGCGGTTGAATGATTCAACCATTTCATATCACCATTTCTCGCTTGCCATTGATTACTCATAATGGAATCTGTGGCTACGTCAGTGGTAAGCGTGGCATTTGCCGCCCCAGAGACAGCATTACCTTTATATTCATCATATACACCGTAGGCATAATGTCCCCACTCATGTGCTAAGGTATAGCCAGCTCCGAGGGGATCGGTAAGCATGTTGTGGTCTTTACCTTGTCCCGCCCCATTAGGGAACACATCACCAAACCAAATATGCATACCATTGGCGCCAAAACCCGCTGTATTAGCGCGCGGCCATTCACGATCGCCCCAAATAATATCCGACTTAGATCTATGCTTATTTTCTCTGAAGATACTTATCTTTCCGAGCTTATGCTCACCATTCGATTGCTCACATACACCATCGGCAAAATAACCTAAGATTTCTTCGTAAGCTTTCTGCTCATTACCTTTGGGATTATTGTACAAAGATACAGTAATATCGAAAACAGCATTCGACGAATCAGAACTCATTGCTGAAACAGCTTGCATATGATTAGCAGAAACAATGGATTTTTCTTGCTGTTCAGTAACGGTGTTTACACGTGATAACCAACTGTTTGCAGCCATAGCTGAACTGGATGTTAAAGCGAATCCTACACAGATAGCGACCTTGCTTAGTTTATTTTCCTGTATCACTTCATATCTCCTTTAGAAAGTAATAATAGTTGGAAGGTATATTTGCCTTCTTTCACAACGAGTGTTCCGTTCTTGGTTAACCGTATTGAAAATGCAGGGTATAAAGACGAAAAATCAGCCATTGGTATTAGCTGAAAAATATACTGAATGAGCTTAGCCCCGGGTAATTCAAGGTCTGCAGGAATATCATTTGGAATGTGTAAAACAATAATGCTGGGTTCAATATCTCGTTCAGAAACGACAGCATCATATGAATAAGGGAATGCTTTAGGGTCAATTTCACAGTACTCCAACTGGTCGCTAAACCAATACTTATAAGCATGACCAAAACGTGTAAAGTCTTCAGCGGGAATGTTCTCTGCACAAAGATTTTCGGGCATATTTCCAATCACAATCTTATGTGACAAAAGCTGCCGATTGGAATCAAATACAATGACTTCGATACCACTCTCACTGAGTTCACGAATAATCTGAGTCGTGTATTGACGCTGAACATCCAAAGATGAGTTAAGTCTATAGATGGCTTTTGCTTGCACTGCACCACAAAATACAGACAGCACCATAGCCAAAATAAGGGTAATCTTTCGTATCATCCGTGAATACTTACTCGTCCTAAAAATCTACACTCAATGCTAACAAAAACGAAAAAATTTTTGTATATTTTTTAGCATATTCATAAAAAGTTAAAGCTGCTTTTATTTATAGAATTTGATCACCATTAATTATTGGTAGCTAAATAGAGTTATTTCCTCTGATACGGAACAAATTATTAAGTCAAAAGTATGATAAAACTAAAAGCATTAAAAAAGCGGATAAGAAAAGCAAAATTATATCTTCTGAACACAATAACCATTTAAATTTAACGAGCCATTCATAGTTTAATTATCTAAAAGTTGTTGCCGTCAAAGATGAAATATAGACAAAGATTGGGCAGGTATAGCTCTTTTGAGATTAGCAGCCGACACTTATGGTCACAGAAGTTCACCCTCACCAGCGAAGTTGCTGAAGGGCGTTGAAGACTCTTTATTAAACCGATGGGGCGTGAGCGAGGCATGAATGCCGAGCTAGCTTTCGGGGGGAAGGGACGCCCCATCGGAAGCGTTAGCGATTTTCGAATAAGCACAAAGCCCTGCTTTATAAATAGAGAGTCAATGCATGTAACTTCGCTAGGGGCGTCTTGGCTGCTTTTGAAAACAATAGCAAGGAGGATAGGACGAGCAGTCCTCCTTGGTCGACTCTTTATTAAAAAATCAGGGGGTGAAGCCCCACGACTTTGATTTTGCCTTTAAAAGCAATCAAGAATTATGGGATAGGCTCAACTCTATAGATTAACAAAGCCAAGGTGATAGTATTTCACCCTTGCGAAATTACAGCTGAGTGATAGATGTTGCTACACTTCCACATCCCTGACCTCGTCAACAAAACCAAGGTAACGTTCACATCTCGCTAGTAACTGGGTTTTGTAATGCGCCACAAATGATGCTTCATCTTCATCAAGGGGCGGGAGCATTAAAATCACCTCAGCTATTGCCTGCGGTATTTTTCGCGCAATTCTCGTTAAGTTACTGATTAATAGATTTCTTGGTAAACCCAAGCCATCTATAAACGCGGCTAATTGATACGCGTAAATGCTATTTGGATCAAATTCGTCATCAATAGCCATAGCAAGCTGTTGTTCAAAATCCTCATACATAGCCACGCTGACCAAATCGTACCAAGGAGTTGGCTCCATTCCGCTTGGCGTCATAAAAAATGAGTAGTTTTTACCGTGTGCATCGGCATTGCCAGTCAGTAAATTGAATAACGCCCATTGCAACATGTCTTGCTTAGCAGCCACGGGATTACGGCATTTTGCTGCAAGACTAAAGAGCCTGTTAAAACTTACCCCTTCACGAATATCTTTAACATCGCGCCCTGAACCAAAATTACGTTCATATTTTTTGCTTACACTAAAACCAAGGGCTTGGCAGCTATCGACAATATGCCTTCTTAATACCCTTTGCTCATTTGACATATAACGTCTGTCGAAGCGTTCAACACAAAGGGCTTTGTAACGGCCAAAATGAACAATATCGACATTCGCCACATTCATCCCAATCACTTTGGCTAAGCGCATCGTTATAAATTCATTGATCACTAAATGATGATGTTTTTCGAATTTAACAATATGGGTCGATGACAGCGTACCTTCGGCAAAGGCAAATTCTTTCCCGTTATAAAACAAGTTTAACTTAGGCTGAACACCCGCTACCGATAGTCGAGGTTTACCATCCCAAATTTCCATCGGCCACATTGTGGGATCTTCAATGCGTTGAATAACTTCTTCAGCCTTAATTGGCCGCAATTGTGTTTCAGGCAGTAAAACTCCTTTAGGAACGAAAGCGATGGCACCTGCGGTATCGAGACCAATGGCGCGGATCAAGGCAAAGGTGTTCCCCTTAGAGACGCCAAGCGATTCAATCAGATAATCTAATCCTTTATTTTCTGGCAATAAGTTAACCAAAAACATTGATATTTGATTACTCGTTCCTGTGCCATCTAAGGGAATAGTTGGTGAAAGTGGAAATCCACTTTGCTGCCAGTCTTTGGTGTAATGCACGGCAAAGGTGTCGGTCGTGGCACCAAAGGATAATTCCCCGATAATTGAATCACCGAGGTGCATCTCTAGCGTAAGCGTTTTAGCTGTACTCATGGGTTAATACCAGCCATTAGTTTCAGTGTCGCTGGTTTGAACCGAAACGATATCAATCCCCAGACCATCAAGGATTTTGAATACGGTTGAGATATAAACATCCTCGCCCTTTTCAACTCGGATCAGCGTTTTTTTGGTTACGCCACACAGCATGGCCGCCACGTCTTGGGTAAGAGCAGCAGTTTTCCTGCGTTCTTTAATTAACAAGCCGAGGGATTGTTGATTTAGCGGTGATGCCATTATCGTCTCCAAAAGTGTAACTTCATACACCTTAGCCTTAATATCAGTCCCATTCAATCAAAAAGTGTATATAAGTACACTTTTTGATTGTTGATAATGACAAACCAACCAAAAGTGTACAATGTTACACTTTCAAAGCAATTTTCAGTGCTTAACTCCCAAAAAGTGTAGGTAAGTACACCTAACTTGAAAAACGCCACTTCCCCAAGTTACCAGACCAAAAACAAAACCCCGATACTGTTGCCAGTATCGGGGTTTTCATTTTCTTTTATAACTATTTGGGTTTTAAGCGATTAAGCTAAAGACCGCTGATGTTTTTGCTAATCTAGCGCAGGAAAAATCGTTTTAGAGCAAGGCTTTTTGTTGCGACGTGTAGTGTTTTTCTACACGAGTAACAAAGTAACGCAGCTATAAACGATTTTAACCAGCTAGGATCACATCATGCCGCCCATTCCACCCATACCACCCATACCGCCCATATCTGGCGCATCAGCCTTTGGCAGTTCAGCTACCATAGCTTCGGTGGTGATCATCAGGCCTGCGATAGACGCTGCGAATTGCAGTGCGCTACGAGTCACTTTAGTTGGGTCAAGGATACCCATTTCTAACATGTCGCCGTAGGTGTCGTTGCCGGCGTTGTAACCATAGTTACCGCTACCGTTCTTCACTGTGTTAGCCACAACAGAGGCTTCTTCGCCTGCGTTAGTTGCGATTTGACGCAGTGGCGCTTCCATTGCACGCAGTGCGATAACCACACCGTGTTTTTGGTCTTCGTTAGCCACTTCAACGTCAGCAATCTTAGAAGCAACACGTACCAGAGCAACACCGCCGCCAGGTACCACGCCTTCTTCAACCGCAGCACGGGTTGCGTGCAGCGCGTCTTCTACGCGAGCTTTTTTCTCTTTCATTTCAACTTCGGTCGCTGCACCGACTTTGATTACCGCAACACCGCCAGCTAATTTAGCCATACGCTCTTGCAGTTTTTCTTTGTCGTAGTCTGAGGTTGATTCTTCGATTTGTTGCTTGATTTGGCTTACGCGCGCTTCGATTTGCGCTTGCTCACCGTTACCATCGATGATGGTGGTGTTGTCTTTAGTGATCACAACACGCTTAGCAGTACCTAAATCTTCTAAGGTTGCTTTTTCAAGCTCTAAACCGATTTCTTCAGCGATTACAGTACCGCCAGTTAAAATCGCCACGTCTTGCAGCATTGCCTTACGACGGTCACCAAAGCCAGGGGCTTTAACGGCAGCTACTTTCACGATACCGCGCATGTTGTTCACAACGAGCGTTGCTAAGGCTTCGCCTTCAACATCTTCGGCTACGATCAGTAATGGCTTACCGGTTTTTGCCAGACCTTCAAGGATTGGCAACAGTTCGCGAATGTTAGAGATTTTCTTGTCTACTAACAGTACGAATGGGTGATCTAATTCAACGCTGCCAGTTTCTGGCTTGTTGATGAAGTATGGAGACAGGTAACCACGGTCGAACTGCATACCTTCTACTACGTCCAGTTCGTTTTCCAGTGCTTGACCTTCTTCAACGGTGATCACGCCTTCTTTACCGACTTTTTCCATCGCAGTTGCGATGATTTCGCCGATTGACTCGTCAGAGTTAGCAGAGATAGTACCTACTTGAGCGATTGCTTTTGAGTCGGCGCAATCTTGAGAAAGGTTTTTCAGCTCGATAACGGCTGCAGCAACGGCTTTATCGATACCGCGCTTTAAGTCCATTGGGTTCATACCCGCTGCAACGGCTTTTAAACCTTCAGTCACAATGGCTTGAGCCAGAACAGTTGCAGTAGTAGTACCGTCACCAGCGGCGTCGTTGGCTTTAGAAGCAACTTCTTTCACCATTTGCGCGCCCATGTTTTCGAATTTGTCTTCTAATTCGATTTCTTTTGCAACAGACACACCGTCTTTAGTGATCAGTGGTGAGCCGAAGCTCTTGTCTAATACCACGTTACGGCCTTTAGGGCCTAAGGTCACTTTCACTGCGTTAGCCAGAATGTTTACACCAGCCAGCATTTTTACGCGTGCGTCGTTACCAAATACAACTTCTTTAGCTGCCATATTGAGTATCCTTTAAATTTTTGATGATTAATTGGAATGTCGAATTGATGCCGTGGATTAACCTACGATGGCCATCAGGTCAGCTTCTGACAGGATCAAGACTTCTTGACCGTCGATTTTTTCTTTCTTAACACCGTAACCTTCATTGAAGATCACTACATCACCCACTTTCACATCTAGAGGTCTTACAGTGCCGTTTTCTAAAATACGGCCATTACCTACTGCAAGGACTTCCCCGCGAGTCGATTTTTCGGCAGCGCTGCCAGTTAATACAATGCCACCCGCAGAAGTTGATTCAACTTCTAAACGCTTAACGATTACGCGGTCATGTAATGGACGAATATTCATCTATGAACTCTCCTAATGATTTAATGCCCAACAATCGAGGCGATTTTGTGATGAAAAAGAGGAAGCATTTCCGCCTTCCCCTTTGATGTCTGTGATATGGGGTTTATCCCCACCAGATCCAAGTGCCTTTACAAAAAAAAATTCAAATTTTTGATGTCGGTTTTTTCAAGCGGGCACAATCCTGCTAGAATTCGGCCTCCGCTCGCAAACAAGGCACAATTTCCCCCATGCAAGACAGACACGGGCTGCTTAGCGCGCCAATTGGTCGTGTACTGCTCAACATGAGCCTCCCTAACTTGATTGGCATTATGACCATTCTCGGGTTTAGCCTCGCTGACACTTTTTTTATCAGCCAATTAGGGACAGAAGCCTTAGCGGCGATCAGTTTTACCTTCCCTGTCACTTTGATTATTTCCAGCATTGCCATTGGCATTGGTGCCGGGGTATCCACGAATCTTGGCCGATTGATTGGCTCGGGTAACGCCACGCGGGCCAAGGTGTTTTTACACGATGCGCTGCTGCTGACCTTTATCCTGATCGCCAGTTTATCCGCCCTCGGCAGTATTTTTATCACACCACTTTTTAGCTTGCTCGGCGCCAATGACACCAGTCTGCCGCTCATTCATGACTATATGATGTATTGGTATGTGGGCGCGCCGCTGTTGGTGTTATTGATGGTAGGCAACCAAGGCTTACGCTCAACCGGGGATACTCGCTCACCCGCAATGATTATGACGCTGGCGGCGATTATTAACTTGATCCTCGACCCTTTGCTTATTTTCGGTATTGGGCCTTTTCCACGCTTAGAGATCCAAGGAGCGGCGATTGCCACCCTGTTCTCGTGGCTTATTGCCCTGTCACTCTCGGGCTATTTGCTGATTATTAAGCGCCGAATGCTTGAACGGGCCGCATTTGATATCGATAGAATGCGCGCTAACTGGAGCAAACTCGCCCATATCGCCCAGCCAGCGGCCCTGATGAATTTAATTAATCCACTCGCCAATGCGGTGATTATGGCGATGCTGGCCCATATCGACCACAGCGCCGTTGCCGCCTTTGGTGCGGGCACGCGCTTAGAATCCGTTCTCTTGATTGTGGTGATGGCGCTCTCCTCGAGCCTAATGCCGTTTATCGCGCAAAATCTTGGTGCTGGCCAAACCCAAAGGGCGAAACAGGCTTTGCTGTTATCGCTTAAATTTATCTTAGTATTCCAGACCTTACTCTATATTCCGCTGGCGTTTTTCGCCCAGCCACTGGCGAGTTTATTCAGTACCGATCCACAGGTGTTAGAGTGGTTAAGCTTCTATATTCTGGTGCTGCCCTGCGCTTACGGCCCCTTAGGCATAGTGATTATCTTTGCCACGGCGCTCAATGCGTACCACAGACCCATGAGCTCGCTAGTGATTAACCTGTGCCGTTTAGTGCTGCTGATGCTGCCGCTGGCGGCGCTGGGATCTTATATCGATGGCGTGAAAGGCTTATTGCTCGCACTCCCCATCACCAACCTCTTGATGGGGATTGCCTGTTATTATCTAGCCCAAAGGATTTGTGAACCTACCAAGGTCACGACCGCCGATGCTATCTAACTCATTGTCCTTATAGCCTTAACGACTGGTACCCGCAGCAGCGGTTAACCGCACGATAGCGACCAGAAACACACCTAAAGTACGCAATTAGGTGATGCTTTTGAGGCAAAAACGGACATCATTGGGCGGAAATGGTTCTTCCGAGGGTTTGCAACGGCGAGCTGAATTGCCGTCGGCACTCATATTCGTCGGTACGCCATTAGGCGCTAACTCTTGTATGATGAAGTCGATAAAGCGTCGGCTGGCAAGACTAACATAACGTCTTGATGGATAAGCCAAATAACATTCCCCAGGATGTGGTTCAATCTCGGGTAACAGGGTGACTAGCTGCCCTGCGGTCACATATTCACTCACCACTTCGGTCGGGGCATACACTATGCCTCGCCCTTGCAGGGCAAATTCGACGGCGACCTGCACACTGTTGGAGCAAAAATTGCCGCGAACCCTGACCGCTTGCTCCTCTCCAATCCATAACTCATTGAAGATTTTGCCGTTTGAGAGTCTAAACAAAGACACATTGTGAGATTCGATCTCCTGCGAGGTCTTAGGTGTGCCATGCTTCGCTAGGTAATCGGGGCTGGCATAAAAGCGCAGATCCGTGGTGAAGATTGGCCGCACCACTAAATCTAAGGTGTCCAGTGCCGGCTCGACCACAAAGGCTACATCGAGGTTATTCTTCACCATATCAACGGCTTCAGCACTGTTGATCACTTCTACCGTTAGCTTGGGATGCAGATCCATAAAACGGAAAATCGCCCGCATCAGCACGTTCATACTGTGAATGGGGAACATTTGGATACGAAGATGCCCGCTGATCTCGGCATCATCATTGGTCATCTCGAATAGGGTTTCATCGAGCTGGGCCAAGATATTCAAGGAACGTTGGTAAAAATGGCTTCCAGCCGAGGTGAGCGTCATCGAGCGGCTTTGGCGGTGGAATAGCTTGATATTCAGCTCATCTTCCAATGCCTGCAAACGGCGGCTGACAGTCGATTTAGGTAAGTTAAGTAAATCAGCAGCTTCGATCAAACTGCCGGTTTCGGCAATTCGGTGAAATAGCGCCAGGTCTTCAGTTTTCATCTTTAGCTTAATATCAATCTCATTATGTGGGATTCATAATCCCAAAGTATCCCGTTTATTGCAACAAATTTAACTGTTATCTTCGCGCTCCTAAAAAGCTGGTAATTTGTTATCGAGGACTGCCCTACCATGAAATCATATCGACTTCTTCCCTTAGCGGCGTTGTTGCCCGCCCTACTGACTGCCTGCACTCCCGCGGAAAGTTCAGTACAGGCAACCGCCATTCGCCCCGTCAAACTCTTTGAGGTGGTGCAACTCGAAGGAGGAGATTTTAGGACGTTTCCCGCTCGCGTCAGTGCCAATAGTCGCGCCGAATTGTCCTTTAGGATTTCAGGAGAACTGACTGATTTGGCCCTAGTGGAAGGGCAGCAAATCCGCCAAGGTAGCCTACTGGCCAAACTGGACGACAGGGATGCCCATAATAATTTAATGACCCGCGAAGCCGAGCATGAACTCTTGGCGGCGGATTTTCAGCGTAAAACCGAGCTACTCAAGCGCAAGCTAATCTCTCAAGCCGAGTTTGATAGCACCCAGGCACAGCTCAAATCGGCAAAAGCCGCATTGGCCGCCGCCCGTGACCAATTAAGCTATACCAAGCTGATTGCTCCCTTTAGTGGCACAGTGGCAAAACGTTTAGTGGACAACCACCAAATCGTACAGGCCAACCAAGGGATTTTAACGCTGCAAAACAACAACCTGCTCGATGTTAGCATTCAAGTCCCCGAGGCGATGGCCGCCAGCTTAAATACCTATGTGCAGCAGCAAAACTTTACCGCTAAGGTGCGTTTTAGCGCATTAGCGGGAATGGAGTTTGATGCGAAATTCAAGGAATACTCAACTCAAGTCACCCCTGGCACTCAAGCCTATGAAGTGGTGTTCTCCTTACCTCAACCTAAAGATATTCAACTACTTCCGGGGATGAGCGCCGAGTTAACCCTAGCCTTAGTTAAAACACCAGTTCAAACCGCTTCGGCCATAGTGCCAGTTACTGCCATTGATAAACGCGATCAAGACGGCCAAGTTCAAGTGTGGGTGTATCAGTCTCAGTCGGGCGAAATCAAACCCACAGCGGTCACCTTAGGTCGTGTCACCAGTCAAGGTATCGAAGTATTAGGCGGCATCAACAAGGGCGATTTAATTGTGAGTGCGGGTGTATCCCAATTAGCCGACGGAATGAAAGTGAAGCCACTACGCTGGCAACGCGGAGTGTAATTCATGAATATTGCAGAGTATTCTATCCGCCACAAAGTCATCAGTTGGATGTTTGTATTGCTGCTACTTGTCGGTGGTGGCGTGAGTTTTACGGGTCTTGGACAATTAGAATTTCCCGAATTTACCATTAAAGAAGCCCTAGTGATCACCGCCTATCCAGGTGCGTCACCGGAGCAAGTGGAAGAAGAAGTTACCCTTCCCCTCGAAGATGCCTTGCAACAACTCGATGCGGTGAAACATGTCACCTCAATCAACAGTGCGGGCCTGTCGCAGATCCAAATTGAGATTAAAGAAAATTACGATAAAACCAGCCTGCCTCAGGTATGGGATGAAGTGCGTCGTAAGGTCAACGACACCGCAGGGCAATTGCCTCCCGGTACCAGTACGCCCAAGGTATTTGACGACTTTGGCGATGTCTACGGCATTTTATTTAACCTGTCAGGCCCCGATTATAGCAACCGCGAATTAAGCAATTATGCGGACTATTTACGCCGCGAAATCGTGCTGGTACCCGGCGTGAAAAAAGTCTCAGTGGCGGGCAGCGTCACCGAGCAAGTTGTGATTGAAATTTCCCAACAAAGACTCTCGGCACTGGGACTAGACCAAAGCTATATCTACGGCTTGATCAACAACCAAAACGTAGTCTCCAATGCAGGCAGTTTAGTGGTTGGCGATAATCGCATTCGTATCCATCCCACCGGGGAATTTAGCAGTGTGCAGGATCTGGCGCGTCTGATCGTCAGCCCGCCCGGTAGCACCGAACTTATCTATCTTGGTGACATTGCCAATATAGAAAAAGATTACGATGAAACCCCGGATGTGCTCTATCACAACCGTGGCGAGACGGCTTTATCACTGGGGATTTCCTTCTCTAGCGGTGTTAACGTGGTTGAAGTCGGTAAAAGTGTGAGTCAGCGCCTTGCCGAGCTGGAGTCACAGCGCCCGATTGGAATGAACCTAGACACGGTTTATAACCAGAGCCTGGCGGTAGATGACACTGTTAACGGCTTTTTAATCAACCTATTAGAATCCATCGCCATCGTTATTGCCGTACTCCTGCTGTTTATGGGTTTACGCTCAGGTTTATTGATGGGCTTAATCCTGCTGCTCACCATTCTCGGCACCTTTATCGTGATGAAAGTGCTGGGTATTGAGCTGCAACTTATCTCCCTCGGCGCATTGATTATCGCCCTAGGTATGCTGGTCGATAACGCCATTGTAGTGACAGAAGGCATTTTGATTGGCCTGCGTCGTGGTAAGACTCGCCTCGAAGCCGCCAAGCAAATTGTGTCGCAAACCCAATGGCCACTGCTTGGCGCCACCGTTATCGCGATTATCGCCTTTGCGCCAATTGGTTTATCACAAAATGCCGCGGGAGAATTTTGTCGTTCACTGTTCCAAGTGTTAATGATCTCTTTATTTATCAGTTGGATTACCGCAATCACCCTAACGCCCTTCTTCTGCCATTTGCTGTTTAAAGATGCGCCAGCCGATGATGAAGAAGAACAGGATCCCTACAAGGGTTGGTTCTTTAGCCTATACCGCGTGAGTTTGACCTTTGCCCTACGTTTTAGACTCGCCAGCATTGTATTGGTCGGCGTCATGCTCGTTAGCGCCGTGATTGGCTTTGGTCATATCAAAAATGTGTTCTTCCCCGCGTCGAATACACCAATCTTCTTTGTGGATATTTGGATGCCCGAAGGCACTGATATCAAAGGTACCGAGCGTTTTACCGCCGATATTGAAAAGCTGTTACTCAAGCAAGCCGAGGAGCAACACAGCGGCCTAAAACACTTAACCTCAGTGATCGGTCAAGGTGCGCAGCGCTTTATCCTGCCCTATCAACCCGAAAAGGGTTATCCAGCCTATGCGCAGCTGATTATCGAGATGGAGGATCTAGCGTCGCTCAAAGTCTATATGCCAGAGTTAGAAACCCTGTTAAATCAACGATTCCCACAGGCGCAATATCGATTCAAGAATATGGAAAACGGCCCTTCTCCGGCCGCGAAGATTGAAGCACGCTTCTACGGCGATGATCCTGAGGTGCTGCGTGCGCTGGGCGCACAGGCCGAAGCTATCTTCAATGCAGAGCCGAGTATGGACGGTATTCGCCATGACTGGCGCAATCAAGTGCCCTTGATCCGCCCGCAACTGGAAAACGCCCAAGCGAGGGAGACAGGGATCAGTAAGCAAGATCTGGATAATGCGCTGCTGATTAACTTTAGCGGTAAACAAATCGGGCTTTACCGTGAAACCAGTCATTTGCTGCCCATAGTTGCGCGCGCTCCAGCCGAAGAGCGTTTACAGGCGGACAGCCTGTGGAAGCTGCAAATTTGGAGCACCGAGCACAATACCTTTGTGCCAGCCACACAAGTGGTCAGTCAGTTTGAGACCCAGTGGGAAAATCCATTGGTAAAACGTCGCGACCGGATGCGGATGTTAGCGGTACTGGCCGATCCTAAGCTTGGCAGCGATGAAACCGCCGATTCTGTACTACACAAAGTAAAAGATAAGGTTGAAGCCATCAGCTTGCCAACGGGCTACCACTTAGAGTGGGGCGGCGAGTATGAGACAGCAGGTGAAGCGCAAACGGCGGTATTTAGCTCGATTCCTATGGGTTATTTAGTGATGTTTTTAATCACAGTATTCCTATTTAACTCTGTGCGTCAGCCCTTAGTGATTTGGTTTACCGTGCCACTCGCCTTGATTGGGGTGTCAGCCGGACTCCTGTTATTCGATGCTCCCTTTAGCTTTATGGCGCTGCTGGGCCTACTGAGTCTCTCGGGCATGGTGATTAAAAATGGCATTGTGTTGGTCGATCAGATCAACCTAGAGCTCGGTGAAGGTAAACCCGCCTACGCCGCCCTTGTCGATTCGAGCGTGAGTCGTGTGCGCCCAGTGTTAATGGCGGCGATCACCACAATGCTCGGGATGATACCGCTGATCCCCGATGCCTTTTTCGGCTCCATGGCGATCACTATCATCTTTGGTTTAGGTTTTGCCTCATTGCTGACGCTTATCGTGCTGCCAGTGATGTACAGCTTAGCCTTCAATATCAAACCGAATGCAGTAGCTGGTGCAGTCAACAACTAGCACAGCACTCCCCCTAAACGCTTCCCGGCGTGGCCGATCGATGCAGTTCATTACTCATCGATTGGCCTTTTCTTTTCCGCTTGCACGCCAGCACACTGATACAAAAATGCCTAAATTTCATCTTGGTTATCGACAAAATCTAGGCGCGGTAGGTAAGACGGGATAACTATCGAGTCAGGCGTTAATTAACGACCTTTTTCACCACTTTCTTGGCATCAACTCCCTCTTTTTTATCGTGCTTGTCGTGTTCGTGCTTATCTTGCTTCAGCGCATCGGAGGCTTTGTCGGATAGCTTATCGTCGGGTTTGATATCATCGACCTTGTCGGTGACTTTATCCTTGGCATCGCCAACGGCGTCCTTAGCATCTTCCGCCTTGCGCTCAGCGGCTTTCTCCGGAGTACAACGGCCACTCACACCCGTGGTAGCCTTGACCGCCGCATTTTTGGCGACTTTTTCGGGGTCGCAATTAGGATCTAAGGGCCCTGCCACGGCGCTATAGGTGATCAGCGAGCAAGTTACGACAGACAATAATCCCGACATCAGCTTTAACTTAGTTAGGTGCATATTCAACCTCCATGAATAATATGTTCGAGGTTTACTATAGTACGCCCCTAAATCGAAGCAAAGGTTGCAGGAGTGATCCACCGCAGACTATCGTGACAAAGCCCAAATAAAAATAAACTCCCAAAGGTTTGCACCCATGGGAGTTTGCAGAATGAAGATAAGTTAACTGATTAATCTGTCAGTATAAATGCTAAGCTTTTGGATCTTTTGGCTGAGCGTCTTTAGGCTCATTCGCTTTCGCATCAAGGTCTTGGTCGGTCAATTGATGACTCTCGGGCCGTTTATCGCTCGGATCGGCCTTATGCTCAAAGTCCCCTTCATACACATTGCCGTCGGAGTGAGTATGTTGCTCAAAGGGAGATTGGCCAAATGGATTCGACTGCGAGCCAGAATGAGGTCCAAATGGACCCGCACCAAAACCGCCGTGCATACCGCCCTGTAAACCAGACACCACACGCAGCTGCATACGCTTAAACACTAAGGCGGCAATCGGGCGGCGCGTTAAGGGTGTGAGTAATAATAGACCAATAAAATCAGTCACAAAGCCAGGAATAACCAGCAATACACCCGCCATGGCTAACATCATGCCTTCGACAATTTCCTGTCCTGGCGCCTCGCCTCGGGTGAGTTTTTGCTGCACTTGCATCAGCGTGCTCAGTCCTTGGCTACGCACGAGGGATACACCCAACACGGCGGTAAATAACACCAGACCAATAGTGGTCCAAGTGCCAAGCACTTCGCCCACACGAATTAACACTGACAGTTCGACAACTGGGATCAGCACAAATAATAAAAACAGGATTAAAAACATACCGACCTCAGATTTATCTCGCTTATTTGAAAACTAAATGGGGGCTATCCGGTCTTAATTCAAGTCATTCGGCAGGAGCTGTCTGTAAAGGAGTGAAACTTCTGATATTTAGCTCACTGTTTTGTTACCAGCTTAATGTATGAGACCATAAAAACACGTAAAGTAGCTTAGCCTAATAGCCTTAAGCGAAGTTTAAGATTGTTAAGGGACGATACCTCACACCATGCAAGCTCAGTATCTCGTGGTCAGCACTAGCTGCCCTGATGAAGTTCAAGCCAAACGCATCGCTCGCGCCTTAGTGGACGCGCGCATCGCCGCTTGCGTGCACATTTCGGCGCCGATCCGCTCCATTTATGCATGGGAAGGAAAAATCTGTGAGGAGCAAGAAATTAGCTTACACATTAAATGTTTACAAAGCCGCTATGCCGAGTTAGAACAGCTTGTGCTAAAACTCCACCCTTATCAAGTGCCTGAAATTATTGCCGTACCCGTGACTCACGGGCTACCAGCCTACTTAGATTGGATAAAAGATAACACTCAGCCATGAAAAAACTACTTAGCCTTATTTTCACCGCGTTACTGTTCCTTACGTCTCTCACCCTAAGTGGCAACGCCTTCGCCAATAGCTTTGGTTTTCTAAAAAGCGAACCCGAGTTAATGCCCGTCGATCAAGCCTTTGCCTTCGATTTTAAGCAAGAAGGTAATAAGGTCACCCTCAATTGGGTGATTGCCGATGGCTATTATATGTATCGGGATAAGCTCAAATTTAGCGTCAATGGCGCCGAACTTGGCACCATCGACCTGCCAAAGGGTAAGCCCCACAACGACGAATATTTCGGTGAGCAAGAGGTTTACTACACCTATATCGATATTCCCGTTGGCCTGAAACAAGCCGATGATAACGGCACCTTAAGCGTGACCTTTATGGGCTGCGCCGAGGGTAAACTCTGTTATCCACCGACCAAACGTGATGTGACCCTAAAAGCTGTCGCGGCCAATGATGGGAACATTGCAACGGGTGCAGACAGCAACGAAACGACTGAACCTACCGCCACTGCTGATGCTAAGCAAACAGGTAGCGCCCCAAGCCAACCTATTACTCAGCAGGACAGCCTAAGCCAGATGCTGTCTAACGACAGTTTACTCTGGACCTTAGTGATCTTCTTCGGCCTAGGGATTGGTCTGGCGCTCACGCCTTGCGTCTTCCCTATGTATCCGATCCTATCGGGCATTATTGTCGGCCAAGGGCAAAAACTATCAACCGCCAAAGCCTTCACCCTGTCGATGGCCTATGTGCAAGGTATGGCGATCACCTACTCGATTTTAGGTCTAGTGGTTGCCTCTGCAGGGATGAAATACCAAGCGGCGCTACAGCATCCCGCTGTGCTGATCTTTTTAGCAATCCTGTTCTTTGTGCTCAGTTTATCCATGTTTGGTTTGTACGATCTCAAACTGCCTTCTAGCTGGCAGGAGAAGATGAACTCGATTTCAAACAATCAAAAGGGCGGCAATTTAGTTGGCGTGTTTTTGATGGGGGTGATCTCAGGATTAGTGGCCTCACCTTGTACTACGGCCCCGCTCTCAGGCGCCTTAGTCTATGTGGCGCAAACTGGCGATTTATTGCAAGGTTTCCTCGCGCTCTACGTGCTGAGTATGGGTATGGGTGTACCGCTACTCATCATTGGTACCTCGGGTGGTAAGTTACTGCCACGCGCTGGCGCTTGGATGAATATCATTAAAACCGTGTTCGGTTTCCTCCTGATTGCGGTATCGATTGTGATGCTTGGCCGTATTTGGACGGGCGTGGTTTCCGATCTGCTCTGGTCGCTGTGGGGCATTAGCTTTACCGGTTACCTGATGCACCAAAACAAACTCAGCGCCTTTAACTGGAAACAAACCGTGCGCTCAGTGCTGCTGACACTCACGCTGTTGGCCAGCTTCTCCTACGGTTTCCAAGCGGTCATGGGCCACTTTGGCTTTACCCATGCGCCAATGGGCGGCGTGGCGACAACTGAGGAGGAACACGGCTTTAAACGGATTAAATCCATTGAAGATTTAGACCGTGAAATCGCCGCAGCGACTGCTGCGGGCAAGCCCGTGATGCTGGACCTCTACGCCGATTGGTGTGTGGCCTGTAAAGAGTTTGAAGCCATCACCTTTAAGGACGCCGAAGTCTTAGCGCGGATGAATAAAATAGTGTTATTGCAGGCCGACGTGACTAAGAGTGATGCCATTGATGTGGCACTGCTGGAGAAATACAATGTCCTCGGTTTACCCACGCTGCTGATGTTTAATGAGCAAGGCGAGCAAAGGGAAGATTTAAGAGTGACTGGCTTTATGGGACCGAAAGAATTTGCCGCCCATTTAGATCACTTAGTGAAATAACCTCGGCTAAAGCGCCAAATTATCACTGCGCCGTTTTAGCGTAAAACCAATAAAAAGCGGACTTTTTTCATTAAAAGTCCGCTTTTTTATCACGCTGTCATCGATTTCTTATACAATCCCTGTTTAACGTGGACTTTTTAGATTGGAGCATTATGGAACCGGCTATTCTCATCATTACACTTATCTGCGGCATGCTGGTTAGCCGCATAGGGCTGCCTCCCCTGATCGGCTACTTAGTGGCAGGCTTTGTACTCTTTGTTTTTGGTATTGAAAAAGAAAGCCTGCCCCTATTACAAGAACTCGCTAACCTCGGGGTCACCTTATTACTGTTTGCCATTGGCCTAAAACTCGATATTCGTAGCCTCTTTAAGGCCGAAGTCTGGGCGGGCTCGAGCATACATTTAGTGCTCTCCATGGTGCTGTTTATTCCCATACTCAAAATCCTCGGCCTGATTGGCTTAAGCCAGCTCGACGGTTTGAGCGTGGCACAACTGTCTTTAATCGCCTTCGCGCTTAGCTTCTCCAGTACGGTATTCGCGATTAAGGTGTTGGAAGATAAAGGCGATGTGCAGTCACTCTATGGCCGCGTCGCCATTGGTATCCTGATTATGCAGGATATTTTTGCCGTGGTATTTTTAACCATTTCTAAGGGGGCGGTCCCATCAGTCTGGGCGCTGGCGCTATTGCTGTTACCTCTGGCAAAACCGCTGATTTACAAAGCCTTCGACCGTGTCGGCCACGGCGAACTCTTAGTGCTATTTGGATTAGTGATGGCGCTGGTTGTCGGCGCTTGGTTATTTGAATCCGTCGGCCTCAAACCGGATCTCGGCGCGCTTATCATCGGGATTTTACTCGCGGGGCATAAAAAGGCCTCTGAGCTGGCCAAATCCTTGTTCTACTTTAAAGAACTCTTCCTTGTCGCCTTCTTCTTAACCATTGGTCTCAATGGTTTACCCACGGTATCCGATGTGGTGCTCGCGGCATTACTGGTGCTGTTAGTGCCGTTAAAAATCCTGTTGTTCGTCTACATTCTTACTCGCTTTAAGCTGCGTTCACGCACCTCTATGTTGGCCTCATTCAACTTAGGTAACTTCTCTGAGTTCGGCCTTATCGTGGCCGCCGTTGCCACCAGCAAAGGTTGGCTACCACCACAATGGCTGGTGATTATCGCCGTAGCCTTAAGTTTCAGCTTCTTATTTGCGGCGCCACTCAACGCTACCGTGGGCAATATTTATCAACGCTTCCAACAACGTCTGATAAGGCTAGAGAAGCCTCCGCTTCACCCAGAAGACAGGCCGATTGCCATAGGTAATCCCCGCTTCTTGATCTTAGGTATGGGCCGCATTGGTAGCGGAGCCTACGATGAACTGCGCGCGCGTTTCGATGGTGAAATCCTCGGGATTGAACACAAGCAGGAACTGGTGGATTTACACCGAGCCAATGGCCGTAATGTGGTTCAAGGGGATGCCGCGGATACCGACTTTTGGGAGAAACTCGACAAAGCACCGAATCTTGAGTTAGTGCTGCTGGCCATGCCGCACCATACGGGTAATCTGTTCGCCGTTGAGCAGCTTAAGAAGCTGAACTATCAGGGTAAACTCAGCGCCATCGTGCAATACGGCGATGATGCCGCCTCACTGAGAACCTCTGGTGTACACAGTGTGTATAACTTGTACGAAGCGGCGGGGGCGGGTTTTGTCGACCATGTGATTCATGAGCTGTTACCCGATTCTGAAACCCGCGCAGCGGTCGAAGCCAATGCTGAGGACACAAACTCTCGCACCGCTTAAGCTAGCCTTGAATAAAAATCATCTTATCTAGTCTGATGTTGGCTCAGGAAATTAACTACCTGAGCCAATTTATCTCGCACCTCAAAATGTTAAAAACAATTAAAATCAATCAATTGTAATTATGCATCAAACTACGCGAATGGGTTGCCTGTTCTGTATCGATTTTCCCTAACGAGACTATCGTCTATACCCTACAAAATCTCAGTTACAACACTGAGTTAGTCGTGATATAAATCGAAGACAAGAACGCAATTTAGCCCAGCTTTTTTGGAAGTCTTCTCAGCATGTCGAACCCTGCGCAGCGCGCCACTAAGTTATTTGTCCAAACCTTTGGCACTAAAGCCGATGATTTATACCAAGCCCCAGGTCGGGTTAATTTGATCGGTGAATATACGGATTACAACGACGGCTTCGTATTGCCCGCCGCCATTAATTTTCATACTGTGATTGCGGTTAAACGCCGAGACGACAATAAGTTTCGCGCCGTTGCCGACGCCTTTCCGGGGCAAATCAAGGAATGGAGCTTCGGTAAAGACACCGAAATCAATCCTGAGGATGGTTGGGTTAATTATCTCAAAGGCTTGACCGTGGCCATGGCCAACACTGGGCTTATCGCCAAAGGGTTAGACTTAGCGGTTGTCGGCGATGTGCCATTAGCCGCGGGTCTGTCTTCCTCCGGCGCCTTAGTCGTCGCCTTTGGCACCGCCATTAGCGACAGCAGCCAACTGCATTTATCTCCTATGGCGGTTGCACAACTCGCTCAGCGCGGTGAATATCGATATGTCTCATCGGCTTGCAGCATTATGGACCATATGATCTGCGCCATGGGCGAACCGGATCATGCCTTGCTCATCGATTGTCTGGATCTGGATAGCGAGCCTATTGCGATCCCTGAAAATCTCAGCCTTATCATTATCGATGCCCATATCGAAAAACAACGTCTGGCGGCAACGAATCAACAGCGCCGTGAAGAATGCGCACAGGCTGCCGAGCATTTTGGTCTCGATGCCCTGCGCCACCTCGACCTGCGCCAGCTCGAAAGTGCTAAAGATCAATTGGATGACACCCTGTATCGCCGCGCCAAACACGTAGTCACCGAAAACAAACGCACTCAGAGTGCCGCTCGGGCGCTAGAGCAAAATAATCTATCTAAATTCAGTTTGTTAATGGCACAGTCCCATCAATCTCTGCGGGATGATTTTGAGGTGACACTGCCCGAATTTGACACTTTGGTGGACATAGTCGGCCAAGTGATTGGAGAGCGTGGCGGCATTCGCATGACCGACGGTTGTGTCGTCGCCTTAGTGGATCACGAACTCACCGATGCCGTGGTCTCGGCGGTCGAGCATGCATTTTATGAACAGACCGGAATCGATGCCACTGTGTATCTCTGCTCCGCGAGTGCTGGCGCGGGGCGCATCGACATCTAGTCCGTCAATCACGCTCAATCCATTCTTCCAAACAAATACCATACGAATTCAACCTATGGTATTTGTTGTTTTTAAGAGGCAAAATCAAGCGGTTAAATCACATTAGAGGGAAGCTAAATGGTGCGTTTCAGTGTACTAGATCCTTGGACCGATCCCCGCGGCGGTGAAATCGAACGTGTGCGGATAGACAATGGCATCATCGCCTTAGAAGTGCTCAGCTTAGGTGGCATTATTCGCTCACTTTGGACGCCCGATAAACAGGGTCAACGCGCCAATATCGTACTTGGCTGCGACAGTGCCGAAGATTATCTAACCCAAAACGCCCACCTTGGCGCTATCGCAGGGCGCTTTGCCAACCGTATTGCGATGGGCAAGATGCAATATCAAGGGCATGAATATCAACTGGATATCAATCAGGCCAGCAACTGCTTGCACGGCGGCCGCGAAGGTTTTAATCGAAAAAACTGGCACTTAGGCCAACTTCCCGACGGTGTGCGTTTATCGCTAGTCAGCCCAGATGGCGACATGGGCTTCCCCGGCAATTGCACTGTCCAGTTAGACTATCGCCTCGCAGCCAATAATCTCTATGTGGAAATCCTCGCCTCGGTGGATAAACCTTGCCCCGTCAGTCTGACGCAGCATTCCTACTTCAACCTCGACAGCCAGCCGAACAATCATCAACATCGGATGCAAATCGATGCGACACGCTACCTCACCATGAATGAGGTGGGCGTGCCTACGGGGATAGCCGAGGTCAAAAACAGTATTTTTGATTTAACTCAGGGCGTTACTCTTGGGGATAAACTCCAAGATCCGGCGCTGGCCAGCACCCAAGGTTATGATCATTGTTATCTGATGGATAATCCCGATGGCGCGCTGCGCCGTTTTGGCTGCCTATCGAGCCCAGTCAGTGGTCGCGCCATGACAGTCTTTACCAATCAGCCCGGCGTGCAGCTCTACTGCGCGAACTTTTTAGCGGGAACCCTAGGGCGAAACCAACAAAGTTTGGACCAATATCAGGGCGTGTGTATTGAGCCGCAAAAATTGCCTGACTCGCCCAATCAACCCCAACTGGGTGATGACGCTTGGTTAGTACCGGGGAAAATCTACCATCATATCAGCCGCTATCAATTTGATATTGAAGGCTAAAATGAGTGCATTTCGGGATAAGTTTGTCGAATAAAGGAAGGAAAAGCTGGTAAGGAATAAAGTGATTTATTCCTTACCCTAACCAAATTTGCCCTAGGCAAACTCAGTGTTAATCGTCGAAATCATCGCCCCAATCTTCATCAAAATCGGCGCCAATGGCATCGGTTTCAATTTCAGGCTCAACCTCAGCCTTAGCCTTACGAACAGGGCCTGACTCTTTCACATTGTTCAGGTCGATACGAGCTTGATGCTTGCCCATAAATTGAGCTCGAGCTGCTTTCCATGCGCCGCTAAACTTAGCTTCAGCCGCTTTTACCGCTGCATCATCTAAGTCATGTAGGTTTACTTTTACGATGTCTTCTACATACTCAACAATAGCATCACGTTCGGTATTGTAGAGGTAGATTCGTCCAGGGGAAGCCTCTGGCAGCTGGTTGTCATGGACGACAATCGCGTTGCCCTTCGATGTTCTCAGCTCACCATACCAAACCTGTTTCTTTGCTGTGTTATACATATATGCCAATACCCTTAAATCAACACATACACTATGAGTTTTTTAGTCTGAATAAGCGAAGCGTCGCTTGCTTTGATCCACGAATAGCGCCGGAAAGTCTCTGACGTTTTCAACTGGGTATTTTTACAGAATATTTCCGATAATCAATGCCTCATACCATGAAATTTTCACTTATTACGCATTAATTTCGGCCAAAGTCTCTAAAAAATTTTGTCATTAACGACTTTAGTCTAAAAAAACATCACAGCAAGTTTTAATTCGACGGCTCACCTCCATCAAAGGATTGAGGCGAGCGCCTTTACACATATGTAGCGCAGTGGGATCACAAGGTTAATACGACTTTGCCTCTATGTTCTCCCGATTGCATCAGCGCATGGGCCTTAGCAGCCTCGGCCAGAGGAAAGGTGGCACAGATATGCGGCACGATTTGCTGGCTATCGAGCAAAGGCCAAACATGCTCGGCTAATTGCTTGGCGATTTCGGCTTTTGCCTCTACGGTCTGAGGTCTTAAGGTCGAGCCAGTCCACACAATACGTTTGGCCATCAGCTGCAGAATGTTCACTTCAGCCTTGGCACTACGCTGAGTCGACACCGACACCATGCGGCCATCCAAGGCTAATGCTTGAAGATTCAAGTTGATAAAGTCACCACCAGCGATATCAAACACCACATTGACGCCTTTACCCTGAGTAAAGGCCATGACTTCTTCAACAAAATTTTGGGTGTTGTAATTCACCACCAGATGGGCGCCTAATCCCGAGCAATAGTCGCGCTTTTCATCCTGCCCCGTGGTCGTAATCACGGTCGCACCAAGGTGCTTAGCAAGGGAAATCGCCGTGCTGCCAATGCCACCCGAGCCGCCGTGGATCAACACGGTTTCACCCGCCTTGAGTCCCGCGCGCATAAAGAGGTTGCCCCACACAGTGAAAAAGGTTTCGGGCAGCGCCGCGGCTTGCACCTCAGAAAAGCCCTGTGGGATAGGTAAACAATGGACTGCATAGGTCAAGGTATACTCACCATAGCCACCGCCGGGCACTAAGGCGCAAACCTTATCCCCCAGTTGCCATTGGGTCACGCCGTCGCCTAAGGCGCAGATCTCCCCCGCAACTTCCAGCCCAATAATCGGCGAGGCCCCAGGTGGTGGCGGATACATTCCCATCCTTTGTTTGATATCGGGACCATTTACCCCGACGGCACAGTTACGAATTAAGACTTGGCCAGCACTCAGTACGGGCAATGGCGAGCGTGTCAGCTGCATCACCTCAGGCTCGCCGGGCTGCTCAAGATAAATATGCGTGTAATCATGGGGTAATTCGGACATAACGTGCTCCTAGGAGAATACAGAGTACTGCCGCTAACAAGGCAGTCTTCACGGCTCGTTAGCAGCCATTTCAGGCATAGCTGTATATGGGGATAAATCGATAATCATAGCGACGATAGGGCTAGACTATCCCAAGTTTAAACACTAAAACTGGCATGTCTCTCAAAGCTTTTCAAGCGCTTGAACTCTTGCCTTGGCCTTAGCTTCGTAATCATTCGTAAAGGATTTAGCCAGTTCAATGCTGTGCTGATAGAGCGCAAGGGCGCGCTCTGGCTCAACGCTGCCACCTTCGCCCGTATCGAGTAGGCTCGCAAGCTGAAAATAGGCACGCCCCAACACATCCCGCTGCATCCCTTGTTTAGCGCCCTGCGAAACCACTTTTTCGAGCCAGATGCGAACTTGGTGCGCATCACGCGTGTCGGGTTTTAACAGAATATCCGCATATTCTGCGGCAGCATACAAATCCCGCTCGGCGGCAATCTGCCAAAACTCTTGGCTTTGTTCAAAATCCTCGAGCAAATAATAGTAATCACTGGCGGCGCTATGGGCTAAGGCCGGATCAACCTGCACACTCATACGATAGTGAGTTAACGCTGCCGTTTCATCATGGTAGGGCGACCAAGGCAATGCTTGGTACAGCGCCATCATACTCATGGCCTCGGGGACACCTTGGCTAACCAACCGATTTAACTGCTGCCAAGCCTTCACTTCCGCACTTTTTGCCTCGGCTGTATTCGGCTTGCCTTGCAGTATGGTCTCAAACGGCTGACGAATAAGTTCCAGTTTGGCCTCGACATCCCCAAGCCTAGCCGCGCGTTGTAACCAATAACGGCTCAGCTCAACCTCGCCCGCATAGGCAGCTTGTGATTGCATCCACTGAATAGCGATTAAGTCATCGCCCTCGGCCGCCTCGCGATAGAATTTTCGCGCCTTTTCTTTATCCTGCGTCAACGCATGACCTGCCCAATAGATTTGCGCTAACAATCGCTTATCTTCGGCCTTGGCACTTGCGCTTAAGGTATTGAGCATAGATTCAGGCTTACCATAGGCATAGAGGTGAACATCCCCACGCGGATAACGATACTCAGTGCCATCGGGGTAATGCACCGAAATATGCTCTGGCTGACGCCACACATTCACTTGATAATCTGTCAGAATTTCTGGATTAAACTGCACCCGCAGCACTGGCTGTTTATCGAATCGCACCATTTGTGTCGCCGCGCTTGACCATAAACGGCTGCTCGATTGCAGATTACTCTTAAGCTTTACCTCAAAGGGGCTGTCGGTCTTGGGGCTGTAAATCACCACAGGGTAATACACGGGATTGAGGCTAAGCGGCAACGCCGCAACCAGATTGGTATCTTCTTCGCTGCCAGCAAGCACGGGCTCGATAGTCAGCTCCTGACTCAGATAAAACCCATCGTGGGGCGAAGCTTTAGCGGGCAACTCATTCGATGTTAATAATGGCGATATATGTAGGTATTTGTCTTTCAATGATTGTACTTTCTGCCACACGGGATGGCTTGGCAGCAGAGTCAGATCGAGGACTAAATCCTCCAACTGCCAATCACAATCACCGCCCCCTTGCAGTGCTAACGAGAGGCCGAATGATGTCGCGGTAGCGCCACTTTCAAGCGATTGACGCAATACTGAGCTTTTATTGAGCGTGGCACGATAGGGATTGGCAATATCACCATTCGGGAAACGGATTTCTTTACGGGTACAAGCCGAGGAAGTGTAATAACCCACCAATTCTAGCTGAGTATGAGAGGGTAAAGATCCTGAAAATTCAAAGCGCTGCGCATCCTTGGGTGGTGTAGTTTGATCGACGGGCAGTTCCCGCTGCCACAGACTATCCCAAAATCCAGCCCAAACTGGCGCAGAGTTAAAAAGGCTTAGACTCAGGATGATGCCTAGCCAAACCACTTTATAAATCAAACTCATAATGCCAGCTCTCCATTGCTGATGAGATTTAGTCGCTCTTGTTCAAATGTCTCTACATCGGTTTTCACCAATGGAACCACCCTTTGAGTTTTGCTACGCGCGCGAGCTTAAATGCTGTGCCGCCAATGTCTTGGCAATATCAGTAAAGCGTGGGCGGCAAGATAAATCCGGCTGCATACAGAGATCTTTTAACTGCCGCAGTTGAGCTCGCATCGCTTCGTCTTCATCGGCGCCAGCGAAGGGCAATAAGTCGTCAATCAAGCAGCCTAGCGCCCGCACCTCAATGGCCTGCATGGCATCTCGCGCCAATGGCGGCAGCTTTGCTAAGTTTGAGGCTGCGCCAAAGTCACCAAACAACAGCGCCATCTGCGGATTAATCATCATATTGTGCGCATACACATCCCCATGACTGATTTGCTGGGCGTGCATATGGGCTAAGGTCTCGGCCAACTGCTGAGCAATTTTGGCAATGCCCTTAAGGCTAAATTCGGTACCGCCCTTAAAGGTATCTCGGGTGCAGGTTTCGAGTGAGGGCGGTAAACCTAAGTTATAAAATCCTTGGGGAATTAACGCCATCACTAGCCCTAGCTGATCCTTCTGGCTGATATGCGCTAAGACCTTGATGAGATTTGGATGCTCGCCCGTGGTTAAACAACAATCCAATTCATCGGCAGGGTAACCGTCACTGGTCAGCTCGCCCTTAAATAGCTTAACCGCGATCTGCTCAGTCCCCGTGGCGGCAACCAACGCAGAATTTAACCAACGCCCCTGATAAATAATACCCGAGGCGCCCTCACCCAATTTGTCACCGAGAGCGATATCCGCCAATGACACATTTGGCACACAGGCCACATCGGCATGGGGATCGACCAACGTATGACTAAAGGGATTGCCCGCAAACGCCAGCCATGTGAGTTTAGGAAGCTTAAGCAACCAACTCGGCAGCGCGGCTAAAGCATTTGCCGACAAACGCACTAGCTCTAAGTTACGACACTGTGCCATAGACTCAGGTAACGCCGTTAATCGATTGCCTGCCAAGGCTAATTTTTGCAGGCGATGCAACTGCCCCATACGTTCGGGCAAGGCGGTGATTTGGTTATCCGTTAAGATCAACCAGCGGGTCTGCAAGGGCAATGAGGTCTCAGGAACCGAACGAATTTGATTCGCCTTAAAGCCAATCATCTCCAATTTCGGACATTGACCTAATACTTCGGGAAGCTCTTCGAAACGGTTATTTGAAGCAAATAAAATCTTCAAATGGGTTAAACGAGGTAAATCTTCGGGCAGTGAACTGAGCTGGTTATTGGATAAGTCGAGGATCTCAAGGGTATCGGCTAACTCAAAGATCTCCCGCGGAAACTCGGTTAAGTCTTCAACCAATTGTAACCGAGTAATCCCTTGTAATTGTCCCGCTTTTAACTGCGCTAACGTCTGCACTCTCTAATCCACAGCGATGAAAAAACACCGCTATCTTAGCCCATTTGCGACTAAATCTAAATGTCACATGGGTGGTCAAATTTCCAGCAAAGCTATTCAGAAATGCGAAAACAGATTAGCATGTGCCAAATCATGGAATACCAAGTCATCACAGATTACAGGACAATCATGCGGAAAACCTTTCGCCACCCCAGTGCATTCGCTGCGCTCGTGGTCGCCATCTTGACGGCTCAGCTAAGCGGCTGCGCAACCACTTCGGCGCAAACCTCACCCACGGAATACGCTGCAGCCTTGCCAGAAGCCGAAGGCACTAGCGAACAGACGACGCAACCTCAGCATGTTGAGGCAGAAGTTATCGACGAACGCTATACCGATGTGTGGGAGAAAATCCAACACGCCCGTACTATTGATGTGCATGACGATGCTGAAGTGCGCAAACAGCGCAACTTTTTCGATGATAAGCAAAAGTTTATGACTCAGGTGACCCAACGCGCCGAGCCATTTTTATACTATATTGTCAGCCAACTCGAAACCCGTAATATGCCGCTCGAATTGGCATTATTACCTATTGTCGAGAGTGGCTATAATCCGCTTGCCCAGGCAAATGGGCCTGCTGGACTCTGGCAAATGATCCCTGCCACGGGACGTAACTTTGGCCTTACCATCAACTCAGCCTACGATGGCCGTAAAGATGCGCTGGCCTCGACCGATGCCGTACTCGACTATTTACAGCACTTGCACGACACCTTAGGTAACGACTGGATCAACGCCGTTGCAGGCTATAACAGTGGCGAGCTAGTGATCAAAGCCGCTATCGATAGAAACAAAGCTAAGGGCAAACCCACGGATTTCTGGTCGCTGAATATTCCGGCTCGCCAAGTGCAAACCGTGCCTAAATGGCTGGCCTTTATTCAAATTATCCGCGCACCTAGCCATTACAATCTCAAGGTGATGCCGATTGCCAACCGCCCATTTTTAGAGCGTTTACCTGCACCTAACGGCGTTGAACTCAGCCAAATCGCCAATGCTGCGGGACTCACTAAGGCGGAGTTTAAAACCTATAACCCTGGTTATCGCCAAAGCGTGATCCCAAGTAAGGGCAAATATCAAATCGCCCTGCCGATTGAAAACATCGGCCAATACCAAGAGAATCAGCATCAGCTGTCCGCGCAAAAACATTACGACAGCCAAAGCTATATTGTGAAATCCGGCGATAGCCTAGGTACAATTGCTGCGAAATTTGATATTTCAGTCAAAGAGTTAAAGCAGGCAAATAACCTCAGCTCCGATAGAATTAAAATCGGCCAAGAGCTGACCCTGTTAACGCCGATGACAAGCGAAGATAACGCCTCGAGCGAGACGCCAAAACAGAGCAAAGCTCAAACAACGTCTCAATCGGCTAAAACTAAAACCAGCAGTAAAACCGCTGACAAGCCCGCCGCGAAAGCCAGCACATACAAGGTGAAGTCCGGTGACTCGTTAGATAAAATCGCGCGCAAAAACAAAGTGAAGCTCGCGGATTTAATGAAGTGGAACCAGCTCAATGCCAAGAGCATTATTAAGCCTGGCCAAGAGCTAAAACTGTCGGAATAGAGACGGTTAAGATGAAAAAGCACTACCAAGGTAGTGCTTTTTTATTGCCCAATCTATTTACCGATTAAAGCTTAACGAGGTTATAGCCAAAGCTGGTTGAAGCGTCCTTATTCAGCACCATAGTGACATTATCTTCGTTATTAAAATCCATCATCTCTGATGCATAAACTACTGTCTTAGTGCCATTTTCCACCGCAATGACCTTGATGGAATACTCACCTTTTGGCACTACTAAGGATTGCGGCGCCGTTGGATTAATGGCACTGATCTTATAGGTCGCAGTTTCAATGGTGTCGTTTGCCTTTAAGAAATACAGCGTCAGGTTACTCTTGTCGGCAAAACTAAGAATATCGAACTTAAAGCTGTAGGGGCTTGGCGTTTGCGTTTGCTTCATCTCCATCGCCTTGACTTGGCTACCCTCTTCGGTGGTTTGCTCGTAGATGAAGATGGTTTTGATATCGTCCTGATTAAGGGTGATCAACACATTATCGAGCAATTTAGCCTGGCTAGTGTGGTCAAACACACTCACGCCAAAGTCATTAAACTCCGCGCCTTGATAAGCAGTCACGCCAAAGGGAACCACATTGCTAAATAGGGCTTCTTGTTTATTGCTCACCACTTTGACATCGACATTATGTGCGGCCAAGCCGTTGAATACTCTAAAGCCTACACTACTTTCGAGGGCGACATGATTACGCACATTAGTGGTTGAATCGACACTGTCTAAGCTGATTTTGGCATCCGAGGCGCCAAAGCTTTCCCTTAAAATCAACTTATAGGGCACCTTAGACTTAAAGTTAATGCTTGCCGTGGTGTAGCTCACGTTGGTGGTTCCCGCAGGTGCGAGGTAAACCTTGTAATCCCCAGTGTCCAAAATCTGCGGTGTTGAAACGTCACCGTAGGAGACACTGCCCAGCATCACCGCATCGGCAAAGCTTTGATCGGCTTTGGCAATATAGGCATCGTAGGCAGGCGCATCCATCGCCGTATGGGCGATCAATAATTGCATTTTGCTCTTATCCGCTTCGGCATTTTGCTTATCTAACTCAGTGCGGGAGTAATTGATATTTAGCAGCGATGGCGAGGCAAAATCCCCATGCAACACAAAGAAGTGATCAGTTGCGGTTTTTAGATCGATATCCTCTTTGTAGATCGAAATATCCTTGTTAGACGCATCTTTACCCATTACCTCGACGGCACTCACGCCCGGTGTTGAAGTAAACCTTGGCATCGCATCGGCGTAGCTCACGCTCTCATAGGTTTTATCGCCAATCTTAAGTGCAGTGGCCGTACTCCCCACTGAAGCATTGTAGAATTGCACATAAGTATCGGTCTTCGAGGTGTCCTCATCCTTGTTGTTATCGGAGCCACCACAAGCGGTCACGCCCAAACAGGCGAAGGTCAAAACCGCGAATCCTTTTAGTTTATTGTTAAGCATCGTATCCCTCATTAGCAGACAAAAATTCAGTTCAGTCTACGCAGTTATACAATGACAACAATGGCAATTTCCATCGAAACAATAAACAAATATTTCACAAACTCAAACACCCAACAAACATCTCAATAACAACAAAAACTCTGATACAAACCACATGTTTTAAGCACTTAATTGATACAAATGCAGTCAAGGATACTTTTGTTTACAACTCAAATACTGCTATTGGGTAAAAAATGTTGCGGCTTTCGAGCATCATTCATCAGGCTTTGACCTTGTTTACAAATGGTATGAACCTTGTTCGCCCTATACGATTAGGTTACTCTCGCATCGCCAATTAAGTCTTGGGGATGGATAAGGTTTGCAAGGGATTCTTAACTACTACAAACAGTGTTTTCAACACGACAGTGCTGAAATTAACCTCTGGGCTAGCCATAAGCTGGCGGAACAAGATCAACTCTTGCTCCAGCATGAAGACGAATTGAGTAGTGGTTTTCTACCGCGCCTGCCAGTGCCATTTGCTCCCGCATCAGCGTTAATGGCACGTAGTGCCTTGTATCTACGTGAAAAAGTACTATTGCATTGCTGCCTGTTTTTTTGCGGTAGTGTTGAGCTTAATGGAGAAAAACGTAAAGTCGTCACGCCACTGCTGTACCGAGAATGCCAATTACAGCTTGATGGCGATAACATTTACCTAGAATGCAATCACACTCTGACAGGCTCTGGGCAATTCACCATCAATGAGCCCCTGTTAGAAAAGTTAGTCGTTGAGGGCCATAGTTTAAGCCAAGAGTTACGCGACAATCCAACGGATGTTAGTGGTTGGATAGCTTGGCTGCGGGCGGGTCAGGCCGATGTCGACACGGGTCATTTATTACATTTCCCCAAACTGATCGATGAAGCGGAATTTACCCGGCTCAGCCGTAAACGCGGGCCGTTTTTGGTCAGCCGTAGCCAAGTGATTCTGGCAGAACGTTCCTTTGCCAGTCGCGGCATTTTGCACGAACTCGATAAACTCATCACGGCGCCCTCACTCTCAGCACCGCTGCAAGCACTGTTTGGGCATGCTCCAAGCCAAGATTCAGAAAGTATTCATGTCGATACCCAAGAGGATTACCTGCCAGGGCTATTAAGCCGCGCGCAAATTCAGGCCCTAAAGGTAGCGGCTAATCATACATTGGGGCAAATATCGGGCCCACCAGGCACGGGTAAGAGTTACACCATAGCCACAGTGGCAGCGGAACAAGTATTAAGGGGCATGTCAGTACTGGTAGTCGCCCACACGGATGTTGCGGTGGATGTGATCGCCGACAAATTACAGCAACAGTTCCAGCTTGGGAGCAGCCTTATCCGAGCCGGCTCACCGCAGTTTATTAAAGTCCTTAAGAACCAAATCGATGAGATGCTTCATGGTCAGCACCCCGCGGTTGACCAAGAGGTGACGGATATTGTGTTACGCCTTGCAAAACAACAGTTAGCCAATGTCACCCGTAAGCAGGCCAATATGGAAACGGGTTTTATACGCCACTGCCGACACGCAATACGTCGGGGCCAGAAACTCGCGACACTAGAGCAAAAGCAATCCCGCTGGCGCCTAGGATTTTATCAGTGGTTTAATCGCTCAGGCATCAAGCAGTTTGCCCAGCAATGGGATGTACTCGACAGATTAACCGCCCTTATCGAGCAAAAAGAAAGCTTAAGCCTCAAATACTTACAATTGGCTACTGGTTATCGATTAAATCAATTACTCAAACATAAGCGCAGTACGCTGGTGAGTTTTGCCAGTGCGCTACGGGCACGGCAGTCAGCGAAGCAACTCGAAGGCTTCTACAAGACAGATTTTGATGCTTTAAAACAGACCTTTCCTATTTGGTTATCTAGCCTTGCGAGCTTACATAGGGTACTGCCCATGCAGGTGCAAATGTTTGATTTGGTCATTATTGATGAGGCGACTCAAGCCAATATTGCCGCATGTCTACCGGCCTTGCAGCGCGCCAAAGCTGCGCTCGTTGTTGGCGATAGTAAACAGCTACGCCATTTCTCGTTTTTATCCCGCGCAAAACAAACCCAAATCCAGACCCAGCTCGGACTCGCAGCAGATTGCCGCGGATTAATGAGCTACCGTGATGCCAGTATGCTCGACTTAGTATCGCAATCCCTTGAACGCCAATCCCAAGTGGTATTTTTAAATGAGCATTTTCGGAGTAAACCTGAGCTAATCCAATTTAGTAATCAGCAGTTTTATCAAGGCATGTTGAAGGTTATGCAACACAGGCCCTGTACGAGTTCGGGGCACTTACACAGAGTCCATGTGACTGGCAGCCGTGATAGCAAGGGAATTAACGCCATAGAAGCCGAGGCATTAATTCAAAAACTGTCTCAACTGATTGATGAACAAGAGAATGCATTAGTTCCAGCCAGCATTGGGGTACTCTCCTGCTTTCGCAATCAGACAGAGTATTTATCCCAGCAAATTCTCGCGCGCTTTAGTGCGCAGCAGATAGAGCGCCACCAATTACGGATTGCGACGCCCTTCGGATTTCAAGGGGAGGAGCGCGATATTATGCTGCTGTCGTTTAGCATTACGCCCAAAGACAGCCGAGCGGCAGTGTATTTAAATCGCGCCGATATGTTTAATGTCGCGATTACCCGCGCCAAGCAGATGCAGTGGCTATTCTTATCCGTGCAAGAGCATGAGCTTCCTAGCAATAATTTACTGGCAACTTACTTAGCATCGGCGGGACAATTTCAAGCGGCACATCACTATGTCGATTCCCTCGATAGCTTCGGCCAGTCAGTCGCACACGCGATTGAAGAAAAAGGCATAAGCGTCTGGCGCGCCTATCATATAGCAGGATTAGAACTGGATATTCTGTGCCGTTATGGTAACCAATATTTAGCAATAGATTTAATCGGTTACCCAGGGCCTTGGGCGGACTTTTTCGATATTGATATGTATAAGCTGTTGCAGCGCGCAGGCATTAAACTTATCCCCGTCAGTTACGGACTATGGTGCCAACAGCGAGAACTTTGTATCCAGCATATTTGTCAGCAATTGGGTATTCCCCAGCCACGCTAATACAAGCAAACCTTGAATGCCTAAGCCGCTTCCAATCCTGTTTTACACTACTCGGCGATGAGCTAAAAACAGGCTTTCCTTTAAAGCAATCAAGTGAAGTCACCCCCTATAAAATGAATATCATAGGGGGTAGGTCTTCAGAGGAAGGGTGATTTAATGGCTCACTGAGCCGTGACTGGCGCGGGTAAGGTTTCGATTGTTAAACGCTTATTATCCTTGAGATATTTCAGTGCCAATTGGCTTAACTCGGCGGGCGTAATCTGCTGTACCAGCGCCAATCGTTGGTTAAAGCCCGCAAAACGATCCGGTTGGCTTTGGGCGGTTGAGGCTAAATCGAGCCAAAAGTTATTGCTTTGCGGCGCCATCTGCATCCACTCCAACACTGGCTGGCGGGCACGATTGAGTAAATCCTCACTGATCCCCGCTGGCGCTTGGACTTGCTTCACTGCGGCGGCGTAATACTGAGCCACCTCAGGCAACATACTCTTAGTTGTGACGCTAAATAAGCCAAGGTAGCCATAACCCGTTGGATTTAAATCATTATATGAGAATGCCGAAGGTGAATAACTCGCGCCGGCTTTTTCGCGCACATTTTCAGTCAGCAAGATGCTCAGTACCTGCTCGAGCAAGCCTAAACCGACCTGCTCACGAAGATTACTCATATCCGTGGTTGGCCACACCTGCGCCAGCGCCGCCATATCGACCTGACCATAATGCGTCAGGCTCATGTGTGCTGGCACTTTGGGAAACACGGGCACAATTGTCTGTCCCTTAGGGATCGGCTGACGAGCAACAGCCCCTATGGTTTGCGCCACTTCGGCAATGGCGTTGTCTTCATTAAAATCGCCGACAATCGCCAGTTCAATCGCCCCCTGCTGCACCGCAGAATGGAAACTAGGCGCTAACTCGGTAAACTGACGCTTGAGGATTTCCTCAGGATTACCATAGCCATAGCGTTTATCACCATCATGGGCAATCCGAGCAAATTGATTCGAAAACTCCAGCTGTGGATTGCTATGAATACTCTGCTGCTCGGCAATCACTTGCTCACGGAATAACTGCTCGGCCTGCTTCTCCATACCTGGGTCGACTAAATAAGCCGTCAGCACGCCTAATTGGGTACGAAGCTCGGCAGCATTGGTGCTGATCTCACCGCCAAAACTCTGCTCACGTAGACTCAAGCTCACAGAGATATCTTGGCCTGCAAAAATATCCCGCAAGCTATCCCAATCATGTAAGCCTAAGCCGCCTTGCACAAAGGCACTGTTAAATAGATAGGACAAGCCGTCTAGCTCGGGGAATGGCACCTCGCCAAAGCCGATGTTTAAACTCACCAGCGTTACGCCCTGATTAAAATCCGTGGGTTTTAAATTGAGTCGCACACCGTTGGCAAACTGTAACTTACGGATCCCAGTTGCGGCATCACGCTGATCGGCAACAATCTGACCAGGCTCACCAAACTGGCTATAGGCAAATTCGGCAATGGCTTTGGTTTCAGGCGCTTTTACCGCTTGCTTTTGGCTCGCGTTGTAGGCGGATAATAGCTGTTTTTCAACATCATCTATGGGCTTATTGCTGGTTAAATACAAATAAGGCGTGCCATTCCAAGTCTGTTTAAACAACTGCTGCAGTTTTTGCGGCGTGATACTCGGCATCAGTTTCTCAAACAATGCCAATTGCCACTCAGGCTCGACGGGCACACGTCTGCTCGCCACCGCATTCACTAGGCTTTCGGCAATGTTCAGGCTGTGGATAGTGTTGCTACCGGCAGCATTGAGCTGATAGCCCTTATGCATTCGTTTAAGTTGTTGGTCGATTTCCTGTTGGCTAAAGCCAAACTCAAGCGCCTGACGCAGGGTTTGCTCCAATAACGCAATACCCTGCTGCCAATTGTTTTCCTGCGTGCCGAGCGTCATTTGAGTACCGTAGGCAATATCATACTCGTGACCAATTTGCAGATTAACGCCGTACAGGCCTTGGCTGTGGAGTAATTGAGATTCTAGGCGGCGATACAAAATACCGTGGGCGAGCTCTAATAAAATATCCTGCTCGCGCAGCGCAATCGTATCAGGCTTAGGCGTTTGTGGTTTTAACAGTCCTAAGGAAACCGAGGTTTGCAGACTCGGATCGAAGAAGGCGCTCGCCTCTACCGCAGCCTTGGCTTGCACCATACCGATAGATTGCGCCTTTACCCCAGCAGCCTGCGGCGCGGCTTGCCAATCGGTAAATTGCTGTTTGATCTTTTGCTCGATACTGCCGACATCGATATCGCCCACCACAATTAAGGTGGTGCGGGACGGCGTGTAAAAACGTTGATAGAGGGATAATAACTTTTCACGGTTCGCATTTTTAATGCTCGTCGCCTCTCCTACGGGAAAGCGCTGCGACAGCACTGTTTGCGGCATTAAAAAGGCTAACTGGTGGCGATAGTTTTCTAAATCGGCGCTGCTTCGCTCACGCAATTCAGACAAAACCACCGCCTTTTCACGCTCGATAAACGCGGGATCCAGCAACAGATTACCGGCGATTTCGCGCATTAAAAACAAGGCGGTATCGACCTTATCTTGGCTATTGCTCGGTAGATTAAACTGATAAACCGTCTGCTGAAATTCAGTCACCGCATTGGTATCGGCCCCAAAACTTAAGCCTAGGCGCTGCAGTGTGGGGATCATCTCCCCCGCAGCTAGCCCAGTAGAACCACTAAAGGCCATATGCTCTAACAAATGCACCAGCCCTTGCTCAGCATCCGTTTCCATCACAGATCCCACATCGACCCGCATACGGACGATAACCGCCTGTTCGGGAGTTTTGTTGTTCACTAACAGATAGTGCATACCATTGGTAAGAGTGCCTGTGTGCACGCGTTGACTTAAGGGTAAATTGGCCAACTCAGGCCATAAAGGCGCTTCAACCGCTCTTAAGGGTAAGGCCACCATGATAAATAGCAGCCACAGGTGTTTAAACTGGATTCGCTTGAAATGATTCATAAAAATTCATTTTCTCCACCCAATTGGGTTCATTAACCGGAGAAAATGCTTACCTCAGTACTGATAAATTGACTTTTTACTATAGCCGCTAAAAGGCTTTAAGTCACAAAATCAATACCTTACACCGTACCAAAAGCAATTATCACCTTGATATTTAGCAAAATATCTTTAGAAATAATTTCACCAAAATCTCGAACCAAATGCCTCGACCAGCGGCAAACACTCTACGCCCCGAAGCGGCTGACACAGATCGCGAATAGTTTGATTCACTATGATATAAGCCAGTTTTTCCTGTAGCGAAAATATCGACGCTCCCTCCACCTTGCTGGCATCAATCACTAAAGTCTGGATTTGGAGTGACTGACATTCACCATAGCGGCGATAACTGATTTGCGAGCGATTCATATCGATACAGGCGAAACGTTTAAGCACCTTCATCGCATAAAATTGATGATTGAAGTCTCCGCTGTTATCACGAATTTCAGCAGGGATAAACTGGACTTCTTTGTCGCTAACTGCACGAAATTGCTCGACAAATAATGAACTGACAAGGGGAAGGCCTATGGTGGGCAAAATGTCGTACTGGGTAATCGCCTCATCAAGCACATCCACCTCATAGTAAAGAGGTGTTACACCATTCAAAGGCTTAGTAAAACTATCAATATAGGGCTGCTCATTCTGCTCCGAATACACAAAATAAACATCCCTGTGATAGAAAGCATCCAACTCAAAAAATGGTTCCATCTCTACATCCTGTAAATGGTTTGAAAGCAACTCAACGTTTTGCTATCGACGGAAAAATTGCAATTAAAACAAAGCCCCGTAAACGGGGCCTTGTGTTTGAATCTTAGCACTATGCTAGATAATCAAGCTTAGAACGGGATATCGTCGTCCCAACCATCATCCAAATCTGGGGTGAAGTTTTGTTGTGGCTGTGGCGCTGGACGTTGTGCAGGTGCCGCTGGTGCTTGATACGCAGGTGCAGCAGGCTTAGGCGCATAACCACCTTGCTGTGGCTGTGCGTGGGGCTGCGCTTGTTGCTGGCCATAGCTTTGCTGAGCTGGCTGCTGATTGTAGCCAGATTGTGGCTGCTGTGCGGGTGCTTGGTAACTTTGCTGTGCTGGCGCGTATTGGTTTTGCGCTGGCGCAGTTTGAGCCGGTGCCGCTTGGTAACCCGCGTTTTGTTGCATGCCACCCATAGGTGCACCTTGGCCTTGACCTTGACTTTGGCCTTGATTGCGACCACCTAACATTTGCATGCTACCGCTTTGGTCGATAACCACTTCAGTGCTGTAACGATCTTGACCGCTTTGATCTTTCCACTTACGCGTCTGCAGTTTACCTTCGAGGTAAACCTGTGAACCTTTACGCAGGTACTCACCCGTAATTTCAGCCAACTTGCCAAACAGAACCACACGGTGCCATTCAGTACGCTCTTGCTGTTGACCTTGTTGGTCTTTCCACGATTCGCTGGTCGCTACTGTGATGTTAGCGACTGCGTTACCGTTTGGCATGTAACGTACTTCTGGATCTTGTCCCAAATTGCCAACCAAAATTACCTTGTTAACACCACGACTGGCCATTGAAATCTCCTGCGATTCTTTAAATAATCTATTAATTCAGTATGTTGTTTATAATTGTTGCCGCAAGGGAAAATCCGCTTCCCTAAAACTCGCGGCAATAACACATATTATTGAGCAGAGCCTAACACAGCTCGGGCTTCTCTTAAATCGAAATGCTCGTCAACTTTGAGATAAGCAACTTTCTCATCTAGCACCACAATCGCTTCGACCACACCCATCAATTGTGACAGCTGCGACGCCATATCCCGCGCTTGGGCCTTATCTTTTACGGCAGCCTCTAAGGTGTAACTCTTAAGCAGCACAGGATTTTTCATCCCTAGGGTCAATAATAACCAAACGCCCATCAATACCAGCGCGACGATAAACACGCCCACGGCGCCGACTAATTGGAACGCACCGCCGCCGAGCATACCTCCACAGAATGCGCCTAAGAATTGGCTAGTTGAATAGACCCCCATGGCCGAGCCTTTTTCACCAACGGGGCAGAATTTCGCAATCAAACTCGGCAGCGACGCCTCAAGGTAGTTAAAGCCGGTAAAAAACAGCAGCACTGCCACGCTCAATACCCAGAGGTTGTTCGAAAACATCGCCATGGCCGCAAGGGCAAACATCATGATCACTAAAGCAATTTGGAACATCGCCTTAGTATTCTTACGCTTCACCCCAATGATGATTAACGGCACCATCAAGAAGAATGCGCCCACAAACGCGGGGAAATACAGCATCCAATGTTTTTCTTTCACCAGACCCGCATCGACTAAATCGAGTGGCAAGGCGACAAACACCGCGGTTAACACTAAGTGCAGAATAAAAATACCCGCATCGAGCCTAAACAGCTGCGGATCGGTCAACATACGCTTGAGCTTGGCGGGCGCGGCTAAGGTATCGCCCTTAGGTGCATGGGAAATCGGATTCGGCACTAATAACTGCACAATCAACATGCCAAGTACCGCAAGGCCAGCGGTTAGCAGGAATAAACCCGATAAGCCTAAATGCTGCGCCACAATTGGGCCCACGAGTAACGACAGGGCAAAGGAGCCGCCGATACACATGCCGATAATGGCCATCACCTTAGTGCGCTGCTCATCTCGGGTTAAGTCCGCCGCTAAGGCCAACACGGCGGCGGCAATCGCCCCCATACCTTGCACGGCACGGCCAAATACCACCCCGTAAATCGTATCGGCATTGGCGGCAATTAAGCTGCCGATGGCGAACAATACTAGGCCAGCGAGAATGACAGGTTTACGACCATACTTGTCTGATAAAATCCCCATAGGGATCTGCAAAACGGCCTGAGTCAAACCATAGGCACCAATGGCAATCCCCACCCAAAGGGGAGAAAAACCTTCTAAATGCTGACCATAGAGTGCAAAGACGGGCATGATCATAAACAAGCCCATCATACGTAAACCAAATACGCTGGCTAAAGAAAACGCGACTTTTTTCTCGGTTCCTGAAAGTCCGTTGTTACCCATGATTTTGCCCTGGATTGAAGTCTTTTAGGGGGCGCATGTTAACACACCCAAAAGCGTTTGCTCAAAAGGAAAAACCGCCCGCGCCGAGAGTGCAAAACAGCGGGTTTTGCCCCGCGCCAATGCTGATGCTCGCGCGTTAGCGTACGCTTAGGCCTTTATTTTTAAGGCTTATCTAAAAGCCCATTGGCTACAAATAGTTAACTCGATGCTTACAGAAGTTGGCTAAGTTCACAGCCGATAGACGGATTAATCTTCGTTAATCCGCTAACTGCATCACCTTTATTAGCAATACCGACCCCACAACCGCGCCCATTGGGCGTGTCAGCAAGATCACAGAATCGACTAAACTCGGCCGCCGAACTGTGCGATACTTAGGCTCATTTTTTTTAAGCATAAGACTTGAGCGATAGATGGATAAGATTGAAATACGCGGCGCACGGACCCACAATCTCAAAAATATCAACCTGACTATCCCAAGGGATAAGTTAATCGTTATCACAGGGTTATCGGGTTCAGGCAAATCTTCCCTAGCATTTGATACCTTATATGCCGAAGGCCAACGACGTTACGTTGAGTCTCTTTCTGCCTATGCCCGCCAATTCTTAAGCTTGATGGAAAAGCCCGATGTCGACCATATCGAAGGCTTGAGCCCGGCAATTTCCATCGAACAAAAATCGACGTCCCATAACCCGCGCTCCACCGTCGGGACTATTACCGAAATTTACGACTATCTGCGTCTGTTGTTTGCCCGTGTGGGCGAACCGCGCTGCCCGACACACGGCCAACCCCTTGCGGCGCAAACCGTGAGTCAGATGGTCGATAAAGTGTTAGAAATGCCCGAAGACAGCCGCTTGATGCTGCTGGCGCCCGTAGTCAACGGTCGTAAGGGTGAGCACGTTAAACTACTCGAAGGTTTATCGGCGCAGGGCTATATCCGCGCCCGAATCGATGGCGAAGTCTGCGACTTAACCGATCCACCAACACTCGATTTACACGTTAAGCACACCATCGAAGTGGTGGTCGACCGCTTTAAAGTCCGCAGCGATATCCAGCAGCGTCTCGCCGAATCCTTTGAAACCGCGCTCGAACTCTCCGGCGGGATTGCCGTGGTCGCCAGCATGGATGAAGGCAACACTGAAGAATTAATCTTCTCTGCAAATTTTGCCTGTCCGCACTGCGGTTATTCAATGGCAGAGCTTGAGCCACGGATTTTCTCCTTTAACAACCCGGCGGGCGCTTGCCCGACCTGTGATGGTTTAGGGGTACAACAGTTTTTCGACCCCGACAGAGTGATCACTAATCCTGAGTTATCCCTTGCGGGCGGCGCGATTCGTGGCTGGGATAGACGTAACTTCTATTACTTTCAGATGCTGAGTTCGCTCGCCGACCACTATAAGTTCGATGTCGAAATTCCCTTCGAACAGCTGTCGGATAAGGTGAGAAAAATCGTCCTCTACGGCTCAGGCAAAGACAGCATCGCCTTCAAATACATCAACGACCGTGGTGATGTGGTGGTGCGCACTCACCCCTTCGAAGGCATCTTAAATAATATGGACCGGCGCTACCGCGAGACCGAAAGCAACGCGGTGCGCGAAGAATTAGCCAAGTTTATCAATACTCAAGCCTGCCAAAGCTGTGGCGGGTCGCGCTTGCGCGAAGAAGCCCGTAACGTGTTTATTGGCGATCTTAACCTGCCAAAACTCACCGTTTGGTCGATAGGTGAAGCCCTAGACTACTTCGACAAACTCGAGTTCAGCGGCCAAAAGGCACAGATCGCCGAGAAGGTACTGAAGGAAGTGCGCGATCGCTTAGGCTTCCTAGTTAACGTCGGCCTCAACTATTTAAGTCTGTCGCGTTCGGCCGAAACCCTCTCAGGCGGTGAAGCGCAGCGTATTCGTCTCGCCAGCCAAATCGGCGCAGGACTCGTCGGCGTGATGTATGTGCTTGACGAGCCTTCTATCGGCTTGCACCAGCGAGATAACGAACGGTTATTGCAGACCTTAATCCACCTGCGGGATTTAGGTAATACAGTGATCGTAGTGGAGCATGATGAAGATGCGATTCGTATCGCGGATCATATTATCGATATCGGCCCAGGCGCTGGGGTACACGGCGGCGAAGTGATTTGCGACGGCCCAATTGAGAAAATTGTCGCCTGCGACGAGTCCGTGACTGGCCAATATATTTCGGGCAAACGCAATATCCATATCAGCACTCCACGTACGCCTTACGATCCAAAACAAGTGATTGAGCTTTACGGCGCCCGCGGCAATAACCTGCGCAATGTCGACTTAACGGTTCCCGTAGGCCTGTTCACCTGCGTGACCGGGGTATCGGGTTCGGGTAAATCGACGCTGATTAACGACACCTTCTTTAGAATTGCCCATAAGCAACTCAACGGTGCCACAGTCGATGAGCCTGCACCTTACGATCGCATCGTCGGCATGGAGCAATGCGATAAAGTGGTCGATATCGACCAAAGCCCAATTGGCCGCACGCCGCGCTCCAACCCTGCCACTTATACCGGTATCTTTACGCCTATTCGGGAGATTTTTGCTGGAACGCAGGAGTCCCGTACCCGTGGTTATCAAGTGGGCCGTTTCTCCTTTAACGTGAAAGGCGGTCGCTGTGAGGCCTGCCAAGGTGATGGCTTAATTAAGGTCGAAATGCACTTCCTGCCCGATGTGTATGTGCCTTGCGATGCCTGTAAGGGTAAACGCTATAACCGCGAAACCTTAGAGGTGCGCTACAAGGGTAAGAACATCCACGAAGTGCTGCAAATGACAGTGGAAGATGCGCGGGAGTTTTTCGATGCCGTGCCAGCCATTGCCCGTAAACTGCAAACCCTGATGGATGTGGGTTTGTCCTACGTACGTTTAGGCCAGAGCGCGACCACGCTGTCGGGCGGTGAAGCCCAAAGGGTGAAACTCGCGAAGGAACTCTCTAAGCGCGATACGGGTAAGACCTTGTATATTCTGGATGAACCGACAACGGGCTTGCACTTTGCCGATATCCAATTGCTGCTCGATGTGCTGCATCGCCTCAAATCCCATGGCAATACTATCGTGGTGATTGAGCATAATCTGGATGTGATTAAAACCGCAGACTGGATTATCGACTTAGGTCCAGAAGGCGGCGGTGGCGGCGGCACTATCCTAGCAACTGGTACGCCAGAAGAGGTGGCAGAGCATCCAACGTCCCATACCGCGCGCTTCCTAAAGCCGCTGCTGGAAAGGGATGCTAAGCTAGCCAAACAGTCATAACCTCAAAATCAAACAGCGCCTTGGAATACTCCTAGGCGCTGTTGATAAAACCAGCCCAGTATAAAAACTCTCTAAAGCTCGCCATTTGCCGTTATCAACCGAGGAGGACATCTTGCCAACGCATCGCCCTAGTTTAACTAGCTTAAGTAGTGCCAATGTATTGCTGATTGCCTGCCTAGGATTAACCCTCGTGGCTCTGACTATCGCGGCTATCGATCCGCTTATCGGTCAACCCAAACGTCTACAGGTGACTGTGTTAGACAGCACAGCCGATAGCAGCCTGCTCGCCTTGCCCGATGGCCGGATCACCACTTTAGATCAAGGCGGACTCACCAAAAACGCCCAAGTTACCATTTGCGCACGTACCCATTTAGTCTCTGGCTTGGAGCACTTTAATTTAAGCCGTCATCAAGAGGCGACACTCTCCCCCGAGATCCGCGTCTTAGACTAATTCAGCATTACGGCCAATGCACCCAGGCTAAATCCCTGTTAGGCTTAGGATTGATCCTTTCTATTGCCAACCTTAAGGATAGCCATGGGCAATTTGGCACAGGCATTCACAGCAATCACTCGCCCCCGCGCTCAAGGCATTGGCTTGAGCTTATTACGCTTGTGTATCCTCAGCTTGTGTTTGGGCCTTACGGCCTGCGCCAATCAACCCGTCGAATACACTTGTTCACCTGAGGCGATTCGATTGAATTGGGCCGAACCCTCAGTTCTTAAGCAAACGGTAGCAATACTCAGCGCCGCAGAATTAATGGGGCGTAAAACCCAAACGCAAGGCGCCGCCAAGACTCGCGACTATTTGAACAGCCAGTTTCAGCAACTCGGACTCAAAGCGTGGGGAGAGACCTTCGAGGTGCCCTTCGAATATGCCACGCTTTTTAGCCAAGAGACGGGAAGCAATATGGTAGCGTTAGTCCCCGCACGCCAACCCACTCATCGATGGCGCATTGTGGTGGCTCACTACGATCATCTCGGCATGAGTGGCAGCAAGATTTACCACGGCGCCGATGATAACGCCTCAGGTGTTGCCGCCCTGTTGGCTCTGGCCGCCCACTGGCAAGCGCAGCTAAGCGCCGCCCCCGATTCGTTGCCCAACATTAACTTAATGTTTGTCGCGACCGATGCCGAAGAGCCGGGGCTGTTTGGCAGTACGGCCCTCGTCGAGCAACTCAAGCAGCGCATGCCCGAGGCGCAATTTGAACTGATGCTCAATCTCGATATGATTGGCCATCCGACCCGACCCTACGCTATTTACCTCGAAGGCAGCCGCAACTTTTATCAGTTTCCACAATTTAGGACCATGCTAAACGCGAATAATCACCTCTGTATTAAGTTGAGCCATCCCAAACCCGTGGGACGAAGCATCCAGAGTACCGACTGGCTGAGAGCCTCGGATCATTATCCTTTCCATAAAGCCAAGATCCCTTGGCTCTATTTTGGCGTCCCCACTCATCCGCAATACCATACCCCCGAGGATACCCCCGACACCTTGGACTATGTTTTCCTCGCGGCGGTGACAGAATCCGCCTTCGAAATCCTACGACTCAATGGCGACTTTTTGAAAAATTAATCGAAGTGGCGCGTTTCTTGCTCAGTTTTTGCAAAAAATATACGCAAAACCCTGTATTTATCCTCAGTCAGATTGGTAAAGTGGCACACATGCTGCTATAATCTGGCGTTTTCGGTGCGGGAAATCGACACGGGGTTGATTTTCTGTCTGTGAAACTTAAGCGCCAATCCGGGCGCATCCACAAGGCTACAACCCAATGTCATCCAGTGAAAGAACTTTCCGTGAACTCGGCTTGTCCGAGAATTTGTTGCGTGCTCTTGACGAGCTAGGTTACGAAAAACCAACGCCAATCCAATCAGCCAGTATTGACCCATTAATGGCTGGCAAAGATATTTTAGGTCAGGCACAAACAGGCACAGGTAAAACTGGCGCCTTCGCCCTGCCCCTGCTCAACAAAGTGACCAGCCAAGCTGTTCCACAAATCCTAGTATTAGCGCCAACCCGCGAATTAGCGGTGCAAGTAGCAGAAGCTTTCAGCAGCTACGCGAAATTTATGAAAGGTTTCCATGTACTGCCAATCTATGGCGGTCAGAGCATGCATCAGCAATTAAACGCCCTGAAGCGTGGTCCACAGGTTATCGTGGGTACACCGGGTCGTGTTATGGACCATATGCGCCGTGGCACCTTAAAGCTGGAAACCCTGCAAGCGCTGGTACTCGACGAAGCCGACGAAATGTTAAAAATGGGCTTTATCGACGATATCGAATGGATTCTGGAACACACGCCAGAACAGCGCCAACTGGCACTGTTCTCGGCCACTATGCCAGAACAAATCAAGCGTGTTGCTAACAAGCACTTAAAAGATGCGACTAACATCAGCATCGCTGCGAGCCACACCACAGTTGACTCTATCGAGCAACGTTTCGTGCAAGTGTCTCAGCACAACAAGTTAGAAGCCTTAGTACGCGTATTAGAAGTTGAAAATACTGAAGGTATTATCATCTTCGTTCGTACCCGTAACTCATGCGTTGAATTAGCAGAAAAACTCGAAGCCCGCGGCTACGCTTCATCACCACTGCACGGTGATATGAACCAGCAAGCCCGTGAGCGTGCGGTTGAGCAGCTGAAAAGCGGCAAGCTAGACATTCTGATCGCGACCGACGTTGCGGCTCGTGGTCTGGACGTTGAGCGTATCGGCCACGTAGTAAACTACGATATCCCTTACGATACTGAAGCTTACGTACACCGTATCGGTCGTACTGGCCGTGCTGGCCGTACGGGCATGGCGATTCTGTTCGTGACCAGCCGTGAAATGCGTATGCTGCGCACCATCGAGCGCGCAACCAACAGCCGTATTTCACCAATGAAGGTACCAAGCCCAGAGACGGTTGCAGAACGCCGCCTGTCTCGCTTAGGTGAGCAATTAGCGCAAACCATGACACAAGATCTGGACTTTATGCGCGAAGCAGTTGCCCAGTTATGCCAACAACTGGAAGTGGATACCGATCTGCTGGCCGCAGCCCTGCTGCACCAAGTTCAGCAAGAACGCCCACTGCAATTACCTGCGATTCAAGAGCGTACCCGCGATGAACGCAATGAGCGCAGCGAACGTGGTGCTGAACGTGGCGAGCGCGGTGAACGTCGCAGCCGTGAATCACGCCCACTGCCAGCTAGCCTTGGCAGCGCCGAAGCGTTAAAAGACAACCCAGATCTGAAGATGTGCCGTTATGTTATCGATGTAGGTCGTGACAATGGCGTGGGTGTGGGCAACATCGTTGGCGCTATTGCAAACGAAGCTAACATCGACAGTCGTTACATTGGTGCTATCCAGTTATACGATGCAGTGACTACCGTTGACCTGCCAGACGGCATGCCAAAAGAAGTACTGCAGCATCTGAAGAAAGTGCGCGTATGTGGCAAGCCACTGAACATCCGTGAAGCTGGCGATCAAGTCTTCGTAGACTCAGGCCGTGGCGCACGTAGCGACCGTCGTCCACGTGGTGATCGTCCAATGGGTGAGCGTAAACCACGTTCAGCCTCTGGCGACAAACCATTTGCTGACCGCAAACCACGTTCAGACAAGCCAGCAGGCGAGCGTAGACCACGTAAACCACGCGAAGAGTAATCACCAAATCTAAGCCATTAGGTTAAGCTGATTTAAACAAACGCATTAAAAAAGGAGCCTAGGCTCCTTTTTTGTTATTTTAAAATCGCTCCCGCTCAAACTTCACTGGCCAGTTGATATTTCGAGCAGGTATAGTCAATAGCAGGATGCCTAACTTAAGGACGCTAAATGGATTTTTTAGCGCTGATCATTTACCCATTTATCTCATCACTGCCCGAGCTAGCTAAGTCATGCAGCGAAGATAAAACCTTATTAATCATGGTACTTGTCGGTTGTACTCTGTTTGCAGGCTTTATTGGATTGTTAGTCGCCATGGCGAATTAACTTGCACTTAGGCTGACATGTCTATTAGTGTCGCCTTAGTCTTTGGCAACACAATTAGTGTATTTCGATGAAAAAAGCCCTTACCGCTGGCCTGTTATCCGCCTTTATCGCCCCCGGCAGCGGCCATTTTTACCTTAAACATAAACGTTCGGCGCTGGTGTTTTTCTGCTTAGCGGTCGTGAGCCTTATGCTGCTACTCATGCAAATCTATCAAGTGGCGCAAGTGATCGCCTTAGAGATCCAAAACGGCACTCTACCCCTAGATGTCGGCGTGATATCCGCCGAAATCACTCAACAAACCCAAACCACCATGGCCAATGCCAATGAACTGCTCTATGGCTTTCTGCTCTGCTGGTTAGTGGCATTAGTCGACAGTATTCGGCTTGGGCTTAAGCAAGATAAACAAGATGCCTTAACATCGAACACATCCAACTAAATAATGCACAATTTTCAACGCCCCATTTCACCCGTTAGCGGACTGAGTCACTCGGCATGACTAATGTCCAAGCGTCGATAAAGCTCTGATAATTAGCGATGAGCAAATCTGCCGCTTGGGCATAGTCGGGCACTTCTTCTGGGCAATAGAGGGCGCAACGGCTCCCCGCGTTTTGCGCGGTTTGCAGATCAAATAGATAATCCCCCACATACAAGATATCCGCCGGACTCAACTGCCATTGCTCGCAAATCAAGTGGATACCCTGCGGATGTGGCTTTGGCTCGGCATCGTAACGGGTCAGCACTAAAGGGATATCAATACCGAGTTTTTCGATAGTGATTTTGGCCGCCTCGGGCATATTGCGAGTCAAAATCGCGAGAGGTAGTTGTCGCATCTTTAAAAAGGCAATCAACGCATGCGCCCCTTCAATCCAGCTCGCCTGACGCGAACTTTCCAGCTCGTAGTCATGGACAATTTCGAGCGCCTGCATCTTAGCCATCGTGGTGTCGAGGCTATGTATATGCTCGAGAATATCGGTCCCCGAACCAATACCTAATGCCGCCCTTAAGCCTTTAAAATCGGGGTTTGAATGGGCAAGCGTACCGTCGAGGTCAAAGATCACCCCGCGGATTTGTTCAAGTTGCATATCGGTCAGGCGTGTTATCACTCGGGTACCTATTCAGTGGTTTGTGAAGCGGGTTGCAAACGTCGTGCGCGGCGCTGGCGATACATGGGCAGTAACTGCACCACCATCACTGACACAATAATCACCCCTATGCCGAATAGCGATAGCGCATCTAATTTATCGGCCTTAAATACATCAGGCCACCAACCGATACTCACCACTAATGCCGTAGCGCTAAAGCTAAATACCGGTGTTAACGCCAGCATGGCGCTCACCTGTGCCGTCGGCCAGTATTTCATCGATTGTCCGAAGCAGCCGTAGGCAATCAAGGTATTAGCGGCGCAAAACAGCGCCACTTGCCAGTCGAAGCTATCCATTTGCGTAAACTGACTAAAATCGCTAAAGGGCGCCATCGCAAAGATCCCTAAGGCGTAGATGACTAAGAGTACGTTGGCGGGGGACAAACGGTTCAAGAGTGACTTTTGCAGCAGCGCATAGGTAGTCCATGACAATGCGGAAAACTGCACTATCATCACCCCAAGCCAGATCTCATGGTTATCGGTGGCGGAAAAATCTAAATAGGGATGGAAAAACATCAACATCCCTAAAGCTAAGCTGGCAAAACAACTGAGCTGCACCGCATTCAAGCGTTCTTTAAAAAACAATACGCCGCCAAAGGCTAGAAAGAATGGCGAGGTTTGAAAATTAAGCTGCGCTGCCCCCGGAGCCAAATAATCGAGGGAATACACGAATGACACATAGTTAAGCATTAAAAACAGTCCAGCGAGGATAAGCCTGAGCCAAACCTTGGCATCGAGCGCCGTAAACTGTTTCAAACTCCCCGCGCTCCACTGCACCAAAATACTGACGAGGAGCGCCACTAAAAAACGGAACCAAGTCAACGTCACAGGATCGATAAAACTCCCCGACAGCTTAAGCGCTATGGGTAACATGCCCCAAAACAACACGGCGACAGAAATAAACAACAATCCTAATTGAGCATGATTAGTTGCCAAGGATCCAGAGTGGCTTTGATTCACGGAAAAGTCCCAGTAGTACCGCAGAAAGGAACGCCATTCTGGCACCGCGGCGCGCTAAGATCTAGCCTAAAAAACGATTAACTTTTCAGCCGGATTGGATAGTTAAGCTGACACTAAATCAATCTTGACTGGCGATAAATGCAGAGCATTTCAAGATAAGTTTTATCAAGCCTTTAGCAGCACAAAAAGGTATATTGAGCGCAATTTCTCTTTTGGCTCAGATTGGATTTGCAGAGTCGAGTTATGCCTTATGCGCTCAGTGATTGCGACATAAACTACTTTGCATAAGTCTTTTTAAATAAGTTAGTTAGGATTAAACATGTCACAGACAGACGCTAAAACACAGCTTGAGTCCATTAACGTAGCAGCACAAGAGCTCGCCCAGCGACGCGCCAAAGGTGAAGCGGGCGCCCTGTTAGAAGAAGCGCTAAGACCGAAAGATTTCCCCCAGGCCTTTGCCATCCAGCAGACCATTGCGCAGCAGTTTAGCAACCAAGGCAACCCGATTGCGGGTTGGAAGTGCCTACTGCCAACCGCAGAAAAAACCGTGGTAGCACCTATCTATCAACATGATGTGTATGTCGAAACCGCCGAGTGTCCACTTTATCCTTCGAGCAAAGGGCTTGCCCGCGTCGAACCCGAGCTCGCCTTTGAAATTGGCAGCGATTTACCACCACGAGCAACACCTTATTCGGAAGCCGAAATCGATGCTGCTCTCGGTAGAACGCGCCTCGCTTTAGAACTTATCCAAAGTCGTTATCAAAACCCAAGCGAAGCCAACCACTTCGATGCTCTCGCCGATGGTTTAGTCAATCAAGGCCTATGGTTAGGGCCAGAAATCTCAACCTCGGCTGAAACAGGCCATTTCGCCCTGAGTGTTGAAGTTGCCGCTGGCGGACGGCAAGCAAGTGAGACGCTGCAAAAAGCTGCGGTTCATCCCAACGGTTTCCCTAAAGCAGGGCTTTATTGGTTGGTCAACTTCTTATCAGCCCAAGGGATTGGCTTAACCCGAGGACAGTATGTGATCACAGGCTCCTATGCTGGGGTATTAGATCTGCCGCTCAATCAGCACTGCCAATTCCACTACGGCGAGTTAGGTCAATTTGGTTTGCAGTTCGTGGCTAAATATGTCCCCCCTAAAGAGCGCCAAGCAAATCGGTAAAGTCAGAAGGTAGGCAAATGCTTACCTTCTACAATCCCTACTGACCAACAGAGGGAAAACAAGCTTGTATCAAGAGTGAAACATTTGTACTATCCGATGGAACTAAATATAAGGATATACAAGATGTTAGACGGAAAAATATTACCCTTAGCCAGTCTATTTGCTTTAGCCTTAAGTACTTCGTTACCCTTAAATGCCTCGGAAAACACATTTTCCCAAGCCTACAGTGACTACCAAACCGCACTCAAACAAGGTGATAACGCCCAAATAGAAGCCAGTGCCAAATGGGCCTTCGAACTGGGAGAAACTCAATATGCGAAGGACAGTGTCGACTTAGCTAACCTCGCCATGAACTGGGCTGGTGCAATAGAGAAGCAAGTCGCCCCTTACCCATTTGCAGAAGAGAATTTGCCAAAAACAGCTAAGGCGAATGAGTTATATCAACTCGCTCTCACAAATTATAAAGTTCATTATGGTAAAGAAGCGCTTGAGCTTATCGATCCCTTACTTGGTGCAGCACAAACCGCCGTCGAAGCCAAAGATGCGAAAAATGATTTGCTTGATGCAATCACAATTGCTGAAAAATCCGATAACAAGAAACTGATCGCCGATGTAAAAATGGCCGCTTTTAACCGCTTATCCAATACTGAGCTATACACAAGAAGCGTAAGAAACTATGCCTTCGAGGCCTATGAAACTTACAAAGAAATCCAGCCCGAAAATGCCCTCGACAGAGTCAAAGCTACCTATGTAGTTGGTGCAGTTGAATATGCAGAAAAGCATGATGACGAGGCGATTCCATTACTGTTAGAGGTGGTTAAGCAATTTGAAGCCCTTAACTACAGCCACCCTTATGCGTTAAGCGCCCATGCTTATCTAGTCGAACTTTATGAGCGCCAAGGAAAGCGTGACGAGTCCACCGCCCACTGTATCGCCATCGGCAAAATGCGACCTTGGGCGGACATGCAGGAGCAACAACCGCTATTTCGCACGGAACCCAAATACCCTAAGTCCTACCTTATGCAACGTAAAAGCGGCTATGTGACCCTTAACTTCACTGTTGATGAGATGGGATTTGTGAAAAATCCTGAAGTGCTCGAATCCAAAGGTGGTGTGCTATTTGAAAAATCCACACTGAAAATGATCGAAGAATGGCGCTATGCCCCTAAGTTTGAACATGGCAAGCCCGTGTCAGCACAAACGACTGTGCGTATAGACTATTTCACCGATAAGTCTTAATCGGTTACTTCACCTCATATCCCAGCCCATCGCCTAATCCCGATGGGCTATTTTTATCTTCTGAAATAGAAACAGTTAGCTCGCGCTTTATCCGGCTTAAACAAGTCTCACAAATACAAGCCGTCGCAGGCTGCGATAATAGTTGCGCTAATTTATCGGCACTCAGCCCTACTGTATCGCCTGTCGATAAGCCTGCCGCCAAATCGCCAGATAGCAATTGAGTCAGATTAGGAAACCTCTGCTTAGCACACCAACAGTCACTGATATCTGCACCAAGAGTCATTGCGCACTGATTCGCCCCTTGGCATAAAGGGCAAATTTGCGCTGTATCAAACTGAGATTCTGGTAAGTGCTTAGGCACGGTAATCCTTATGGTATCGGTGTGATAACGCAGAAATAATAATGGTTTTTTCATTAACGTTGGAATAATCATTCCATCATCAAGGCACTCATATCGATTAAGCGTGCAAATAAACACCTAAGTTTTTATAGCCCTTTAATGGACGGTATTCATCAAGTGGTGTCTAACTAAAATCATATTTGGTGTATTTATTTAGCTCAATAAGCCGCATTCCTGCGTTATGGAAAGTGTATTCACGGATTCATACATGATGAGTGCGGCTTGTTGTAAATCCGAAGATTGAATAGATAAAGTATTTATTTAGAGGAATGCTTTAACGTTAAGCACAACGGCGTGTTGCTTTGCCTTGTTATGGATAATGAATTTCACTTTCTCTGACTTCGACATCCCCATTCATTTCTGTTTCTAAAATGTAAAGAGGATTGGGTTCAAATTTAATTATTGATACCACAGACCCAGATAGACCAGCGTGATTACCCAATGCAACAACTACATAGTCATTCAATAGGAATTTCACCCCTGAAACCAGCTCACCGCCAAACCATTTATTATGAAGCTCAGATGCTATGTTCATGCAATTACTCCATAACTCCGCACGATAGCCTTGTTAGGCGACGCCCCCAAGATAAATGAGTACAGCTACCACAAGCAACCCAACCCAGCCAGGATGCTTACCCCTGGTTGCAAACAATACCAACAAAGAACCAACGATAAATGCAAAAAGCAACGGATATATTACGATTGGGTCTGGCGACAACTTACTATTGGACAGAGACAACAAAATACCAGCAATACCAAACCCGAACGCGCTTGCAAGATGCCACGTGGCCCATAAAATTTTGACATTGCGTGCTTGGAGTGGAGGCGCTGATTCGGTTGGAACAATTCCTCGCTTGCGGAGCTTCTTAAATATGAGAATTTCGCCGAACATCGAGTGAACTACACCGACAATCACGGTAACTATTGCAGCAAAAATAAAATAGGTTTGCATCCGTTCTCCCATACCGCCTAACAGTGTATTACCCGCTCTTCTAATAAAAACCAACCCGAACAGAGTTAGACATAGGAATAAACGAGTAAATAATTTAATGACGCCAATAAGTTAACATCAGCATCAGTGGCCTATCAACATTTTTCATCCTGAAAAATCGAGACCTTATTTACCGAGAAGCATTTTGGCGCGGTAAATAATATTAGGCAAAATGAAAGAGTAATAATTTCATTTGATTGCATAAGCACCCAAGCAAAAACCGATACCTTTTTAGTCTCGATTTGAAGCCAGTTTACAAATTTCCCAGAAAGATGGGACGACAGGCACAAATCTTTAGGACTAACAGCTAATACCAAGGCAATAGAAGTTCACCTTCCCCTGCGAAGTTGCTGAAGGGCATTGAAGAAAATCACGTGACGCAGACAGGATGTCTGCGTAGCTTTCGGGGGGAAGGGACGCCCCATCGGAAGCGTTAGCGATTTTCGAATAAGCACGAAGCCACTAACCAATGCATGTAACTTCGCTAGGGGCGTCTTGGAGCATCCAAGGAGGATAGGACGAGCAGTCCTCCTTGGTCGGGTGTGGGGTGAAGCCCCACGACTTTGATTCACCTTGATCATAAAGCCGAAATGAATCAAGCACTTAGGCGATTTTACAAACCTCCCGTCCAGTGACTCGCTTTACTTCATTACACGAGCACTGAATGTGAGCTGCTCAACTAAGACTTTTTCGGAAACACCGGATAAGAGGCGGTGCCAAGCACTTTGCCATCGACTTCGACACCGTAGTAGTCATTGTCGTTATGGTATTTCTCCTGCGCTTGTTTCACATCGCCCTTATTACGGGGGTCCTGTGGCCGTTCATGGGAGTTAATGTAAGCCGCAACGTCCCAAGCCTGTTGGTTAGTCAGCTGAATACTCTTAGCGAAGGGCATGTTTTCATAAATGAAGAATGCGGCCGTATTCACCCTGTGCATACCTGCGCCCCAGTTGTAGCTCTTAGGACCCCATAATGGCGGCAGAGAGTAAACACCCGCAATCGCTTGGCCTTGACCATCGGCGCCATGGCACGCTTGGCAGTGAGCGGTATACACGGCTTTGCCACGCTCGGGTGAGAACGCGAGCTCAGGTTTTGGGATCTCAGGATAACCACGGCCAGGCAGATTTGCGCGTTGATCCACTGTCATGGCTTTGGCTAGCGTGTCAGGCAGTGGGAAATCCTCACGTTTGGCGCCTTTTACCAATTCGGCATCGCTGAGTTCTGGCACAGGGCCATCAAGGTTAGCCGCATCCATTAAACCACTCATCCCTAACCAGTAGGCATAGGCCGATAGCGCGACCAGCTCGGGGCTGCCCGCAGCGGGGGCTTTACCGTTCATCGAATAGTTAAAACAGCCTTGTACCCTTTCTTCAAAGGTATTTACTTTATCGTCTTTTTTACGATACGCGGGATACGCAAAATAGGCGCCCCAAAGCGGTGACGCATTCGCCTTACGGCCCGCATCCATGTGGCAGTTGGCACAGTTAAGCTCGTTACCTACATACTTATCTCTCAGCTGCTGGGTATTCACAAATAACTGATAACCTAAACGAACTTTATCGCCGAAGGCCCCTTCGGGAATCGCACTTAAGGGTCTTGGGGTTAAATAACTTTGATCAGGATTTTTAGGGACTGAAGGCAATGGCGCTTGTTTATCGGGTAACTCATTCGCGGCCTGCACTTGAGCTGTCAGCACGCCCATTGCGGCCAATAGTAAGATGGCAGAAGATTTCATGGCCGGCTCCTTATTTCAAATTCGCAAAGTAGTTCGCTAAGGCATCCACCTCGGCGGCGGTCAGCTTGTTAGCCACATTGGCCATCATGCCGTCCACATCTCCCTTACGAGTGCCAGCTTGCCACGCCAAGAGTTGCGTCTTGATATAACTGGCCTGCTGACCCGCTAAACGTGGTAACAAGCCGCCACCTAAACCCGAGGGGCCATGGCAAGTCACACAGGCCGGTAAGCCGCGAGACCAATCACCTTGATAGGCTAAGCGCGCGGTATCGTCGCTAAAGGTCACCTGCTCACCACGGATCACCGGCTTGACCTCAGTCTTAGGTGATTTGTCGGAGAAGTAACTCGCCACTTGCTCGATGCCATCACCTTGCAATGTCATCGCCATCGGCATCATGGTCGCGTTTTGGCGCACACCCGCCTGAAAATGTTGTAACTGGGTGGTGATATATTCTTTCGAGAGTCCAGCGAGACGGGGGCCGAGGGGTTCTATGCCCTCGCCTTCGGCGCCGTGACAGGTCACGCAGATTTGTCCCGCTGGCGGGACTGTAGTTGGATTGGCTATGGCTACAGAGGTCAAGGCACAGCCGTAGATGAGTGCGATGCCTTTAGTTAATGTTCTAATTTTAATGTTCATTTTCTATCCTTGAACAAACCTTGGCTAGCGCTTACACGGCTCTACACCATAGTGATGCCCTAAGCCTAGGTCGATAAAAAGAGATAATTGAGTGGTGCGTTCACACGTTTAGCCCACACTAAACGTATCGGCACAACATACTCCTTGAGTGAAAATGGAACAAGCATTAAAAAAATCTAATATTATATTCTTAATAACCAAATCGAGTAGCTTCAAAGCTATTCAATAACTTATGTAGCAGGTAACACAAAAACAGCGTTGCCACTATCGCCACAAAAATACTACTCACCCGGTACAGCGCACTAAAAATCAGGTCGTTGCCAGGAGTTAAGTATTGGCCAAACAAAATCCCTAAGGTAGTCATGGCGCCAAACCCCACACCTGAGCCACTCGCCTCCTTCACATGGGCCTGCGCAAACAGCATTAAACCAATCCACAGCAGCGGCACAATCAGGATCAACAATCCAGACCAGTCGTAGAGGAAGAGTTGCACCATCACTCCAAACGACACCCCAAGCAGGGTGCCCAGCGCACGTTTACGGGCATAATCCAGCGCCCCATTCCAATGCATGGGAAACAGGAGTAACAAGGTGGTCGCCTGTGCCGACATGGAGTCGCGCAAATCGAAAATCTGAAACACTAAGAAAGAGAGCGTGGCAATGCTGGCACCAAGCAAAGCCTCGTGGCGCATACGGTGCGGCGCCTTAGGACCGGGTTTGTAGGCTGGACGAGGTTCGACATCCGGCCAGAGTGCCGTCATCAGATAGGCAATAACCACAGACAATCCCGTCGCCCAGAAATTACTGAAGATTAAGTCATTGAGATCTGTGCCCGGATAGCTGGCAAAGTGCAGCATAATGCTTAAACTCAGCACGCCATTGGCACCAAATAGAAACAGGCTACCGCGGGACATAGCCGCAAAACGATATAAAAACAGTAAAAAGACAATCGGCGTCATCAATCCGGGATGGCTACCGAAGAAACCTCCGAGTAAGCCGACTTCAAGCCCCGCCATGGCCGATGAGGCCAGTAACTGCCGCATCGCATGGCCACTCATCACAGGGACTAATCCCAGCAATAACATTGGGGTTACCGTAAAAAACACCCCATTACTCCAGCCAAAGAGCTTACAGAGCGTAAAGCCAATGGTGCCGCCAGTGGCAATGCGTAAACACTGGCGTAAGTCATTGGTGGTTAAAGGGTTGTGGCGTAACAACATGCGAATTGCCTTGAGATTAATAGATGTAATGGAGCAGGCTAATGACCTTAATCTGCACCTTAGCTAGCAGGCTAAACAGCGCATTGTCAGGCAGTAATTGCACAGTGGCACGCGCACCTGCTGGCAAGCCATTCATGGCATCGTCATCTAAGACTAAATGCAGTCTTAAGCGCTGCGCATCACGCACCCAACGGTCCGACTCCTGCGGCGCCGCTAAGCGGCCATTGGCATCAAACTGCCCCGCACTCACACCGGCATCGACACTGCTCACTTGGGCGCGGTATAAACGGCCTGGTTCACCGTCGAAGGCGATTAATGCAGGGTAAGATGCGTTAACACCCCTTAAGGTTTTTTCACGGAAATCGGCAATAATATCTAACTTATCAGAGACTAAGGCTAGTAATGGCTGACCCACAGAGGCAAAACTACCGACCTCAAGCTGCAGGTTAGTCACTACACCATCCTGGTCGGCGTGAATTTGGGTATAGGATAAATTCAACTCGGCCTGCTCCAATGCATTTCTTGCTTGGCGCATTCTGAGGTTATCTTCACCATAGAGACCACGGCTCACTTTGAGTTTTTCGAGGCGAGCACTGGCGGCTGACAGATTCGCCTCGGCCGCCGCCGCGTCGCTATCGGCCTGATCACGTTGCTGCTGTGACACACCATGGGTAGCATACAGCGCATCTAAACGTTTAGCCTCGCGGCGTTTTTGTTGTGCCGTAGTCGAGCTGGCATTCACTTCGGCCTTGGCCGCCAACAACGAAGCATCTAATTCAGCATTGTCCTGACGCACTTGCTCTAGGGCCAATTTGGCCTGAGACACGGCTAACTCAAAGGGCGCAGGGTCGACTTGAAACAGTAAATCGCCCTTGGCGACCACTTGGTTATTCTTCACATTAATGGTTTGAATCTTGCCGCTGATCTGCGGAGTCACCTTAGTCACCACACGGGTTGCCATGGCCTGTGGGGTCAAGGGCATCATAGCGTCGGCAAACATAAAATAGCCAAACACGGCCACAAAACCGAGCATGGCGATTTTCACAAGGCGGGCAAATTGTTGATCCGGTGTCATCTTATTTCTCACTCAAGAATTTCTGTGCTCTTAGCCAATTTGGCTAAGGCGTTATCACTGATTAGGCTAATGATGCGTTCAAATTCGCTAAGCTCACTGGCGCTGATCCCAGCCAACAACTCTGCGCGCACTTGAATAATCCGCGCTTCGACTTGCTTTAATACATCCTTTCCCGCGGGTGTTAACGACACGATTCGGGCGCGCTTATCTTTAGTGCAGCAGTGACGCTCGACTAAACCTTGTTCCTCTAACTGCCCTAACGTGCGCATCAAAGAAGCCAATTCAATTTCCAGCGCATCCGCCAACACCTTTTGGCTCACGTTGTCGCCCAGACGCAATAACTTCCACAATGCCGTCCAACGAGGATGGGTTAACCCGAGTGGCGCTAATTCCACATCCGCCACGGTGCGCCATAGTCGGTGCAAGCGGCCCAAATGTTCCGCCAGGGATAACTCCTTTAATCGCTCTAATTCTTTCTGCATCATGCTTACTCATTTACTTAGCCTGCTAAGCATTATACTTAGTTAGCAAGCTAAGTAAATATTCGCCACAAAAAAAAAAGATCTGTGCACGCTGCCACGAAATCCCAAAACGGTATGAAACGGCGGTAGTAATATCACTTTGTGTGGGGGAAATAGACGCAGAAGATGGTGACATTAATCTCGTTAACCTATGAGATTAAAAACAATTTTTCCGAATGCAACTTCAATGCAAACCGCACGGGCGGGGGATGAACTCGCGCAGCTTTCGATGCGCTTAACGACTCTGCTGTCCCAATTTAAGATTTAGGAATTAGTCACTAGCCAAAAGCAAAACGCCGCTAAATAGCGGCGTTTTTTATGGATGTTTACTGCGTTATACCGCCTTTGGGCGAACCCCTAAGGTATGGCAAATCGCATAGGTCAGCTCGGCGCGGTTGAGGGTGTAGAAGTGGAAATCCTTCACCCCTTCACGGGATAGGACTTTGACCATATCGATCGCCACGTTAGCCCCCACCAGCTGACGCGTGCCCGCATCATTCTCTAGGCCATCGAACTGCTTATGCAGCCAGCTCGGTAGGCTCACATTGGTCATGCCCGCGAAGCGTTTTAACTGGGTAAAGTTAGTCACGGGTAAAATGCCGGGGACGATTTCGACATCAATTCCCGCCGCAACGCAGCGGTCGCGAAAACGCAGGTAAGATTCAACATCGAAGAAAAACTGGGTAATAGCACGGCTCGCACCGGCATCGATTTTACGCTTAAGGTTAATCAAATCGGCCTGAGCATTAGCCGCATCTGGATGCACTTCTGGGTAAGCGGCGACCGAAATATCAAAGTCGGCCACTGAGCGCAGTAAGCGCACTAAATCCGCCGCAAAGCGAGTTGGTTTCGGGCTGCCCGCTGGTAAATCGCCACGCAGTGCCACTATGTCGCGGATCCCCGATTTCCAGTAATGCTTCGCCAGATCTAACAATTCTTCGTCGCTGGCATCCACTAAGGTTAAATGCGGCGCGGCAACCAGATTGGTTTCTTTTTGAATACGTTCAATCACACCATGGGTGCGGTCACGCACGCCCGAGTTGGCACCATAGGTCACTGAAACAAACTTTGGATTCAGCGGCTCTAAACGGCGGATAGAGTTCCACAGGATCTGTTCCATTTCGGGGGTTGATGGCGGGAAAAACTCAAAAGAAACATTAATATCGCCATTAAGTTCAGACAAACTTTGGTTTAGCGAATGTGAATGTTGTGCGTGATGAAAAGCCATGTGTATTTCCTCAACCGCCCGAGTGCGACGCTCCATCGCGCTGGTACGACTTATAAATGCAGTAATTTAATCCATATGGACGTTTGGACGTCTATATGTCCATATACTAGAGAAACTGGCCGTTAAGTCAAGCCAAAAAATCCCCCTTTTTGGCATTTTCTTATCCCTCGTTGACCACCTTGATTTTAGTCCTGATCTTCGCCAATAAAAAAAGGACTCGAATGAGTCCTTTACGTCTATGAATATTGGTCGAATCGGCTTGAAGATACGGGGGTTAAGTTCTTCAAGTGTCTAGGTTTATGACTACTCTTGCAGCAGATCGCGACAGATCTGCGTCAGATCCGATTGCACCGCTGCGGCAGTCACTTCACGCCCCGCACCCGGTCCACGGATAATCAAAGGATTACCTTGATAGAAAGCAGAGCGGATCACAAACACATTGTCCCCAGGCGTGAGGTTAGCGTAGGGATGATTCGCATCAATCCACTGTAATCCCACCTCAGCTTTCAGGGCCGCGTCGCTATTGTCCAAGGAGGCGACATATCTCAGTACCTTGTTTTGCTCCGCCGCAGCGCCGTATTGTTGCTGCAATTCATCATCCAGCTCAGCGATACGGGCAAGGAATTGCTCCAGTGGAATATCCGCTAAATGGGCCGGCACTAGGGAGCGCAGTTCAATATCCTCAAGCTCGATTTCCAGACCGATTTCACGGGCCAAAATCAGCAGCTTGCGCTGCATGTCGCGGCCAGAAAGATCGTCGCGGGGATCGGGTTCGGTAATCCCTAGGCCACGCGCTTCAACCACTAATTCCGAGAAGGGTTTGCTGGTATCGTATTTCTCGAATAACCAACACAGGGTACCAGAGAAAATCCCGCCGACGGCCTCAACCGTATCGCCGCTGTTACGCAAATCGTTTAAGGCGTGCTGGATAGGTAAACCAGCGCCGCAGCTGGCGTTATAGCGCCAGAATAGACGGCGATAACCGAGTTGCTCCTTCAGCTCGCGGTAGAACGGCAGCGGGCCAGAACCCGCAAGCTTGTTCGCGCTGACCATATGGATGCCACGCTCAAAAAACTCTGGGTATTGTAGGGTCAAACTGGCGCTGGCACTGATATCTAATGCAATCAGTTCATCGCAGTTAAGTTGTTCTAATTGTTCGAATAAGTGCTCATATTGCCAAGGTGTTGCCTCGGCATCGAATTCCTGCTGCCAGTTTTCCAAATCCACAGCCGTAGACTTGATCAGGGCTTTGCTGGAACTCACCAAACCGACAAGTTCGACACGCGCTTCAAGCTCTTGATTTAATGAGGGAGAAACTGACTTAAACAGCTTCACCCACGCCTCGCCAATATTGCCAACACCCAGCAGCAATACGCCAATGCGTTTGCGTGGACCGGCGCAGCGGCGATGCACTTTTTGCGTCAGCAGATTAACCTGCGACTGCGGTACTAAGGTCACCAAACTTAAGTCACCACTGAACAAGGGCTTAGCGTCGCGGCTCAGTAAACGGGCAAAGCTGCGGCGATAATGCTCGGCATCGGCACTCACAAGCGCCACTAAACCGAGTTCGGTATTAATTTGCAGATCTTTAATGCCGAGGGCTTCGGCCTGCGCATCCAATAATTTTTGTACTTGTTTTTGGTTTTCAGCGGTATAGGCAAGCTCAAGCCGTTGATGCGCCGATACCCAATGGGCCAGTGGCGTTAACCCTGCTTCGACTAATTGCTCGAGCAGACTGGCCACATCGCCCGCGATCTTAAAGCCAAATAACACCACGGCATTGAGGTTAGTCACCACAGGCGCACTCGCCGAGGAGCTGTGGGGAGCAATCAGGGTAAAGTCGGTATGGGAGGCGTAGCTTGAACGTACGGCGAGGCTCACCTCGGTGTTAAACAGCGGCTGCAAAGTGCGCGAATGCAAAACAGGCGAACCTAAACGTGCCAAGCGGTCTGCTTCGGCGAGGGACATGCTCTTGAGTAATTTCGCATCGTTGATCTTATTCGGATCAGCGTTAAATACCCCTTCAACGTCGGTCCAAATGGTCACGCGCTCAATGTCGGCAAGGCTAGCAATTAAGCTGGCGCTAAAGTCAGAGCCATTGCGACCCAATAGCAAGGTATCGCCACGCTCGTTGGCACAGATAAAACCGGTGATCACTAAACGCTCGTTAGGATGCGCGGCCAGTAAGGCTTGTACTTTGGCGCGGGATTCTTGCACGCGAATTTGCGGTACGGCGGCCTCATCGGCCACGAGAATCGAGCAGGCATCCACATGACTTGCGGCCACACCCGATTCGCGCAGCAGCGCCGCCATTAAGCGCGCCGACCAACGCTCACCAAAGCTCACCACATGGCTAATTTGGTAATCGTTACGGGAATCTAAAGATAATAGACTGATTAACTGAGCTTTATCCGTGGTTAAACGCTCACGCAGATCCCGCGCTTGCTCATTGGATAACAGCTGCTCAATCAAGCCTTGCTGATAGCTGATAAGAACTTGCAACTCTTCTTGCCATAATTGGTTGCTATCGCGCAGGGACAATAATTTATATAAAAAGTTAGTGGTTTTACCCGCGGCAGACACCACCACCAGATCATCACTATGACCATGGGTTAACAGAATATGGGCGACTCGGCGATAACAATCGGCATCGGCTAAGCTGGAACCACCAAATTTATGTAAGTGACAACGTGCCATCTCGAATTCCTCTACTGACAAGCCGCAACGGCGGCCAATCCTGCTTGAATATCTGCAACTAAGTCGTCGGCATCTTCAATACCAACCGACAAACGTAATAGGGTGTCTTTAATGCCAGCTTCATAACGCGCTTGGGGCTCCATCGCCCTATGGGTCATAGTCGCGGGCACGGCCACGAGACTCTCAACGCCACCTAAGCTCTCGGCCACGCTGAATAAACTTAAGGCATCTAAAAAGGCGACCACTTCGGCCTCGCCGCCCTTAAGCTCAAAACTCAGCATAGCGCCAAAGCCTTTTTGCTGCTTGGCGGCAATGGCATGGCCGGGGTGATCCGCAAGTCCTGGGTAATACACTTTGCTCACCACAGGGCTGCTCGTCAGCACGTCCAGAATACGCTGGGCATTGCTTTGGTGCTCGCGAATGCGCACGGCTAAGGTACGCAGACCCCGCAGGGTTTGATAACTGTCGAAGGCAGACCCAGTTAAACCTAAAGTGTTCGACCACCAATGTAAGGTCTCACCGAGTTGAGGATCTTTGGCGATCACCGCGCCGCCCACCACATCGCTGTGACCATTGATGTACTTAGTGGTGGAGTGGATAACGATATCGGCACCGAGTAACAGCGGTTGCTGCAAAATGGGCGAGAGGAAAGTGTTGTCCACTACCACTAAAGCGCCCACTGCGTGGCTCGCCTTGGCGATAGCTTCGATATCGACGACTCGCAGCAGAGGGTTAGAGGGGGTTTCAATCCATACCATCTTAGGTTGCTGGGCGATGGCTTGCTCAAGCGCTTGAGCATCGGTTTGATCGACCACCAGCAGTTTAAATTGGCCTTTTTTCGCGAGGTTGGTGAATAAACGGTACGAACCGCCGTAACAATCGTGTGGAACCACCAGCAAGTCATCTGGGCCGAGCAAGGTAGTGACTAAGGTAATGGCTGCCATGCCAGTGCAAGTCACCACGCCAGTTGCGCCCTTTTCCAGCTTAGCTAAGGCATCACCTAAGATGCTGCGGGTAGGATTGCCGGAACGACTGTAATCAAATTCGCGAGGATTTTTATGACCATCGAAGGCGTAATTAGTCGACAGGTAAATTGGCGGCACCACCGCGCCATGCTGAGTATCGCTTTCGATACCCTGACGCACTGCTAATGTGGCTAATTGACGTTCGGTCACTAATTTGCCTGCGGTCATCGGGAACTCCTAAGTTCGCAAAGAGATGTCTGGACGTCTAAATGTACCTAAGCCCAGTGGCATCGTCAATAGGCGTTAAGACGTTTAGACGTCTAAACATAAAGAAATCTGTTTGCAATCACTAAGAAATAGTAGCAATAATTTGACTGTAATCTGTAAGGGTTTAAAATCTGCCCCGAATTTAGCGTTATAACAGGTGAGTCAATGACTGAATGGAATGGGGAATACATCAGCCCCTATGCTGAACATGGCAAGAAGAATGAACAAGTAAAGAAAATTACTGTGTCTATTCCGCTCAAAGTGCTAAAAGTCCTCACGGATGAACGTACCCGTCGTCAGGTCAACAACCTGCGCCACGCGACGAATAGCGAACTTTTGTGTGAAGCGTTTTTGCATGCCTACACCGGCCAGCCTCTGCCTAATGATGCCGATCTATCGAAGGATTGCCCAGACAGCATTCCCGCCGAAGCGAAACGGTTGATGGACGAGATGGGGATCGAGTGGGAAGATATGGAATAACGCTTAAGCGTCCAATATCCTACTTATCATTAGGGATCGTTAATACTCATCTTGCTTGATGGGTTAGAGTAACGATCCCTATTTTGTTTTGATGGAATCCTATGTTCTCCTTGATAGATCCACAAACGCTCGCCATTGCGTCTGTGATTGTGTTTTTAGGTGCCCTCACCCAGAGTCTGATTGGCTTTGGCCTTGCCGTGGTGGCGAGCCCGTTGCTGTATATTGTCGACCCCGAATTAGTGCCCGCCCCTGTGATTGTGATGGGTTTTTCCATCGCCCTACTCACCCTGCTGCGTGAACGCGGCCATTTAGAATTCAATGGTTTGCAATATGCGCTCATCGGTCGAGTGCCCGGAGGTTTTATCGGTGCCAGCCTGCTACTGTTTGCGCCGCAGCCGATTCTTGGTCTGGCGATTGCTGGCATTGTGGCAGTCGCCGTGGTGCTGAGCCTGTATAAATTGACTCTTCCCGTGAACAAAGCAACCCTGTTTGGCGCGGGCGTGGTCTCGGGGATCTTCGGTAATATCGCCGCCATTGGTGGTCCGCCGATGGCGATTCTGTTGGCGGGTAAGGATGCCTCCAAATTTCGCGCCGCATTGTCAGCCTTCTTTATCTTCAGCTCGACCATAGCCCTGGTCATTCTTGGGGTGACGGGTCTGCTCGAAATCAAGCATTTATGGTTATCCCTGATGCTGTTGCCATCAGTGTTTTTAGGCTATTTAGTGGCAGGCAAACTGGTGGGGAATGTGGATAAGCATAAGACCAAGATGGCCACCTTAGCCCTCTGCGCTATCAGCGCCTTAGTGCTCACGGTGAAATCTGTGATTGAGCTATTGCCGCAATAATTACCGCAATAAAATCCTGCTAATCGCCCCCATAAAAAAGCACCGTTAATCGGTGCTTTTTGCTTGCAGGGGATAGGTGATGTATCCCATCGATATTGCATTGAACCAAAACACTAACTTAGATAGCTTTGTCCCGCATATACAATAAAGTGTCTCAGTGCTAACACACCGGTTAAGCTGGCGCAGGCCACCATAATCATCGCCCCCTTGCTGTGGCGAGTCGCGGTCGGCAACAGCATAAACAACAGCGGAATACCAAAACCAATCCCGACCACGCCAATCCAGAATACGCTCGCCCACACGCCAGAGGTGAGTGATGCTAGCGCCGCAGCTGCCGCTCCGCCCTTAAAGTACAAGGCGCAGAACAACATAAACAGGAACATGATTTCGATTGCCATCACTGGCAGCTCTAAGCCATGCATTTTGGCTAAGGTCTTGTCGTGGCTATCGGTCTTGAACATCACCAGCGCCAGCACCGCATTAGCCGCCGCGCCCGCCGATAAACCAGAGACTAAAAACAGCGCTGGCAATACCGCAGTGTTCAACATCGGATAGGCATTCATGGCCGAAATTAAGAAGCCAGTATAAGCACCTACGCCAATCGCGAGGATAAACAGCAGCACTTCAATCGGTTTTCTAAAGGGCATCAGCAGCTTAGCGATAGGCACGAGGAAACCTAAGCCCCACTTTGGCAGCTCATCGCGCAGCACAAGAATCGCGTAGGCAAATGCCAAGGGGGAGTAAGCCAGTAGCGCTAACACCCCAATTGCCATTACAGACTGGAAGTTGTAGTTGATTAAAATCAGCCAAAAATGGAAAGGCTTCGTTAAATCAAACACTAAACATGCCAAGCCTAGGCAAATGGCCACTGGGCCAATAATAGCAGCGGCCTTGAGAATACTCGTCTCACCCTGCGCTTGCTCCTTATTAAACCAACGCAGACCAATGCCAATCAGCAAACTTCCGGCGGATAAGCCCGCCATAAACAGATACACGGCGATGATCCAATGCCAAGTAACGGGATCATATTGCGCCATATCGCCCCAAGTATTGTTCATAATCAAATCCCCCCTCTTTTGGTAGGAACGCGATATACCCTAGGCTGAGTGCCTAAATGGGTCTTATCTTGGTAAGTGATCTTAGTGTTGAGTAGCATAGCGACCTCACTCTGTGGATCGTTGGCATCGCCAAAGACTAAGGCATCGGTCGGACACACAGTCACACAGGCGGGCTCTTCACCTCGGGCTAAGCGCGTGTCCTTACAGAAGTTACACTTATCAGCCACTTTGGTTTCTGGATTCATAAAACGCACCTTGTAGGGGCACGCCGCCACGCAGTACATACAGCCCACACACTTATCGCCATGGATGGAGACAATCCCATCCTCACCCACATAGGCCGCCCCCGTTGGACACACCTTCACACAAGGCGCATCTTCACACTGCTGGCACGATACCCTGTGGTACTTAAAGTGCAGGTGTGGCATCTCGCCGAAGGGGCCCTCTACGCGCACTTGTAAGCGAGTCACGCCCTCGGGGACACCGTTTTCACTGCGGCAGGCCACGTTACAAGCTTGGCAGCCGATGCACTTGTTCTCATCGTGCACCATCACATATCTTTTCGTCATTTGAGCCTCCAATTAGCGTTTTGCCAGCGTGACGCCTGTCGTATGAATATTCATGCCACACACAGGGGCTGTTTGATGGGGCAATAAGTTTCCGCAGTGGATGCCTTTACCAGTCGCTCTAACCAACTCTTTGTTTTTAGAGCCAAAGCCCATATAGGCAAACACGGTATCGGGGCGAATGCCCGGGGTGACTAAGGCGTGGCCTTCTTCGCTACCCACGCTGCTGGTTAACCGAATCGGGTCGCCATTGCTGATCCCTAACTTGCCCGCCGTGACCGGATGCACCCAAATGGCGTTATCCGACATCAGGTTAGCTAACATGGGGATATTGTGAGTCGCACCATTGGTATGCACGGCGACCTTGCCTTGGATAAAGTACAGCTCGTCGGCTTTCTTCAAATGCACTTCGCGGAACTTAATCACCCCGCGTCCAGGCGCCATGGCCTCGACCTTGGCTGAGGTCAATTCAATCTTGCCACTTGGGGTTTTAAAGCTGAGCAAACTGCCGTAGGTGCCGTCTTCATCCACGGCTTTGGCATTAGCGTAGGCCTTAGTAAACTCGGCCACCATCTTAGGTTCGCGCAGCATGATGGGCTTACCAAAGCTGACAAAACCTTCATCCTTGATGCGGCGTAGCAGTGCGGTATCGCGATTCACCTGCAGCAGTTGCAGGGTTTCCATGTTATCCCAAGGGTAGAATTCACTTAGCCCTAGCTTATGGCCAATGTCCTTAAAGATTTGCCATGAGGGCTTAGTGTCGCCCAAGGTTTCCACCACGCGTTGGCGCACATAGTAGGCGGGATTTTTACCCGACTTGTCGGCGATTTCCTCATCACGCTCAAGGTAAGTCGACTCGGGTAAAATCACGTCGGCATAGGCGGCAGTTTCACTGATATACACATCGCAAACCGCTACAAAGTCGAGCTTTTTCAAGGCTTCAACCACACGCGCCCTGTCGGTCATCGTTTGCATGGGGTTGGTGCGAGACATTACCCAGCCGTGTAACTGATAGGGCACGGCAGTTAAGGTCGCATCGAGAATCGTTTGATAAATCCCGCCCGATGACCACATCATGGCGTACTGCTCTTCCACTTGGTCGATACGTTTCGCCGCAGGCTTTGGCATATCTTTTACGCCAGGCTTACCTAATACTGGCGCCACGCTTTCTCCCGCCAGTTTGTTATAGTCGCTAGGCTTTTGACCTAGGTAGATACCGCCCTTACGCTCGATATTACCAATCAAAATATTGGCAGCGTACAAGGCGCGGCGCATTTCAAACTCTTCGGTGGTAAAGGTGGCTCTGTGACCAAAATCCACCACAGCATGGGGCGCCTTGGCCGCATATTCGTGGGCGATACGGCGAATATCTTTGGCGGGCACATCGGAAACGGTTTCGGCCCACTCAGGGGTGTAGGCTTTGACTTCGGCGGCGAAGGCATCAAACCCTTCCACATAACGCTCGATAAAGGCCTTGTCGTAGAGATTATCTTCAATCAATACATGGCAAAGCGCTAAAGCCACCGCCACATCGGTGCCGGGGCGGATCGCATACCATTCATCGGCTTTGTCGGCGACGATGGAGAATCTTGGCTCGAACACCACTAGCTTGGCGCCTTTATCCATTTGCGCCGCCATCATGCCGCGGGTTTCGGACATGTTGATGCCTTCGTACAGGTTATGGCCGAAGTTAATGATGTATTTGGAGTTGCTTAAATCGCGCTTCACCTTAGTGCCAAACATGGCCTTAGCGGCAATTTCGTAACCACCGGGGCAAGTTGAAGCATGAGTAAAGGTATTCGGGCTGCCAAAGGCGGTGGCGAGATGGAATAAATGTTTTTCTTGCGAACCGGACTTAGAGGAAAACGCCACAGCTTCAGGGCCATAAGCTTGTTTGATTTTATTAAGATTATCGGCAATCAGTTGATAGGCTTCATCCCAAGAGATCTCGGCCCACTTACCCTCGCCGCGCTCACCCACCCGTTTGAGCGGCTTCACAATCCGCTGTGGATCGTAAAGTAAACTATGGCCAGCACCACCCCGGGCACAGACTTTACCACCAAAGGATTTGGCCGCCTTATTGCCACTGATAAAGACATTTTTGCCCTCAATCACCCGCGCCGAAATCGGGCAGCGAGTCGAACACATCTCACAGATACTGGCAATGTCTTTGCCCATTCCCTTTAGCTGCTTGCTCTCTAATGCCGCTAAGCTGCCCGGCAACAGGCTAGCCAATGCACATGTTGCACCGCTGGCCCCTGCGCCCTTTAAAAAGGTTCGCCTATTAAGCTCAATCATGGTTACCTCCATCACACTCATCCACCCTAATGCGCCACTTGGCACACGCAAACTTAGGCTTTGGCTTACCACTGCGGTTTAAAGACTAAATTCGCTCACAGGTTTTTAGTTATTAGTGCCAACAGACCTAGTGTTACGTCGTGTCGGCATTTTGCTGTTTCAGGGTGATTGTTATCCCGAAAGGAAGAGGCGGATATTGTGGTAAACCACATGGCAAAGTTGAGTGTGATCTGCGGCAACTAAAAGTTAAAATTGTTCTAAAAAATCGTGAATAAGATCAATAAGCCTGTTTGACCTAAACCAGTACTAAGTCAGCGCACAGGCTCGCGGCTTTGATAAGTTAAAAAGTTCTCAAAAACCCTCAAAAGCCGCTCCCATATTTAGAATAGCCGCGTGCGCAGAGAGTTTGAGGTCAGTGTTTCGCCCAGTCGTCACTGAGGAATGGTTGAAAGGGAGTAAGGCATAAGCAAGGCCAATGCCTTAGGGAGTTAGTCAACCAAGGTGATCTCTAAGCCATTTAATAGGCGAATCGCTTCGTCGCGACTAAACTTAGCGCCCTTAATTTTATTGTTAAAAATATCGATATCGTAATCGGTCGCCTCGGAGAAATCCGCCTCCATCAACTCGGTGCGGCCAAATAAGCTGTGGCGAAAATCACTGTAACTAAAGTTGGCGCGATTAAACTTGCCCTCACGGAAATCCACATCCTGCGCCTTACAGCCCTCGAGCACCATTTCATCAAGCTGAAGCCCCATAAAAGAGCAGTCGTTTAGGATGCAGGTTCTAAAGCTAAAAGGCGCCGCAAAGGATAATCTCGGCCAAGCGGCGCGGGTCCAATCTATGCCGACCAACTTACATTCTTCAAAACTCACACCGTTAAATTGGCTTAAGGGCACCTTGAGCAGGCTCAAGTTACAGCCCACAAAACGGCAATCGATAAACTTGCAGTTACGGAATGTGCTATCGCTAAACTGGCAATCGTGGAACTCGCACTCTTCAAACTCCAACTCCTGCCACTGGGTTTGGCTTTCGGCCAAGGCGATAAATTGCTGCGAGAAAAAATATCGCCCCTCGGATGCGGCGCGCGCCATCATCGGCGTTTTTACATCTGTCATTGACTACCTCTACTGTGCCCTCTGCCTTAGGCTAAGGGCTGATGGGCAAACTGTGTTTTTCAATTCACAAAAAATGGACGTTAACGCAAAGGCCACGCTGTATATCGTGCTTAGCCACTACCTTTATTCAGACCGCCTATGCGAACCCGATTTACAGAGCTAACTGCATGCCTATATTGGGATTAATACCATTCAAAGCCTTAGCGAGTCACACTTTAAACTCAAGCTTATCTATTCCTCTACTCGGGTTTCATGGGAAGTATTTTCAGCCGCCGCATTGCTCCCCTACCCAATTTACCCCGACACGCAGCACAGATGTGCATAAATAGCCGTGGAAAATTTTGCGAATAAAGGTAAAATGGCGCCACTTTTCGCGGCTGTCTAACAAGGTTCTCTCGGATTAATGGTTAGCCTTTTCGAGCAAAATGGCACGGGGTTTCCCCGCTTGAACAGACCAGATTCTCTCTGGCGCCAACCTTGCTCTGCGTGCTATTTTTCCCTCTTATCCCGACCTTCTCTCTCCTGCCTATCGCCCGAAAATATCCTATTAGCTTTACGTTTTAACCTCACCAATCTCTTGTGCGCACTTAGCGATAAGCTGTTGGTCAATAATAAAAAGGTGGCAAAGCATTTACGGCTTAAGCACACCGCAACGAATAAAAAACTCGTCCCTACACTCTCTATCCAAAGGAATACTCGTCATGAGTCTTGCTGATTCCGTATTAGCCGTAAACAACGATTTACCCATCCGCACCGACAACCCAGTCCATAGCGGCAAGGTACGTAGCGTTTACTGGCTAACCGACGCCGACAGCCGCCGTTTAATTCAAACCAAGGGCTACAATGTGCCCGAAGATACGCCGCTTGCCATTATGGTGATTAGCGACCGTATCTCAGCCTTCGACTGCATCTTCCACGGTGAGGGCGGATTAAAAGGCATTCCTGGTAAAGGCGCGGCATTAAATGCCATTTCTAATCATTGGTTTAAGTTATTTGCCGAAAACGGTTTAGCCGACAGCCACATTTTAGATATTCCGCATCCCTTCGTTTGGATAGTCCAAAAAGCCCGTCCGATTAAAGTCGAAGCCATTTGCCGCCAATATATTACTGGCTCAATGTGGCGCGCCTACTCTAAGGGCGAGCGCGTATTCTGCGGTATCACACTGCCAGAAGGCTTAGAGAAAGATCAAAAGCTGCCTGATTTGCTGATCACTCCTTCGACCAAAGGTATTTTAACTGGGATCCCCGGTGTGCCCGCGCAGGATGATGTGAATATCAGCCGCAGCGATATCGAAGCCAACTACCAAGCCTTTGGTTTTGAAAAGGTAGAAGATATCGACCTGTACGAGAAGCTGTTAAAAGATGGCTTTAAGGTGATCGCTAAAGCACTGGCCGACCTTGACCAAGTGTTTGTGGATACCAAGTTCGAGTTTGGTTATGTGACCGATAAAAACGGCAACTCAAAACTGATCTATATGGATGAAGTAGGCACCCCAGATTCATCTCGTATTTGGGACGGCGCCGCCTACCGCGATGGTAAAATCCTTGAAAACTCTAAGGAAGGCTTCCGTCAGTTCCTACTGAACCACTTCCCCGATCCGGACATTCTGCTCAACAAGGACAGAATGCCAGAGCGCGAAGCCCTCGCCCGCGACAATGCCCTGCCATTAGAGGCGATGATGGATGTGTCACGCACTTACACCGGCATCGCCGAGAAGGTGACTGGCGCGGCAATTCCGCTGCCAGCGAATCCTAAGGCAGATATTATTAAGATCCTACGTGAAGAGTATGATCTGATTGTTTAATCAGATTTCGATGAGGTAGGGAGTTTTTCCTTAACCTCAGAATGTAGAAAAGGCGCTTAGGCGCCTTTTTTGTTTTTCAAACTGGGTTTGGATTTATTTGTATAAGCCAATTTAACTCAATTCTGAAATGTTAATCTGAGAAAAATTAAAGCCAAAGTCAAAGTCGTGGGGCTTCACCCCACACCCGACCAAGGAGGACTGCTCGTCCTATCCTCCTTGGATGCTCCAAGACGCCCCTAGCGAAGTTACATGCATTAGGAACTAGCCTTGGTCTTATGGATAAATTGCTATCGCTTCCGATGGTACATCCTGTACCCCGAAAGCTAGCCGGTCATCCATGACCGGACTCACGCAATTTATTCCAACGCCCCGCGGCAACTTCGCAGGGGAAGGTGAACTCCTATCCATTTAGTGCTTTATGCTATTTATTAAAAAGAGATATACATGATCCATCGTTGAATATTTCGATATATTTTACAATCTATTGAAAAATACATGTAAAAAATGCTAATTTGTTAAAAATCACTAAGACCTTTATTTCGTTAAAAATAAAGTACAAAACTTTCAATAGGTAGATATAGATGCTGCTTTATAATCTGAGGTTTGGTTGGTGGAATGTCGCACTGTCCCCATCTGCTCCGCAAGCAAAAAGTAAGGCAAATGCTACAACTTATCCGATCATTTGTACCCATATCGAAACTTTACTTCAAGATAACTCATGCGATTTCTTAGCTCTTTGTGAAGTATCTTCCGAAGATATCAGATATTTCTCTGAAAACATAAAGTTAGAACACATCTCAATTTTAAATCTAACGGACAAGATTGGAAAAACTAGATTTGACTTAGCAGTAATATATAAAACATCAAAAATAAAAGTGAATCATATAAACAGTCTGTCAAAAATATTAACTGACAATACAGTTAAAGCATCACAGCTAGTAGAAGTTGAAAATATTGATGATTCAAGAAAAATTTATATCTACCTATGTCATTGGCCAAGCAGGTTAAATGGTAACAGTGAAGAAAAGCGAATTGCCGCAGCAAATATAGTTTATAACTCAGCATCAACATTAATAGAAAGTGGAAAAGATGTAATTATCATGGGAGACTTTAATGATAACCCCTATGATATAAGTCTCTATAAATGTTTAAAAGCAAGCCGTTGTCATGATGCAGTAAAAAAATACCCATCAGAATATTTTTACAATCCATTTTGGCGAAGTATTGTATCTGAAAATAAATATAGTCACTCAGGAATCACTAACACATATCGATCAGGCAGTTATAAATATAAACAGTTCATGGGAGAAATTTGGCATTCGTATGACCAAATAATTGTTTCAGGTAGCTTTATAAATAATACTTACTGGCATCTAAATGAGTTTAGAACTCAAGTAATAACGCCAGAAGTGATACTTAAAAATTATGAAGACAACAGCCACTTCATTGACCATCTCCCAATTGTGTGCGAGATAACTAGAGTGTAAGGAATAAATATATGCCTATTAACTTTGAAGACTTGTTAAATCTAGGGAAAGAATCCGCGGATTTAGTTATAAGAAACAACTCTGAAATAGATGAAACAATTGAATCTTTTAGAGTTTCTCTCTCAACCTTTTTGAATTTAAACATTAATTTTACGGAAGAAATCGAATACGAGGATGATACAAATAGTATTGCGGCAAGAATTAGAATAACTAATAATCTGTTTGAACCTAGAAAAAAAACGGGGTACAGCTATATATGTGTTCAACATACTGAAACAGGTGTCACAAGAAGATTAATAAAAATACAGCGTTCAAATGATGGTTACCCAATTACAGTCATAATTGATAAGAGCCATTATATTAATGATAATCAAGAAGAATTTGCCCGTGCACTTGGAGCTATAGCTTCCAACTCTCAAACACATTTAACGCTTCGATCATTTCAAAGAATGGTGGAAGAAAAAAATACACAAACAAAAACGAATTAACTAAAAGATAGGGCAGGCGTAACTCTTTTGGAATTTAGCGCCAACGCAGAGTTCACAGAAGTTCACCATCCCCTCGGAGTTGCCGCAGGGCATTTGCGTTCGTTGCGTGAGCGAGGCATGGATGCCGAGATAGCGTCAGTCGAATCAGGGACGAGCGTCTGACGCGATAGCATAAGGACGCTTAATGCCCAAGGGGCTTTCAACTCCGTTGGGGCGTCTTGGAGCATCCAAGGAGGATAGGACGAGCAGTCCTCCTTGGTCGGGTGTGGGGTGAAGCCCCACGATTTTGATTCACCTCGGCCGTGAGGCCGCTATGACGATACATCTACATAAACAAGTGTGAAATGAAGCCCCACGACTTTGATTCACCTCGGCCGTTAGGCCGCAATGACAATACATCTACATAAATAAGTGTGAGATGAAGCCCCACGACTTTGACTTTGATTTAGCCTGCTAACAGAACTGATGAAACTTAAGCAATTTCATGTGCTAGCACGAACGTAAGGGCTAACACCCCGAGTTGTCACACCTTCAACCCAAGGTTAAATCTTCACACAGACAAACAGCGCATTACCTGAGCTTAAATCCCATGGGACGATTTTTTCATAATCGTGTTCAAAGATATGCACTTCAAAATATGGCGCGAGTAAGGCTTGCAGCTCCGCAAAACTGGTCGCGACCATAGTGTGTTGGTCTTGCCATAACTCAGTCTGATGCGCAGATGTATCGCCTTCGAAATCAGCCTGTTGAGTAAAAGGCTGGAGACTCTTTGCAATACTCAGGTTTAATGACTGGTTTTCGCCCTGACCACTGTAATGCCAGCCAGATTCAAAGGCAAAATGGTGCCCCTCAAACTCGGCAAAATGCTTAATCGATAAGCGGTTATCGATGCGGTGCTTATCAACCGAATTAAAACAAAATATCCCGCCGTCATTCAGGGCGCGGTGCACGCTGGCAATACAACTCTTGAGGCGCTCGATGCCCGCACTGTAATGAATGGAATATAAAAAACAGGTAATTAAATCGACTGGCTGCTCAAGATAAAAGGCGGTCATATCCTGTAGATTAAACTGCGCTTCTGGGCAGCGACGCATAGCCATATCGAGCATGGGTTGATTAATATCCAGACCACGACACTGATAACCTAAATCGATAAAATGCCTTACATGCGGGCCAGTGCCACAGGCTAGATCTAGGTGTTGCTTGCCATTATTGCCTAAGAACTGATGCAATCGATGGATGCTCGCACTCTGTTGTTGATAGTTGATATCGGAGCACATGAGATCGTAATAACCGGAGAGATCGGTATAAAGCGCGTTAGAAGACATAGCGGCAAACAGGAGCCATAGGCAATTAAGGGTGGCGCATGATATATCAGTTGGCTAAGAACCGATACACGCAATTCCGCCCTAGAGTCGAGTGCAAGACGCGAGAATCCATTTTATTCAATAATACAGCGAACTAGGATAAAAGATGGGGCAGGTGTTTTCTTCAATTCAGTTCGCTGAGTGGGATATGCCTTTACGGCCAAGCATATAAAAATGGGCTGCTCAGTTGAGCAGCCCAGAGTGATTGAGAGTCATACTCACATCGCGGTTTTATTTGAGTTTATAAACCACTTCGACTCTGTCTTCGATAGTCACTTGGCCATATTGATAGCTTTCGGCGGCGCCCATGGCATCGGCCTTGGCATTCATACGTAACATTACGGGCTGTACAGGGCGTTGATCGTAATAACGAATTTGCCACACCTTACCTAGGTTCTCCCCAAATCCCTTGGCTAAGCTTTCGGCTTTTTGTTTAGCATCAACAATGGCCGCTTGGCGCGCCTTGGCCACATACTCGGCCTCTTTGCTCGACTTAAGGGCGATATTATTAACCCTGTTGATCCCCTCCTCTAAGGCGGAGTCCAAAATGGTATTTAATCGGGCTAAATCACTAATAGTGACTGTGATTTGGCGACTCGCGGTGTAACCACTCAGCTCTGGCGCCTTATCCTGGGCATACACATATTGCGGCTGCAGATTTAAGTTAGCGCTTTGGATTTGCTCCTTGGTAATGCCCGCGGCGGTTAAACGGGCGATAAATTTCGCCACTGCGGCATCCGAATTATCCTTAGCGGCCTTGGCCTCTTTCTCAGTAACGGCTACTTCAACATTAAGCTCTGCCATATCCGGCTCAACCTGAATTTGGCTCACCCCCATGGTTTCAATATGGGGAAAATCTACGTCGGCGGCCATCGCCTTTGCGGTAAACACACCTGAAAAAAGACCACCAGCCACTAATACAGCTAAAAGAGAATGCTTCATTGTTAACTCCAACTAAATCATTTAAGGCGAGACTGCCGTGGTTCTGACGCGGCGGCTATCGGTTAAAAGTGCGACTTGCTGTACCAATATGTAACAGCACCAATTATCGTCCGTTGCGATAGCCACGCATCATGCAAACTACCCCTATAAACGCAGGCAAAAATAAAAAGGGTTAATTTTTTTGAAAATTTTTTAAATCGGCGCCGAGCGGCAGTGCACTGCGCCATTCAAACCTTAAAGTCATTCATCCAAGATGAAATGCGGCGGGATAACTAAGCTACGGACTCTGCCGCGCCGCAACTGGTAGAAACGCACTCTTGGCTGTACACTTTTCACCCAAAGACACTGTACCTTTTAATCACTTCAGGTATAATCCGCGCTCTTTTTACGGCGCTCTTTTATCAGCATCAGCGAGACACCATGACAGTTGAAACTTTTAATCCTAAGCAAACAACCACGCTTGAGACCCCAGCCAAGACATTAGAAGCAGCGAGCGCTGATTCTACTGCAACAGGGAATCGCATCGGTTTCGTGTCTTTGGGTTGCCCAAAAAACCTAGTGGACTCAGAGCGCATTCTGACCCAATTACGCATCGACGGCTATGAAGTCACCAACAGCTACGACAATGCCGATCTGGTTATCGTCAACACCTGTGGCTTTATCGATGCGGCGGTTGAAGAATCCTTAGATGCGGTGCGCGAAGCCCTAGAAGAAAACGGCAAAGTGATCGTGACCGGCTGTTTAGGCGCCAAGGAAAACCAAATCCGTGAAGTGCACCCAGACGTGCTCGAAATCACGGGGCCACACAGCTACGAAGCCGTGTTAAAGCATGTACACAAGTACGTGCCAAAACCAGAGCACAACCCATTTACCTCGTTAATCCCACAAACTGGGGTTAAGTTAACGCCTAAGCATTATGCTTATTTAAAGATTTCAGAAGGTTGTGATAACCGTTGTACCTTCTGCATCATCCCTGCACTGCGTGGCGATTTAGACAGCCGCCCAGCGGGTAGCGTTTTAGATGAAGCGAAACGCTTAGTTGAATCAGGCGTACAAGAAATTTTAGTCGTTAGCCAAGACACCTCTGCCTACGGTAAAGACAAGGGCGGCCGCACCGATTTCTGGAACGGTATGCCAGTGAAGCAAGACATCACTAGCCTTGCCCGCCAATTAGGCAAGATGGGCGCTTGGGTACGTTTACACTACATCTACCCATACCCATGGGTAGACGATCTAATCCCCTTGATGGCCGAAGGTTTAATCCTGCCATACCTAGATATTCCAATGCAGCACGCCAGCCCACGCATCCTGAAGATGATGAAGCGTCCGGGCCGTGTTGATCGTCAGTTAGAAGCCATTCAACGCTGGCGCGAAATCTGCCCAGACTTGGTGATCCGCTCAACCTTTATCGTGGGCTTCCCTGGCGAAACTGAAGAAGACTTCGAAATGCTGCTCGACTTCCTGCGTGAAGCGCGCCTCGACCGCGTAGGTTGCTTCAAGTACTCAGAAGTAGAAGGTGCTGTAGCCAACACCATCGCTGAACTTATCAGCGAAGACGTGAAGGAAGACAGATACCACAGATTTATGGAAGTCCAAGCCGAGATCAGCGCCGAGCGTTTAGCCCGTTTCGTTGGCCGCACTATGGATATTCTGATCGATGACGTAGACGAAGAAGGCGCCATTGGCCGCAGCTTCGCCGATGCTCCAGAAATCGACGGCATGGTCTTTATCAACGGTGAAACCGAACTCGAACCCGGCATGTTAGTTCGTGCTGTGATCACTCACTCGGACGAGCACGATCTGTGGGCCGAGTTAGTCGACGCCGATGCAGAAGATGATATCGAGGCTTAAGCACTCGGCTTAAACACTAGGCTTAGGCATTCGCGCTAAGCGCTTGCCCTTCGCATTCGATTCGCCGGATTAAAAGCTTCAATAGCGAGCCCCTGATATTAATACTAATAGTCAAGGGGCTCGCTTTTTTTATGGGCAATCGTTACCGACCTAGTGATAGGCATTGAAGGATATCGGCAGCAAATGACAGAGCAGATAAGTCGAGGAATAAGTTCAATAATGGCGCGTTAAAGATTTACAGGATAAGCATTAAAGAGAAATCGAGCAGAGATAAGGGATAAACAAATCAGCGCGAGCAAAGTTAAGGGGTCTACACTAGGCTCCAGTGAGGCAAACTCCCATAAAGTCGAAAGGAGTATCGCCCCTGTGCTGATACCCCTTTCGGTTTGCTGCTTTACGGTTGTAAGACCCTTTGCCCTTTTTCGGCTTTTCGGTTCGCATTCTAAACAGTGAGCTAGTCACCACTGCCTTGAGTGCGTTGTCGGTAATAGTGCCGCGACCATTTTCATGTTCGAGCACGCTAGTCTCTTTAAGCTTTGCCATAGGAACTCCTCAGTTAATTTCATACAGGCCAAATACACCTCACTCGACCTGCGGCGACACTATAGCGCAATATGACAGGATGTACAGAGTTTGTGCAGTAGTGCAAAGAATCACGCTTTTTATTATCAAAAAGTATGATAGATTAATTCAATAAAAATAATACATTAGGCTAACAAACCTTCGCCTTAGTTGTACTTTTAGCTCGCCCATTGGCGGCAAGATTACCCTTTGTAATCACGGGATAAGGAGATCATTTTGCAATTTGCAGTTATTTATCGGCCCTTACTTAGCCTCGTTTTCCTATTAGTCAGCCTCTTCCCCAGCTTAGCGCAGGCTTTTTCAAGCTCTGAGTGCATCATTACCATGGGTTATCGCACCAGTGAGCGCCTTCCTTTTATCCAACACGAACCTAATAACCAAGGGTTTTACCGCGATATCTACCAAGCCGCCGCCGAGCGGATTGGTTGCAAACTCAGGATCACGCGGGCGCCTAAGATGCGGATTTTGCGGGATCTAAAACTCGGTAATATCGACTTTTACCCCGGCCTGAGTTTTAGTGAGGAGCGCGCCCAATTTGCCTTTTTTATTCCTAATGGCCTGTCGGAGCGCGCCATCGGCATTAGCCGTGCGGGAGCCGCCAATATACGTTCGTTAGAGCAGTTGTCCCAGAGCGGGATGACACTGTTAATCGCCCCCGGTAGCTACGACTTTAACGGCCTCCCCGAAACCATGTCGGTACGTAAACCGCCAGAACTCGATGTGCCTAAGGCCTTAGATTACCTGCTTGCCAGCCAAGGGGATTTTTTTATCTACGATCAGGCCACCATCAGCTACTACCTTAAACAGCGGGACATGAGCCAATTTAAGCTGCACCCCAATTGCTGCCAGCAGCCTCAGGCCATGTATCTGGGCTTTTCGAAAAAAAGCCGCCATTTTCGCGGGCAACATAACCCCAATTACCGAGCAGACTTACCCGTCAGCGCAGATAACAGCCCCAACAGACTCGCCGAAGATTCAAAGGCCTATGAGTTTGCCAAGGCACTCGCCGCCATGGACGCCGAAGGGGAAACCCAACGTATCTACTTCAATCACTTCGGTTAATCCAAGGGCGTGTTAAACCGCGCCGCTTGTAATCCTCACCTTGGCGCTAGCTTATCTTCATCTGGTGCTAGCGAGCACTTCAGGCCGCTATTTCAGCTTTGTCTTTATAAGCTCTGCGACAATATGCCGCACCTGTCACACTTCGATGATCTTTATAATGCAGCGCAATTTATCCGAGTGAATGGAAGACAATAAGATGGCTGCAAACGCTTCAACTATCCCCCACGGCTTTAAATGCTCTGCAATCGCCAGCGCGCTGACCTTAGCATTAGGCGCTTCGGTTGCCTCACAGGCCATGGCCGACGAGACAAATCAGACTCAAATTGAACGTATTCAAGTCCATGGCGAACAGAGTATTGGCCGTAATGCCTTAGGCTCGGCTGATGCTTTGCTAAAAGACCAAGGCGTCGATTTCTCCGAAGCGGGCGGCGTTTCCGCCTTGCCCGTACTCAATGGCATGATGGGCGATCGCATTAAAGTATTAGTCGATGGCGCGGATATCACCGCCTCCTGTGCCAACCAAATGAACCCACCACTCTCCTACGTTTCCGCTAATCAAATCAGCTCGGTAGAAGTGGTCGCGGGCGTGTCCCCTGTCAGTGCGGGCGGCGACAATATCGCCGGGGTGATTAAGGTTAATAGCCTGAATCCTAAATTTAGCGACAGCGAAGACCTCAGCTTCGAAAGCGGCGAGATTTCATCGGGATACCGCAGCACCAGCGATGCCTTCTTACTCGGTGCTAAGGCTGGAATCGCCAGTAAGAACTTAAGTTTCAGCTATCAAGGCGCCTATGAAGATGCCAATAGCTACCACGATGGTCACGGCGATAAAGTGCTCGATACCCTCTATCGCGCCCAAAACCATGCCTTAACAGCGGCATGGCGCGATGACACACAACAACTGGCGATTAAGCTAACGCATCAGGCGATCCCGTTCCAAGGTTTCCCGAACCAATACATGGATATGACGGATAACAAGAGTTATGGCGCCCTAGTCCGTTATCTGCGGGATTTAGACAACGACGGCGAATTTAGCGCCCAGTTAAACTGGCACAGTGTGAAGCATGAAATGGGCTTCTTCACTCCGGAAAAAACCGGCAAGATGCCGATGAACACTGAGGGCAGCGATTACAGCTACCAACTGCATTGGCGCTTACCTATCGGCGATGACAGCACGTTACTCGTCGGTCAGGAATTTTATAACTATCAACTCGATGATACTTGGCCAGCCGTGCCCGGCACTATGATGGCACCCAATGACTATATCAATATCAACGATGGTGAACGCCGCCGCGCCGCAGTTTATGGCGAGTGGCAGCAAAACCTCACGCCACTCTGGTGGTTATCTGCCGGGGTGCGTTATGAATATGCCACCACAGATACGGGCGAAGTGCAGGCCTACAGCAATATGCCTATGATGGGCATGCCAAATATGGATGCCGAAGCGGCAAAAGCCTTTAATGCTATGGATAGAAGCCGAGACGATAACCTTATCGATGCTACGCTGTTGGCGCGTTATCAGCTATCGGCCAAGCAACAATTGGAATTTGGCTTAGCCCGTAAAAACCGCGCGCCAAACCTGTATGAGCGTTACAGCTGGGGCCGTGGCGTGATGGCAACGACAATGATCGGCTGGTATGGCGACGGTAACGGTTACGTGGGCAATCCCGATCTTAAGCCTGAAACCGCCCACACCCTGAGCGCGGCCTACAAGTTTGCGGGCGATGAATGGCAATTCTCGACCACGGCTTGGTATAGCGCAGTCACAGACTATATTGATGCCGAGGTGATTGGCAGCTTTAACCGTACTGGCCTTGCCAGCGGTAAACGCAATATCCTTAAATTCACCAACGAAGATGCCCATCTATATGGCGCTAAGTTGAGTGCGAACTACCTATTAGCCGATACCGACAGCGGTAAATGGCAGATGCAGGGCAAGCTGAATATCACCCGTGGCGAGCGCGATGAGGGTAACGAGCCGCTTTATCAAATCAAACCGCTACAAACCGAGTTAGCCCTTAGCCATCAACTGGGTGATTGGGAAAACCGCCTGTCATGGCAATGGGTAGCGACTAAGGATAAGGTCGATGATCGCCGCTTAGAAAATGAGACCGACAGCTATTCGCTGCTAAATCTAAGCAGCAGTATCAAATGGCAAGAGCTGAGTTTAACCTTTGCGATCAACAACCTGTTTGATACTTACTACGAACTGCCACTGGGTGGTGTCAACCTTGCCGAATTTAAGGCCGATAGCAGTGGTGGCTTTAGCCAATTCGCAGGCTCGGGTCGCTCATTTGAATTAGGCGCTAGCTATCGCTTCTAAAAAGTAGAACGACATAAAATCGAAAGGGCAAATGCAGTTGCATTTGCCCTTTTGTTTAAAGCTCATTCCGTTAACGCTGAACCGTTAGACTGAATGACTCAATTGGGTTAACTCAATCAGTTACCTGCGACCTTCATCTCGGATAATAAGATCCCGCCGGTGCGGATAGACGAACGTAAATCGAAGTCCTTACTGACCGCCTGAATACCACGGAACATATCCTTCAAGTTGCCCGCGATAGTGATCTCTTCGACGGGGAACTGCACTTCGCCATTTTCCACATAAAAACCAGCGGCGCCGCGGGAATAATCCCCCGTCACCATATTCACGCCTTGGCCCATCACTTCAGTGACAATCAGGCCAGTGCCCATGCCTTTGACTAGCTCATCGAAGCTTTGGCCGGTGTGCGCCAGCGTCCAGTTGTAGATGCCGCCCGCATGGCCTGTATTGGTTAAGCCTAGTTTGCGCGCCGAATAGCTGGTCAGCAGATAGCTTTCTAACATACCCCGGTCGATGATGCGTCTATCTTGCGTCGCTACACCTTCGCTATCGTAGTTGGCACTGGCGAGCGCGCCCAACAGATGCGGCTGTTCTTCAATGTTGAACCAATCGGGGAAGATTTGGGTGTGAATCGCATCCAACAGGAAGCTGGATTTACGGTACAAGCTACCACCGCTGATCGCGCCGACTAAATGACCGATGAGCCCTGTGGCGATTTCAGGCGAAAGCAGAATGGGTAAACGCGAAGTCGCAATCTTACGCGCGCCTAAACGGCTCACTGTCTTTTGTGCGGTTTTCAAGCCAACGGATTCTGGAGATAGCATCTCACTGAATTTACGGGCGATAGTGTAATCGTAATCCCGCTGCATGCTGCCGTCGGAGTCTTCACCGATCACGCTGCAACTTAAGCTATAACGCGAGCTGCAATAACCATTTAAGAAGCCGTGGCTATTACCGTAAACCTTGACCGAAGTGTGGGCGTTTGCGCTGGCACCATCGGAGTTATTGATGCGCGGATCGGCATCGAGCGCCGCAGTTTCGGCGCGAATCGCCAATTGGGCTAATTCGTCGGGAGAAATATCTTCAGGATAATAGAGCTTAAGATCGCGGATCTCGGTCGCCATTAAGGCTTTGTCGGCTAAACCGCTAAAGGGGTCGGCCGAGGTGTAACGGGCGATATCGTCCGCCGCTTTCACCGCTAGGGCAATGGCTTCGGGACTGAGATCGGAAGTCGATGAACTGCCCTTGCAACCATCGCGATAAACCGTAATCCCTAGGGCGCCATCTTTATTAAATTCAACTGTTTCCACTTCTTTTAAGCGGGTTGAAACCGATAATCCCTGTTGTTTACTGATCGCCACTTCGGCGGCATTTGTCCCTAATTTATTGGCATATTCGAGGGCCACGGCAACCGCATCTTTCAGCGCGGCCAATTCACTATCGATTCTGTTCAAAGACACAAAGCTACTCTTTCGTTGTCGGCAATGGCGTTAGCATAACAAACACCCATGCCATTCTCATTATTTATTGCGCGCTTATTTCGTCAATCTCAGCCATGGCGCACGCGCTTTCGTTAGGCGATTTTTGGCGGGAGATGTTATTATTAGGCCGTTATTTAACTGAGGTTTTATCTATATGAAGATTGTTGGTGATTCAGAGCATTTTAAACAACCCTATGACAGTGACGAAGAGTATGTCAGCAAAACCGAGGACAAGCGTGACTGCGAAGCTGCTCAAAAAGTCGGTATGGAATTGGTGTCGCTCAGCAAAACCCAGCTAGATAAAATCGAGCTGGACGAGCACTTATATGACAGCATCCAGCAAGCCCATAAGATTAAGCCGAAGACAGAAGCCTATCGTCGCCATATGCAATATATCGGTAAGTTGATGCGTCACGTCGATGTGGAGCCGATTAAAGCGGCGCTCGCTGTCGTGCTGAACAAAAACAGCAACGAAACCGCTAAGCTGCAAATATTCGAGAAAATGCGCGAGCGCTTACTGAGCCAAGGCGACAGCGAAATTCAAACCTTAGTGGAACATTACCCACAGTTGGACAGACAGAAGCTGCGTACTTTAGTGCGTCAAGCCACGAAAGAGCTGGCGAAAGGCCCTGAGTCCAAATCCTCAAAAGAGCTGTTTAAATACCTACGCAGCGAAATTCAAGACTAATTAACTCAGCACCACAAGGATGTTTGCTTATGCGATTTAGCAACACGTTTTGCAATCTCACTTTGCTTTCTATTGGCTTATTTGGACTCTGGGGCTGTAACGGCCCCTCTGACGAAGATAACGGTGGCACAGATGCCAGCGACGGTATTTACAAACTGTCTATCGACTTTAAAACCTTATCGGGTAGTCAATGCGGCAGTTTTACCTCACTTCAAAGTTTCCCTAAAGACGCAGGTTTTTGTGCTGTCGCCAAGTTAAACAAAGGTTCAGCAAAGGTCAGCAACCAGAGAGTTAACTTTACGAGCGACCTTGGGGCGTTAACACCGGAGAGCAAACTCACAGATAGCAATGGTGAAGCCATTGTTATTGTGAGTAATCCAGATTTGCTTATCAATGCTGGAACGATTACGGCAACCACCACCCCAAGTGACTCCAGCACAGCGCTATCGGCGACTCGCAACTTTGAATTTACAGGCACTATCGACGGTATTGGCGCATCCATCGCCCCAAAACTGAGCGCCAGTATTCAAAGCAGCGCGAATGTAGTGACTCGCTTTAAAGTTGATGAAGCCGTACAACTGCAGGCCATTTTCCTCGATGCCGAAAGCAACGGCATTGCCGATGCTAAGGTCACCTTCAGTGCGGGTTCAGCGACCTTAACCCCCACCAGCGCGCTAACCAATAGCCAAGGTATTGCCCAAGTCAGTTATACTCCGAGTGCCACCGAGTTAGGCGCCAACGCCTTAACGGTAACAGTGGAGTATCAAGGGCAATCGCTACAAAGTAGCAGCTTGTATGAAGTGCTCAGCAAAGATGCGGTTAACGAAGCCGGCACCTTAAAATTAGGCTCCTTTAATGGCAGCAGTTTTACGGAAGGAAAACTGGCCAGTACGTTAACGGCGCAGGCCGATGGCAGCTATAAAATCAGCGCGGGCGGCAGCTTTGGCGTGACCGCAAGCTTAGTGTTAGAGGCCAGCGATGGCACTGTCACTCGCGTACAGACGCCGTCATCCATCAGTTTTAGCTCTGACTGTACTGCCAGCAATAATGCGAGCTTAGACTCGCCTGTCACGACGCTATCGGGCAATGCCAGCTCGACCTTCCAAGACACCAGCTGCAGCGGGAATAGCGAACGTAACGATCAAATCGTCGCGACCACAGTCGTGGGTAATCAAACGCTGACAGCGAACTTCCCCTTTACGCTTCAACGTCAAACCTTAGCCAGTCTGAGCTTTGAAGCGGCCGAGCCCAACCAAATTCGCATTAAAGGCGCAGGTGGAACTGGGTCGAGCGAATCATCACTGGTGAGCTTTAAAGTCACCAGCGCCAATGGCCAGCCAGCAGCGCAGCAAAAGGTTAGTTTTAGTTTAGATACTGTGGTCGGCGGTTTAAGTTTTGCCAATGGCAGCGCCAATGCCGAGGGGCAAACAAACGCCCAAGGTATCGCTAGTGTGCGCGTGCTCTCAGGCACAGTGCCGACCCCAGTTCGCGTGGTCGCCAGCGCAGTGGATGCCGATACCAAAGAAGTGATCACTAGCCAATCTGAGCAATTAACAGTTAATACTGGCCTGCCACAGCAGCTTGGCTTTAGTCTTTCTACGACAATATCCAACCCCGAAGCGGGCGATTATGACGGTGAAACCGCGACTATTACCGCCAGACTGTCGGATAGTTTTGGGAACCCAGCGCCCGATGATACTACGGTTAACTTCAACACCGAAGGTGGCCAAATCGCCCCAAGCTGCCTAACGCAAAATGGCGCCTGTAGCGTGACTTGGACTTCAGGCGCTTATCGCCCTCAAGATCACCGTATTACCATTTTGGCCTACGCCTTAGGTCACGAAACCTTCTTCGACACTAACGGTAACAATCAGTTTGATAGTGCCGATGGTGGTGCTATCACTAACGCCTGCTTATTCAATGGTGTAGCAACTCACTGCAGCGGCAATGGAATGGATGTGGAAACCTTCCACAATAGCGGTTTTAGCGACTTACCGACGGCGTTTCGTGATGATAATGAAAACTTTAGCCGCGACAGCGGTGAACCTTATTTCGATAACCTCGCCCGCGAGACCTATCCCGTTGCCGATGGCAAGTTTAACGGCCCTCAATGTGAAGGCAGCCTCTGTGGCACTGGTCAAGCGAATAAAATCTACATTCGTAAGGCTTTGGTGCTAAGCATGTCTGGCTCGCAGGCTTATATCAGTGTGCAGCAGGATGGCGTGTTCCTCGCAAGCGTTAATGATATTAAACCTGTTGCCGCAGGTGCCGAGTCTGAGTTTGTGGTATTTGTACATGACAGCGCCAAACAAATTATGCCTGCTAAGACCCAAATCGAGCTCTGCGTCGATTGTAACGGTACGCCAGATATCATTGAGGTAGCCAATACTCTCACTGGCAAGAATGGCTTAGGCACACCACTCAGTTTTACCGCCTCGGCGGGGAGTCAAATCAGCATAGTGACCACTACGCCCAAGCAAGTTAAGACCTCCCTCAACTTTACCGTGCCGACACTGTAAAACCAAAAGACCCGCAACTGCGGGTCTTTTACTTTCTAGCTCAATCTATTGGTTAATTCTGTAACTCTACTGTCTTGCGTAAACGCAGGCTTCGCAGCGCCAAGTACAAGACCCCAACTGCCGCCCAAATCAAGCCAAGCTCTAGGGACTGAGGTTCAAGGTTTAGCCACAGCACACCAATAGTCGCCGCGCCGCACAAGGGTAAGACGAAGTATTGAAAGTGGTCTTTCAAGGATTGGTTGCGTTTCTCTTTAATATAAAACTGCACTATTACCGACAGGTTCACAAAGGTAAAGGCCACCAGCGCCCCGAAGTTGACGAGCGCCAGTGCCATTTCGAGATCGAAGGACACCGCCGAAAGCGCCAGTAATCCCACCAGAATCACGTTAAATGCCGGCGTGCGCCATTTGGGGTGAATATAACCAAAGCCTTTATTGGGCAGCATATTGTCGCGACCCATCACGTAGAGAATACGTGCCACACCCGCATGGGCGGCCATGCCCGAGGCCAACACCGCAATGGTGGTGGCCACCAGCACCACTGACTGGAATAAATTACCACCCACATACAGGGCTATCTCAGGCAGCACAGCATCTAACTGCTGGAAGCGAGAAATATCAGGGAAAAACAGCTGTAAGAAATAGGACACGCTGACAAAAATCACGCCGCCAATCAGCGCCGTCAGCACGATAGCGCGGGGGATGACTCGCTTAGCGTCCTTGGTTTCTTCACTCAACGAACTTAAGCCATCGAAACCTAAGAAGGAGAAACACAGAATAGTCGCGCCAGTAAACAGCGGCGCAAGGCTTATCTCTTCGGAATAGAATGGACGCACACTGGCAATCACACCTTCACCTTCGCCAAGGGACAGGCTGTGGGCCATTAGGCCGATAAACACTAAGATAATGGCTATCTGGGCGAATACGATAACGCCATTAAAATTGGCCACTAAATCTATGCCCCTCAGGTTTAATACCGTCATTACAGCGACTAAACCAAAGATAAAAATCCACGGTTCGACGTTAGGGAACATGGCCGTGAGGTAAATCTTTGCCAGCAACATATTGATCATCGGCATAAACATATAATCGAGCAGCGATGACCAGCCCACCATAAAGCCGACATTCGGGCTAAAGGTTTTTTGCGCATAGGTATAGGCCGAGCCAGCATAGGGATATTTACGTACTAAGTGACCGTAGCTAAAGGCGGTAAACAGGATCCCCGCTAACGCGAGCAGGTAAGAAGTGGCCACATGGCCTGAGGTGATCTCGGAGACAATGCCAAAGGTGTCAAACACGGCCATAGGCGTGAGATAGGCTAATCCCATCACAACCACTTGCCACAGACTAAGGCTTTGCTTTAAGCCTGGATTTTGTTGGCTCATATCCAACCTCCTTTTGCAGCAGGTGGAATTGCAAACGCAACAGATTGATTTACGGCAACTACCGAACATCCGGTAAACAACAGCCCCATTGAATTGTCCTCAGTAAAGTAGGTTCAAACGAACCTCATATCATTTCCGGATGTTTACCGGCCTCAATTGGTTTAAAACCCATACGCTCAAAAAGAAAATAACCGGGATACTGAATACCCCGGTTATTTTTGCGGCGCGCATTCTCCCCCAAAACAGAGTCGAAGACAACCCAATCAAGGCATTAAGTTGCCTATCTGTGCTTTAGGCAGATAAAAAAATCTTACTATTTCGAAAGCTCTCAGAAATGGCCCCTTCGCTTAAGAAGAGTACAAATTTTGTACTTATCTGTGTGAGTTTGATCTGATTGTCGCGTTTTTTGAGACAAAGAGACACGCTGTTATGGGCTTATCCTCGTTAAGAGGTTGCCGTAAAGTAGGTTCCATCAACCCGATATGATTTTGATAAAACGACTTAGCAGTCTTAGGAGTCCATGATGAAACTGAATAAAATTATGATGATGGCAGCAGGTGCAGCGTTACTGACTAGCAGTGTTCAAGCCGTCGAGATCGATTACTTTGCAGGTATGGGTTTAGGTTATCAAGCAGATGAGATTGAAGGTGTTATCAACAAAGACACCGAAGACCTAAGCTATCAAGCCCGCATTGGTATGTTGATTGAGCAAAACCACCGTATCACTGGTACGTTTGGTTATATGGAAGACAAATTCAACTTTGCCAATGAAAAGTTTAAGCAGGAACAGTACAGCTGGTTAGTGTCCTATGACTACCTGTTACCAGTACATAAAGACGTTAACCTGTTTGCCGGGGTTAGTATTGGTGCCAACGACAACAAAGTCTCAGGCAAATCGGCAACCGATTTTGTATATGGCGGTCAAGTTGGTATGCAGTACAAATGGAGCGAGCATTTCTCATCGGATCTTGGCTACCGTTATTTAGCCCAAGACTATGAAGAAAACGGCAATGAAATCAACAACAGTCAACAGGTTTACCTCACCCTAGACTACAAGTTCTAACACTATTTTCTCCCTCATTATTTTCTTGGAGTACCTAGTTTATTTGGGTACTCCCTTTTTTTTAAACAGCCTACCGAGTTCGATACAACTATTCACATGGGAACAGGGGCCATGTAGCGATATGTGGGATGCTTAGAAGTAAAGGCTTTCGACGATTTTACCGTTAACCAGCATGTCGCATTTATCGCCCGAGCTGGATTTAGTCGATTGGATCACGCCAGCAATCGCCCCAAAAGCACCACCTTGGCTGCTCAGCACTGAGCCAAAATAACATTGGCTAGAGATGGTGTACCCCTTGTACTTACCACTGAGATTTTGGGTTGGCGTATAGGGAGGAAAAGTGCCTTTCATCACTGAGTCGCCATTCACAGACAGTGAAATATTTTTGCGTTCAGTATCGTAGCTACCGCCAAAAACGAGGTTGATACCATCGACTTCAACGGTTTTTTCTTGTGCAACGATGGGAGGTTTAGCGGCGCAGGCGGTTAATAGACAAGTACCCATGGCCAGAGAGAATAAAGTAATTTTACGCATTTCATCTTCCTTTTGATGCGATAAAAAAATGAAGCAACTGCTTCAAAATTAAACGGCCCCTGTTTAATTTTTTGCCGGACGATTATATCTATATCTGCCTAATATCCAATAACAAATTTAATACAAACATAAAAATCAGTGTTTTGTTGGTACGAATAACAGCGCCGCCTAGGATGTACTTGGTTCAGCTAATGCCCGTGCCCGACGCTTAATACCTAAAATTGCAAGACCAAAAAACAGCACAAACAAGCCCCAAAGCTGTAACCATTTAGGCAGCACACTCGCCCAACTTGCGCCCATTTGGTTCAGCTCCAACATCCCCATAATAGCGGGCACCGCAGGGATTATCTGCGAGCCCAGCACCAAAGGCTCGGGGATTAAAGCAATCGGCCAGACAAAGCCGGAGACGAACAGAATCGGCATAGAAATCAACAGCAATACTTGAGTCGGTAGGTCACGGCGGCTAAACAGCGTGCTCATCGCAACCCCAGCCGCGGCCGTCGCCAATAAGAACGGCAGCAACCATAGCGCTACTAAACCAAGACTCGCCTGAATACTCACCTTATACCAGTGGTAGCAATACCCCACATAAAAGCTGGTAAACACCATATAAATCAACATAAAGGCAAGAATACGACCACAGACCAATTGCAGCGGCGACACCTGCTGCCAATAGCTGCGGTTGCGCCACTGCCCCGCACCGAGGATCCCGGTTCCAATCAACAAGGTTTGATGCAGGATAAGTAAGAACAGCCCTGGCACCACGTAGGGGGTATAACCTAGGCTAGGGTTAAAGGCAGGCACACTATTTAAATGCAGCGAGTTCAGGTTCTGCTCGGCTTCTTTTGGATTTTTCCCCTGTGCGAGCATCCCAATTAACTGCACTTGCTTACCCGCATCCATTCCCGCGCTGACAAGTCCCTCGGCCACCGCCGAATAAATCAAGAAGTAACTGGCATCGCCGCCGTAGCTTAAGGTCACGCCCTTGCCCAGCAGCAAGTCGCGGCGAAATCCTTCGGGGATCACCAATAAACCATGGGCTTTACCTGTTTCGATAAAACGCTTCGCCTCGGTAATGGAGCCCACTTGGCCTATTACTTGGATTTTAGCGCTGGCATCCGCATGGCGAATAAGTTGACGACTCAGGGAGGAATGATCTAAATCCACCACGATAAGCTGTTGTTCTGTTGGGACTTGATGCAAGTAAGGCAAGGGATAGAGCACAGAATAAAACAGCACTCCGCCGAATAGGGTCACGGCAATCGCCTTGTCACTCACAATCGCCTTTAATTCTGTCAGCACTAACTGCCATAAATTCATGCTATTGCCCCTTCGCAGGCAGAGGCGCCGCGTCGTATTCCGCCGCTTCAGCCTGAGCTTTTACCGTCATCGGCAGTAATTTGTGAGCCAAGAGATAAATCAGCGGCAATAAACCGATAAAACCCCAATAACTACTCAATTGCTGCGCTACCGTCGGCCACGCCGCGCCATAACTCACCACGCTCACATGGGACTCAATATAATGGCTCGATGGCATGATGAGTCGCCACCACTGGGCGAGTTGCGGCATTTCATGGGTGGGGAAAGTGATCCCCATAAAAGCAAAGGCTGGCGCAAACAGCGCAGTACAAAAACTGATGACCCGCGCGCTATCACGCATCAGCACAAAGATAAACAACACAAGGCTCCACACCGCCAGCAGCATGAACAACTGAGCAACTAGCAGCAGCGCTAAACTGCCCGCAAAAGGCAAAGCCAGATACAGATACAGCCAAGCGAGGATAAACCCGCCTTGGAGCATCAATATCGGGGTAAATAACAGGATTTTAGCCAACACTTTAGGCCAAAAATGCTCGGTCAATCGATTGGAGAGCCCCTCCTCTGAATGCGCGGCATTAAGTTGCAACTCGCGATTTAAGCTGTTGGCCATCACCAACATGGATAACAACTGCCACAGCGCGACCAATACCGGCGGCACTAAAAAACCTATGTAGTTATTGTTACGGTTAAACAGTGCGGTCGTTTGGCTTTTCACTGGGCTTAAGTTCACCGCCACTTGGGATTTTGGCGTGCCCGTCATCAGCTGCTTAAGGCCTGCGATCTGCAACAACCCATCGCCTAGACTCAACTGAATTTGACTCGACAACAGCTTACCCACCAACAAAAACTGGCTGTTGTAACGCACATCGATTGTCGGTTTATGGCCGGTGAGTAAATCCTTTTTCATATCATGGGGAAACACCACCACGGCATAGACCTGCGCCTGTTGCATGGCCGCAACGGCCGAAGGGAGATCGGTAAAACTTCGCGGCTCGGTGACAGGGTTGGCTTTAAGTTGACGGGTCAACATTCGGCTCAGCTGGCTGTGGTCTTGGTCAACAATCGCCACGGGTAATTGCCGTGGTAGCCCAGCACTAAATAGCCACCAGAGACACAAGATGCCGAGCAGCGGGATATAACTGATCAGGGCCAGTTGCCAAGGATCGCGCCATAGCGCCCTAAGCTCGCGGCGCACTAATGCCACTAGCTGCGCCAGAAAGCCAGAGGATGCAGGATGCGCCGCATTCTGAAACTTATTCAAAGGCTTAGGCTCGCTCGGTGACTTGGCCACAATCGTTACTCAGCACTGAGCAGCACAGACATACCGACACGCAGATCGGGGATCGGCGCAGTTGGGCGCAGCTCCACCTCGAAGGTGCGCATATCGAAATCGTGGCCACTTTCGGTTGAACGCCAAGTCGCAAAGTCGCCCATCACACTAATATGGGCGACGGTGAACTCCACGGTTTTATCCAGCGCAGGAATGGTTAATGGCAGTTTATCGCCCTTTTTAAAGCGTTTGAGTTGATCTTCACGCACTTGGAATACTGCCCAAGCGTCCTGCATGTCGATAAGGCTGACCACAGGGAAGCCGCTCGGTGCTAACTCTCCCGCTTGCAACAATACTTCGCTGATTTCCCCAGACTTAGGCGCACGCATTTGGCTGTCAGCCATAATGGCACTGACTTCTTTCACCGCCCCTTCAGCCATGCGAGCATTACCCGCCGCTGCGGCTTTGGTTTCGACCCGCGCACCCTCTTCGGCCATTTGATACATGGCTAATGCGGCTTGCTCTGTGTACTTGGCCGCTTGCCACTGAGTAAAGGCTTCATCGCGTTTCTGTCTTGCGGCAACCCCTTCGTTAAAGAGATTTTCCACTCGGGTATAAGTGGTTTTTGCCAGCGTTGCCGCCGCTTGCGCCTTGAGCCATTGCTCTTTAGCCGCCATCACCTCTTGGGTGCGGGCACCGTTATTCGCCTCCTGTTGCAACGCCTTAGCCGCATCTCGGCCGCCTTCGGCCTGCATCAACTTGGCATCCAGTTCTGGACTATGAATGGCAAATAACAAATCGCCTTCACTGACGCTATCGCCACGGCGCACAAGCACCTGCTCTACCCGTCCTGGCACTTTGGATGATACGTTATATTCACGGGCTTCGATTTGCCCCTGTAACAGGTTCGGCGCTGGGCTGTAAGCCAGTTTGAGCCCATAGGCTAAGATAAGGCCTAATGCGACCAACGCCGTTAGGGCAAGGATTCTGTTAGCGCGCATTGATAGTCTCCTGCGATTGAGCGCCTGTGGCACTGCGACCGATAAATTCATCTAATTGACCACTGATGGCCATTAATCTGGCATAGGCTTGCACATAGCGATAACTGGCACCAAGCTGCTGGGTTTTAACGGCACTCAGTTTTAATTCGGCATCGACCCTGTCGATAGAAGTCGAAAGCCCTTGGTTAAAGGCAATTTCCCTTAAACGCAGGTTTTCACTCGCCAGTTCGAGTGAGGTATTCAGTGCCTTGACCTCTTCCTCAGCCTGCAATAACTGGCGGTAACTTTGGTCTAGCAGCAAACTTAAGTCTTGGCGGGTCTGCGCCTTAGTGTAACGGGCTTGCAGCAAGGCACTCTTAGCCGCTTCCACTTTACCGCTGCGGCCATCGCGACTCAGCAAGGGCACTTTTACGCCGACACCCACCATCCAATCCGGCTCCACCTTAGAAAACAAGCTGTCATCTTCATATAAGGTGTAATTACCAAAGAGGAACACAGTCGGATGATATTTGCCTTTCTCTAAGGAAACCAAGCCATTCGCCTGCGCCTCTTTAGCCTCGAGCAGTTTAAGTGCAGGATGCTGGCTCAGGGTCACTTGGGTCAAATCCCCCAATGAAGGCGCCTGTGGCAACACAAATAAAGGTGAGTTAGTGCTGACATCGCTCTGCTGCAACATGCGCGATAGGGCGATCACAGCCATTTCATGTTGACGGCGGGCGCTGCCTAAATTGACCTTAGCGTTATCTAAGGCAACTTGAGCATTCAGGCGCTCGACCTTAGCAATTTGCCCTTCGCGCTCCAGCGCTAGCGCGTGGTCAACATGCTTAGTTAAGGAGGCCACCAGCTCGGTTTGGGTGCTGACGAGGGATTGAGTCACATCGACGGCATAATAACGGTCAACCAACTGAGTGAATAAGTCGCGGGTCGCTAACTGTAATTCCTGTTGCTTCTCGGCCACCATGGCGGCATGAATACCTTGCGCCGCGGTGATCTGCCCGCCAGTATAAATCGGCCACATCGCCTGTAAGCTGGCGCGGAAAATATCTTGCTCGGTAAATGGCGTGACAAATAACGAACCTGGAATACTCGCCAAGGCGCCGCCGAGTGCGGGTGGTAAGGTCGCAGGGTCAAGCGAGGCTAAGGGATTAAGATCCCTTAAATCTAATTCGATTGGTTTTTCGAGGTGGGTATAACTGCCATTCAGGCTGAGGGACGGCAGATTTAAACTCTCGCCCGCCTCTTGCTCGCCCTTGGCGCGATTCACCTCTTGGGATTGGGCCTGGAGTTTATCGCTCACCTTAAGCACTTGCTGCCAAGCCTCAGTAAAGCTACTGGCCTGGGCATTGGCCGCTAACGGCAATAGCGAGGGCAAAGGCAATAAACACAGCCATGCCAAACGTGATAGTTTCATTAACACCTCTAGAGTAGTTACTCTAATTTCCTTTGCAAATGATAACATCCATCATGGAAGGCGGCTAGAACCCACCGCCTTAAGTGCTGCCTAGACAGTAAACAAGCGGGTTATGCCGTACCTCCAACGGTTAAACGGTCAAGTTTGAGGGTCGGTTGACCGACACCCACAGGCACGCTTTGACCATCCTTACCACACACACCAACGCCCTTATCTAGGGCCATGTCGTTACCCACCATGGAGATCTGGCTCATGGCTTCTGGGCCATTACCAATCAGGGTAGCGCCCTTAATCGCTTGAGTCACTTCACCATTTTCAATCAGATAGGCTTCAGAAGCGGAGAACACGAACTTGCCTGAGGTGATATCCACCTGACCGCCACCAAAGTTAGGCGCATAAATGCCCTTCTTCACCGACTTGATGATCTCGCTCGGATCAGACTCGCCCGCCGTCATATAAGTGTTGGTCATGCGAGGCATAGGCAGATGCGCATAGGATTCACGGCGGCCATTCCCCGTCGGTGCCACGCCCATCAGGCGAGCATTTAATTTATCCTGCATATAGCCTTTGAGAATACCGTCTTCGATTAACACGGTTCTCTGGGTTTGTACGCCTTCATCGTCGATGCTCAGTGAGCCACGGCGATTCGCAAGCGTGCCATCGTCCACTACAGTCACCAGTTTCGAAGCGACTTGCTCGCCGACCATGCCACTGAAGGCGCTGCTGCCCTTGCGATTAAAGTCACCTTCTAGGCCATGACCCACGGCCTCGTGCAGTAACACGCCCGGCCAACCATTACCGAGTACCACAGGCATCTCTCCGGCTGGCGCATCGATGGCGTTGAGGTTGACTTGCGCCTGACGCACCGCTTCGCGGGCGAAGGCAAAGCACATAGGTAAACCGGTTTCATCCGTCACCATAAACACGCTGTAATCGTGACGACCACCGCCACCGGCGCTGCCACGTTCACGCTTGCCATTTTCTTCTAAAATGACGCTGCAATTAAAGCGCACTAACGGGCGAATATCGGCGGCCAAGGTACCGTCACTGGCGGCAACCAGAATTTCTTCGTGCACACCCGCTAGGCTAATGACCACTTGGATAATGCGGCTGTCGAGGCTACGGATATAGGCATCGGCCTCTTTCAGCAGATTGATTTTTTTCACTTCTTCCATGGCAGCGATAGGGTCGAGACTATCGTACAGCGCCAAGGCTTGTTGACGTTTGAAAGCCTGCACCTTGGCCTGCTCACCCGCCCCAGCAATACCACGCGCCGCCTCGGCCGCAGCGCTTAATGCCGCTGGTGTAATATCATCGGCATAGGCAAAACCGGTTTTCTCGCCGCTGATGGCACGCACACCGACGCCACGCTCGATATGGAAGCTACCATCTTTAATAATGCCATCTTCGAGCACCCAAGATTCATGGCGACTACCTTGGAAATAGAGATCGGAAAAATCGACTTTATGTTGATGTATGGTGTTTAAATAACTCTGTAACCCATCTAGGGCTAAGCCACCCTTTAATAAACTTTGCTCTACTTGTGCTAAAAAAGGCATCGCGGTTCTCTCTGAAAGCTTGGCTAAAATTGGCAACTCACTCATTTTTAAAATAACTTAAATTCGCTGTGAGTCTATTTCATCTAAATCTGTTGAAGGCTTAATCGTTCAAGGCTTAATCTGTTCAAGGCTTAAGGTTCGGTGCAGTAAAGCGATTATGTTGCGCCACGGGCATTTTACTGCGGATGCTGTGCACCTCGGCCACATCGATATCGGCATGCACCCAACCTGTACCGGTTTTCTGCTCGGCAATCACCTCGCCCCAAGGACCTATTACCATGCTCTGCCCCCAGGTCTCGCGACTGCCTTCGTTGTGTGCGCCCCATTGGGCAGCGGCCAAAATAAAGCATTGGGTTTCAATGGCTCTGGCCTGTAATAATACCTGCCAATGGGCTTCTCCCGTGACCTTAGTAAAGGCCGAAGGCACGGTAATAATCTCGGCTCCCGCGAGGCGCAGCGCCCTGAATAAATCCGGAAAGCGTAAATCATAACAGATGGTCAAGCCAATTTTGCCAAACGGGGTGTCGATGACGCTGATATGATTGCCGGGGCAGAAGGTTTCACTCTCGCGGTATTGCTTAGTGCCGTCGGCAACATCCACATCAAACAGATGCAGTTTATCGTATTGCCCTAAGGTATCACCTTTATCATCAAACAGATAACAACGGCTGTAGACTCGCCCATCCTCCGCCAGCGCGGGGATGGTTCCCGCCACCATATACACGCAGTAACGGGCGGCTAAGGCACTTAAGGCAGATTTTAACGGGCTAAGATGACTGTCGCCGGCATAGGCGAGTTGCTGACTCTCATGGCCACCAAACAGCAGGCTGCATTCTGGCAGCACCACTAAATGAGGAGCATCTTTATCCCATTGCAGACGCTGACGGGTTAATTCCTCAAGCTGCGATTCGATAAACAACAGATTCGCGCTGACGTCGCGACTGCTCTGACATTGCAACAGGCTGATGCGCATGGCTATCTCCTTGAATTGTGTTTATCGACAATGCCACCTTAGGGCTCACAGGCTTAGGCTGATCTGGTTCGACTTGGGGCGGCTCAGATGGCTGAGCATCGAGAGGAGTCTGCGTTTGCGGCGACATCTCTTCGACTGCTTTTGCAGGTTCCTCTTTAGGTTTATCAGCATCTGGCGCAGGCTGCTCATTGTTTTTTTCGGGCTCAGCCTGTTGTTTACCTTCGGCCTTTACTGGGGCGCTGTTGTTGACAGGTTCGGCATCGGTTTTAGGCTCAGCGCCCTCGGTTGGTGCAGGCAATTCGCCCCCCACCATCGGCAGAATCGACTCGGGGATCTCGATCTCTTTACTCTTACGTTCGAGCTCTTCCACCACTGGCTCAGACATAGTGCCGGTCACACGGAAACGGATTTCAGAAATCACCTCAATCACAGGTTCGAGCACTTTGGTAAGCGCAAAAGCGCCAAGGCCTAGTGTCCAAGCGCTGGTGCTGATCAGCACTACAGTCGGCACACTCGACGCCAACTGCGGCACAAAGCGGATATCGTAATTTAAGCTTTCGCTGGTGAGATCCGTATAGCCACGCACCTTCATATTGCCCGCAATCGCATCCATTTCGGTATCCGTGGTTTTAACCACACCATTATCGATTTGTAGATTGCCACTAAAAGAGTTGAAGTACATGCCCTGGCCGAACACATCACTGAAATCTAAGGATAACTTACGCACTAATGAGTCGAGGCTGAACAGAGAAAAAATCCGCGCGCCCTTATCGCTCACTTGGGATAAATGCCCCTTACCCAGCTCAAACTTCATTTTTCCGTTTAAGGTTTCGAGGGAAAACGCATAGGGCGCCCCCTGCCAAGCTAGCTCGGCATTCACCTTAAGTGGCGCCTCATTCACTCCAGGGTCGATGCCTAATTGCTGACTCAAATAATTAAACTGGCTGGCGTTCAAACTCACCGTTAATTCAGTTTGGTTCTGACCATTCTGTTGCTGCCAAATACCATTCCCCTGTAATGACACCTCTGGCGTCGTCAAAGACAGTGTTTGAATTCGATAGCCCGAAGCTTGTGGGCTCGCCTGCAGTACCAGCTTGCCAAAGGGTTTATCGAAGAAACGAAAATCTTCCACATTCACCGCGACGGGCGGTAAATTGGTGAGCACCTGGTCCGCAGCGAAATCGCCTTCCCCTTCGGGTTTAACTTCGGGGGAGAAATAAAACTTATTGGCGGTAACTTTTAAGCCCTGGGTCATCCAATTCGGATAAAAATCGACCGTGCCCTCAAACTCGCTGGCCACGGCATCGAAACGCCAGCCATTTTCGTTTGGCTTGGCACTCAATCTGAGTTCGGTCAGCCCTTGCCCCAATAAATCAAACTTGCCGATATTAGCATCAATCCCAGCAACCGAGGGGAACAAAGCTGAATGGCTCGCCTCCTCGACCAAAATACCAGTACGGACAGGCTGATGATCAGTGCCGACAAAGGCATTGATCACTGGCAACCAATTGATGAGTTTGCCGCTGGTCACATCGATCTGGATATGTCCCTGCTCGGTATTGGGCACCTCGCCTGCATCGAAGAGTCGACCCAATAACAAATCAAAATAGCTAAATTGGGTGCCCTTTTCGGCCTCGAAGCCACCGACAAACTCGGCCTGCTTATCCAGTTTAACCCTGAGCGTCGCCGTTTGTTGATCGCCAGAAAATTCCGCCATTAGGGGTCTAGGTTCATCTTCGGGTTTTGCAAAGGCACCCGGTAATTTCAAGCTTGCGCCAACCAGATCCGAACCCACATTGGCTTGAATTTGATAGCCTTGATCGTCGAACACCATATTCAAGTTGCCACCCCAAGCAACTTTACCTTGGTAAAACTCACTCAAGGGATTTTGCAGCTCTTGTGGTAATCGGCTGAGATCCCAACGGCTCTTCATATCCACATTAAGCGCAAAATCTTTGCCTTCGGGTTTAGTGGCAAAACTAAATTCGAAGGGCTGCTCAAATAGGCGCGATTGAATGCCTTTGCCTTCTACAATCTCATTCGCAAACTGCACTGTGCCCGTCACCGCCTTAAGCTGCAAACCAGGCTGGGCAATAAAGACTGGCGTATTATCAAAGGCAATTTGACCACGGATATCCTCGGCCTCACCCTCGTATAAGGGAATGCTGATGTCTAAACTACCTGTGACCGCGCCCTGCACTTGTACGACGCTTAAGGTCTTGCCCACAGTATCGGCAAGGGGTGATGCCTGCAACACTTGGGTGGCGGCGCTACCATTGGTGGCGAGATCGGCCTGAATTTTTAACAGCGAATGCTCGCCTAATTCGGGGATAAACACATGGGCACCATCGGCCACCACATTCATCAATTTGCCTTGGTTGACCCAGATATCCATGCGGGCATTTTCAAATAAGGCATCGAGAGAAAGCTCAGTCACCGCTGGCCAATCGGGTTGGAATTGGTACACGGCGTTCTCTAAGGTAAAGGCCGCTTGGAAGACTCCACTATTATCCTCGAAGGGAAAATGAGCTAAGGCGCCCTGCCATAACACTTGTGCGTTTTGGCTCTGACCCGCCTTGATAGCACCATCCAAATATTCCACCAGCGCCTCGCCCATGGCTTTGACGGGGAAGTATCTATCCGCATTGGCGGCATTTTTGACGGCCACATTGGCGGCGAGTGACATACTGGTTTCAGCGCTAAAATCCAGTTTTAAGGCGGCGGAAACGCCAATATCGTCGTTTTCAAGCTGCACCTGAGGCACGGATAAGGTCGCCTTTTGGGTGTCGAAAGCGCCGGTTAACGCAGCGCCATGCAGCACTAAAGGCGCTGAAAACTGTTCGCCATAATTGAGGGTATAGGTTTGCTCGGGCAGTGAAAACACTAAACTGTCATGCTGCCACTGCAATGCTAACTCTAAAGGGTTGGTGTTAGGTATGCCTCCGACTTTCTGCCAATGCAATTGCTTGATATGAGTACTGGCCAGCAAGGGCTGCTTGGCGCTTTGATAGAGGCGAATCGGCCCGACACTCCCCTCCGGAGCGAGGTGAAACCACTGCTGCAGTACGGCTAAATCGACGCCCGGAAATAATGGCAAGAGTGGGAATAGGGTCGGTAAATCCAAGCGACTCACATAGGCATAAAAAGCATCGTCTTGCTGCTTGGCCGCAAGCTTAAGGTCAGGCCAATGCTCGCCGTTGGTCACAAAATCCAAATCCGCACTGCGGATCTCCCAGCCTGTTTCCTTAGGTAGCCAACTAATGCTGCCGGACTGGATTTCAAACTTTTGCGGCTCACCTTCCATCGACCATTGCAGCCAACTGGGTTCAAACTGCACTAAGCCCGCGCTGATGCTACGATGGGCAAAATCAAACCACGCCTTAAGATTGACCACCCCTTCTAAGGGTAACTTCTTGCTCGGATCATAGGGATTCGGTTGGCGTGATGCCCATTCGCCCAAATCTAAGGACTGGGCCGCAAGATAGATTTGCCCCTTCAACGTATCAGGCGCAGTTGCGTCACCCTGAAGATCGAGTTGCAAACCCAGCGACTCATTTACCATGGCATTATTATCGAGGTAAATTTCCCCTGCGCCGCGGTGGCGCTCACCACTATTACGCCAGTTAAGGTGGCGAATGTGGATGGGTCGATATTCATGCTGCAAACTAAGCAGTTGCACCGAGGCATCCGTCAGCGAAAAACGCTCGAGCTGCTTTAGGAGTAATTTATATAACCAATCGGTTTGCGAAGTTTGATTGGCCGCGCCCTGCGCTTTATTGCCCGATAATTTGTCGATATCGAGGGCAATATGAACGCCATCGAAATTCACATCTTCGATGCGTGGGCTGGTCGTCAGTAGCGATTGCCAAAAATCCAATTTAATTTGGACATTCTTGACCAGCACTGTGACGGGGAGTTTTTCCTGCGGTGGGATAACCAGATTATCGACAGTCACGGCCGGGCCAAAGGCCTGCCACTGGGCGGATAACTCGCCGACCTGCACATCAATTTGATATTCGCTTTTTACATACTCAACTAACTGCTGACGCACACCGTCGACTTGGGGCAATAATCCGCGGATCAAGCTTACCGTCAGGGCAAACAAGACTAAGATCAGCGCCAGTAATTGCCAACAAAAACGGCTTAGTTTTTTCGCAGTAAAAAGCGTTGCCACTACATCATCACCACGTCGTATTTATGCTGGGAATACATGGGCTCATTTTGCAGGCGAATGCGTTTACCTATGTAGACCTCAAGCTCGGCGACCAGATGACTTTCATCGCCACTTAAGCTGTTATACACAGCGGGCGAGCAGTAAAGCAAAAACTCATCGGCGTCATAGGCTCGATTCAAGCGGATGATTTCGCGGAAGATTTCGTAGGAAACCGTTTCAACCGTCTTCATGCTACCCGTGCTCTGACAGGCAGGGCATTCACCGCACAGCACATGCTCCAAGCTTTCTCGGGTGCGCTTACGGGTCATTTCGACTAATCCCAGACCCGAGAAGCCACTGACATTCGTCTTGACTCTGTCTTTAGCGAGCGCGCTATTTAAGCTATTGAGTACCCGCGTTTTATGCTCGTCACTCAGCATATCGATAAAGTCGATAATGATGATGCCGCCGAGATTACGTAGCCGCAGTTGCCGCGCGATGGCTTGGGTCGCTTCGAGGTTAGTGTTGAAGATGGTTTCTTCAAGATTACGGTGGCCGACAAAGGCACCAGTGTTAATATCGACCGTGGTCATGGCCTCGGTCTGATCGATAATCAGATAGCCGCCCGATTTGAGCTCGACCTTGCGACCTAGGGCGCGCTGGATTTCATTCTCCACATCGTAGAGATCGAAAATTGGAGCTGGTCCTGAATAGTGCTCAATCTTGTCGGCGATTTCCGGCATAAACTCTTGAGCGAAGGCTTGCAGCTCGGCAAAGGTGCGGCGCGAATCGACTTGAATTCTATCGAGCTCGGTTCCGACAAAGTCGCGCACAATCCGCACTGGCAGGGCGAGGTCTTGATACAAGAGTGCCACACCACGGCGCTGACGACGTTCGGAGACCTTAGACCATACTCGGCGCAAAAAAGCCGCATCCTGAGCAAGTTCGTCCTCACCTACGCCTTCGGCGGCGGTGCGGATAATAAAGCCTCCGTCTTCATCGACGAAAGGCAGAGTGATTTTCTTAAGACGACTGCGCTCTTCTTCCTGCTCAATCCGCTGGGAGACCCCTACATGGCTTGAGCCGGGCATAAATACCAGATAACGGGAAGGCAGGGTGATATCTGTGGTCAGGCGCGCACCTTTAGTGCCGAGCGGATCTTTTACCACCTGCACCATAATATCTTGCCCTTGGCGAACCAACTCGGCGATATCACGGACCACAAAATGGCCTTTTTCCACATCGGCCACGCATTCGGTGTGCGGCACAATATCGGAGGCATGTAAAAACGCGGCTTTATCTAAGCCAATATCCACAAAGGCGGCTTGCATGCCGGGCAACACACGGCTGATTTTGCCCTTGTAAATATTGCCCACTAGACCGCGCTTCATGCGCCTCTCGATATGGACTTCTTGCAGCACGCCATGCTCAACCAGAGCTACACGTGCCTCAGATGGGGTTACGTTAATCAGTAATTCTGAACCCATCTTGCGCTGAACTTTATTCGGATTTAAGCGACCGGTATTCACGACTCACCCCATTAGGGAAATTAAATTAATCTCAGTATGTGTTAAGCCTGAAAACCTATATCACAGAAGTTTGTCTAGCGGATACTCAACTAACGCCTTGTATTGTATCCATTAGCGTATGCCCGCCTCGGATAACAGTTCGCGAGTCTCCACTAATGGCAAGCCCACCACGCAGGAGTAACTGCCCTCAATAGATTCGACAAAACAACCGCCCAAACCTTGGATCCCATAGCTGCCCGCCTTATCCATTGGCTCCTGTGAGGCAACGTAGGCATCGATGTCGGCGTCCGACAGCACGCAAAAACGCACTAAGGTTTCGACTAAACGCACAGAGGTTTGGTCAGCCTTAGCTAAGGCGACAGCTGTCATCACAGTGTGCGCCTTACCCGAAAGTGCGCGCAGTACCCGCTTGGCATCGGCCTCATCGACAGGCTTACCTAATATTTCATTTTCAAGCACGACGATAGTATCAGAACCTAATACAGCAGGCTGTGACATGCCTGAGCATAATGCAAGCCCTGCCAGTGCCTTTTCGGCCGCGAGCCGCTGAACATAGTCCCGAGGCAACTCGCCAGCTTTAGGCGTTTCGTCAATATCCGGTGCCACTTGGGTAAAGCGAAACTCGGCGCGGCCTAAACCAATATGAGTCAATAACTCTTTACGGCGCGGCGAGGTTGAGGCTAAGACTAAATTCACGACTAACGAACCTTATAATGACGTCGAACACGACGTAAAATCCAAAAAATCCATGGCCAGAATGCCAACCCAGATAGTGCGGGTAAAAACAGATCCGTATGGAACTTAGCGCCATCCATCACAAACTCGACCCAGTAGATGATCAGGTGATAGATAACGATCAGCACCATCACCACCAGCGACTGTTGCCACTTAGGGAAGTTACGTAAACGCTGACAATGCAAAATCGCAATATAAATCACCAGCGACATGGCCAGCGAGCGCACGCCTAAGGTGGCGCCGAGCAGAATATCGAGGGCCAATCCCATCAGCCAGGCCGTGAGAATGTTATATCTATGGGGCAGCGCAATGGACCAATAAATTAAGATCATCAATAGCCAATCGGGACGCCAGGCTTCGACAATCGTAGGCAAAGGCATAATTTGACTTAATAATCCAACAAATAAGGTCAGCCATACCACGAATCTGCCGTTAGCAGCTTGTAAACTCATTAGTGCACCTCGGCTGGCGGTTGAGTGATGGCTGCATTCGATGCACCATTAGCATTGCTTGGCGTCGCACCAGTATTAGGCACTGTCGTATTAGGAGCCGTGGTATTAGGAGCTGCGTTACTAGGCGCACTCGCATTAGCAGCTGCCCCTTGAGGATTAGTACTGCCAGTGCCGGCATCGGGTTTAGCTTCTTCCGCAGGATGATCCGCCGCAGGCACAGGGAGTTGGTTCGGTAAAGTCACGCCAGAATCTGGGGATGGCCAAATCAACAGCAGATAACGAATCCTATCGAGCGCCGCTAACGGCTGAGCCGTGACACGCGCATAGCTCTGACCATCTTCGGTTAAGACTTCCATGACCCGCGCCACCGGATAACCTTCGGGAAAGCGATTACCAAGGCCTGAGGTCACTAATAAATCGCCAACGCGAATATCGGTACTCTTGGCCACATGGCGCAGTTCAATCTCATCGAGCTCACCGGTACCGTTAGCCACTAAACGCACATCGTTACGGGTAATTCGCACGGGTAAACCGTGGGACACATCGGAGAGCAAGAGCACGCGGCTGGTCATCTCACTAACCTGTACAACTTGACCGACTACGCCCTGAGCATCAACAACGGGTTGACCGACAAATACCCCACTGCGCGAACCGTGGTTCAGCACCACATAATGGTGAGAAGGATCGCTAGCCACCTCCATCACTTCGGCCACCATCTTGCGGGAATCCTGATAGGCAGGCGACCCCAACAGGGCGCGTAAACGCTCGTTTTCCTGACGCAGATGCTCGAAACGCTGCAGACGTTCACTCATTAATAATTGCTGCCTTAACAACTCTTTATTTTGCAATGCCAGCATATTGCGGGTAGCAAAACTCTCCGATGACCAATCGAGGATCGCACTGGGCACACTCGCAAGGTATTGGATGGGACTTAAGGCAGATGAAAGGGATTCACGGGCAGGCTCGAGACGGTGATTTGCGGCGAGCAAAATCACCGACAGGATAATTGCCAGTGTTAAACGGAACTGGTTCGAAATACCACGAACAAAAATAGGCTTCATAGGAAAGCTAAGGCGGTGATTAACCGCCCCATACCGAAGTTAGATTAGGTTTCTTCGGAGAACAGATCGCCGCCGTGCATATCAATCATTTCAAGGGCTTTACCACCACCACGCGCTACGCAGGTCAGAGGATCGTCCGCCACCATGACTGGAATTCCAGTTTCTTGCATCAATAAACGGTCTAAATCACGCAGTAAGGCACCACCACCGGTTAATACCATGCCGCGCTCAGAGATATCAGACGCTAATTCTGGCGGCGATTGCTCTAATGCCACCATGACTGCACTCACAATGCCTGATAATGGCTCTTGCAGTGCTTCTAAAATTTCGTTGCTGTTCAGCGTGAAGCTACGAGGTACACCTTCGGCCAAGTTACGACCACGGACTTCAATCTCTAATACTTCATCGCCTGGGTAAGCTGTACCGATAGTGTGCTTGATGCGCTCAGCCGTTGCTTCACCAATCAAGCTGCCGTAGTTACGGCGTACATAGTTGATGATGGCATCATCAAACTTGTCACCGCCGATACGTACAGAAGAGGAATACACCACACCGTTCAAGGAGATAATGGCAACTTCAGTGGTACCACCACCGATATCCACAACCATAGAACCTGTGGCTTCAGATACGGGTAAACCCGCACCGATTGCGGCTGCCATAGGCTCTTCAATCAAATAAACTTCACGGGCACCTGCGCCCATGGCTGACTCGCGAATCGCACGGCGTTCAACTTGGGTTGCGCCAACGGGAACACAGACTAAAACGCGTGGGCTTGGACGAAAAAAGCTGTTGTTATGCACTTGTTTAATAAAGTGCTGCAACATTTTCTCTGTCACATAAAAGTCGGCAATCACACCGTCTTTCATCGGACGGATTGCTTGGATATTGCCTGGGGTACGGCCTAACATTTGTTTGGCTTCAGTACCGACAGCGGCCACAGATTTCTGACCAGAACTACTACGCTCACCACGTATAGCAACAACAGAAGGCTCATTGAGGACTATGCCTTCATCACGAACATAAATTAAGGTGTTAGCTGTACCCAAATCGATCGATAGATCATTAGAAAAAATGCCACGCAGCTTCTTGAACATGTAACTAGCCTGTATTCTGTGGAGTCAGAAGAAAAGAAAAATCAGCTAACTTTATCAATGCCACCCTGATTCCACAAGACCGTTGAGGTTAACAATCGCTAATGGAGTGTTTTTTTTTCAAATGTGCCGCTCAAAAACACTATTTAATCGAAAAAAGCGCTTTATTGGCGAAAAATCCAACAGTTAAAAACCACTATCAATACAAGTTGGCAACATTAGTAAAACCTGTTTATTGCATTTTTCCCTTGTATCACAGTTTGCAACGCCGCCTCAAAAACCACCGCCTCATGATCAATCACCAAAGCTGAAACCCAATTTAGCAAAATCAAATTGAAAACAGCCTTAATTAACTTCTCGCCAGTAGATGATTCTGTCATGGCCACGGTAACGACCAAAAAATGCACTCGCACGGGGATCGGATAAGCTAGTTGGGGAGAGCCCATTCCAATTCCAATACCATTCTAACCAAGTCGGAACATCTAAAGGCGCGGTCACTTGGCCGCGATATAAATTGCCACTTGAGGTGAGCGCTCGCCACAGCAAATCAAACTGCCCCGCTTGGAATGCTGATGTAGCGCCGGAGCGATTAATGCTCTGCCCTGTGGTCAAATCCGGATCAAAGTTATAACCCAGCCCTGCATTATCCACCTGCGACTCAAGGCTGTAGGTAGCAATAGTGCAGCTATCATCGCCATTTAATACCCAATTAGTCCCATTCCAATATTCGGCTCGGGTCGGCATCCTGAGGATTTCAGTTTCTGGACCATAGGTATTGTCCATCACCACTCGGCCATGGCGCAGGATCTGCGTGGTGATTTTCTTGGCATTACAGTTAGTGCAATTACCTGTGGTTGCCGCATTCATATCAGGCGATGCCACATAGCTAAAAAGTCCATTAGGTCGAGGATCGTTATCCATCAACTGCACACCAATATCGAGCAGCTCGAAGGGACCATCTTGATATAGATTCGTCGTCACATTCGGGGTCACTCGGCTCAAGTTAGCGCGGTAAGTGCCATCGACCGTCGCCACACCTTGAACCCAACTATCAGCCTTAATGTGTAAGGAACTTAAGCGACTCTGTAAATCGACCCCATTGTTGTTGTTTTCTCCCACTAATTTGGCGGTCGCGAGGGAGAAGGGTGGGAAATAGTTCTGCGTCACCGCGCCGCCGATATTTAAGGCTTTGAGGCTCATCGACATCGGGAAGAGTTGATCCATATAGCTAAAACTGCCACAGGCAGGTACGACAGAAATATCGCCCACTAAAAATCTGTCGGGCACAAAGCGGCCAATATTGGCTGAATAGCCAATCGGAATATTTAAGCTGCTGGCCACCCCAAGGTAGTTAGGACTCGCCTGCGCCGCGATTTGGAATACCCCCACTTCGCTAATCGTCTGATTGGTGATGCTATTAAGGTTATTGGCTTGGATAGCATGACTATAGGATGCCACGCCTAATGCGCCATCATGGCCGCCGCTGGCAATGTTTGGCGCAAAGACTTTACTGGTTAGTGTCATGGCTTGGTCACTAAAGTTAGGCGTAGGTAAGTTGCCCGAGCAAAAGTCCGTATCGCGGTCGTCTTCCCAAGCCATAGCTTGGACCGTCATACCGAAATTCTGTCCCGCTTTACGGTAGGCATTACAGCTCATATCCGCACTTGGACAACTGGCGCTGGCGTCCACGGGTTTGACGCACAACCCCGCAGGCACACTGACAAATTGATCCGAGCCTGTCATCACCAGGCCTTGCTCGTTGCCACTGCCGATATATTGGGCATCGAGTTGTAATTTGCCCGCATCGGGATAATTCACTGAAATGCTTGCCTGTCCGTTAGTATCAAACTTCAGATTCAGCGTAGTAGGCGAGGCGCTTGAAGTGCCAATGGCCGTATTGTTGATGGTGACGGCTTTTGGCGAAATAGGCGCACTCGGAGTGTGATAACTGCTCCAGAAATTCAATGTCTTGGTCTGGCTTTGGAAGCTTGGAACACACTGCTGAGTCTCATCAGATTTATTCACCGCTTTGACCAACACATTAATAGGTTTATTGGCCAATTTATCGGGCACGTCGAAGATAAAACCACTGTCGGCGAACTTGAGTGAACAGTTATTTTCACTCAGTCCCCCATTCCCAATACGGCAAAGGGTTTTACTTAAAGGTTTGGTTGTCGGGCTCGAACCTTTTACACCTAAAGTCACAGTGCCAGCAGTATTGCGCCGTAATTGTAATTGTGCAGTACCACCACTAAAGCTCACCTGATTGCCACCAATCCATATGCCTTCGGAGGCGGATTCGGGTAACAAGGTCGCCGCTAAAGGATCGGTAAAAAGCTGACTACAACTGGCGTTGGCACAGGCTCGAATCGTCACAGTTTCGGGGTTACAAGTTAATCCCTGCCCCGTATGGTCAAACTCAAAATGATCGATTTGCGCCCCAACGGGATTAGACTTTAAGGCACAAATTTGAACGTTATCAATTTCATGGTTGTTATTCGAGCCACCAGTTGAGCCTGTAAGCGACAACAAGAAATCACTCGGCGTCGCCGCTTGCCCTTGTTGATCTATGGCATTAAAAGCAGGGATTAAGGTGACAAATCCCGACCCCGTATTACGCTCAATCTTCACCATCGACTGACCGGATACCTGCGAGTCGATAGTGATTTTATAGCGGTGCGCAGGTGAGACATTATTGCCATCGACCGTGGGTGATAAACAGTTGCCATTGGTATTGCTGGTACCGTTATTACAGGTGCCACGTAAATAATTATACCCTGATGTGCCAGTACCAGAACCACGCACCGCAACCGACTGACGACGTTGACCCGAACGATTTATGGTTCCCCCTTCACCGGAGAAGTTACCAAACTCATCGACCCCGACGCCTAACCAACCGCCAGCAAAGCCATTAATGCCAGGTTTAAAGCCATAACCTAAAGGCCCACCAAAAGCGCCAGGCTGGGGCGTGATGGCCGCATCTGATAACACCAGCGCGATACCATCAGCACCACTACCGCCATAGGCATAGTGATCAAACTGGATCTCGACTAAGTTATTGGCAGCAGGGAATAATCTTTGATAGGTTGAGGCAGTGGATTGATCAGACTTTGCCTCGGTTAAGCGCATACGACCACTAACAACCGAAGGAGTAAACGAACCACTACTACGGGATACTACCCAGTCGTTACTTAAAGCACTCTGAGAGAAATTATCGTTAAAGCACTGTAAAACGGGCGCAGGATTACAATTTGGAACAACGTCAATCTTTGCTGCATTATCGTCAAATTTAATACTACTATTGCCACCTAAACTAATATTTCTTGCAGTGATAGCGCCTTCCAAAGAAGAACTACCTTCTAGCACCGCATTCCCTTCTGCAACAACATAGGATTTAAGAGATGCCCCTCCATTGAGAGTGAAATTTGAATAGCTATAAATGAGAAATTTTTCTGGTTGCCCGATGGTATTTAAGTTGTAATGTCTATAGTTATTCTTAATAAAAAATGACACAGTACCAGTTGATGGAAAGACCAGAGTTACACCGTCATTAATAGATAAAGTTTCAATCCAATATTGCCCAGCAGCCAGTTCGATTCGACCCGAAGTAGCTGTAAGGGACTTCATTCTATATATGCCACCATCACTGACAAAACGAATTGTCTTATCTGAACCGCCCTCCAGTAAAATACGATTATATTCACCTTCAACGATATCAAGTTTTGTATTATTCCATGTTGGAGGGCCGATATTTACAGCGCTTGAAGATGAACATTGAGAGAAATCAATACGGTTAGAAGGTAAACTGGCAATATAATTTCCTGCTCGGCACCAACGATAGGAGTTATTAGTCGTTAAGCATAAAGTATCAAGGTTGTATCCACCTTGAATATAGTTATATGTTGGTAAATAGCTATACCAAATAAGCGCATTATCAGGTGCATTATATAAATAAGAGCTATTGAAGGTAATTGAACCATTTCTACTGTAATTGTTTACACCTTCTATAAAGGTTGTAGTCCAATCAGCTTTCACCAGATGGGATGTGAATGCCATGATTATGGGCAAAAGAATTAATGGGAATTTGGCTATTATTTTGTTAAATATCATTTTTGATAGCTTAGTTGCCACGGGCTTCTACCTCTACTTGACGGCTCACGCGGGTATCCCCACTCTCGCATACCGCTTGGCTCTTAATGTGGTACTGGATGACAGAACCCACAAAATACCGGGTACATTCTAAAGTCACGCTACAGGCATGAAAGCCCACCACATTGGGCGGCGTCCAAGAGTTTGCAACACTAGTACATGTCGCCGTTGCGTTAGCGGGGGCATTTAATGGAAATAATTGCGCCAGCGCCGCATCGGCACCGCTGTTCGCCGCCGCTAAGGCGCGAGTTCCCCACACTTCTTGAGTTAATCCGGTATCGGCATCTTCCACTATATTGATTAAGGCAGCGGCCAATAAAAACATCACGGTAATGACAAAAATACCTATGATTAAGGCGCTGCCACCCTGGCGGTGAGCCGAACACTGACGATATGCTGAGCGCGATAGGCTAAATAAGTTAGGGGACATTAATCACCTGTACTTGATGTCGATATTGAAATGTCTCGCCGTTGACATTAAATCGCGGTTGTAAATGCACCATAGCATTATTGACTAAACTCGATGGCGTTAATATCAGCGGTAAATCGGCACTGTCGTTCAATGCATTGGCCACATTCTGCGCCATTAACACCCCAGCACTCATGCTGCTAGGCGTGGGTTGGCTAACATTCAACCCATAACCAGTATAACGCTTTAAGATTAACTCATTGCTGGATGACGATTTTTCAAAACAATAACTCACAGGACTCGAACCAAAATAGATCCGCTGCCGCGGTGATGCTTCGGCAAAGCGTGTTGATGCCATAAAGGTAAGAGTGACTTGATTAGCCGGATTAGGCGACTCACCTAGGGGAGTAAAAGTCTTAATCTGTGCCCGTTTTTGTCTGGCGCTGTTATAGACATCGCTATCAGTCAAAGGATAAATCCAAATATATTGGTTGTCCTTAATGTTATCGGTCGCATTGAGAATTACTGTTCCCGTTAAGGCTGCGGCACTCGGCGCAATCGGCATCGATAAATAAGTGGTGCTCGCCTCAATGGGGACAAATTCAACGCACTGATAGGTTAAGCCATTACCATTGAGCCGCACACTGTTAGGCAAGGCGCTGCGCAGCTCACGGGTCATACGCTCGACAGCGAAACGGCTCTGGCTTAGCACTTGATCGACCGAGCTCGACTCCACAAAAATCCGCGTGCCGAAAATAATAAAGCTACTCACGCCCACCACCAGAATGCCTAAGATAAGGATCACAGTGACCATTTCGACTAAGGTAAAACCCCGTTTGGAGCGCGCCATGCGCTTTGCGGATAAAGAGCGCATTAGTAATTGCTCCTCACCAGATTGTAAGTGATCACTTCGTTATCTGGAGTAGTCACATTAATGGTCACTAACTTGGTATTGGGTGCAGAACCATAGGCGACAGAGACACTTAATTGATAGTTTGGATACACCTGCGCATAAGTTTTGCTGGAATTGAGCATAGTGGCGTTTTGAGTTAAGCCGTGATAGTCATCCACATCGTTAAAATCGTTACGCCCCTCGCCCTCATCCGGCCATTTCCACTCCGATGGCCCTAAATTGGTCACACTTGAGCAAGGTGCCCCTAATGGACTCCCACAAGCCGGCACTCCACCATTGGCATTAGTATTTTGGTCGTAACGTTTGCCCCAAATCTCATTCATCACCGAATGAGCAAGTTCGGCACTCTTGACTCGATGCAAGGTCTTGGCAGCGCGATCCGCCTGCGGAAATAACATGCTACTGAGCATCACGATAGCAATGGCAATGACTAACATGCCAACCACTAATTCGATTAAGGTAAACCCCTGTTGTTTAGCTTTTGAGGATGCTTTTAGATATGTGCTTATCGAAAACAGCCGAGGATTAATTCGCATAAATATAGCCCTCGCTGGAGATATTAATCGCCACAGTATCATTGGCAATCACATTGATACATGGCCCATTACACGCAAGCGATGCTCGACCATTAATATCAAAATCAAGGTAAAAGCTCTTGGCATTGTTACTGATAAGCACTAACTGCGCGCCACCTTGAAAAGCTTGGCTGGATAAAGGGTTAGGAGACAATGGCGAGCCCGTACAACCAGTGCTATCCCGACTGGCAAACTGACTCACTTGATAACCCATCGCCGACACGACAACGCGGTAACATCTATCGGTATTATTCAAGGCTTTTTGCTGAACCTGGCGCAGCTCGGCCATAAATTCATTGCGCAGGCTAAAGGCGCTGTAGGATGACTGGCTAAATAAGCGCGGCAATACCGCCACCGATAATATCCCAATCAGGATAATAGTGGTCACGAGTTCGACTAAGGTAAACCCAAACTGTCTGCCGCTGGAAAATCTACGCATTGTCCGCTTTGCCGTGATGCTAGGTTCTAGGTTCTAGGTTCTAGGTTCTAGGTTCTAGGTTCTAGGTTCTAGGTTCTAGGTTCTAGGTTCTAGGTTCTAGGTTCAGTTTCTGCCAACATGATTATTAAGGCAAATATTTCGCCTAAACAAAAGAAATAATTAGCAAATTCAATTTATTATAGCCAACATTCCAATAGATTGCTGGCCTAAAAAAAAGGCCTGCTAGGCAGGCCTTTTAATGGAAATATATCTAGCAGCCAGATACAACAGTATTAACAGTGATAGGACCGTATGCATCTAGACTATTCACATATTGAACATAACATTGACCACCAGCAGCCGTCCCATCAGGAACAGTTTGTCCTTGAGGATAGAAATAAATGCTGCCAGTAGCTAACACATATAACCACTCAGTTGTTGTACCACTATCTGCAGCATTAATATCCAATGCGTTCTCAAGAGAGTCTGTCCATACTGGCGTTGCATGGCCATAGTTAATCAAAACTGTTTTACCAGTTTCAACAGTTACTGTCGGAGGCGTTGCAGCCGTAGAAGCCACTGTATTATTGCCTGCAATTAACGATTTTGAGTTAATTAAGGTATCAGCACCTTTAATCGCCGACTCTAATCCTTTCACTGTTGAAGCACGAGCATCCGATTGTAGATTGATAAATTTAGGCGCTGCAGTAACAGCCAAAATGCCTAGAATAATAATTACGACCACTAATTCGATTAATGTAAAACCACTTTGCTTTTTCATTTAAAACCCTTACTTAACAACCAGATGACTCAACATGATATTTAGGAGGATTACTAGAATCTGCCTGTTTGTATTCAACCCAACATTTTGCCGTATCTGAAGGTGTCAACTTTTTAGGATGAATAATCACAGGAGATGTAAGTGTCGTTGTGACAGTTGGCGCATCAACAATAGTCCACTCGTTAGTAGTATCTAAATCAAGGACTAACACCATATCAGCTGCTGCTTGCTTCAGATACCCATAAACACCGTTTACTTTAACATCATCAGTCGCATCAGAATTACCCTTATCATCGATGATAATGCTAGATTCATCCTTACTCTCAACCCCCTGAATCGCCGCCTTAGAATAAACAAGCGAATTAGCACCTTGCAAAGACGCTTTGACACCATTCAAAGTAGATGCGTATGCATCAGATTGAAGATTAATAAACTTAGGCGCCGCTGTGACTGCAAGAATACCTAAGATAATGATCACTACGACTAACTCAATTAAGGTAAAACCTTGTTGTCTTTTCATCATTAACTACCTATGTAATAACAATTCTAAATACTGGAACTTCACGCCAATGCAATTAAAGCGTAAATGGTGTTTGAGTGAAACTTAATACTTTGCCCGTACCTGGGTTATAAACCACCCCTTTTGCACCCGCAGTCGATAAATCTGGCGCTGGCGTCGGTACACCAGTGGTTTGGTTTAGCACCAGTGAAGCCACTTGGTGATACACACATAGGTCTAAACCGCTTACGGATGTGCCATTAATCGCATTTGAGCTTCCGCCCGCACCATCGATAACGCGCACTGTATAACGTTGATTGCGCGCATCCTGCGAATAAAGCACGTTACGCGGTGCACTTTGCAACACAGTATTAAATACCTGCTGGCAGCTTGCATCGGTCATCGCCGTCGCATCGGTACCAGAGGTGCCCGTTGGATAACCAAAACGTGGGTCGAGGGACACTGAGGTACCGTCTAAGATCACACTGCTATTTTGGCGACCATCGACTTCCCATTGTGAACGCACAAAACCCACTGCGGTGGATAAACCACCCGCGACTCCGTCCACACTGGCATCTTCAGCATCATCGGTGACATTTAAAAAACGAGGGATCGCGGTTGCGGCCAACAGACCCAAAATAACGATCACTATGACCAGTTCAATCAATGAAAAACCATCTTGCTTAGTCTTCATTCGTCTCTCCCTATCTTGATGAAAGTCCATTCTAACAGCTAAATCAGTTTAAAAAAGCCCGTTACTTAACAATATTTTACGGAAACGTCAAAAAAATGACCCTGCCAGAGTTGAGCTGATAGCCGATACTATCCCCATTTTGCGCGCGATAACGGCAGCTATTATCCTTAGCAAAATACGAGCCGATAAGGGATTCGTCCTCCGTCCCTTGACCCATTAATTGTTGCCATAATTGCTGGCAAGCTTGATCATCCAATTGGTTAGGTTGTGGCCAACCCTGCGCATTCATCATCACAAAGGTTTGTTCATTATTTATGCTTTGTTCGCTAAACACTTCCCAATCTAGTCGCATTTGCGGCGGTTTGCCAAGGGACAACCATTGAGAACGCACCATAGCCAACACGTTTAAGAAGCGCGTATGCTCTAACTCCACATTGCGGGCGGCCAGTTGTGGCATAGTCGCAAAATATTTAAATCCAATCACAGCGAGAATAATCAAGATCAAGGTCAGGCTAACGAGCCGCCCATACACACGTAATAGATCGCTTTCGGCCTTCTGTTGGCTCTGCATCTATTTGATCCTAATTGAGTTAAATTCTCGATTCGGCATTATTTCCCGCCTTTGACTACGTTGAGCATATCCCACATCGGCAGATAAATACCCAGCGCCAGCACCAACACGATAACTGCCACAATCCCAATCAAAATCGGTTCTAACTTAGCGGTGAGATTTTTAAGATCATAGTCGACCTCACCCTCGTAGAAATCGGCGGCATCATTTAATAGTTGGTCAATCTGTCCAGTTTCTTCGCCTACCGCAACCATTTGCAACACCAGTGGCGTAAACAATTTACTCTGATTCGACACCCTGAGCATAGATTCGCCAGACTCAATACCACGGCGCATTCCGACAATTTTGTCGTGCATATACGCATTATCCACCGCATCGGCCACTAGACTGAGCGCCTGCGTCATCGGCACACCCGCGCTCAACATCATCGAAAAACTGCGGCAATAACGGGAGAGAGTCGAGCGCTCAATAATCGAACCCACGGCGGGAATGTGTAACTTCCACTGGTCCCATTGTTTTTCACCTTTTTCCGTATGGTGCCAGTAGCGGATCCCAATAACGGTTCCGAGCAGTATTATCAGCATCAGGGGCCAATAGTTTACAAACAGGTTTGATGTGCCGATTAACACCTTAGTCGCCCAAGGCAAGTCGGCACCAAAGCGGGCAAACATCTCGGCGAATTTCGGGATCACCATGATATTTAAAATCACCATCGCCAGCGCGATGGCAATCAATACAAATATGGGGTACCGCATCGCGGCTTTGATTCGGCGGCGAGTTTCCTGCTCACGCTCGATATAACCCGAGAGCTGAATAAAAGCGTCCTCTAACTTACCCGTGTTTTCCCCCACGTGCACCATAGAAACAAACAGAGAATCAAACACATCTGGATGTTGGTTCATGGCCGATGACAGTGGGCGCCCCGCAGTTAACTGCTCTGAAATATCATTCAGCGCATCTTTCATTCGTTGGGAGTGGGCGGTTTCGGATAAACCTGCAATGGCGCGTAGGATAGGGATCCCCGAGCGCGTTAACGAGTACATTTGCCGGGTAAAGATTTGCAGTTCATCCAAGCCGACTTTGCGCTTAAACAACTGCGCCAAGGTAAAGGACTTAGTTTCTTTAGCGACTTTGACTTCTAACGGGATAATGCCACGGGCTAACAACATATCGGCCGCCGCTCCCTCGGAGGCAGCATCGAGCTGACCCGTTACGGCTTGACCTTGTCCACTGCGTCCACGGTATTGATAAACCGGCATAATTACGCCTCAACGCCTTGCTGACTGATAATATCCCGCGAGAGTGGCACCTGTGACTCACTCACATCCTCAACAAGCTTAGCCACCTCTTCAATGGTCGTCATGCCCTCGCTTAAATATTGCAATGCCGACTCGGCGAGCGGGGTAAAATTAGGGCTTTGCAGGGCTGCACGGGCAAAATCCTGTGGGTTACCGGTACGCATCGCATCGATCATCTTTTCATCCAATTCGAGGATCTCAAAAATACCGATACGGCCGCGATAACCACTGCCGTTACAGCTTTGGCAGCCAGTGCCAATGCGGAACTTGGCCGATGAAAAGTCCTGCCGACTCACACTATTCAGCCAGGCTTTTTCCTGCGCCGTAGGTTGATATTCCACCCCGCAGTTATGGCACACGCGGCGCACTAAGCGCTGGGCAATAATCACCCTTAGCGCACTCGCCACTAAGTAACTGGCCGCGCCCATATCGAGCAAACGTAGCGCGCTGGTCACCGCATCGTTAGTGTGCAAGGTGGACAACACAAAGTGACCCGTAAGTGCGCCCCGAAGACCAATCTCCACCGTTTCTTGGTCACGCATCTCACCGACCATGATAATGTCCGGGTCTTGACGCAAAGTCGTGCGCAGCACGTTCGAAAAATCGAGTCCAATCTTATGGTTAACTTGAACTTGGTTGATCCTTGGCAATTGGTATTCGACCGGATCTTCTACCGTAATAATTTTGCGATCCGCAGTATTGAGCTCACTTAAGATGCCATACAAGGTGGTGGTTTTACCGCTACCCGTAGGCCCAGTCACCAGCAACATGCCGTGGGGGCGTTTAATCTGCTTACGGATACGCGCCAAAATATGCGGCGGCATCCCTGTCTCATTTAAGGTCAATAAGCCTGCGGATTGGTCAAGTAGACGCATTACCACTGATTCGCCGTGGTAAATCGGCATAGTCGACATACGCACGTCAATCTTGTGGCCCTTAATTTCCATATGGAAACGACCGTCCTGCGGCAGACGTTTTTCAGAAATATCTAGCCCAGCCATAAGCTTAAGCCGCAAGACTAAGGCCGCCGCGATATTCACTTCATTTAGAATGGTCTCGTGTAACTGGCCATCGATACGTTGGCGGATCCGCAGGGCTTTTTCGCCGGGCTCAATATGAATATCCGAGGCACGCATTTGCACCGCATCTTCAAAAATCGACTGCAGCAGCTTAACAACTGTGGTTTCATTATCGCTATCGCTTGAGGTCAGGCTCGCCAGATCAAACATTTGATCTGCGGCATATTCCTCTTCGAGCTTACCGGCGATTTGCGCGATTTGGTCGGTGCGACGATACAGGTTATCGAAGGCTTGTAGTAATTGCTGCTCGGGGGCCACCGCAACACTGAGCTTTTTCGGTGCGATTAAAATTTCTAAATGATCGAGCGCCTGCAAGTCCGCCGGGTCGCTCATGGCCACTAATACCGTATCCCCCCGATCTTCCACCGCGAGGGCGCGAAAACGCCGCGCTTGCACCTCGGGGATAAGGCTCACCACTTCGGCGGGGATGGGGCGTTTGCTGATATCCAGCAGCGGCAGATTGAGCTGCTGCGACAAAAATTGCAGCAGTTGGGTTTCGGTAATAGAGCGCAGCTCAATCAGGGTGCGGCCGAGCTTATGCCCTGTCTTACGCTGCTCACCCAAAGCTTGTTGTAGCTGCTCTTCGGTAATAATCGATTCTTGAACTAACAGATCGCCCAAACGCATCTTTAATCTGGGTTTCATTGGCTATCTCCTAGTTGTTGTAAACGTTGTTCAATAAAAGCTGTAGCTTGGGTCGACAGGCCTGAATAACTTAAGGCGGTGCGATAGGCCTGACTGGCGGGGCCGAATTGTTGTTGTGAATCGAGGGCATAGGCTAATCCCATCCACCATTTACCCTGCTGCGGTTCCTGCTGCAATAACTTACGGTAAGCCTGCTCAACTAACGGATATTGCCCTTGTTTTTGGGCCAAATCCGTTTGCGCTAACCACTTTTGTCGAGCTAAAGGATGGCTATCGGGAATTTGAGCAAGGCTAGCAAGAGCCGAATCCGTTTCGCCCATAGCATGTTGCACCCTTGCCAATAGCAAAGCAAATTCAAACTCTTGCGGATAGAGTAACCGTCCCTGCGCCAACACATCGGCCGCCGGCGCCAGCTCACCTTGACCATAATGCAGCGCCGCCAGTTGTTTGCGCGATTCGTGCAAGCTTGGGTCGAGCTTGAGCGCTTTAGCGTAGTAATCCATGGCCTTAACCAGCTGCCCCTGCTTTTCGGCATCCGCCGCCAACACTAACTGTTTTTGCGCGAGTTGGCTTGGGGATAACTTCACTTCTCGAATCGCCATTTTCCCAGTTGACTGAGCCTGAGCCGAAGCTTGGCTCGAAGCCTGAGTCGAAGCTTGGCTTGAAACTTGAGCCCCAGCAGGCACCACTGGCTCACTCGCCTTGGCCTCTGTTTGAGTTATTTTGACTTCACTCTGGCTTGCGTTAACGTCTGCTTGATTTGCTTTAACCGCAACCTGTTGTGACTCAGCCTGTGTTTGCACTGACTCTTGGGTTAATGCCGCCTTGTTAGGCGTATCACTTGAGGTGTGTGCCGCAACGGATTCGGTTGTCGGTTCACTCGTTGGTTCTACCTGCGCCGCGTTTACACGGGGAGATTGAGCCACTCTTGGGGCAGATTCTGCTGACGTTGACATATCCTTTGCAGGAGCATCTGTCGATGACGGACTCACTTGTGCCATCTCGGCAGTTGGCTCTGTAGATGTCGTCGTTTCGGTTTCCAGAGGACTCGTATCTATCTGTGGGCTGCCGTTATCCGGCTGAGTTTGCAAACTCATCACAGGATTTGCAATGTTATCAGCAATGCTCTTTACGCCGTAACTCGCCTGAAAAGCATAGACCGATAAGCCGCCCACCAGCAGCGACACTAAGCTGATTACTAACCATTTGCGTGATGGATTAGGGCGCCCTAAATACTGCGCCTGATGCACAGCGACATTACTGAGAGAATGGCCCTGCTGGCGCTTGTCGAGATCCTGCAGCATCTTGTTGATCACACTCATGCAACGCCTCCCCACAATTGTTGCAGGTTAACGCCCGATGCCAGTAATGCCCCAATAGCTGCTGCACATGCTATCAGTGCGATCGCCATATAGGTCGGCCATTTGGGTAAAACTGATCGACTGGCATCTTCGGTATCCTGTATTGCGCCCTTAATGTGGGACATCTGCACCTGAGTTGCCCCTTCGCCAAAACTGAGCATCAGGGCTTTATGGGCTAAAATGTTGATCAATCTTGGGATCCCACGAGATGCCTCGGCGATCTTACGGGTGAGTTTAGGGCCAAATAAGGCTTGTCCCGCATAACCTGCCACCGCTAAGCGGTAACGGATGTAGGCATCGGTTTCATCCCAGGTTAACGGCCGCAGACTGTAGCTAAAGGTGATGCGTTGCCGCAATTGTCTAAAGGCTTGGCGCTTTAATCGCTCATCCAATTCGGGCTGACCAAAGAGCACCACTTGCAGCAGCTTACGGCTTTCAGTTTCAAGATTGGTAAACAGTCGCAGCGCTTCGAGGCTCTCATCGGGCAAGGCCTGCGCTTCATCCAGCACTAATACGATGGCGTGACCATGGGCACTCAGAGCAAGTAATTGCTGCTGGATAAGCCCGGTGAGTTGCTGCTGATCGATTTCGCTGGTGTATTTTAATCCAAGTTCATTGGCCACCGCCCAGCGCAGCTCGGCGGGGGTGAGATAAGGATTAGGAAGATATGCACAATGGAAGCCCTGCGGCAGCTCATTAATCAACTTACGGCAGATTAAGGTTTTGCCCGTGCCCACTTCGCCAGTGACTTTGATAAAACCCTCCCCGGTTTGTAGGGCGGTCTGCAATACTTGCAGCGCCTCTACGTGCGGGGATAACCCGAAAAAAAATCCGGTATTAGGTGTTAACGAAAATGGCGTTTGACTGAGTCCAAAGTGCTTCAAATACATGAAAGCTTACTTATTTTCTGGATACCAACGGTCGAGTAAGGTCTTAGAACGCTCTAACTCGTTTTTCCACGTATCCCCGCCTACAACGGTCGGCTTTAGCATAATAATCAGCTCGGTTTTCTTCTTCTGCTTGCTGCGGTTTTTAAATAATTCGCCCACGAGCGGAATATCACCGAGCAGCGGCACTTGAGAAACCACTTCGGTATTTTCGCTCTTCATCAAACCACCGATCACCACCACATCGCCAGAAGCCGCGCGGATAACGGTATCGGATTCGCGGATCTCGCTCTGTGCTAGCGGCAGTTCTAAGGATTCGCTGCTGACCTTAATGTCCTTGGTTTGTTCTTTTACATCAATAACTGAAGGATGCACATGGAGCAGTACATTACCGTCTTTGTCGATTTGCGGCGTCACATCCAACGCGATACCCGAGAAAAACGGCGTTAACTCTACCTGAGGCGTGGTTACAGGTGTAGTGCCCGCCACTGTGGTCGATGACACGTCAGTCACAAAGTACTCGTCGGTACCGACCTTAATCACCGCTTTTTGGTTGTTCGATGCCGTCACCCTTGGGCTAGACAACACGTCCACATCGCCTTGGGTGTCGAGCAGGCTAATCATGGTATTGAAATCTGAGCCTTTAATGCTTAAAGACGTCACGCCACCGAGGGAGGCGGTGATTTTATCGCTCAAGCCTGCGCCCGCAGAGGTACCAAAATTGATATTGGTATTACCTACATGGCCCAATACGTTATCCCACTGAATACCTTGCTGATAACCATCAGACAAAGTGACTTCGAGGATCTTCGCTTCGAGGATCACTTGGCGTTGCAGATGGCTCTCGGCAGAATTTAAAAAGGCACGCACCTGACGTAACTCATTAGGGTAGGCACGAATAGTCACTAATCCCGCCTGTGGCGTCACCACCACCTGACGACCGCCACCAGTGTCACCAATAATGGCGCTCAAGGTTTCTTTCAATTCGCCCCAAAAATCGGTCTTAGTGCGCGAGCGAATAAAGGTGCCGTTAGTGCTATCGCTGCTGTTATTGTTGCCGTAATTACCGTTGTTGGAATTGTTATTGTTGCTGTTATTGCCAAAATTGCCGTTGTTCGAATTGTTGTTATTGGAGTTATTGTTATTCGAGTTGTTATTGTCGGAAATCCTGCCAGAACTCACAGAGGTCAACGATAGACCATCACGCTCCATGTATAAGTAATTTAATGGGAAAGTCTCAGTCCGCATGCCCGCAGGGAACACGCGCAGGATGCGCCCTTCACGGCTCACCTCATAACCATAAATATCTTCCACCACTTGAATGGCTTCACTCAGTGTCACGCCTTTGAGTGACAATGAAATCGTGCCCTGCACATCGGGGTGCACAGCCACGCTAAAGGGGGTGCCCTGCACAAGGCTTGGGAAAAACACCCTCGCATCCACATCATGGGCAGACACATCGATACGACGCTCCGTCTCCATTGGCGGAGTTAATCCACCCATCATGGCATTGGCATTCAGCTCACGCTGCACCGCATCGGGCATAGTGGCTGGTGGTGGAGGCGTTGGCTGACTCGCGGTTTGCATCGAGGTGGCCAGTGCTTCTTTTGAAGCAACGGGCTGCGGTCTATCCGTGGTTTGGCAGGCCATAAGGCAAAGTGAGAGTAGAGGCGTAATATATTTAATGGCTGTCATCTGAGTGTTATTCCCTATCTCTCTATTATTGCTTGAAATAATGCTAATTTCCGTCCGTCAGACAAGGAGACCGACGAGGGAGTGATACGCACCACTTTGACCCCTTGAATGCTGTCTCCCACGGACACAATCTTATTGTTGATCACGGCATAGGCCGTGTTGCCCGAGCTGATAATGCTGTTAAGCACTAGGGCTTTGTTTTGGCTCTGAGTCACGGCGCCGGCGGCCGAGTAGCCTTTGCCGGGCAAGGTCGGATCCCTTAAGGTTTCGGCCGATACTTGGGCCGACAACCCCAATAATGCAATGAAAATATAAGGCTTATTTAGCGACACTGATAAAGTCCTTATTGATACTCAAGGTATAAAGCTCAATATCGATTTTCCCCTTAGGGTATTCGGCTACTTTATAGTCGAGTCGTTTCCAGTAAAGTTTGTCAGGCATAGCCTCTACCGCTTCAACAAAGCGCAGTACAGAAAAATAATCCCCCTCCAAGCTCATGCGTATTCCATGGCTGTAGAGATTCAGCTTTTTCTCTTCACCCACGGCAAGAAGTGGCACGGGCGTAACCGAGGTAAACTTAAGTAATTTAATGCCTTGAACTTGCCCAAGCAGATTACCTAATAGCTCAGGCATATAATCGGCGGGCACCATATCCACCATCTGCTCATTGAGCTGAGCATCAATCTCTTGATTCTGTTGCTGCAACAAGTTTAAACGCTGGCGATAGTCCTGATTAGGATCCATAGCTAAACGCTGCTGATATAAATCAATCTGTTGCATCGAAATCTTGTTTTCTTGCTCTAACACCTTCACTTGCTGCGTCGTCGAATGCTGTTGTTTCCACAGCGACTCGATAGGCATATAGGCCGACATGGCGACCAGCACTAACACGGCGAGAGCGATAAGCCCGCGCTCACGCTGGCTGAGAACATCAAACTTTTGCGCTAACTGTTCAAATCGGGCTTTCATCGCGCCTGCTCCTCTGGGGTCTCACTCGTCAGCGTGAAAGCCAGCGGTTTATCCTCACCGCGATCCATGGTCATAGACGAAAAAGCCTGACCTTTTAAAGTGTTCGTTGTCTTTAACTTGCCCACCCATTGCGGGATGCTCTGCGGATGATCGGCAAAGCCTTCAAACATAAAATGCTGCTCGTTAATCACAATATGGTTCAGCCAAACACTCGCATCGGCCACCATAGCTAAATCCTTCAGCACGGGCGCAAAACCTCGACTGGTGAGGGATGAGCGCAGTGCCAGCTCATTCATCAATAATTGTTTTAACTCGAGCTGTTGCGACTCTAGCTCAACGCGCGCGACTAACTCAGCATCGGGTTTGCGGGCGGCGATTTGTGCCTCAAGCTCCGCCTTTTGTTGCTCGAATTGCTGTTTTTGAGTAGCGGCTTGGCTTAGCGCCTGCTGAGACTCAGCTAATTGCCAATAGCTAAAGGCCGCGAGTATTATGCAGACCGCTATCAAGCCTAAGGTATAACTTATTAATTTAGCAAAGGTTAAGCTCTGCTTTGGGGGTAATAATGCCGCAGAATATAGATTGACTCTCGATTTGATCACTCGGCACCTCGTGAAAGTTCACTAAAGGCTAATCCCGCCATGCTCGCACCCACGGCACGCTTATTAACGACATTAACGGCTTGGTTAAAGTTAGCCGATACCAACTTAGCCAAGGCATCCACGGCGCCATCGGCAAATAATTCAATTGACGCGACAGGAGGCTGGCGCAATTGACTCTCAAAGTAGTCCATAGAACGCTGAATTTCGAGGCTTAAGTTATCCGCTAGCCCGTAATTAAGTTCATCCACTTCGGCCTTATCCAGCTCGGTAAAACCGCGCACTCGGCGCTGCATATAGAGCTGACCTTGCTTGACCACAGTCAACAACAACTCTTGGCCTGTATGATGGCTCACGACTAATCTCGCCTGATTATCCTCATCAAACAGGTTAGTCATGGCTAATTCTTCGATGCTAATTCCTAGCACGCTTAAACCTTGATCGCTGATGGCCTGCACCATGGCGCGTAATTTGTCTTTATCGACCACGGCCACATTAAGCTTATTGCTCGGCAGTGGCGATTCAAAGTAATCCAAGTGAATTTGCGGCACAGGGATAGTGACCATGTCTTTGATAGACCAGAGTAAAGCTTGGGATAATTCGTCACTATCGACATTAGGTTTATCGGCTACTAGCAATTGGTAACGGCCACTGCTAAGGACAATTTGCAATGCGGCATGGGGAAAAGCATTGGCAAGTTCGGCAAAGGCTTGTTGCCATTGGTTCTGCTGCAGTTCATAGGAAACCCATTGTTCTGCAAGACTTTCAGTCGCGGGGGCGTAGACCCACAGCTTATCGGCACACACATATACACCGAGCGCCGCGTCAGCCTGTTTAGCTCGCCAAAAGGCCAACCGAGCAAAAAGTCCTTTATCCATATAAATGCCTATCTTCCGATAAAGTTAAAGCTTGAGTCATAAGAGCGCGAATAACAAACGTCCAAAATTGAATCGGGATAATGTTCACCAAATGTAAAATGTGAAATCCATCATCCCCAGCGTCATAATTTTGGCACTGGTTAGTCTAGCCGCTAATCAGTGAATTTTATAGAGAAATCCTACATTTCGGCCCTATTCTTCCACATCGATCACATACGGCTAATGAAAAAATGCTCGCTATTGCACCTCAATGGGGTCACTAAAATAGGTGCCCTGCGCCATACCCACACCGAGGATTTGTAGGGTTTGCCATTCTTCAAATACCTCAATACCCTCGGCACACACTTGCACTTCGGTGCGATATAAACCACCGATGAGACTGCGAATAAATAATTGATTTTCTGGGCGTAAATGAATATGTCGCACTATCGACCTATGCAGTTTTATCATGTCGAAGTGGCACTCTCGAATATAGTAAGTCCCCACTACCTGCTGACCCACATGGTCAACACACAGGCGCGCCCCCATCTTACGGATCATATCCAGCTTAGACTTAAGCTTGTCTTGGTGCTGGATAACGATGTCCTCTGACACCTCGAACATCAGTTGTGGCGTCAGGTGTCGATATTCGAGCAAAGTGGTTTTAAGCCATTGAGTAAAGGCACGGCTCATTAAGGTATCTAAGCTTAGATTCACACTATAGACTTGATTTTTATGCTGCTCTTGCGCCAACAAGCCAAGCACTCGCTCAATCATCTGCCGCTCAACCTGGGGCATCAAACCACATTTGTTGGCCATGGGAATAAAGAGTGTCGCCCGCACTAACGCGCCCTGATTATCCCGCGCCCGAGTAAAGATCTCCTTGTGATGCTCAACGCCGTCTGAGTCCATCACAGGCTGACTAAAGGGATAAAAACGTCGCTGAACCAAGGCATTTTCTAAGAAGCTGCGCCAACGCACCGAGCCTTTGGCAAACTCCTCATCAATCGCGCCCTTATCGTACATAAACCAATTACTGTTACCTTGTAATTGCGCGGCGCGTAATGCCATATCGGCTTCATCGAGCAGCTGATTAACATTATCCCCAGCGGTAAAGTAAGCGCAGCCCAAGTGATAAAAGTTGTCTTGATTCTCTACATCGTCGGGCAAAGGTTGGCTCAAACAGACTTTGAGTAATTTGCTGGCCAGTTGATCGGCCTCAATCAAAGACACATGGGGCACGACGATCGCAAATTGGTTATGGGAGCGACGTGCAAAAATGCTGTTGGGTAAAGTCTGCAAAATGGAGTTAATGCTGTTCACCGTCGCATGGAGCAACTCTTTAACCGCGCTCTCCCCTTTTGCCTGTTGCAGTAAATCGAGGTCGTCCATCTCCAACAGATAAATCACCCCGTGGGCCACCATGCCTTGGTCGTGACTTAAGGCATCGAGACGGTTATTTAAAAACAACCGATTACCGATACGGGTTTGCGCATCTAAAAAAGTATTGGAGCGAATAAACTTATCGAAACGGCCGCGCTCTTTGTGGGCGTCCTGTAATTCTTCAAGTAGCTTAGTTAAGGCTCGGTTGATGAGCCTAGGTTTACCATTGCCCGGCGTTGCGAGCGCTTGCTCGTGTTTGCCTTGCAAAATGAGGCGGCTGCGCTGGGCAAGCTCTTCAATTCCATCTAACTGCTGCGAAAACCACACATGGCCAAAACGCACCAGCGCGATCACCGCCAGCAAGCCTATCCCCAAAATGAGCAGCTCATACCAACTAACGCTGTAATGCTCGAAGGGCTGTGGCAGCGTGAGGGTCATGTTGAGCCCCGATTGGGGATCGAGCAGATGGGTATAGACCATGGCATTTTGCGTCTGCACATTGCCCTGATAGGCAAAGAGCACTTCGCTCTTCATGGTTAAACGGAATTCGACGGCGTTATACGCCAGCAGCATCGGCGGCAACCAAGACTCTAACTCCCACTCGGGTTGGGTCTGGTAATGCTCAATTAATAGGGATTCAAGCTCAGACACTTTTTGCTGTTGAAACTTATAGGTCAACTGCACAAAGCTCATCATGGCGCTGAGTAAAAATACGAAGGCGATAGCGGCCAAAGACATTAACCAAAAACTGGTCAATTTAGTAGTTAACATTCGAGTGAATTTCATCGAGCCGCTATCCTGCTGGATTATTATAATTATTGGAGCACTCTTAACACGAGCTAAACAAATGCTACTCCAGATTATTCAGTAGCATAAACCAAAAGGCAACCAAGGATTCGTTTTCGAAGCCGCTGCAAAGGCTCCAGATTGCAGAAATTTCACCCAGAGTAAAAACAAAAAAGAGGCTAATTAGCCTCTTTTTTGTTAAAAATCTTAGTAATTAATCCGCATATTGTGGCAGCGTAGTGATAGCTGCAACGCCGGAATCAATCGCCGCCTGTGCTACCGCACGGGCAACACGGGGTAATAAACGTGGGTCCATAGGCTTTGGCAGCACATATTCAGGACCAAAGCTTAATGAATTCACCTTTGGATAGGCCTTAAGCACGCTCGCTGGAACTTCTTCTTTCGCTAGGCCTGCAATCGCGTGAACAGCTGCGACTTTCATCTCGTCGTTAATGCACGATGCACGAACATCCAAGGCACCACGGAAAATGAAAGGGAAACACAATACGTTGTTCACTTGGTTTGGATAATCGCTGCGGCCAGTACCCATAATTAAATCGCTACGCGTTGCATGAGCCAGCTCTGGTTTGATCTCAGGATCTGGGTTTGAGCAGGCAAAAATCACCGGCTTATCCGCCATCATGGCCACTTCTTCGGCGCCAATCACGTTCGGGCCAGATAAACCTAAGAATACGTCGGCACCTTTAATCACATCTTGTAACGTACGTTTGTCGGTATCGTTTGCAAATAAGGCTTTGTATTCATTCAGATCGGTACGACCCGTGTGGATAACGCCTTTGGTATCTAACATATAGATGTTGGCGCGGTTTGCACCACACTTTACTAACATGGTCATACAGGCGATCGCAGCTGCGCCAGCACCCATACACACAAAGGTCGCATCGCTGATCAGTTTGCCTTGGATTTCTAAGGCGTTGATCATGCCTGCAGCGGTCACGATGGCGGTACCATGCTGGTCATCGTGGAACACGGGAACATTGCAACGTTCAATTAATTCGCGTTCGATAACAAAGCACTCAGGCGCCTTGATGTCTTCGAGGTTAATACCACCAAAGGTGCCAGCAATAGCCGCAACTGTGTTAATAAACTCTTCAGCGGTGTTGTGAGTCACTTCGATATCGGTCGAGTCGATATTCGCAAAATGTTTAAACAACAGAGCCTTACCTTCCATTACTGGCTTAGACGCCAACGGGCCTAAGTTACCTAAACCCAGAATCGCAGTGCCGTTAGTGATAACAGCCACAGTATTACCTTTGTTGGTATAACGATATGCATTGTCAGGATTAGCAGCAATTTCACGTACCGGTTCAGCTACACCTGGACTATAGGCTAGCGCGAGGTCATGGCTCGTTTCAGCAGGTTTAGTGAGGCAGACTGCGGTTTTACCGGGAACGGGGAATTCATGATAATCGAGTGCTTGTTGACGAATATCTGACATTTTAACATCCTGAAATGCGACATTTATAAGTATGGAAGTAAGGCCGACCAACCCAAGATCACCTCATTTATGGGCGATTTAAACAGTGTGGCAGGTCGGGGTAAGATACGCCAATTGGGTTAATTTTTAAATAAGATATTGAGAAATTTCGCCTTTGCGACAGATTTATCTCTCTAAGCCAAGTTTTATAAACTTATCTCAGCCAATAAAGGATGATTATCTGTTTAAATTTGTAGGAAACAAACGAACATTACCCGCTAAAGCAATGAAAAAACGCCTAATAAAACAAAAAATGTTGATTAAATTACAATAGAGATAGTTAGCTGCGTTATCTTATAGTTAATTGCTATAAATAAGTCGATTTAGGCGGCTTTAGCCTACTATTAAGTGACTTTGATGCTTTTTTAAGTGAAGTCGTACCAGAAAGGCAGAAGAGTAGCGATTTTGTGCCAGAAGGCCAGAAAGCAAAAAGGCGCCATAGGCGCCTTTTTTAGAAACATTGCTTACGCAATTATTTCTTGCCAAGCATACCGAAACGCTTGTTGAACTTGTCGATACGACCGCCTGTATCAACAACTTTTTGTGTACCTGTGTAGAATGGGTGACATGCACCACAAACGTCTAAGTGCAGGTCTTTACCAGCAGTAGAGTTTACTTTGATTACGTTGCCACAAGTACAGTTTGCAGTGATTACTGCATATTCTGGGTGGATACCTGGTTTCATTGGGATTACCTCAAATGTAAGGCCATGTCGCTCTTCCAACCCGAAGTCGGACACCACATGCAGTTAATAACGATATGTTAGGGCGCAGAATAATACAGTACCACCTACGCGGATACAAGTAGATTATCTGAGCATTTTCACGATAATCTACTCGTTCGCGAACATTTATCTCCCCGCCTCTCTATCCTCGAAACTTGTCTTAGCCGCCTGCGCTTCGGGATAACGGGCAAGTATCTCAGCCGATGGACAATAAAGCGTGGCATCTTTCTTCAGCGCGTTAATTCGATTCTTCGAAAATGCCTTAGGGTTAGCATCGTGGATCGCCAGCATGGCACCATAGACACTTACTTTCCATTCAGGGGCATAGCGATTGGCAATGCGCCATAGGGTCTCGTTGTGATAATCCAACATACACTCACCCGAATTTGTTGACTGAGCATTTGTCGAACTTACCGTCTTAACCTCAGTTGCAGTTTCTTCGCCAGCCTTAACTTCGGGCGCATCAATCGCAGTTTTGCTCTTATCCACTCTTGGCAGATCAGCAGACGCTTGTGCAACCGCAGGTCCACTCGCGACTTCTGTTGTCGACGGTTCAGGTGTAGACATCTCAACTTTAGCTGCTTCAGTTTTAGATGGCTCAGATTTAGCCATTTCTGCTTTAGCCTCAGCAGATGCCACTACCGACGAACTCGAGGTGGAGGATGCTTTCACATCAGACTTATCCTCAGGGAAGGTAAATCCAGAGGCGCGAGGCGTAGCGGCAACTTCTGTTGTCACCGCAGCCACAACAACGGAAGCAACGGGCACAACATCTGCTTCAGCGGTGACTAAATTCACCTCTTGCACAACCTTAGTTGATTTAACTGGGGTTTTGTCACTTTTAGCAGAGCTTGCCACCAGCTGACTTGTCTCGGCTGTGGCCGCTTTACTCGATTTCACAACCGCCGTTTTTGCTTGCGATACTGAAGACGCCGCAGAGGAAGCGTTATCAAACAGCGGCAGGTTTTTCACTTCATACCAACGATCGACACGGTATTCGCGTACTAACAGCCGAGCTTTAGGATCCGTTACATCTTCCACGCCCGTTAGCAAAACCAAGAAACGGTTAAGCTGCTCGGCCATGAGTTTTTCTTCACCACCGGACTGCTGCACCACAAATTCGAGCCGAGTCATATCCTGATTATCAGTGATCACATTGACACGCATTTTGGGGTAAGCGCCCAAATCAAACATGCGGCTATTGATACTCACATGGGAAACTTGCGCCTGCACACAAGCGCTACACACTAAGGCGAATAGTCCTAATGATTTCGCTATTTTAGTCATTTACTTACTCTCAACTATCCTTGGATAAACTGTCATTAGGACTAGCCCTCGCTAGCCGTGCTGAGTACACTAAACCTCATTTCCCTTAAGACTCGCCCTGCATATGTCACTGTTTGTTGAAGTTGCGTTACCTGTGCCTATGCGGCAAAACTTTACCTATCGAGTGGATACCGATGAGCAAGGTAAGGAAAGCGCTCAACAACCTCAGATTGGTATAAGAGTAAAAGTCCCCTTTGGGCGCCAGCAACTGATTGGCCTTGTTACCGCCATTACCGATAGTTGCGATCTGGCGCCAACACAACTCAAATCTGTCATAGAGTTTATTGATGACGCGCCCTTATTGCCAGAATCGCTTTATAAATTAACCCTCTGGGCCGCAAGATATTACTTTTGCAGCCAAGGACAAATGCTGACACAGGCGCTCCCCGTGGCGCTGCGTAAAGGGCTCGATGCCGCGCCGCAAAAAATTCAGTACTGGCAAATCACAGAGCTGGGCAGCAATATTGCGCCTGAGACATTAAAACGCGCCCCGGCGCAAAAACGCTTACTTGAACGCTTACAGCAAACCAGCCTGACGCAGGAAGACGTCATCAGTTTAGAACTGAATAAAGCCGCGCTCAAAACCTTAGAGGATAAGGGCTGGATTGCCAGACACGAGAAACTCGCCGAGCTCAATCTCGATTGGCGCAGCCAACTGGAACTCGATGAAGCCCCCCATAGACTCAATAAGGAACAGGCAGTTGCCGTCACCCTGCTCACCCAACAGCAAGGATACCACTGCACTCTGCTCGAGGGCATTACCGGTTCGGGTAAAACCGAGGTCTATTTAGCCGTACTCGAACATATCCTTAAGCAAGGTAAGCAAGCGCTGATCCTCGTGCCTGAGATTGGCCTGACACCACAAACCATCAATCGTTTTAAGCGTCGCTTTAAAGTCAATGTGGCCGTGCTGCATTCGGGACTGACCGACAACCAGCGCCTCGAAGCTTGGCGACAGGCTCGCTGCGGCCAAGCCGCCATCATCATTGGCACCCGCTCTGCCCTGTTTACGCCCATGGCTTTTCCCGGTGTAATCATCCTCGACGAAGAGCACGACAGCAGCTTTAAACAGCAGGAAGGCGTTGGCTATCACGCCCGCGACCTCGCCGTGATGCGCGGACATTTAGAATCGATCCCGGTGATTTTAGGTTCGGCGACGCCCTCGTTAGAAACCCTGCAGAATGCCCTCAGCGGTCGATATCATCACCTGCAACTCGGGGAACGAGCGGGTAATGCAAAAAAAGTGCGCCAAGGAATTATCGATATCAAAAACCTGCCCCTCAAGGCGGGGATGTCGGCGCCACTCATCAACGAAATCCGCAGCCATTTAGAGGCAGGGAATCAGGTATTACTGTTTTTGAACCGCCGCGGCTTTGCGCCAGCACTGCTGTGCCACGAGTGTGGGCACTTACACGAGTGTGACCGCTGCGATGCGTTTTTTACCGTACATCAATCCCTTGGAGAAATCCGCTGCCACCACTGCGGCAACCAATACGCCATTCCAAGGCAGTGCCACAATTGCGGTAGCACCATGTTGATGGGCCAAGGTATCGGCACTGAGCAACTCGCCGAAGCACTGCAACAGGAGTTCCCCAAGTATCCCGTGGTGCGAATCGATCGCGATACCACCCGCCTTAAGGGGTCGCTCGAAAGCCACTTAAGTGCGATCCATAAGGGCGAATACAAGATCTTGGTCGGCACTCAAATGCTTGCCAAAGGGCACCACTTTCCAGATGTCACCCTAGTGGGATTACTGGATGTCGATGGCGCACTTTTTAGCGCCGACTTTAGGGCGCCAGAACGCTTTGGCCAGCTCTATACTCAGGTCGCTGGCCGTGCTGGCCGCGCCAACAAACCCGGCACTGTGTTGCTGCAAACCCATCAGAGCGATAACCCGATACTGAGGGATTTGCTCCACCGGGGTTATGGCGAATTTGCCCGCAGTCAATTAAAAGAGCGGCAAATGGCGCTGCTGCCTCCCGCTTGGCATATGGTGCTGGTGCGTGCAGAAGCCCACTCGGCCTTGGATGCCGATAACTTTCTTAATGCGTTTGCAGCACTGCTGCCCCAAGATAAAGAGTTTGAAATCATCGGCCCAATGCCTGCGCCACTCGACAGAAAAGCCGGCAAGTTTCGCCGTCAATTGATGTTTCAAGCCAAGCACAGACATAGATTACAGCAGGAGTTTGAGCGAATTTATCCTCTCGTCGAACAGCTGCCAGAGGCCAAACGTTGTCGCTGGAGCCTAGATAGGGATCCGCAGGATCTGTTGTGATTCAATAATTTGATAAAAAATCATCGGGAAGATAGCAATTAGTCACCACAAACGGCTAAAATACGCGGTTATTCCCTGTATTCATTCTTAAAGTTAGTAGCTAATTAATCCATGAAATCACATATCCAATCATTACTTGAACAAACTATCGAATCCTTTAAACAACAAGGTATTTTGCCTGCGGATTTTGAGGCGCGAATTCAAGTAGATCGAACCAAGGATAAGAGCCATGGCGATCTGGCAACCAACTTAGCCATGATGCTAACCAAAGCGGCGGGTAAAAATCCCCGCGAATTGGCGCAGCTGATCATCGACAACCTACCCGCCTCAGCCTATGTGGCGAAAGTTGAAATCGCAGGCCCTGGTTTTATTAACTTCTTCATTGATGACAGCGCGTTAGCGAACCAATTACAGGCTGCAATTAGCGATGAGCATTTAGGGATTAAGCTACCAACGCCACAAACTATCGTGGTGGATTACTCTTCACCTAACCTCGCCAAAGAGATGCACGTCGGCCACCTACGTTCGACCATCATTGGTGACAGCGTGGTACGTACCCTCGAGTTTTTAGGCCATAAAGTGATCCGCCAAAACCACGTAGGCGACTGGGGCACCCAGTTTGGTATGCTGCTGGCTTACATGGAAGAATTACGCGCGCAAAATGGCGAACAAGCCCAATTAGAATTATCGGATCTCGAAACCTTCTACCGCGCCGCCAAACTGCGTTTTGACGAATCGGCAGAGTTCGCGACCCGTGCCCGTCAGCTTGTGGTTGAACTGCAATCAGGCGACGAATACTGCAACAAACTCTGGCGTGAATTTAACGACATTTCTTTAAGCCACTGCCACGAAGTGTACGAGCGTTTAGGTGTGAGCTTAACCCGCGCCGATGTACACGGTGAAAGTGCTTATAACGCAGACCTAGAGCAAGTAGTCAAAGATTTAGATGCCCAAGGTTTACTGACCCAAAGCAACGGCGCCAAAGTGGTATTCCAAGAAGAATTCCGTAACAAAGAAGGCGAGGCGCTGCCAGTTATCATTCAAAAGGCCGATGGTGGTTACCTCTATGCCACCACCGACTTAGCCGCTATGCGTTACCGTTCAAGCGTGCTAAAAGCCGACCGCGTACTGTACTTTGTCGATTTGCGCCAAGCACTGCACTTCCAACAAGTGTTTAGCCTTGCCAAGCTGGCCAAATTTGTCCGTAACGATATGTCACTGGAGCACTTAGGCTTCGGCACAATGAATGGCGAAGATGGTCGTCCGTTCAAAACCCGTACCGGTGGCGTAGTGAAACTGGTTGATCTACTGGATGAAGCCAATACTCGCGCACTTGAGCTGGTTCGCAGCAAAAACCCAGATATGGATGAAGCGACCTTAGCTGAAATTGCCCGCGTAGTGGGGATCAGCGCAGTCAAATACGCCGATCTGTCGAAAAACCGTACCAGTGATTACATCTTCAGCTTCGAGCAAATGCTGAGCTTTGAAGGCAATACCGCGCCTTACCTGCTATACGCTTACACCCGCGTTGCAGGTATCTTCAAACGTGCGACCGATATTGACTTAAGCCAAGCCAAGATCGTACTAGAACATGAAAAAGAGAAAGACTTAGGTAACAAACTGGCGCAGTTTGGTGAAATCCTCAGCCGCGTGATCGACAAGGGCCAACCACATGTTCTTTGCGGTTACCTCTATGAATTAGCGGGAGCTTTCTCTAGCTTCTACGAGGCATGCCCAGTGCTTGCCGCCGATAACGACGAGCAAAAGCATAGCCGTTTACTGCTGTCACAACTGACGGCCAACACACTGCAAAAAGGCCTAAATCTACTAGGTATCGAAACCCTAGAACGGATGTAAGCCATGAGCAATCGTGACTATGCCAACAGAAGACCGCAAGCGGGCGCGAAACAGCGCCCCATTCGCGCGACACGAGCAAGGCCTGCCGCTAAAAAGGCTGCGCCTCGCCGTAAGCTCCCGATCCCGTTGATCCTGTTCGCCTTTATTGCTGTCGGCAGTTTTGGCTATTTTCTGTTTAGCATTAAAGATACCGCCAAGCAGGAAGCGCCTGTCGAGGTGAAAACCGAGAAACCGACCAAGGCAAAAGAACCGGCAACGATTCTGACGCCTAAGGTGAAAGAGGCCGAGCGCCAAGCCGTGGTCGTGACTGCGCCCGTGGAGGAAAAGCCCGTCGTTGAAGCGCCGAAGAAAGATCCGAACGCCTTGCCACCCAAGCCTAAGGAAGAATGGACCTATCTGGACGAGCTTGAGAATAAAAACGTCGAAGTAGATATTCCCGATGTCGTGGCGACGCGTACACCACAGCAATATCAATTGCAGTGCGCCTCATTCCGTCAGGAGTCTCAGGCGAACCAGATGAAGGCCGTTATTGCGTTCCAAGGGTTAGAAGCGCAGGTCAGGCAAATTGAGGGCACCTCAGGCACTTGGTACAAGGTTATCCTCGGTCCCTACGAACGTAGGCGCGATGCCGAGCGTAAACGCCACACCTTGCAAAATGCCGGGATCAATGGCTGCCAACTCTTAGCCATTTCTAAATAATCCAACTCGTAAAATGAGTCTTAACATTGCGGCGCGTGAGCCATCACTCGCCGCAATTTTTTATCTTTTCCCCAGCCACGATAAACCGAAAACCGCCCTCATCTTCTAAGGTTCAAACATTGAACTAGATCACAATTTCATTTTATGAAATTTATAACCACCTATTTTTAAACAAAAAATTATTTTATTAAGAAAGATTAATATGGCGTTTAATTGACCTAGATCAAACTTAGGCGTATCTCTTAGGTAACAGCAAAACCTGTTGTCTACTCATCAAAAATCCAACCTCAGGGTGAAGTATTATGAATGCATTAATCGAGATTGAAGCCTCTGAATTCAGCCAACTGTTCAAAAGCGGTGACGCTTTAAGCATCCGGATGTACATGGAGCATGTGCACATGCCTTTAGATGTGCAGGATAAGATTTACAACGAGATTTCGGCCTTAGCGGTACTTGAACAAGACACTATCGCGCGGCTTATCGAAACCCATTCCCACTCTGAAATCTCCGAGCGCTTGGCCTATTAATAACGGCTAAATATTCTGACTAACAGGCCAACGGACGGCTTGACTCGAGTATTCCATATCGCCAGATGGAGTGATGAAACAAAGTTGTTCGCAGTCACAGGTTATACCTCGTCCTCAGTCAATCAATTAACGACTGTTGATTAATAGGCTCACGCAAACAAATAACTTCTTCCGACATACAGATATGAACTATGACACCAAGACCTTAGGACGCTGTGCTGTTAAACGTTATTTGAAAATGCGATTCTCGGTTTTTGGAGCGCTCCATCGAGCCTAACCTGACAGCATTGCAAACTGCGCATAATAGTCCCCACTCTTTATAAATATCTAACGGGTAAAACGGTTGTTAGCGCCTGAATGGTTAGGGATATCTACATTGCAGAATAAGTTCAACAACTAACACTCCATCCCTAGAAATCCGAGAGTTTCACTGAGAACATGAGGTTACTTTGTTGGTTCAATTGCCTCCGTCCCCATGCTTTTCTGTTGTTGTAACCAGCGTGTCGGCGTCAAACCAAACTGACGCTCAAAAGCACGAGAAAAAGCAACGCCACCGCTGTATCCCACTTCTAACGCAATAAATTTAACTGGCTGACCCGCCAACAATAGCTGCTGTGCAAGTAATAAACGTGACTCAGTCACGTAGCTTAGCGGTGGCTGACCGATCACTTGATGAAAGCGAGCGGCAAACTGCGCCCTCGACATTCCTGCGAGCTTGGCTAATTCTGCAATGGTCCACGGCGTATCTGGGCTAGCATGGATAGCCTCAATAGCTTTGGCGAGTTTGGGATCCGTCATGGCCGCAAGTAAGCCCGACTCACACAAATTGTGTTCGACCATATGACGCAAAAGTAGCAGTAAGAGTAAATCCAACAAACTAGCGACAACGGCATTATGGGCATAGCGCAGGGAAAAGGCTTCATCAAAAAGTAAATTGATGGTTGGAGCCAGCCCTTCAAGCTTGGTTAAGGGAATGATTAAGGCGTCAGGTAACGCACGAAATAGTGGAGAATCTCGAAAAGTTAAGCGAGCACAGACCAAATCACAACCGCTGAAATGCAGAGGCTGAAGTCTATGATGGCGACCGCGAGGGTAAACGATGAGTGTGGGTTCACTGATAGTTTGTACTGCGCTGCCGGTTTGATGTAGCCCCAATTCACCCCGGCGTAATAAGTGGAGCTGCCCACCATTCGCGTGCTCCTCACTCTCTGCACTTTGGCAAAGATTGCCCGAGAAAAATAGGCTGGCTTTCGGCGCCGCATGTTGAATTAAGCTTGATAGCGCATCCATAAGATAAGACGTATTGTGTGTATTTGTGGATATTTAGTGATAATTCGTATTTTTCATTGTGTCAATATGCACAGCGTAAATTCACTGAAACACACAAATCACAAACATCAAGGAGCTTATCATGAGCCGTATTACTCCAGTATCAAACCCACAAGGTGAAGCTGCAACAACCCTTAATGCCATTAAACAAAAAATTGGCATGGTGCCGAATCTGTATGCGACTGTCGCGCATTCACCAACGGTACTGAATGCTTACCTAGCATTCAGCGAAGCGCTAAACCAAGGTCGTTTGTCTGCTAAACAACGTGAACTGATTGCTCTGGCGGTTGGTCAGGCTAACGAATGCCAATATTGCCTGTCTGCTCATACCATGATTAGCCGCGGCGCAGGTCTTTCTGATGAGCAAATCATTACTGCGCGTCAGGGAACGGCAGAAAATACACTAGACAATGCTTTGGTGAAGCTGGCCGTTACCCTAGTAAAACAACGTGGCGTGATCACCGATGAACAGCTGTCTGACGCACGTACACATGGCGTTGATGAAGGTTTAGTATTTGAAGTATTAGCACAAGTGAGTGCCAATACTTTCACTAACTACGCCAACCATGTGGCTGATACCGACATCGACTTTCCAAAAGTGAATGTGCAGCTCTAAGCTGAGTTGGTTTGAAAATTAGAGAGCACCCAAGTGGTGCTCTTTTTCATTGTATGCAACTGATAAAAAACAGCTTTCAATTTTTGGTTACACCCCCTCAAAAATGTGAAATTAATCCATTTGGGAAAGGTTTTAGGCACACCAGTTAAAGTGCTGCGCTTTATTAACCAGTCGTTACTCTCAACCCCATGAAACACCCCCAAAAAATAAGGCCAAATATCACTATTTGGCCTTAAGCTTATTTGCACTTAAGTTCATTCACTTAAGTTGAGTACTCTCAATTAGGATTCTTAAGCTTTCTCTTTTAAGCCTATGCTATTCATCCAGTAATCGAAATCGACCATATTACCGGGCAGCACCACACGGCTAGACTTCTGGCTTAAGCCATCGAGCTGCTTAAAGTATTGCTCACCAAGCTGCATACGCAATGCGTTATGGCCGCCTGGCGCCGCAATCACCGCAGCTAAACGCTCAATCGATTCCGCAGTGGCTCGTGACAGGGTTAAAATCTCCTCCGCTTTACCTTCGGCCTCATTGATACGGCGCTGCATTTCACCTTCAGAGCGGTTTACGGTTTCCGCTTTAATACCTTCGGAGCGATTGATCTTACTCTGCTTATCACCTTCACTCTTTGCCAGTAATGCACGACGCTCACGCTCGGCATTCACTTGCATTTCCATGGCGTTTTTCACTGTCTCGGGTGGCGTGATGTTCTTAATCTCATAGCGGTGCACGCGAATACCCCACATGGCACCCGCTTGGTCGAGCACTTCCACTACCTTAGCGGAAATCACATCCCTCTCTTCGAAGGTGCGGTCGAGATCTAAGGTGCCGATCACTGAGCGCGTGGTGGTCTGCGCCAGTTGAATTGCCGCATAGCGATAGTCAGTGATGCCATAACTGGCCTTCACAGGATCAGTAACAGAGATATAAATCACCCCGTCGACTTCCACATTCACTTCGTCACTGGAGAAGCACTCCTGTGGTGGAACGTCGATAGTTTCCTCTTTTAAGTCATGGATATAAGCCACTTTATCGACAAAAGGAATTAAGGTGTGGAAACCCGCATCTAACGTCGAGTGGTACTTACCTAAACGCTCAACAATATAAGCCGATTTAGTCGGAACTAAGCGGATGGATTGGAACAGCTTAATCACAAATATGGCGAAAATCAGTCCCCAAATGACCATTACCGCGACATCAGTATTCAATGGGATTTGCATTAGCGTGCTCCTTTGCTAGTTGCATTATGGCCACCCACGGTTTGGGTGACTTGTTCCATTCCTTCGAAGAATCCTTCGAGTTTTGCCATTTCCGCGGGGACAACCGACACTTGCGAATCGTTGAGAATTTTCCCGACCTGAGCAATAAACTGCTCTTTTAACAGCATATTCATCGCATCGTTACCGCCATTGACCGCTAACGCTTGGGAAATCATCGCCATGCCTTCGGACTTTGCTTTAGCGATAATGGCAATCTCTTGCCCCGTACCTTTAGCTTCGTTGATACGCTTCTGTTTTTGGCCTTCAGAAATGTTAATCGCCTCTTGGCGCTCACCCTCTGACATATTGATCATCGCGGCCTTTTCGGCATTGGCCAAGGTGATTTCGGCGCGCTTACGGCGCTCGGCTTCCATTTGTTTTTCAAGGGTATGGATTACATGGCGCGATGGCGTGATATTACGGATCTCATAGCGTAACACTTTGATCCCCCAAGGCTCAGACGCCTTATCAATCTCGCGCACTATGGATTCGTTTAAGCGATCACGCTCGGAAAAGGTCTCACTGAGGGTGAGCTTACCGATTTCAGAACGCATAGTGGTCTGTGCCAAATTCACGGCAGCTTTGCGATAGTTTTCAATACCGTAGCTCGCTAATTTGCCATCCATGACCTTGAGATACACTAAGCCGTCCACTTCAAGCTGGGTGTTATCCTTTGAGATACAGCTTTGTGGCGGCACATCGAGCACTTGCTCACGGGTATCGTGTTTATATGCGACGCGATCGAAGAAAGGGATTAAGAAGTGGAATCCCGGTTGCAGTACGGTACGGAATTTCCCCAAACGCTCAATGACATGCACCTCACGCATCGGCACTATCAACATCAGCTTATAGAGAATAAACAAGACAAATAAAATGACTAAGGTAAACACAAACATAGACTCATCCTTTAGTTTTGAGACGTTGCCTGCTCAACAGGCTCAACCACTAGGGCAATGTTTTCACGGCAGATAATCCTGACCTCAGTGCCCGCAGCAATGATACTACCATCCCCCAATGCGGGCCATTCGCTCCCTTGGAACTCGACTCTTCCTGTCGTTTGTCCTGGACCTATGGTTTGTTTAACACGGGCGATTTGATTGTAGATATCAAGTTCTTCATCGGTGTTATCCACATGGGAATCACCACCAACCAATTTTTGAGTGACTTGCCGAAAGGCGAGTAATAAGACGATGGCGGAAATAAACCAAAGTGTCAGGCTTTGAACCACACCTTCCACTAAGCCAATCCATAAGGCGCCAGCCACCACTAAGCAGGCGGCGCCGAGTAGCACGACAATACCTCCAGGTATCACCAGCTCGGCTAACATCAAGATAATCCCGATAATAGACCAAACTAAAATCAGATTCGAAAACTCCATATTCCCCCCTGAAATGAGAGCATCCTGTGCTGCACTATAGCAGCAGAGTGACAGATATGCGACATAATATGTCATAAATTTATACGCCGATTTAAAAAGCACGGCAAGACAATTAACTTGGGAAAATGAGGGGATGAATTGACTCGCGGCAAAATATCGACCCGAGTTGTTCTAAAATTAAGCACAATCAATTCAAAAAGTTAGCTCACAATATCATCAAAAATGTATCTTGAAATAAAATAACCACTAAAAATCAATAAATTAAACATCTTAAAACCCACAATTTGATTATGTGATTTTCACAACAACATTCGATAAAAAACTTTGAATAATTGTAAATTTTTGCATATATTGCCCGCACTTTTTACCTTGCCCTCAGCCAGAACCTATACAAGCCGCTCCACCCTAGCCGTTTGTAGGTTCAGCCCTCTGAGCAGGAACTGAGTACAACTTTATTTAGCGTCTACCCCTACAACAGGAAATAACAATGAAAAAGACATGCCTATGTCTAGCATTAATGCTTTCACCTCAAGCATTTGCTGGTGACTTAGTACAGTGGTGGGATTTCAGTGCAACCGCCCTTTATGGCGAAGACTACGACTTGGCTCCTTCGGACAAGCAAACGACAGTCACACTCGAAACCGCTGGTGCATGGAAATACGGTGATTGGTTTGCCTTCCAAGATTTTATCTACTTCAAAGGCGACCACACGGGCATGGATAGCACCACCTACGGAGAGATTTCACCTCGCTTTAGCGCGAGCAAAATCCTCGGCGAAAAAATTGCGTTCGGCCCTATTACCGATCTTTCATTAGCCCTTACCTACGAAGAAGGTGAAGGCCCTGTGCATAGCTTGCTCTATGGTTTAGGGGTCGATGTTGCCGTACCTTACTTTACCTACCTTAACTTCAACACTTATCGTCGCGATGCAATGAGCTCAGGCAATATCAGTGATGGCTGGCAGTTCACCCCAGTCTTCAGAATCGATATCCCTGTAGGTTCGGCCAATATCGTGCTCGATGGCTTTATCGATTGGGTATTTGCAACGGATAACAGTGGTTATGAAGAGAACTTCCACTTCAACCCTCAGCTGAAATACGATTTAGGTAAGAGCCTATTTGGTGATCACAAGGCAAATAAACTGCTTGTGGGTATCGAGTACGATCTGTGGACCAACAAATACGGCGTGAAGGGTGTCGACCAAGACACTTATTCTGTCATTGCTCAGTACCACTTCTAATCTAAGTGATACAGCCCGCCTTAGCGGATACAGCGAATAAAAAAGGTGCCCTAGGCACCTTTTTTATTATTACACAAGCAACACTCGCTTTGCAGGGGAGCGTGTCGTCGAATTAAGCCAGTAGCTTCTTAGCGGCAGCCACGACGATAGAAACAGCACTGACTTCAGTTTGCTTCATTGTCGCTTCGTTCGGGATTTCCTGTTGAGTGCGGTTTACGATAACGCCAGCCACACACGCCGCACGCCAACCTTGAGTCGCACACATAGTGAATAGGGTCGCAGATTCCATTTCATAGTTCAGCACGCCCATATCCTGCCACTCTTTCATTGAGCCAGCGAAACGACGGGTCACACGGCCAGTCACAGTGTCATAGCGCTCTTGGCCTGGGTAGAAGGTATCAGAAGATGCGGTAACGCCGATATGAGGCTCTACGCCCGCATCGCGGCACGCAGCAACCATAGCAGTGGTACATTCGAAGTTAGCAACCGCTGGGAACTCCATAGGTGCAAAATGTAAGCTCGCGCCATCTAAACGCACTGACGCTTGAGTCACAATCACATCACCCACATTTACATGGGGTTGAATCGCACCTGTGGTACCAACACGCAGGAAGGTATTCACACCTAATTGCGCTAACTCTTCAACTGCAATCGACGTTGATGGACCACCGATACCGGTAGAGCAAATCACCACTGGCTTACCGTCAGCATACGCTAAGTAGCTGGTGTACTCGCGGTGGCTTGCAAGGAATGTGGCATTATCCATTAACTCGGCAATACGTTTTACACGCTCAGGATCGCCGGGCACAATCGCCAAAGTGGCACCATCGAGCATCGCTTTGGTCAAACCTAAGTGAAATACATCAGCCATCGTGAAAACCCCTTTCATTTTTGATAATAAAATTCTTATAAAATCGACTTTAACCTAGTATCGAAGCGGTGAAGGTTAACTTGATCACAGAATTATCGGCAAGAAGAATTGTTCATTCGTAATGTAATTACCAAACCTATTACAGCTTGATCACAAAGATAGCAAATCTGTGATGTTTCTGTAGGCACTCGTCAATCAGGTGAAATTAAGTGTGAGCCAGATCTAACTCACTCGCCACACCGAGCAATATAAAAGATATAGGTTGTTGATTTATATAAAATTTGCTGAAATCACCCTTTAGTATTAATCTGTAGGAGGATAAATATTGATCCAAATCACGTTTCATCATTGTGCCTAAGGTTAGGGTTAACACGAGACCAAAGCACGATAAAAGACGACAAGGAGAACGCCAATGTTTCCAGAATATCGAGATCTCATTACCACTTTAAAGACTCAAGATGCTCATTTTCAACGTAAATTCAACGAGCACAATCAATTAGATGAAGAAATCAAGCAACTGGAAAAACGCGTTGGCAGTGATTTCAATCCCACAGTGAAAGAACTCAAGAGCAAAAAACTGCATTTAAAAGAAGAGATCTATCAAATTCTCAAATCCCACAATTAAGTGGTGACGCCAAAAACGAAGGGCGCCTAAGCGCCCTTTTTGTTGCCTTGCGGCCAAGATTACAGGTAGTAATCCTTCAGAGGTGGGAAACCGTTAAAGCACACCGCTGAATAAGTGGTGGTGTAAGCACCGGCGGTTAACCAGTACATACGGTCTCCAATCGCGAGGTCATTCGGCAGACCATAGCTGTAGTGTTCGTACATGATGTCGGCGCTATCGCAGGTCGGGCCGGCGATAACACATTTGTCCAACTCACCTTGTTTGTGGGTGAAGATTGGGAATTTAATCGCCTCATCCATGGTTTCGATTAAACCAGAGAACTTACCCACATCGGTAAATACCCAACGCTCTAATGCGGTGTAGGATTTCTTACTGATCAGCACCACCTCAGACACCAACACACCAGCGTTAGAGATCAGCGAGCGACCCGGCTCCAGAATGATCTGTGGCAAATCATCACCAAAATCTTCCTTCAGGAAGTGAGTGATTTGCTCAGCATACACACCCAGTTGATTGGTTTTGTCGATATAGTTAGCTGGGAAGCCACCACCCATGTTGATCATCTTCAGGACGATGTTGTGCTCATCACGCAAACGATCGAAGATGCTCTTCACTTTACCAATCGCCGAATCCCAAGCACCGATATCACGTTGCTGTGAACCCACGTGGAATGAAATACCAAAGGGCTCTAAGCCTAATTCCTTCGCCAGAACTAACAGCTCATAAGCCATCTCATTTTGGCAACCAAACTTACGAGACAGTGGCCAATCGGCGGTGTCCGTGCCTTCGGTCAGGATGCGCACATAAATGCGTGAACCTGGTGCTTCTTCGGCGATCATACGTAAGTCAGCTTCAGAATCCGATGCATACATACGCACACCACGCTCATAAAATGCACGCACATCTTGACGCTTTTTGATGGTATTGCCATAGCTCACGCGGTCAGGCGTTACGCCCACGTTAGTGACCATATCTAATTCATAAATCGACGCAATATCGAAGTTTGACCCTTTGTTTTTCAATAACGTCAGGATCTCAGCCGCAGGGTTTGCCTTAACTGCATAATAAACATCGGCATAAGGAAAACTATTAACCATGTCATCGTATTGTTTCGCAATGATACTGGTATCAATCACCACGAACGGGGTCGCTTTATCTTTGGCAAACTCTTCAATACGTTTGAAGGTTTCAGCATCATAATAGTCAGCAACATCAATAGATTGAAATTGGCTCATTGGGCCAGAGTCTCCTTTGGGTCAAATGGTAAAAGATTCGCTATCTGTCTTAAAAAACGTGCGCAGTAAACGCTATTTTTTTATTTAACGCAACGAATTTTTATGCTTAATAACTAACTTTTTATTCCATGAAATTTTAAGCGGTGACAAACATAAAAAAACTGCTATCAAAACAGATAATTATGCACAAGAGCACAACAGAGAATATTGACGTTTTTGAGGTAGGAAAAATGAATTTTTTACGACGGCAACTCAAGCTTATGCAGCTAAGGATGATCTGAGGAAAAATACTGAGTAACACTCGTCGGCCGAATAGCGATTCAAGCTCAATCCGCACGAGCCAAAAATCACCACTCTAAAGCGAGATCAAATCAGCTGAGGGGAAAGTCCCCTCAACATTGATCCCAAAGTACAGACTATTGCGACTCGTTTAGTTTCGCTAAGGCTTGGCTTAAGGCTTCACTCGAATCGAAGTAGGCGATGTCCTGAATATTGCGGTGGTCCAGTAAAATCATCGTCGCCATATCTTTAGTATCGGGTAACAGGCGGCTGATCTCGCCTTCCCTGTCTAACCCAATGGCAAAGGGCAACTCCTGCATTTGCGGCACGGCGACAAATTTGGCGATCAACGATGGCATGCCACTGATATCCGCCACATAGACTAAATGCGGTGGAAACTTATCTCCCGCGAGTGGTGTAAGCGTTTCTTTAATAATATCGCCGCCTTTCATACTGCGGCTAAAGAGCACGACTTTGGTTTCGTCAGTCACACTGACCGCTTGCTCATTTTGATCCTGCAATGAAATAGGATTGATCGCATCCCCGGCAACATAACTCGCCGCCAAGGCCATCATGGGAGTGAAAAGGAAGGACAGACACAACAACAGCTTTCTCATAAACACTTAACTCCATTTTTGATACGGGCAATAGCATACCCGAGTCTCACAACCGGCTCATTTAATCCGAGCCATTACATGATACGCTTCACAATGCATGGCGAATACGCCTTTCAAAGCAATTGTACGTTATACTAGGGCGGTTAAATTTATTGTAAGGATATCATTATGATAACACCGGGACTCGATCAAGAATTGCAGCAACTCCAAGGCGTTTACCAGCTGATCACCGAGTTTTTAGTCAATTATAGTTTCCAATTAATCGGTGCGGCGCTGGTCTTTTTATTGGGTCTGTGGGTCGCCAGCAAAGTCTCGCGCTTAGTCGCCAAGCAGTGCGAAAAGCATCACATCGACATCACCCTGAGTAACTTTGTCAGCAATCTGATCCGTATCCTAATCATTGTCATGGTGGGTATTATTGCCCTAGGCAAGATAGGCATTAGCGTCACGCCCATGGTGGCAGCGATTGGTGCCGCCTCCCTCGGCGCGGGTTTAGCCCTACAGGGCATGCTGTCGAACTATGCTGCTGGGGTCACCATTATTGTGACTCGCCCTTTTGTGGTCGGAAATACCATCGAAATCAAAGGTGAAAGCGGTGTCGTCACGCGGATTAATTTGGGAATGACGATTTTAACCAATGAGGAAGGCGAGCAAATTAGCATTCCCAACAAGCACATCGTTGGTGAGATCTTGCATAACTCCTTCGGTAATAAGCTGGTCGAAACCCAATTTAATCTGAGTTATAACAACGACCCTGAAGCGGCGATAAGCCTAATCACAGAGCTGCTGAGCCAAAACCCCAATGTCAGTCAGGACACTACACCAAATATTGGTATCAATGGTTTTAATGCCATCGGCATCGAGATTGGTGTGCGTTACTGGGTACCGACACAAAGTTACTTTCAGCATAAATACAAGATAAATATGGCCATTTATAACGCCCTCAAACAGGCTGGTATCGAAATGGCTTGCCCAGTGCGAGAAATTCATTTGCAAGAAAAGTAAGCGCCTCCATCGAGGCGAATGACTTCAAACATTCGCCTCATCTAACACAGTTAACTTGCAATTTTTTCGGGATGCGCGTTTACTGTGCGGCCCAAATATCGATAGTGACGGATTACTATGTTGTTGATACTTATCATTATAGCCTTTGTCGTTCTGTTTATTTTTTTTGCCAAATACCAAAAAAAGAAAATACAAGCCGAAGCGCTTGCCGCGGGTGAGCCCTCGGCGCTACTCAATCACGGACTCACATTAATCAATCAGGGCAAAATCAACTCAGGCCTAGACTATATTCAGCAGGCCGTAGATAAAGGCTTTGCCGTGGCCGCCATTGCTATGGCCGAGTTGTATTCGGGTCGATTCCAACAAGTCCCCGCCGATCCCAAGGCATCTGAATATTGGTATCGCAAAGCCGCCGAGATCGATCCGCAATTTTTACCCATGATCACCCTAACTAGCTTGGTCGCCTCTGAGGCGCAAACACCCGAGCAGTTACGCGAACAGGTAGAACAACTCAAAGCCAGTGCTGAAGCGGGGCAAGTCGAGTTTCAATATGAGCTCGCCTATTTGTATCTCAGACAACCCTTTCTCGATCCCGATGCAAGCCAAGCAATTTACTGGTTCGAAAAGGCTGCCGCCCAAGGAAACCAAGATGCCTATTACCACTTAGGTACACTCTACTGGCACGATGAACGTGTCACGCCCGACTATAGCAAAGCGCGGGAATACTTTGAGAAAGCCGTCGCCGCCGGTGATGAACTCGCAAAAGATAACCTAGGCCATATGCTGGCCGCAGGCCAAGGCGGCCCTAAGGATCTCGTCCGTGCCGAAGCCCTACTCAGCGAATATGCCGTAGAAAATGATTTTCGCCAGTATTACCTAGGCAAACGTTTCCTCTATGGTGAAGATTTTGCCGTCGACTACGGTAAAGCCCGCCACTGGTTAGAAAAATCCTGCACCGCTGACAATGTTTTTGCCAAGTTAGCGCTGGCACACCTTAAACTACTCGACCCACAAACGGATAATGACTACCAGCAGGCAAGAACAGAATTCGAGACGCTAGCGTCCCAGTGGCAAGAAGAAGCCCTATTCGGCCTAGGTAAAATCTATGAAGAAGGCTTAGGCGTCTCGCGCCAACCGATTAAAGCCTTAATGTATTACCAACTGGCGGCTATGAGCCATATCAGTGACTATCAAGACGCATATGAGAAGCTCAGTAAGCGCTTAGGTACCCTAGAGATCCGCGAAGCCCAAAGCCTGTGTAATAACTTTCTGCATCAACATCCTATCCCCAATGAGCAGCAAGCTTATTACTACCTTAACCAAGCAGAAATCTACCGCAAGGGTGAGCATCCGAGCCGCGAAGCGTTGCAAACCGCAGAGACTTGGTACCGTAAAGCTGCCGACTTGGGCAGCCAAGATGGTATGCAAGCCCTCGTTGATATCAACCGCCATGAGTCGATTGATAAACCGGTTCAGACATATATTTGGTCGAGCATATTACTGCGCAACTTTGGCAAATACGGGATGAATAGCGATCAGCTTTTGTATCAACAACAAGTCCTGCCGCGCTTAACAGAGTCCGAGTTGTTGTATGCCCAAGATGAAATCGAGAGAATTGAAGTCCAACTAGCGCCTTACTTACAGAGCAACGAATAAGGATAAACTGCTGAATGCTAGGGTTTGGCCGCTTAGCCAAACCCTCTTCTTAAAAACCACGGCTTAAACCGTGGCTTGGGTCAAATGCCGCAGCAATGTCGCCAGCCTTGGCGCTTCTTCTCCGCGAAAGTGAATAAAGCACGGCGGGTTATTATTAACTTAGCCGCTGCGTTAAAAAAATTAGAAATCAGCCGCCCTTATCAACGCCTAGCAGCCCCGCCCTCACACAGCGAAAATGGAGCAAAATCATTTCGACTGGCTACTTTAGAGATCGCAAATTTTACAAAATGTTAACTCGATCACTATCATTTTTTCGTCCTCTCCGACCTAAATCCCTAGCTGCGGCACAACAAGCTAATTTAGCAATAAAAACAAATCTTTGTTTTTGAAAATGTAAATTCCCACCCAATTCAATCCATCGTCAGTCAATTAGATTTTTATCAATGAAATTTTTATCAATTAGATTTTTTTAATGAAAGTGATACACCTCAAATAAACATCCCATCAGCTTTGATAAATTTATTCACAAGGTGGAAGCAATAGCCACATTCCACCAACAAAGTCATGTGAATGACACTTAAGAAAGGATGAGATGATGAAAACTTCAACTAAGATCGCAATCGCCGTCGCGCTAATCAGCAGTTTGGGAATTCAAGCCTACGCCGCCGATGGGGGCAATCCCAAAAAGGGAAAACACCTCTATAAAAAAGAATGTAAAGCCTGCCATAGCCAAGGTGGTGAAGGTGGCGAGCTGACCCCAATGAGCAAAACCATGAGCCAATGGGACCGCTTCTTCGACAAAGATAAACACAAACTCAAACCTGAGGTATTCAACGGCCTCACTGAGCAAGATCTCAAAGATATACAGCAATTCCTGTATGACCATGCCGCCGACTCGGAGCAACCGCAAACCTGCGGTTAATCGCTGCCGAGCCTAAATCAAAGGGATAACCACAGGCCTGCAACTGTAAGTTAACCCATTGAAATAAAACCAAGCCCAATAAGAGAAAAATGGGGAGCACACCTCAGGGCCTCCTGTTGGGTAAATTTGGCACAGGGCCTTGATCCAGTGCCAGCGGAACACTCAGGGAGAAACCCTATGCGTACACCTACACTCATTTCGATATTGGTTGCAAATGCGCTGTTTATGTCCGGCCAAACCTTTGCCGCCGCCAACGAAACGCCAACGGACACTCAAAAAATGGCCGAGCTGAAACAACAGCTGGCCGATATCACCGAACAGCTCGATGAACTCAATAGCCGCGTCGATAAAACCGAGCGCCACACCTCGTTAGACCGGCTTGAAATCACAGGTGACTTTAGAACCAAGGCCCACTCACTGCATTACCGCGATGTCGTTTGGAACCCCGCCATTAAAGTTAACTTTAATGACTTTGGCGCCAAGGCCATGTCCGGCGCCTTTGGGATGCCAAACGATCCTAACTCGCCACTCGGACAGATGATGCAAGCCAATCCCGATCTGGCCGCAGCCTTTCAAAACGGCATTTTACAGGGTGTGATGCCATACGTCCTCGCACAGCAACATATCCAAGATATTGATAACGATATCTTTTACACCACTCGCCTGCGGTTAAATCTTAAGGCCAAGGTATGGGACAACGTCAGTTTTGCCGGTCGTCTGAGCATGTATAAAAACTGGGGCGACTCCACAGGCGTACAAGTGTTCGACTCCTGGCGTTCATTCACTATGGATGGCACCAGCAGCGGCAACACCAGCGGTGACTGGCTGCGGGTCGAGCGCGCCTATTTCGACTGGAAAAAAATCAATGGCTCCGAATTTTACCTCTCGATTGGTCGCCGTCCATCCACCTATGGCCCACCAAGCCACTACCGTGAAAACGAACTGCGTGGCGGCACGCCTTCTGGCCATTTAGTTAACTTTAACTTCGACGGCGCCACCTTAGGGTACAACCTAGGGGAAATCACAGGGGTTGAGGGGCAAGTGGTCCGCTTCTGTTATGGCCAAGGCTTTGAATCCCAATGGGGTAATGGCGAAATGTTTGGCGACATCGTCACCAAGGATACCCATCTCGGCGGCTTTAATATCGATGCCATTAACGATGGCACTAACTTCCTGCAATTTACCCTGTTTGGTGCCAAAGACGTGAACGACGGCTTTAAAGGCACTATGGCCTTCCCGACCCAACTCGCGGGGATTTTTGCTCCGACCATGTACCAAGATATGCAAAAGTTCGACAACTTTAACTTTGTCACCCGAGTGCAACCTAGCGGCGTCATTGGTGATATGTACCTCGGCGGCATTGGCTTTGCGCGAGAAGAAGCTAACGATATCAAATGGTTTGCCTCATTGGGTTGGACACGCGCCGAGCCAAATGGCAATGCGGGTATGTTCGGCGGCATGTTATCCGATGCGGTGTTTGAAGCAGAGCTCAACAGCACTGGCACCGAAATCATCATGGTGCCGAAAACCAGTGATGATACCGATACCAAAGATGGTTATGGCATCTATGTGGGTATCCAAATCCCCGCGCCCTACGGCAAATTTGGCTTGGAATATAACTACGGTTCTAAATATTGGACGCCCTTCACCCAAGCCCAAGACGACCCCATCGGTAGCAAGTTAGCCACCCGTGGCCATGTCGGCGAAGCCTATTACATCTTTGATATCAATCCAAAAATGTTTATCAAACTGGCAGGACTCTACTACGACTACGAATACACGGGTAGTGGCACACCTGTGGGCGCACCACAAAAAATCGATGAGGTGTTAGCGGGCTCTGCCTACTCGATGCTGCCTGCGGTCGATAAGGCCTTCGATGTGAATGCCTCGCTGACCATTAACTTCTAATCACATGCCATTCAGCCCTCGGTATTGCCGAGGGCAGGAGTACAGAATGAAAAAACTCATTGTTATTGCCTTAGCGGGTATGGCGTTGCAAGCGCAGGCCGCCAATCCCCATAAAGATGTTCTCAAAGGCCCCTTCGCCACAGGTTCTGAGGTGACGACTCAGTGCTTAACCTGCCACGAAGAACAAGCCACAGACATGATGAAAACCTCCCACTGGACATGGGAGTTAGAACAAAAGCTACCCGATAGAACCGTATTACGCGGTAAGAAAAACAGTATCAATAACTTCTGTGTGTCGATTTCCAGCAACGAACCTCGCTGCACTAGCTGCCACGCAGGTTATGGCTGGAAGGACAGTAACTTTGATTTTAAAGACAAAACCAAAGTGGACTGCCTTGTCTGCCACGACACCACAGGCACCTATGTGAAAGACCCCGCCGGCGCAGGCGAACCCATGGCGAAACTCGATCTGGCGAAGATCGCGCAAAACGTCGGTGATCCCGTGCGGGATAACTGCGGTAGCTGCCATTTCTATGGTGGCGGTGGTGATGCGGTCAAACACGGGGATCTCGACTCCTCCATGGCCTATCCAGATAAAGCCACCGATGTGCACATGGACAGCGACGGCAATAACTTCCAATGCCAAAACTGTCATACCACTGAAAAGCATCAAATTTCGGGTAATGCTATGGGTGTCTCCCCAGGCGGCATCGACCATATAGGTTGTGAGAACTGCCACGAGAGTGCGCCGCACAGCAACAAAAAGCTCAATACCCATACCGCAACCGTGGCCTGCCAAACCTGCCATATTCCCTTCTTCGCGAAGAATGAGCCCACCAAGATGCGCTGGGATTGGTCAACTGCGGGTGATGATAAACCTGAGACCGTTGATCAATATGGCAAACACACCTATCAGAAGAAGAAGGGTGACTTTGTGTGGGAGAAAATGGTCAAGCCCCAGTACGCTTGGTACAACGGCACGGCTAACGCTTATATGGCGGGGGACAAGATGGACCCGAATGTCGTCACTAAACTGACCTACCCTATGGGCGATATTAACGATGCTAAAGCCAAGATTTATCCCTTTAAAGTGCATACAGGTAAGCAGATTTACGACAAGAAACTCAATATCTTTATCACCCCAAAAACCTATGGCAAGGGCGGATACTGGAGCGAGTTTGATTGGAATTTAGCGGCGAAACTGGGTATGGAAGCCAACACCACCATGACTGAAAAAGGCATCAAATACAGTGGTGAATATGGCTTTGCCGCCACTGAAATGTGGTGGCGTATCAACCACATGGTGTCACCGAAGGAACAAGCGCTTAACTGTAATGATTGCCACAACAAAGGCACTCACCTCGATTGGCAAGCCTTGGGCTATCAAGGCGATCCAATGAAAAACAAGCAAGGCCCTAAACATAAACAACCATAAGCCGTTTCACTCGCTATCGCCTAACCTAATCTAATGGCATAGCGAGTATCGCTCCCCTGCAAACCTTTGAGAGCTTAGTGCCCGCTGGCTAAGCTCTCTTTTTTATCGTGCTATACCTGCCAACAAAGACAAATCGCCGCAGTTAAAAAATAACACTGTCCCAGTTTGTCTCAATCTATAGGCGTGAAAAGGAGTTTGGCTCTGTTTATAAGTCAAATTAACTGATTTTTATGGCATTTATTTTGCCTAAACAGGCAATGTTCAATTGTGGCAACCTCTATGACCGCGGGCAAAACCCCAACACAGCATTCGACTCAACCGCTTAACCGTTTACTCGGTGAAACCAGCGGCGCCTTCGCCGACCTAGGCACTTTTTTACCCTTAGTCTTGGGCTTAATCGCCCTAAACCAATTTTCGCCCCAAGGGATATTTTTGGGCTTTGGCCTATTCGCAATCTTAAGCGCCTTATTTTATCGCCGCCCTATTCCCGTCCAACCCATGAAGGTGATCGCCGCCCTCGTAATCGCCCAAGGCTTAACACCAGGGATGCTCCAAGCCAGTGCCATGCTGATGGGTATCATACTGTTAATCTTGGCCTTTAGCGGCGCCATTACTTGGCTTGCCAAACAATTATCCCAAGCCGTGAGTGTTGGTATCCAACTAGCGATTGGTCTGCAGTTGATGTGGATGGGCACTAAGATGATGAGCGACTTTTGGCTGCTCGGACTCGGCGCGTTTGCCTTACTATTTGTGAGTAAATTCTTACCCTTACGTTACCTTGCTATGCCACTCGTTATCGCTGCTGGCATGTTATGGCAAGCCAATAGTCAAACCGACATTGCCACCAGCCTGAACATTCCCGCTTTGAGTACATCCTTACATTTAGCTTGGCCTAGCCTTAACGAGTGGAGTTCAGCAGCGATTTTACTGGTGCTGCCACAGCTCGCCCTCACCTTAACCAATGCGGTCATTGCAACTTCAGCCATGGCGCAGGAAAAATTCCCCGAAGATGCCGCCAAACTCACGCCTAAAAACTTGGCCATTAGCTCTGGGCTGGCCAATTTGTTACTCGCGCCTTTTGGTGCATCGGCCATGTGCCATGGTGCAGGAGGCCTTGCGGTGCAATACCACTTTGGCGCACGCACTCACCTCGCGCCATTAATCTTCGGCAGTACTTGTGTGGTTATCGCCCTATTCTGGGATGGGCAAATTGCGTGGTTGCTCGGGCTTATCCCTGTGGCGATTCTCGGCAGTTTGCTGTCCATCGGCGGTTTGCAACTGGCGTGGTCAAAACGCCTTATCGATGGTAAACCCTTCTGTATCTTTGTGATCCTCGCGACCGCAGTCACTTGCTTGGCTGTCAACGCCGCAGCGGGCCTCGCTGTCGGAATTCTTCTAGAGCAAGGTCGCCGCACTTGGGCCATGCTCGCCATGCGTTAAGTACTTCGAGCATCAATCCAAATGTTGTCTTTTGTGTCTATCAAAGATTCCAAGTGCAAAATGATTTTTAGATCAAATTATACTCCTAAGCGGGTCTAGGCTTTACAGCTAAATCCATTGGAATATTCTTTCTATTGCAACTTATAGACTGGCATTTATTCAATGATTCTACTCTCTGCTTTACTTCTGTATCTAGAACATAAATTATTTATTCTTTAAAAAACATCGAAACCATTCAACCTAACATGTTAAATTTGCGTAACTGCGGTTAATTGTGTAAGTTAATGATGATCTAAGATACCTACTAGGAAGTAAACATCCGTAACAGCAAGGAGCCCTCTATGCTACAGACTTTGAAAAAATCATTTTTTATTATCGTTTTGACTTTGTGTGCGTCGAACGCATCTAGCGCGCAGAAAAATAATAATACCATAGAATATTTAGATTTAACTTCTGAAGATAAAAAGGAGTTACTCAACGAGTACTGGATTACAGATAAAAGAGTCCATCCAGAATATCCTATAGAAGCAGCTAAAAATGGCATCTCAGGTTGTGTAGCGTTAGTTGTTGGAATTAATAGCAGTGGAAAACCAAGTGGATATAAGGTAAAAAAATCATATCCTGAAGGTGTATTTGATAATTATGCTACTGCAGCATTAGCTAACTGGAGATGGAAAGCTACTGATAAAAACAGTGATAAAAAACCAGTATTAACAATTATACAAATGGACTTTAGTGTTAGTAAATCTCCAAAAAGTGCTGAAGCCATAGCACATTGCGGTCAAATTCACGATGCATAATCTTATGTAATCCTGCTATAAAGGATAGTAAAACCGCCGTATTAAACGGCGGCAAACCTATATTATAAAATATTAATGCCGACACCTAAAAAATATAAAACTTAAACTTTAATACTATGGCTTTCATCCCTGTTATTATAATTCTCCAAAATTATAGGTGATAACTTTATTATTTCTAGCAATAACACCCTTAATTCTTAGATTAATTTAAAGGCTTATCAGACTCTTATTAGTTCATATAAATAGTATGTATAGCATTACTATCCAATAGGCATTGCTCAGTATACATTTAGAAAACGACTATAATTTTAAGCTAACGGTAAGGCATACTTTAAAATTTTATTGGCTGGGCAATACCACGGTTACCACACAGCCTTGCTGCCAGGGTAATTGGGCATGTACCGATTGCTTGCAGTTTTCAATCTCAATACTGCCATGGTGGCGGCTGACGACATCCTTACAAATGGCTAAACCTAAACCGAGTCCCGCATCCTTGGTGGAGGCAAATGAGGCCATTAGCTCACTGGCTTGGCGTTGCAATCCTTCACCATTATCAATCACTAATACTTTAATTTCAGTGGGTTGATAATAGATCTCCACCCTCAACTGGCGCGTTCGGTGATCTTCACAGGCTTCTAGCGCATCTAAACTATTTTTGACTAGGTTGACCCACATTTGACTGAGGCCCACGCTATCCCCCAAGACTTCAAAGGGATGACCTTCGACCAATACAGTAACTTGCACACCTGCGCGGTCTAACTCGCGCCGCAGCAGGGCTAAGGCTTCTTTGACGACTAGGGTCACATTGAGCGGTTCGGCCTTAGACTGGCGACGTTTGAGTAAACCGCGAATGCGGTGCACAACCGCCCCTGCTCGTATCGATTGCGCGTTGATTTTCCCTAAAATATCATAGAGTTCAGGATTATCCTGCCCCAGCCTTTCTAGCTGTAGCATGGCGCCTTCACTGTATTGGGTTATGGCGGCAATAGGTTGATTTAATTCATGGGCAAGCCCCGCGCCAATCTCCCCGAGAATCGCCGCACTCTGCAACCGCTCTAGCTGCAAGGCTTTATCCTTTAACTGCCGCTCGGTGCTGACCAAAAACTCGCTCTTTTGGCGAAATTTATATTCGAGCCACAGGTGATAAATGGTCGATACGATAAAGATCAGCAGCAATACCCCACCCCACTCTTTATTTTTCTCCATCCATTTATAGACGGTTTGATAGAGAGGAGGGGCTGCGCCTTGCAGCTGTAATTCTTTAAATAATTCAATCACCTTGAGCTGACTCACCGGCGCTGTCCAACCTAAGGTATCGGCGGTAATCGCCGCCACATGGTCGGCGGGCAAGTCAAACAGGGCGCGAGTAATTTGCATGGTAATACGCGGCGATACTGTATCTGCGGCCGCGAATGACCAATTAGGATAAAGCTGGGTGCTCACCTCGCAGTCATAACCAGGAGGATTGGTTGGATGAATAACCCGATAATCGGCTTGATTGATAAGCCCGGTTTCAATCATTTCCTCTAAGGTGCAAAAAGGCGCAATCGCAGCATCGGCATTACCATCGCGCACTTGATAGATTAGCGGCTCGAGGGGAAAGCCTAAGAATCGCACATCACCGAAAAACTGCTCCGGCAAATAGCCCATTTTATGCAGCAGTCCCATCGCCGCTTGATAGCCACCGAGCGCCTGCGGATCGCTGGCAACCACATTCTTGCCCCGTAAATCCTGCAAACTGCGGATTGGGCTATCGGCACGCACAATAATGGTCGCGCCTATGGTAAAAGTGCTGCCTTGATGTTTACGGCTCTTCATGGTCGCCAGCCACGAGAGCGGAAAGTTATTACTCAAATGCAGATACTGGCCGGGGTTGGTCACAATAAATTGCAAGTCGTGGCTAAGTAACTGGCTACGCATGCCATTAAAATCCACCGGCACCACTTCAAAACGGCTATTGGGGACTTTTTCGCTCAGGTAATCCATCATTGGCTGCCAGCGTTGTTTAGCTTGCAACACACCATGATTGGCCAGCACACCCACCTTAAATTCATTGACGGACACATCTTCATCGGCATAGCACAGGGTAAGCCCTGTCAGACTCAAGATAACACTCACGAGTATTGCCCGACACCACAACCCCATTGCGCTCGCCTTTTCCACTATGCCCTTGTTATCGGTTCACTTTATCTTTACCGCTTCAATTAAGCTGTGAATCGCCCCAAACTCTGGCGCATGGCCGATAGGATTCGGCTAATTTAGTGATACACCTCCCAAGACCTCGGCTTAAAATTGAGCCAGCTACACCGCAGGCTTAAGCTGATAACACCAAAACCATTGCAAGGAAAACCATGTCCACCAAGCTACAGTTGTACTTAGTCGATGATGATGAGGCGATTCTCGATTCTCTAGGGTTTATGCTCGGGCAATTTGGCTATCAAGTACAAACCTTTAGCAGTGGACGGGATTTTTTAGCCCAATGCCCCTTAACGCAGGCGGGCTGCGTGATTTTAGATAGCAGAATGCCGGAGATCACCGGCCAAGAAGTCCAGCAAAAATTGCTTGAGACCCAAAGCCCGCTGGGTGTGATCTTTCTAACGGGTCACGGCGATTTACCTATGGCATTAAGCGCCTTCCGCAAAGGTGCCTGTGACTTTTTTCAAAAGCCCGTGTCCGGCAAAGCTTTGGTTCAAGCGATTGAAAAAGCGCATAAAGAAAGCCAAGCCAGTTTTGAGCAACTGTATCTGCAGCAAAAATTTGCCCAACTGACTGAGCGCGAACAACAAGTTTTAGCCCATGTGGTTCAAGGCATGACCAATAAACAGATCTCCGAAGCCATGTATTTATCCTTAAGAACCATCGAAGTCCATCGCGCTAAGATTATGAAAAAGCTCGAAGTTAGCAATATGGCCGAATTAGTCCAGCATTTAGCTCACCTCAATGCCCTACTGCCTTAATGTCTTAATACCTTAGTGCCTTAGTGCCTTAGTGCCTTAGTGCCTTAGTGCTCTACAGTCTTAGCCACAAGGTCTCTGCTAGCCCTACTCAGATATGCTGACTTGAACACTTTCCCTTGCTTGCCCTGGCAAAAGTTGCCCTGCGACAAGCTGTCGCAGTTTGTCAGTTTAGCTTTGTCGCTTCAGCAATAAACTGCCACACTCAGCTCAGGTTCTCTCCTTTATGTCCCGTAGGCATTAAAGATCCACTGCTTTAGAACCTTCCCCCGAGAACGGCCAGTGTTCTCGGGGCTTTTTTATCTCTCCTGTTTTGTCCACAAGGCTCGCCCCTCAGCCGCCAACAAAGTAAATTCATTTATAGACCCAGAACATTCATGATGATTTGAGGTCATAATCAACAACATAATTTGCAGACTCAAACGCAATCAAGGAAGAATTTATGTCTAAGATCATCATCAACCTCTCTTTTAGTCTTTTTATGCTTGGCTCCCTAAGCGGATGCCTAACAAACACACTGGTCAGTGATAGATGCAACCAAACATATCCAGCTGATCAGCAAGAATGTGACAAAACAGACGCCGCCATCTATACCGCTTCAGCATTATTAAAAGACTCAGATAAAGGCCAAAGCTGCGCCGATATGTCTGGCAAAGCGAAAGAGGATTGCTTAGTTCAACAACAAGCGCTAAGAGAATCGCTCGATAAGCACTCTCGCAAATAGTCTCAAGGAAGATAAATGCAAGCCTCGGTTTTTATTGCCGTTTCACTCGATAGGTTTATTGCCTCGCCCGATGGGGATATCGATTTTTTAAATCAGCATCCGAGCAGTAATCCCGAAGAAGATTTTGGTTACTGCGCCTTTATCAAAACGGTTGATGCCATCGTGATGGGGCGCAAGAGCTTTGAAAAAGTTCTGTCATTTGACTGCGATTGGCCCTATGAATCGCTGCCCGTGTTTGTTTTAAGCAAACATGGCATTTCAATTCCCGCAGCATTAAGCACTCGGGTCGAAGTGCTTAACGGGGATGCAACGAGCATTAGTGTGGACAACTAAAAAAGCGCGGTTTTAAACATCTCTATATCGATGGCGGGCAAACTATTCAGGGATTTCTCGCGGCAGGACTGATACAGGAGTTAACGCTCACGCGCATCCCAACCTTGCTTGGTTGTGACATCCCTCTCTTTGGCAGCTTGGCCCACGCGATTCAGCTAGAAGCCCTACACACTCAGCAATATGACAATGGCTATGTGCAAACTCGTTATCGCGTAATCAGTTAATCGATTATCTCCCTACGGGAACGCTGACCGACTCAGCTTTGCAGAATCGAGTCATTAATGTAACCAGCCTGTTAAGTAAAATTAAGTTCTATCAATAACTTAATGATCATCTATCAAAGATACGTTAGAATATCGCCATCTTAGCAACAGGTGAGCAGTATGAGCCGTCTACATACATCTAAAGGATTTACCCTAATCGAATTGGTGGTGGTTATCATCATCTTAGGCATTCTTGCCGTGGTCGCTGCGCCTCGCTTTATAAATCTTAGCCAAGATGCCCACAATGCACGGGCAAAAGCCGCCTTCGCCGCTTTTACCTCTGGCGTAAAGCTGTATCACAGTTGTTGGCTTGCGGGTGGACACTCGGGCTACACCCAAGATCTTGCCTGTTATGGTGATGGCACTTTAGACTCAACCACCACTGGTTTTCCCTTAGGTAAAGACACAGACAATGGCGGCAATCAAGGCACTCAATTACAAGGCGATTTCTGTGGTGAGTTATGGCAATCCTTACTCGATAATCAGGACTTTGTCCTCACCTCACACACGAATTGGGAACAGCAACAGGCGTCCGATATCGACATAGTCTACTGGTACGCTGGCGGCGCAATAAGTGATCCTGACACTTATTGTTACTTTAACTATGTGTCGGATGATCGCCGTCTTGGCAGTGAGAATTGGGAGCTAAAATACTATCCCCTCCATGGCCGCACTGTTATCGGTCGTTCCTCCTTTTCGAAATCTGAAATACCACCTTCCCCCTAAACGCACCAAGCATATCCGCTTTAGCCACAGGGCATAAAATCCCTAACGCCCTGTGGCTTTTTCCGCTTTCACTTGAAATCTGACCATCCATCCCCATATCTATTCCATCATCCACCGCAGGATTTTCATTGCGGGCAAGAGAAGAGGATTCATTGTGACCACTATCGTATCAGTACGCCGTAATAACCAAGTTGTCATCGCCGGCGATGGCCAAGTCTCCCTAGGCAATACCGTCATGAAAGGTAACGCCAAGAAAGTGCGTCGCTTATATCACAACAAAGTGTTGGCAGGTTTTGCTGGCGGCACCGCCGACGCTTTTACCCTATTTGAGCGTTTCGAGTCCAAGCTCGAGATGCACCAAGGCCATCTATTACGATCGGCCGTTGAACTGGCCAAAGATTGGCGAACCGACCGCATGCTGCGCAAACTCGAGGCCATGCTGGTGGTTGCCGATGCCGAAGCGTCACTGATCATCACAGGAAATGGTGACGTAGTGCAGCCAGAACATGATTTAGTCGCCATTGGCTCGGGCGGTAACTATGCCCAAGCGGCGGCGCTAGCCCTGCTACAAAATACCGAATTATCGGCGCTGGAAATTGCAGAAAAGTCGCTGACTATTGCAGGCGATATCTGCGTATTCACCAATCAATTCAAGACAATTGAAGAACTTAACTACTAACAGCCCGTGAGGAATATTATGTCTGAAATGACCCCCCGTGAGATTGTCCACGAGCTGGATGCCCACATTATCGGCCAGAAAAAGGCCAAGCGTTCCGTCGCCGTCGCCCTGCGTAACCGCTGGCGCCGCATGCAATTGGATGCCGACTTCCGTCAAGAAGTCACCCCAAAAAACATTCTGATGATTGGCCCAACCGGCGTAGGTAAAACCGAAATCGCCCGCCGTTTGGCAAAGCTCGCCAATGCGCCGTTCATCAAGGTTGAAGCCACTAAGTTCACCGAAGTGGGTTACGTGGGTAAAGAAGTCGAGCAAATCATCCGTGATTTAACCGACATCGCCATTAAGCTGACCCGCGAGCAACAAATGGGCAAATGCCGTCAACGCGCCGAAGAACACGCCGAAGAGCGTATTCTCGATGCCCTACTGCCCAAGCCGAAAAACGACTGGGACAACACGGACAGCGATACCAGCTCCAATACCCGTCAGATCTTCCGCAAAAAGCTGCGTGAAGGCCAGTTAGACGACAAAGAAATCGATATCGATGTGGCCCAGCCACAGGTGGGTATCGAAATCATGTCGCCACCGGGCATGGAAGAAATGACCAACCAACTGCAAAGCCTGTTTAAAAACATGGGCCAAGCACCGGCTAAACGTCGCAAGATGAAGATCAAAGAAGCCTTTAAGCTGTTGATCGAAGAAGAAGCGGCCAAACTGGTTAATCAAGAAGATTTAAAAGAGCAAGCCATTGAATTGGTTGAGCAGCACGGCATAGTGTTCCTCGACGAAATCGACAAGATCTGTAAGCGTGGCGAAACCTCTGGTCCAGACGTGTCCCGCGAAGGCGTACAGCGCGACCTGTTACCTTTAGTTGAAGGCTGCACTGTCACCACTAAACATGGCATGGTGAAAACCGACCATATTCTGTTTATCGCTTCGGGCGCGTTCCAAATGGCAAAACCTTCGGATTTAATCCCCGAGCTACAAGGCCGTTTACCGATCCGCGTTGAGCTTGATGCGTTATCAGCCGATGATTTTAAACGCATTTTAACTGAGCCACACGCCTCACTGACCGAGCAATATATTGCGCTGATGGCCACCGAAGGCGTGACTATTGAGTTTGCCGAGTCGGGCATCGAGAGCATTGCTAAGGCGGCATGGCAAGTGAACGAGCGCACCGAAAACATTGGTGCCCGTCGTCTACATACCGTGATGGAAAAGCTGATGGAAGATATCTCCTATGAGGCGTCCGACAAGTCTGGTAGCTCATTTGTGATTGATGCCGATTATGTGAGTGCTCACTTAGATAATCTGGTTCAAGACGAAGACCTAAGCCGCTTTATCCTGTAACTAGGGCTGTTATCCAAGCCTGCAATGTTCGTTCCGAACATTGAGTGCAAAATTGTGACTGTGGCTAAGGCTTACACTTTGTAACCTTAGCCACAAATTGTTATGTTACAGCTTGTCCATTCCCCGTATTTTCTTGGCACTACCTATGACCACTAGCACACCCAATGTCACCGATCTTAAGCTCAAGCGTAAATCGCGCATTTTAGAAATCAGCTTCGATAACGGCGAGCAGTATCAACTCAGCTGTGAGATGTTACGCGTCTATTCCCCCTCCGCCGAAGTGCATGGTCACGGTAACCCTAAGCTGGTCACCCACAAGAAAAATGTGAATATCACCAGCATCGAACCCGTAGGTAACTACGCGGTAAAAATCGTCTTCGACGATGGCCACGATACCGGGCTGTTTTCCTGGCAGGTGCTTTACGATCTCGCCACTCACCAAGTGGAATTATGGGAAAAGTACTTAGCACGCCTGCGAGCTGAGAAGGCTTCCCGCGAACCGCTGATTGCGATGAATATAAAGTACAACTAATCAGTTAGCGCCATTAGCGCTCAAGACTCTCCTTGAGTGCTTACCCACTGACTAGTCTAAGGAAAGATAATGTCGGAAAAAGTCCCCTGCACAGCTTGCCAAACCTTAATCATGCCCAGCACGGCCGAGCGAAACGCAGGCTTATGTATGCCCTGCAAAAACGGCAATCGTGAAAATATCGAACAGGCAAAAACCTATTACCAAAAGGAGCGGGAATTAGATAAAACCTGCCCTTTTAGAGCGCTGTGGCGAGATATTGTGGTGCGAGTGCACGACGATAAACAGGGCTTTCACACGTTAAGCGAAGCGGCGCAGCACTATTACGCAGTCAATTGTCTCTCTGGTGAAGTCTACAACGGCGGCTTTATCCAGTACTTCGATAACTCATCGGGCGAGCATTATGCTGTTGCCGAGCGCGGCCTTGAGCAAATTGGCGCTTTGCACTCGTTAGCCCTATTACAACAGGCTAAACAGGCGGTATTTGGCGATCATCCCGTCCCTACCGACAGAGATCAACGCCTCGCCGCAACCGATAATCCAGTCGCCGAAGCCCGACTCAATCAACTCGATGATGAGTTTTATAAAGATTTGGATAATCTTGATATCAAGCTAGAGAGCTATGCAATACAAATGGGATTGGTAGTATCGAACCGATAAATATTCTATTTATCGCAATAACACTTAACGTCGTGGGGTTTCACCCCACACCCGACCAAGGAGGACTGCTCGTCCTATCCTCCTTGGATTCTCCAAGACGCCCCTACGGAGTTGAAAGCCCCTTGTGCTCATTGCCAAATTTGCTATCGCTTCCGAAGGATGCGTCCCTGCACCTGCGAAAGCTAGCTTGCCATCCATGGCAAGACTCACGCAATTTGTCTATTCGCCCTACAGCAACTCCGAGGGGATGTGTATTCTGTAACTTCGGCGTAAGCTGTTAATACCAAGAGCCATCTGCATTGTAAAATTTAACAATGAGTGTCTCGATTAATTCTATTGATATTTTATAGCCAGCTAACATCGTACTTAAGAAAGGGAAATAAATGGACATTTCAAATCACGCCAGAAAATACATGGAATGGGAACCGAAATATAACTGGGAGACCTGTAAGACGAACAGAAGAGAATTTGGTGAATTTATCGCTCACTTCCTCACTGCAGATAGCCGAGTTATTAATCTAGATGGAATATATGGCTCAGGTAAAACGGAGTTCATTAGGCGTTTATATATTGAACTAGCCAAAAGAAATCATCCTGTTGTCTATATTGATATTTGGGAAAGTGATTTTTCAACAAACCCCCTAGCCGTTATTTGTAGTGAATTAATTCAACAGATTGAGTTCATATTAAAAGAAAAAAGTCCAAATAGCGAAATCAAGAATGAAAATAAAGCAACCGAAACATTTAACCAACTGAAAGCCAAATTAGGTACTTGCTTACATTACGCCACACTTGCCTCACTTGTTAGTGGTGACAACTCCATTTCGACGGAAATATCCTCAGTTAATGCGGCCATATCAGCTATCCCAAACTTAATAACTGAATCGAAATCGCAAAAGTACGTTGAAACGATTCAAAAAAATCATGTAGCCGCTGTACAAGCCATGAAAGATATCAAGGAGTACATAACCTATATATCCGAGTTGATAGAGGTTATATACAAACTAAATACTCCTATTGTTATTTTGATTGACGAACTGGATAGATGTAGGCCTACTTACGCTATTGAAACTCTTGAAGTCATTAAACATTTCTTTGAAACAAAAGGTTGCACATTCTTAGTAGCAACAAACACTGAGGTTTTAGAGCATTCTGTTCAAGCCGTATACGGTTCAACGTTTGACGCCAAACATTATTTACGAAGATTTTTTGATAGAAAAGTGAGTCTTCCACCAATATCTACAGTGGATTACTTAAAAGCAAAGCAACTCGATTTTAGTAAATACACAAACAGTGGAATAAATCTCCACCCTCTTATCACCATGGACATAATCATTGAAGTATTTGCAGATCTTTTTGAAGCCAATAACATTGAATTAAGGGGAGTTGAGCAAATTCTTAATAGATTTTTCACTAGCTTAGATTATGCCTTAGGAATTAAAGAAAACTCTAATACTGTTATAAACACAATAGTTCTAATAGTAGGCTTGATAGAACAGCATTTAGACAAACCAGAACTTTCCGAACGTAAAAATAATAACCCTTTAAGGACGAATATAAAAACAAATTATAGTCAACTAAGTGGCACTATCGATGTTATGTTTAATTGCGTAATGACGACAGAGTCTAAAGTTAAATATAAAGGGCACGGCCATTATCGGGAGCATGCGTACGCACAAGAAATGCTAACTATTGAATCGTACAATTTTGGCGACATTGAAATATTAGGTTACTCTCGAGATAGCATAACCATATTTACAGAAATCATACACCAATACAACAATCCTAAGTGCAATTATTGGTTATGGGAGAACTATCAAAGAGTAATAGAGCTATCGGGACATATTCAATAAACACCACTAAAAGCCTATTTACCAATAATAAAAAATGATAGGAATGGAAGAGACCTTTGAGATTTACAGCTAATATCTGAGCTTCAGAAGTTCACCTACCCTGCGAAGTTGCTGAAGGGCGTTGAAGAAAATCGCGTGAGCGAGGCATGGATGCCGAGTTAGCTTTCGGATTCTTTATTTAATAAATAGGGGATGTACCATCGGAAGCGTTAGCGATTTTCGAATAAGCACGAAGCCACTAACTAATGCATGTAACTTCGCAAGGGGCGTCTTGGAGAATCCAAGGAGGATAGGACGAGCAGTCCTCCTTGGTCGGGTGTGGGGTGAAGCCCCACGACTTTGACTTTGCTTTTACATCACTTCATCCGATTCGATATTCAAATCAGTTAACCAATCCCAAATCACAGCGATAAAACTACCCTCATAAAGCAATCTTCAGATTGATCCCAACCACTCATATCATCGTAATCCTCAATTGCAAATACCATCCACCAGAGTCCACCTAATGCAATTACGGCAGCAATCACAGCAGCAATTACAACACTTCCATACGGTTAGGCTAATTTTAGGCGATCAACTCAATACCCAGCATTCTTGGTTTAACCGCGTTGATGATCAAGTTCTGTATGTGATTGCAGAATTGCATCAAGAAAACACCTATGTGACGCATCATGTGCAAAAGATTTGCGCGTTCTTTAGTGCCATGGCGCAGTTTGCCAGCGAGCTTGGCGCTGCTGGGCATCAAGTGCGTTACCTCACCCTCGACGATACCCAAGATTTTGCCGACCTCAACGCATTAATAGAGTATTTTGTCGCCGAAACGGGGGCGATTAAGTTTGAATATCAACGGCCTGACGAATATAGACTCCTCGCGCAATTAAGCCAGTTGAAGTTGGCCAATGCCGTTGTGAATTGCGTCGATACCGAGCACTTTTTATTCCCCTTTGACGAAATTGATAGGGAATTCCCCCAAGGGCAACACAGGCTGATGGAGCATTTTTATCGGAGAATGCGCAAAAGATTCAATATCTTAATGACAGATGGCAAGCCCGTAGGCGGACAGTGGAATTTTGATGCCAACAACAGGCAAAAGCTTAAATCCCAAGATATCAAATCGCTCCCAACACCCTTGATGTTTGGCCACAATGTGCAAGACATTCTCGAGCGTCTTCAACGCCATGGGATTAATACTATGGGCAAGGCGGATACGCGTTTACTCTGGCCGATAAACCGCGCGCAAAGCCTCGAATTACTTCAGTATTTTTGTGAATACTGCCTGCCCGCCTTTGGCCGGTTTCAAGATGCGATGACTCAGCAACATCCAGCACAGTGGAGCCTGTATCACAGTAGGTTATCCTTTAGCCTAAACGCCAAATTAATCAGCCCATTAGAAGTGATCAATGCGGTGATTGAGCACTATCATGCCAATCCTTTTATTGAGATAGCTCAGGTCGAAGGCTTTGTTCGGCAAATTCTCGGCTGGCGTGAATATGTACGCGGTATCTATTGGGCCAATATGCCACAGTACGCCAGCATTAATGCCCTCGAGGCCACGCGCAAGCTACCCGACTACTTTTGGCATGGCAAAACTCGAATGAATTGCCTACACCATGCCTTATCTCAGTCACTCGATTATGCCTATGCCCATCATATTCAACGCTTAATGGTGATTGGCAATTTTTGTCTATTGACCGAAATCGCCCCCGATGAGGTGGATAAGTGGTACTTAGGCGTGTATGTGGATGCGATTGAATGGGTCGAAATGCCCAACACTCGCGGCATGGCGCTATTCGCCGATGGCGGTATCGTCGGCACTAAACCCTATGCTGCGAGCGGCAGTTATATCAATAAAATGAGTGATTACTGTGGCAGTTGTCATTACAAGATAAAAGAACGTAGCGGCGCACTCGCCTGCCCGTTAAACAGCCTATATTGGCGCTTTATGGATAAACACCGCGCACAGCTCTCCCACAATCCACGCATCGCCATGCTGTATCGCACTTGGGATAAAACCGATGAGGCGGCAAGGCAGGCCATTCTGGCAACGGCCGAACAACATCTCGCGCAACTTGAACGCCTATAGAAGCTCTTCGCATGGGAGACACGCTATGAATATTTTAGTGTTAGGCGGTAGCGGTGGCATAGGCCACGCTATGGTGAATAAGCTGCGCGAAATCTATCCCGAGGCCACTATCCATACGACCTATAAACATCATAGGCCCGATACAGGGCGAGACGATGGCGTGATTTGGCATCAACTGGATATCACCCTTGAGGAGGAGATTAAGCAACTGAGTCAAAACATCTCCCAATTAGATTGGCTAATCAACTGTATTGGCATGCTGCACACAGAGGATAAGGGGCCAGAAAAAAGCCTGCAGGCACTCGATGGGGATTTTTTCCTGCACAATATCCAGCTCAATACGCTGCCGAGTATGATGCTGGCAAAGCACTTTGAACCCACGTTAAAACGCAGTGCGTCGGCAAGGTTTGCCGTGGTATCGGCCAAAGTCGGCAGCATTAGCGATAACAGATTAGGTGGTTGGTACAGCTATCGCGCCTCGAAAGCGGCGCTGAATATGTTCCTTAAAACGCTGTCGATTGAATGGCAGAGAAGCATGAAACACTGCGTGGTGCTAGCACTGCATCCCGGCACTACGGATACGCCATTATCCAAACCTTTTCAGCAGAACGTGCCTAAACAAAAGCTGTTTACACCAGAGTATGTCGCCCAATGTTTAGTCAGTATTATCGCCAATGCCACACCAGCACAAACGGGCAGCTTTTTGGCCTACGATGGTGCTGAGCTGCCTTGGTAGCGATACAAGCGTTTAGCACAGATACGGATTAACCTTGGCTGCTCTTAACCCTGACAACTCTTAACCTTCACAAAAATAGGCATAATTGATGCGGCTGCCTTGCCCCCATACTGCCGTCCAAGTATTCACATCGCTCATATAGCCAAAGTGGATCGACTGCGATGTATCGCATGCTTCTTGAAACGGCGCTTTATTGTCATTAATAAATTGCGCCGAAGCCGCCAAAATATCACTGCACTCCTCATCATCGGCGACTAACCAGATAAAGTCTTCGCGGCAATCTTCCCTAGCAACCATCTCTTCGGGGGAATATAAGTCCAGCTTTTGCTTGAGTGTTCGCCACTGCTCGGGCGTGACATTGCAGGAGATAGCCAGCTTATCAAGCACCCCAGCACCGCCAGCCCAAAAGGATAAATCAAAGTCTAACAGCTGAGGTTCTGGAGCAAAGCCCAACAGGTTTTCAAGCACTTGCAAACTGTTGGCTAAATCGGCATCAGGCCTGCGATAACGCACCTCAATCCCATCATACTCACGCATACTACGACTCCTTCCTTGAGCAAATTCTCGTTTACTTGAGCGGCCCGGTTTCACTCACAGGTTTCTTTAATAACTTACGCTGCAAGGTACGGCGGTGCATCCCCAGTTGGCGGGCGGTAGCCGACACATTGCCCTGATTAGCATTGAGTACTTGCTGAATATGCTCCCATTCCAGCCGTTTAGGGCTGAGCGGCGAGTCGTCGATTTCATCTTCTGGCAGTGCGCTCGCCTGACTATTCACCTCGAAGGCCGCCAACAAGGTTTGGGTATCGACGGGTTTGGCAAGATAGTTGTCGGCGCCGAGGCGAATCGCCTCTACTGCGGTAGCAATACTGGCGTACCCCGTTAGCAACACCATGATGACTTTAGGCAACAGATTACGTAGCGGCACAATCAAGCTCAGGCCATTGGCCTCGGCCAGTTTCATATCCAACAGGATATGGCTTGGGCAAAATTCCCGCGCCACCAGCAGCGCATTACTGGCATCGTGACTTAAGCGGCATTCGAAACCATGACGAGTCAACCGCCGAGCGAGCACGCCTGCAAGTGCCTGATCGTCTTCAATAATCAATAGCCGTTTCATAGCGCCTCCGCAGTCGTGACCGATGCATTAGGCTGCAAGAGGGTAAAACGAATTTGCGCCACTGTGCCCCCTTGAGGATGATTGGCGAGGATCAACTCCGCCCCTAAACGTTCTAGGCTGGCATGGCTCAGCAGCAAGGCCACGCCTAAGCCTTTGGGGCTCTCGATTAATAAGGTACCCAATTGTGGCAATAATGAGGGAGCGATACCCGCGCCATAATCACGGATCTGCAAATAGATCTGCCCTTCACTTGGCGCGCTATCTAGGCTGATATCCACTTGAGCGACACCTAAGGTTTCGGCACTCGCGCGGGCAGCATTTTCAATCAAGGCCATAATCGCGGGGGTTAAACTCATATCGGTTAAGATCTGTTGTTCTTCCAACTGCTTAGGTGCGCAGGTGATCAACCAATTGAGCTCGGTTTGCGGCATCAATAACTGGGTTTTCTGCTTTAATCCGGCCACCAGCTCGGTGACCTTTTGTGGCCGCTGACGACGGTCGCGAATCGACTCAGTCGCCAGCCGCAGCTCGGTTAAGGTATGTTCGCAGCGACCTAATGCAGTCTCCATTTCAACAACTGTAATCGAAGGTTCGGGTTGCTCTTCCCTTAATTCGTCGAGCAATAACCGCAGTGTCGATAGCGGCGTCGCCAATTGATGGGCCATTTGTGCAGAAACGGTACCAAGTGCCAATAACTGCTCCTGCCGTAATTGCCCTTCGCGCATATAGGCAAGCTGCGCATCTTGACGGCGCATGCGCTTGGCAATTAACGCCACACTCGTGGTCAATACCAGCGCCGAAATCACAAAGTTAAACCACATGCCGAGGTAGTGGGAGCTCATATCCATACCGTGGTGATGCATTTGCGACTCTGGCACGGTAAAAATCATCAGGCTATAGGCAAGCGTAGAGATCGCCGTCAGGCTCCAAGGCGCCCAAATCGGCAGAGTCACGGCCGCGAGCGCTATGGGTAATAGCAGTAAGGAGATAAACGCATTGGTCGCCCCGCCCGAAAAATACAGCCAAGAGATCCAAAACAAGGTATCGAGACTCAGGGCGATAAACAGACCACGCTCTTTCGCAAACAAGGGCTTACGCAATGCCAAGGTGAGCGACAAATACAGCACCTCCAGCACAAACACATGCACTAGCGGCTCCATTTGTAAACTCAGGCCAAAGGTGTCGGCGGCAAACAACGTCAAACCGATTTGCAGCAATAAGCCTAAGGTTCGCAGCAGCGCCACTTGGTCGGCGGCTTGCAAATTTGTGCCTAGGATCTTAACCATTTTTTAATCCTTAAACTTAAGGCCAACTGCCGCCAGTGCCGCGCTAGATTGGCTAAGTGCCTGAGTTAACCCTGTCTTAAACGCTAACTCAGAGTAGATCCCCAAGGCGGCTAAACGCCCACAACTTAAGGTGCAATCTTGCGGCCTTTTGGCGCTATCCATGGGTGTTTGCTCAGGAAGTAAATGCGCGCTATCAACCCCTAACAGTTCACCTAAGCCGAGCAGCATCTGATACTTAGTCATGGTTTGCATGGCACTAAAATGGTAAATCCCCGATACATCAGCACCGTCACTCTGCCGCTGGATGAGCTTAGCAATGGCATTGGCAATATCCGCCGTCGATGTTGGCGCACGAATGGCCCAATGGTCGACCCGCTGCGGTCTGCTATCCAGCAATTGGTTGATTAACACCAATACCGCAGACTCGCTCAGTTGAGTCACTTCGCCGTAGAGGATAGGTAAGCGTAATACCGCAAAACCTCTGTCGGTGTTCAGCACACAGGTTTCGCCTTGCAATTTAGACGCGCCATAAAAGTTGACCGGATTGGGCTCAGCATCTTCGGCATAGGGCGGCGTTGTGCCATCGAACACATAGTCGGTAGAAATATAGAGCAGCCAAGCTTGGTGGTTTTTGGCGGCCTCGGCTAAGGTTTGGCTGGCGCTCAAATTCAGCGCTAAGGCATGTTCAGGCGAGCGCTCAGACACATCGGGGCGACGCTCGGCGGCGCAGTGCACTATCACCTCGGGCTGTTCACGGGCAATAAAAGCTTCAACCTCGGCGGCTTGGGTTAAATCGAGCCGATGAATCCCCGCCTCGGCACGGCTAAAACCTGTGGCAATCACCCTATGACCCGCGGCGGTTAACTGTTTGACGACCGCCCTGCCGAGTAATCCGGTTGCGCCCGTTACCATGATATTTGCCATATTGCCCCGCGATCCTTAGCCATTCATTTGGCTCATAATTCTAAAAGCTTTTCATATTCAACGCACTTGTTTACTCTTATTTGCCTGTGCTCAACCTCATCGAGTTTGTACCACTTAACCCGATTAACGACCAAAAGGCTGAATTTGACTCAAGCACTTCCCCTCATTCTTGCAGGCCCCATGCTGCGCCACTGCGACGCCTCACACTTTACCCTCTGGTTTGTGAGCCGCGAGCCGTTAAGCGAATTACAGCTTACCTTAGGGGAGCAAAGTTACCCGTTAACAGAGGAAGAAGTGCACAGTGTGCAGCTCGGTCAGCATGCCTTTCAGTATTTACTTCGCCTGTCGCGCCCCGAACTGCTTACGCCCCAAACGATTACCCAATATCGCGTGTCGGCCAAGGGCATTGATGACCTATTTAATCATGTCGAAACGTTGGGTTATGGCGATGCTAACTCGCCCCATCTTTACTTTAGCCAAACACTGACACAGGTATGGCACGGCTCATGCCGCAATCCCCATCACCACAGTGAGGATGCTTTAGTCGCCGCCGATACTAAACTCGCACAGCTTATCGATAAAGGTGCGAATGAGCGCCCAGCGTTATTGATGCTCAGCGGCGATCAGGTCTATGTGGATGATGTGGCGGGCCCTATGCTATGCGCCATAGGTCAAGTGATTGAAAAGCTAGGTTTGCACCATGAAGCCTTCCACGGCGCTAATATTGCGGGAAGCGAGGCCATAAGTTACCGACCCGAGCATTTATATTTACGCCATAAAAATCTGCTGCCACGCACCGAATATCCCGCCAAAACCGCACTCTGGCGCTGGTATATCAATCATCCGATTTTTACCTCATCGATTGCCGAAAACCATTTAGTCAGTCTCAATGAGATGATTGCCCTGTATCTGCTCACTTGGTCACCCGAATTATGGGAGCTTATCGACTTACCCAAGGAGGTTGAGGGACTCTCGGCGGCGAATCAGCTACGTTGGCAGCGCGAATGGCAAAATCTATTGGCCTTTAAGGCGGGGCTTAAACAGGTTAGGCGCCTGATGGCGCATATTCCCGTGTATATGATGTTCGATGACCATGACATCACCGACGATTGGAACCTCACCGCCAAGTGGGAGCAGGCGGCCTACGGCCATGCCTTTTCGAAGCGTATTATTGGTAATGCTTTGATTGCCTATACCTTATTCCAAGGGTTAGGCAATACACCGAGCCAGTTTGATGCCGAGGTACGGCCGTTATTAGATGGTTTTTTCGCCCGCCCAGCGCCAGAAGCTCAGGACGCCTTGATTGATGAGTTACTCAAATTCGAGCAATGGCATTACACCTTAGACACCTCACCTAAGCTGGTCGTGTTAGATACCCGCACCCGCCGCTGGCGCAGTGAATCCAATCTCGCTAAACCCTCGGGGTTAATGGATTGGGAAGCCTTGATGGATTTACAACAAGCGCTGCTCGGCCAATCTAAGGTGATTATCGTCTCCCCTGCGCCCATGTTTGGGGTCAAGGTGATTGAAGCCGTGCAACGCATGGCGACACTCATGGGCGGCTCACTGCTGGTCGATGCCGAAAACTGGATGGCACATCCGGGCGCGGCCAATGCCTTGCTGAGCATCTTTATGCACCGCAAGACCCCAGAGCAATTTGTGATCCTCTCGGGGGATGTGCACTACTCCTTCGCCTATGACATCAGCATTCGCTTTCGCCGTAGCAGCCCGAATATTTATCAAATTACCTGTAGCGGAATTAAAAACCAGTTCCCCGAGAAGCTACTGCCGCTTTTCGACAAGCTCAATGGTTGGCTTTATGGCCACTTCTCGCCGCTCAACTTGTTCACTAAACGCAAGCGAATGTCGCTGCGCGGTAGACGCCCAAATGGCGAGCGAAGCAAGCGTTTAGTCAACCGTAGTGGAATAGGGATTTTAGCGTTAGCGGAGGATGGTGAACCAACAAAAATCGCTGTTTTACATGGGGATATGACCGAGACTCGGTTCGAACCACCGAGGCAGGAATAGTTTAATATGGGTTGCGTTTTACCGCATCAGAAGGGGTTGTGCTATCACTCGCTTCAGCAGGCTTAGCGGCCGCTTCTTGGTTCGGCCAGTTCTGTTTAAATAGCTGGGAATCGGGGCGTTTTTGCGGCGAAGTATCATCTAACATTTGGTCCCAAACGCCCTGTTGTAACGATACATCGGTTTGATTGCCCGCGTCCTGCGTGACCTCGGCACTCGGTTTCTTCGGCTCGATCACCGCGCTGGCCTTACGGATTTCCGTCGTCAACTCATGTACATAGGGATACTTAGTCCAGCCGCCAAAATACATGGCGCCCAGCAACACCGCGGTACAGAGTAAAATGGAAACGATTGCAGATTTGGTCATCTTACCCTCCCTATTGGCCGATAAAACGAAGCACTAAACTTAAGTAGGACAGTATGATAACCACAGAAGCTCACCGTACACCAGTTTAGGGCCAAAGGTGATGCCCTTCTATGAGTATTAAAATTTGTACACCCGTTAACAGCCAACGCCGCTCTCACGCTATTGAGGGCGGCATTGCCTCAAGACATTAGCCTCGGATTGCGGGCTACCAAAGATAATCAAAACTGACTTCAACCGGCACGCCTTCAATCGACGTGGGCAAAGCAGTTTCCGGCTTCAAGGTTATTTTCAATACGGGCTTTTCTCCATCGAATGGACCCGACAATTGCTTAGGCAAGCGCCCCACTAACTCGGTTGGTTCCGAAATCTCACCCCTTAGCCGAGTGCCATTGGGTAATTTAATGGTCGCCTCTTGGCCTATGGCGGTATATTCCAAGTACTTAGGTTCAAGGTAGGCAAAGATCACCGCCGCCTCACGACCCGAGAGTAAGACTAAGGGCCTGTCTTCGACGATATGCTCACCCGCTTGCACTAATACATCAACGACCCGAGTCGGGGTAAGCGCCTTAATATCTAATTGCGATTCCTGTGCTTTTAATCGGGCGAGCTGCAGCTCGACATTGTATTTTGATTGAGCAATAGGCCCCGCAAGCAACTCGGTCTTCTGCGCTTGACGCGCCTGCATTAAATCGACTTTGGCCTGTTCGAGTGCCATCTTTGAAGCCGTGTGCGCCTGCAACACTGCCGCCATATCCGCAGTGGGGACAACCCCTTTTCGCTGGTAACGCTCAAAACTGTCGAGCAGCCCATTCTGCCGCGTGACCCCTTCAGCCGCCACATCGATACGCTGCTGTAATTGCGTGAGGATTTCGGCATTAAGGCTGAGATTGTTGAGTTCAAGCTGAGACAATTGCTTCTCTAACTCATGGATTTGTGCCCCTAACTGCGCATCGACTAAGGTCAGAATATGTGTTCCACTGGCAAGCACATCGCCCCGCTTCACCTTGACAGCGGCAACATCCCCCGCACTGGGGGCGCGTACTTCTAAGGGCTCGGTCGTCACTATGCCACTGGCCAAAATAAACAAATGGGGACGCAGCAATATCCAGCCGACCACAGCGACGGGCGTAATCACCAAGGCTAATAACAAGTACCAGCGCCCCTTAAAGCCGCCCCGTTTAGCTGCGGCATATTTTACCCCTATGCCGCTGTCATCCGTTGGACGCTGCGCTTTATCGCTCGGTTGATAATTTACTTTCATTAAAACTTTCTCCCACGTTTCAATACCCACCATGGCGCCATTGAGCTTTCTTCATGGGAGCGGCGAAAAACTTCGTTCATGAGTGCAAAGAGACACACCATACGCATAAACAGCGCATAAAACGGATATAAAGGTAACCAAATGGCTAGACGTAAGTCCTGGGACAGCCGCTCCGAAATCGCTAGTAATACCATCAAGTAGAAGAACACTAAGATGACAAAATAGAAGCCATAAATCGTGAGCGAAATGGAGGTAATAAACTGCCACGGATAACTCAGCACTATCCCGATGGAATAAAATACGATGACAAAGGGCATCAACACGTTCTGCAAGAAGCCATAGAGCAAGGTAAAGATAAAGGTTCCGGTACCGAGTAGCTTAGGCGTAAAGGCCGGCCAGTGTTTACGAAAATACAGGAAAAGCAAATCCCCATCCCAACGCAGGCGTTGTAATACTAAGGTTTTGAGATCGGCCGGTGCATCTGTGTGGCCTATAGCCAAAGTCGCGAACGGAATATGCCAATCGGGATAACGCTTGAAGTACTGTTTGATCCTCACGGTTAAATCTAAATCTTCGGCGGTATGAGTATCCCAGCCACCAATTTGAATTAAAAAAGTCCGTCTAAAGGCACCAAAAGCCCCGGAGATATTATTCAACAGATTCCATTGCCCAAGCCCGGTCTTGCCACCCTGCATTGAGATCAGATACTCAATCGACTGCATGCGAGTCAGTATCGATTCGTTCACATTGCGTACCCTTAATGCGCCACCGACGGCGGGCACATTGGGATCTTCAAAATAGGGCACAATCTGCGACACCATATCGTTATCGAAGGAAGTATCCGCATCGGCATTGATAACAATCTCCCCCGTGGCGACCGATAGACCCGCATTTAAGGTCGACACTCGGCCACCGCGCTGCCACTTAGGCAATACGACCACCTTGCGATTTGGCACTTGGCAGGCCTTGGCCGCCGCCATCGCCACTTGATAGGTCAAGGCGTTTTGCACGGCGCCATCGACAACGGCAATAATCTCAATCTCACCGTCGTAAACCTGTTCGATGAAGGAGTCGATTGTCGATTTGACGGCTTCACCCTCGGCATAACAGGTAATCACGCAGGACACTTTAGGTTTATATAGCGACTGCCGAGGCACTTGTACGAAGTTGGTATAGTAAAACCGCATAATACCAGTGAGCACCAACAACATCAGCGGCGCCTCATACAACAGAATGAGCGGCACCAGCCAAGCGAAAAAGCTTAAGTGTTCAGCCAATTGGTGCCAGATATCGAGCACCATGTAGCCGATAGTGTTGAATTCACTCATATTGACTTAGCTTTGACTAATTGATCTGTTAACCATTCACCCACATTTTCACCTATGTCCGCAGGCAAGGTTAGGGCTTTAACACTCAGTTCGATTTTGGATGCCGATTGCAGCTCTTTGAGATCGAACAACTTGTTGTAAATGCTCTTTAACTGGCTCATCTCCGTCATCGGCAACAACATCAGCAAACCGTCACGGGTGTAGTTGCTGCAAGCATCTGTCACCCTGATCACGCTACGCAGACGCTCCTGCAAGGCATCGAGCTGCGCAAAGCCCTTGGCCTCACCTTCGATTGCCAGAAACTCATCCACGTTCAACATTTGAATCGACAAAATGGAATGGGTTTGATGGTGACGTTTCGCTAATTTATTCTGCCAATCCAGCAGCCAATAAAACTGGGCACTGGTCATTTGCTCGCCCGGCTCCAAAGCAAACCAAGATTGCGAACGCCCTTGGCGTACTAGAGTTCGCCCAGGGATCGCCAGTTTAAAGCTGTACACATTCCTCACATGCAGATCGTCCAGCTTACTGCTGAGCTGACAATGCAGACATTTCGCCTCGACAACGGCATCAACGAATAAGGTTTGGCAGCTATTACAATGCTGATTTTCTATAGGACGGTCGTAATCCACCCCAATATGCCGCAAATTCTGCAAGCAGTTTGGGCAGCTCAGGGTGTTCAACTTGCGAAATGATGCCTGAGCGCCAACATGCCCACAGTTAAAACAGTGCAAACTGCTCTGTTGCTCGGTATCTATGCTATGACATTGAGGGCAAACATCGATGTAATTAAGGTGTCCAGAATGACACCCGGGGCAAAAACGTAATCGATTAGATAATTCAGCCTTTTCAATCAACTGAGATTTCTGCAAGTCGCCCAACCAGGTAAAACTTTCTTCTGGATTAATACCAAAACATCTTAATAATGGATAATCGTAGAGGTAGCTTTTTTCGGGTACGGAGTGCGGTTCTAATATGGCATCCTGATGACACCATAAATACGTTAATAATTTATAACGAAGATCATCATGATAATCTAACTTAATTTGTTGTTTCTTAAGTTGATATATTTGGAAGTTTTCATCATATCCTGCATCCCACAACCCATTGGCTAAATAGGGCGATAACGCACTCTCATGGCAGACCAATATATGGCTTAAAAAGGTGGAGTCATTTTTCCTAAGTACACGCAAGCACCTATCTTGTTCTTCAGCTTGTAATGATAATACAATTAGCTCGACAGAACGTCCCTGTTCTAACAATTCTTCGACAGAATTAAATTCTTCAAATTCTGGATGCCATGAGAGTTCACGGTATGAGCCTACCCAAACAAAATCACTAAAGTAACAGTTACTTGCAACACTCGTAGAATGTATAGATGTCATATAACAACCTTGTACAGATATAAACAATCTGTCTCGTAGATATAAACATCCGTGTATAACTAATAAGAGGTAGATCCTGCCTTAATATATATTTCTAACACTGAGTATAGATGAGGTAGGAACATTTTAAACAGCAACGAAATATGCCGAACACTATCGCAAATTGAGCGTTCAACATACTCATAGTGGCGCAAATCATTTATAAAAGGCAACGAATATAAACATATAAGTTCAATAAAACAACTCAAACTCTTGCGATGAAAAATGCGGGAAGCCGTTTAGTCACAGATGTGCAGCATTAATCATTTTTCAAATACAAATGTTCGCATTGAACATCATGTTTGTTGCCAGTAATAGGATCAACAAAACGTAATCGCTGCGCTAAGAGCTGCAGCGGCTTGGTAAAATCATCCAGCCCTTTAGGGTATAACGTCGGATAAAAACGGTCATTTAATAATGGCATACCAAGGCTTAACATATGGACGCGCAGCTGGTGCGTCTTGCCCGTAATAGGGCTTAACTCGAATAAACCAAATTCCCCTTTAACCGCGACTAAGCTAATCTCGGAGTGCGTATTTGCCTCGCCTTCGACTATCTTCATGGTGAAACTCGGCTCGCTGCGTTGCATACGATTTTTCACCGTCCAATGCAATGGCAAGGTTAATTCGCCACAGGCATATTGCGCCATAATCTCTGGAGTGAGTTTGGCAATCGCTTGATAATCTTTACGAATCGCATCATCGACAAAAAGCTGGTGATAAATATGTCGCGTCTCGGGGCGAGTCGTCATCAGAATAACGCCTGCGGTTTCCCGGTCTAACCTATGGGCAGGGGCGATAGTGTCGATCCCAGTGCTTAAGCGTAAACGGTGCACTAGGCACTCATTCACATAATCGCCGCTAGGGGTGACGGGTAAAAAATGCGGTTTGTAGGCCAAGATAAGGTTGCCATCTTGAAACAAAATCGGCGACGCGAACGGGACTTGTGCTTCGACGGGAACTTCACGGTAGTAGTAAGCCCTCGCCGTTGGGCGATAGGCTGTATCTAATCCAATCAAACTACCGTCTTGCCAATGCACTTTGCCATCGAGGATCCGCTGGCGCCAAACCGCTTCGCCAATATGGGCATAATGCTCGATCAAAAAAGAAAATACGGTTGGTTTATCAACCACTTCTAAGGGAAGAACCACAAAGGATGGTTGGGCGGCACGGGCGGTTTGAGTCATAGAAACAACTAGCGGCGATAATGAGCCGCTATTTTAGCCTCTGTGTGGTTTTTCAGTCCACATGGGACTTGATGAGTTGCAGGACAAAATCCATGGTTTTATGGCAGTCGGGTTGATTCACCAGCACTAGCTTATCGCGGTTATACATGGGCAGCACTTCTAACCAACGTTGGCTCACCCAAGCCGCATCCTCTAAATGCACTTGAGAATACAGCTCAAGCAAGTCTGGGTTCACCTCATAGAATTGCTCTAGGGCTGCACTGATCAGCTCGAACTCCCCTTCAATCGGCTCTTCCTGCCAATTTTGGCAGGGCAAAGTGCGGGACATCCACAACTTATCTTTCGTCTGCGCCGCCGAGAGAATACTGACTCTCTGACGCCCCTCTAACACTATGCTGAGTGAGTCATCTTCCAGTTGATTAAAATCTATGATGTCACACTGAGTCGCTGTGGGATAACAGGGCGGAGTGCCATTAGGCTTCATCGCCGCAAAGGCCAAATCGTATTTGCCTTTTAAGACATCCGCGACCATACGCAATTGACCCGGCTCGACCACGCGGACCTCAATCCTTCCCTGTGGCAGCAACAAGGCATCGCGCATAATTAACGCCATTTCTCGTGTTTGCATAGCAACCTCCTGCCCACTCATAGAAGGAAACGCTCAAAAACTAGCCGAATCCCCTTATTAATTTAGAGTGTAGCAGGAGAAATAATTTCCTTCATAAAGTCGCTGACAGCAAAAAAGAATTTAGGCTGACTTGCCGCTCTCGCCTTACAGCGGCACTAGGTGTGCAGCGATATTTCCTTTTGCACACACCTCGGCAAATTCATCGGCAAGACGCTCGCTCAAGGCAACAGAACGGCGCCAATACTGCATACGCTGCGCCGTATCTAGTTGCTTAAAGTCTTCACGATCGGGCACTTTACCAAAGGGAAGCGAAGCCACAAATTCCGCCGAAGGCGCCAGCACCAAGGCGTTATGGTAATTGGTGCGCGCTCGGCGCCAGGTTAACGATTTATCGAACCATCCGGGGCTCATATGGGGATAAAAATGCGGGTACAAGGTTAAGCCCGTGGCATGGGATAGAGGCAAATCGAAGTGGTAGTCGGTGATGCCACCATCATAATATTGCCCTGTGGCAACGCCCTCAATCTGAGATACCGGAGCGAGCACGAGTGGAATCGACCCCGTTGCTAACATCACTGCGTTCATATTGGTTTCGGTGAGCCGCGCCTGCTGGCTAGGTAAATCTGCAAGTTGCTTAAAGGGAGATGATGCCAGTTGCTGGCTAAAGACCACCCGCTCGAAATGCCAACCCAAGGTTTTGCGGCTAATGAGGTTGGTCGCGGCCGTCATCGCCAGCCCTGCTGCCAAGGGCAATTTATGGCTAAGGCGATTGATGTGTTTAGCCCGGCATGCAATTAAGTGACTGTGAATAAAGGGATGATTCACTATCTCGCGCCCGCCAGACTCGCCGAGAATGCCTTGGACTATGCCCTTCACCTGCTCGCTCACTTCCTGCGGTGTCGGTATGGTTTCATACTGCTGGCCAATATAGTAATCCTCTAAACGTCCGTAGGCTTGTAGTGGATCCTGCTGCGCCAAACAGGCTAAACGCCAGGCTCCCGACGAAGCCCCTAAGGTATAAAGCGGTGTATTACGCTGCTTAAAAAATTCCGTGAAGAGATACTTATCAAGACCCGCAATCCCTAACCATTTGGGGCCACCGGATGCGGCCAATAGTTGTGTAAAAGCATCAGGATGCAGACCTTGTTCCCTGATAATGTTAAAGGCCGTAGGACCTGCAAGAAAGCGTAATGCGGGCAAAACTTAACTCCTTAAAGTGCCTCAAACCTGAGGTTTAGCGCCATTAAAACACAGCCACTAAGCGCGATAAACCTTCAGCACACCTACTGGATCTGGATGATTTTATTCACTTAGCCCATCACATTCAAAGTGGCGATATATTCGACTGGCTTTAAGGGATTATCTAGAACAGTAAGCTCTGAGTTAGTTCTTTTCTGTCTAGATGTAACAATTGTTACAGTGATAACCTTCACCCTATCGAATTGTTACTTTCGTTGGTTCAATGTTTTCGTTCCAGCCTAAAGGTTACTCCACATTGAGAGGTTTTATGCGTCCAGCCGTTATCGCATTAGCAGTATCTTCAACTTTGGTTTTTCCTGTCGTACACGCAGAAGAACAGGCCAGCAGCTTTGAGAAAATTGAAGTCGTCGGCTCGCGGATCGCCCTGCGCACCGCAACCGACAGCGTTGCCCCCGTCGATATCATTACCGCGGAGCAACTCGAATCCACCGGTATGACCGAAACCGCTAAGGCGCTGCAATTTGCCGCGCCAAGTTACAGTTTCCCCTTCTCATCGGTCACCGATGGCTCAGACGCAGTGCGCCCAGCCAGCTTACGCGGCCTGTCACCTGATCACACGCTAGTACTGGTAAACGGTAAACGCCGCCATGGTTCGGCGCTGGTGCATTTAAGTGGCACTGTCGGCAAGGGCTCATCTAACGTCGATTTGAACGCAATTCCGATGACGTCAATTAAGCGCATCGAAATCCTGCGTGATGGCGCTTCGGCACAATACGGCTCAGATGCAATTGCTGGTGTTATTAACGTAGTCTTAAAAGACAACGACCAAGGCGGTAGCGTGTCGGCTCAAGCGGGCCAAACCTATCTGGGTGACGGTGAACAATGGCGCGTAGGTGTGAACCACGGGATCAGCCTAAACAACGACGGTTTTGTGAATATTGGCGTTGAAGCTCACCATAAAGACAGCACCAACCGCGCAGGCTTAGATCCACGCCAACAATATCCTAAGCTGCCAGACGGTTCGGATGATCCGCGTGAAGCGACTTTCAACCGCAAGAGCCACCAAGTGGGCGACGCCGAATACGATAACTTAGGCTTATTTATCAACGCGGCGCAGCCTTTCTCAAGCGACAGTAAACTCTATGCCTTCGGTGGCATTAGCCAGCGTGAAACCAAATCCGGCGCATTTTATCGCCGCGCGCTCGATGCTCGTAACTTGACCGAGCTGTATCCCGACGGCTTTTTACCGCAGATCAATCCTAAGATCATCGATTCATCATTAGTCCTAGGCTATGAGTTCACCCTCGGTGAATGGAATATCGATACCTCAGCGGGCTATGGCGGTAACTCGTTCGAATACAATATTGTGAACACCCTAAACGCATCACTCGGCCCAGATAGCCCGACAGAATTCGATGCGGGCACCCTGTCCACCAGCGAAGCAAACCTGAACATCGATGCCTCACGCTACTATAACTTTGCCAATGATTCAGAGATCTTAGTGGCAACGGGTGTCTCTTGGCGCCAAAACGGTTATCAGATTGAGGCGGGTGAACCCAACTCTTATATCAATGGCGGTTATGATAACCGTGCAGCGGGTAGCCAAGGCTTTACTGGCTTTACGCCCGAATCAGAAGTCGATGAGACTCGCGACAATACAGGTGTTTATGTCGAGCTTGAAAACCAATTAACCACTGAGTTTTATTGGGCGGCGGCGCTGCGTTACGAAAACTATTCTGACTTTGGCGGTAACACCAGTTGGAAGCTCGCGGGCCGTTACGACTTCACCGACCATTTAGCGCTGCGCGGCACAGTGAACACAGGCTTTAGAGCGCCGAGCGTACAACAGCTGTACTTCAGCAATATCTCGACCCTGTTCAATCCTGATCCGACTACGGGCCAATTAGTGCCAACAGAATCAGGCACCTTCAACACCTTATCGCCAGTGACTAAAGCCCTAGGCATTAACGAGCTCGACCCAGAGCTATCGCAATCCTTCAGCTTAGGCTTGGTCTATACCAATGATACGGGTCTCGCCCTGACCTTGGATGCCTATCAGATTTCAATCGATGACAGGATTATCCTCTCAAGCTCAGTGACGCCAAACGACTCACCCGCTGTTGCGGCGGCGCTAGCCAATACTAATGCAGAATCGGCGCGCTTCTTTATTAATGCAGTCGATACCCGTACTCGCGGCGTCGATTTAGTGGTGAGCCAAGATTTTGATCTCGGCAACTGGGGCGATTTACGCGCTAACTTGGCGTACGCCTATAACAAAACAGAAATTCAAGATATTCATTTCCCTGAAATTTTGGACGGACTCGGCCCTAAACTCTTCGATAATATCGAACAAACCCGCATGACCTCGGCCACGCCGCACAATACGGGTAACCTAGGACTGACCCATGAATTAGGTGACTTTAAGACTAATATTCGCCTCAGCTATTTTGGCGATTATACAGTGGGTTACTCAACGGGTGATGTAAATTACAGCGACCAATGGGTGATGGATTTATCCGTGCGCTACGCAGCAACCGATGCCTTAAGCTTCACCGCTGGCGTACAAAACTTGTTTGATGTGTATCCTGAAAAACGCCCAGATGACAATAACTTCAATGGTATTTTCGTCTATCCATTAACCAACACGCCGTTTGGATTTAATGGGGGTTACTACTTCCTCGAGGCTAAGTACACTTACTAAGCCACAAACCATCAAAACAGGCCATTTATGGCCTGTTTTTTTATGTCTATCGCTTATGTTCTAACGGCGGTGAACTGATTATAATCTTTACAATTCACTCATTTACTTACGTCATATCGAGTACCCCATGATTGTCGATACCTTAGCTAATCGCCATATTTATCAATCACTCAGTCCACGCATTGCCACGGCATTAGCGCATCTTGCCAGCACTGACTTTAGCCAACTGCCCGTTGGCAATTATCCCCTCGATGGCGAGGATATTTTCGTAATAGTCAACGATTACCACACTAAGCCACAATCCACCGAACCCTTTGAAGTACATCAAAAATACATCGATGTGCAGTATGTGGTCAGTGGCGAAGAAGAGTTTGGCTATCTACCATTGTCCGACCAGACACCCTCAAAACCTTATTTCGAAAAGCACGATTACGCCGAGTTCGATTACGAGTCGAATAAAGCCAACGCCTCCTACATTCAACTAAAGGCGGGGATGTTCGCGCTCTTCTTCCCTGGCGACATGCATATGCCCGGCACGAGTGATACACCGACAGCGGTGCGTAAAGTCGTGATAAAAGTGAAGATCTAACACCTGTGTGAATAATGGCCACTGCCAGCGGTCGGTTTTTAGTGGAATAGCGACTTAAGGGCGCAGCGATATGCGCTTTGGCTATTTCCGAATCGGGCGAAATATTGTTAAAATTGCCACAAATTTAAAGGAGAGTCCCTGAAATGCCTATGTACGTTGTCGGTCACAAAATCCCCGATTCTGATTCAATCTGCGGTGCTATCGCGTTAGCTTATTTAAAAAACCAAATCGGTGAAGAAGCCGTTGCCGCACGTTTAGGTGAGTTATCACCCGAAACCGCTTTTATTCTGGAGCGTTTTGGCTTTGAAGCGCCAGAATACAAAACCAGCTATGCTGGCGAGCAGGTCTACATTGTTGACCACTCAGAACTGACTCAAGCACCGGACGATATCGCTCAAGCGACTATCGTAGGTATTGTGGATCACCACAAATTAGGCGATCTGACCACTGATACGCCTTTAGAGTGCTGGATCCGCCCTGTTGGTTGCAGCAACACAGTCATTAAGATGATGTACGACTTCCACCAAGTTGCCATCCCTAAAAATATCGCTGGCATCATGATGTGCGCCATCCTGAGCGACACTGTGATCTTCAAATCACCTACCTGCACTACAGCCGACATTCGCTGCGTTGAGGCCTTAGCCGAAATCGCTGGCGTTGAAGACTTTAAAGCGCTGGGCATGGAAATGTTCAAGGTAAAATCGGCAGTTGAAGGCACGCCAGCACGCGATCTCGTGATGCGCGACTTTAAAGACTTCAACATGAACGGTAACTTAGTGGGTATCGGCCAGTTAGAAGTGATTGATCTGTCTGTATTTGATTCAATCAAAGCCGAACTGGAAGCCGATATCAAAGCACTGAAAGTTGAAGGCAACCGTCACAGCGTACTGTTGCTGCTGACTGACATTATGAAAGAAGGCTCAGAGCTGTTAGTGGTTTCTGACGATGCCGATCTGGTTAACCGTGCCTACGGTAAAACCCCAGTCGATGGCAAAGTGTGGTTAGACGGTGTATTAAGCCGTAAGAAGCAAGTTGTGCCACAACTGCAGGCCGCTTTCGCTTAAGCGACCATTAAGTTGTTATGCATAAAAAGCCGAACTCAGTTCGGCTTTTTTGTGCCTTAAAAATGTTCCACTCCTTAAAATCGGCATGAAACTTTGCTCATAAAGCTATCCTAAATTTGGCTGTGCCGAGTAAGATGGGATGATTCATTCTCGCACTCTGTTTTAATCATGCCAGAAGCCTTACAACACCTTATCACCGAAATGACACCTTGGTTGCAGCAATACGGTTATCTGCTGCTCTTTGTGGCCATCGCCGTCGAGGGATTTGGTATTCCTGCACCGGGACAATCATTACTGATTGTCGCCAGTTTACTGGCTGCAACGGGGCAAATGTCGCTGCCATTAGTCTTAATCGTTGCCTGCGTCGCCGCCCTGAGTGGCAACAGTTTGGGCTACTTTATCGGTCGCCGCTTCGGTGAGGTATTGCTGCGAAAAGGTTGGATAAAGCCGCAGCTTGAGGACAAGATCCACAGTGTGATTGGCCAGTATGGCATTGCCGCCTTAGTGCTCAGCCGCTTTGTCGAAGGGCTTAAGCAGTTTATGTTTATTGGCTGTGGGCTAGCCAAAATGCCCTTTAAGCAATTCGTGATGGGCAACCTACTCGCCACCAGCATTTGGGTAACGCTTTTTGGCTTAGGCCCAGTGTTAATCCGCGATGAAATCGCCCCTATTCTCACGTTTTATCATCAACATAAATACCCTACATGGGCAATCGTTAGCCTGCTTTTAGTCCTTTTACTTCATTTTAGCTGGCGTAAATTTCAGGTTAAAAATCAGTAAAAAGTATATTACAAACACTGTTTTGATCAGATAAAGTGGCAGCTAGGTTCCCCTTCTAACTAAACGGATAGTGAATAAACAAGGAGTGTAGATGAAGTCTTCTGCTTGGGGCGCTCTCGCCCTTTTACTACTTACCACCCCATGCTTAGCATTAACTAAGCATATTTATGGTGATGTACAAGTTACCAATATTAGCCCGAGTAGCGATTTTGTTTGGGAACGCGACAATACACAGCAACCCCAATACCCAATAGAACTCGCGCGTTCGCGCATAGCGGGTTGTACTGTGCTGTCCTTCGACATTTCCGAGACAGGTGACACTGAAAATATTGAAGTCATCAATTCTGTCCCCCATTATGCGATTGGCAAATATTCAAAACAAATACTTAAAACATGGAAGTGGACACCCACGTCTACAGTTAAAACCGCCGAGAAACGCACTGTCAGACTCGACTATTGCCTTGGGGAAACTTCTTCCGCTGAATCAGAGAAACAATGTAAGCAACAAGCACAACTCGCCTGTAGCTAACCATTGAACATATTTAATTTTCTCAAAGGTTAAACAAGCCCCCAGAGAGAATCCTCCCGCAGATTTACTCAGTCTCAACCTTAGGTTGAGGCTGAGCTGGTTCATTCGGTTTAGTATCCTTAGTGTTATTTATCTCGGTTTGGGGCTCTGTATTAATTTGGGGTTCCGCATTAGTTTGAGACTCAGCATTAATGGCTGGCGGCGTAGCTGTGGTCTCGGCTTCCTCTTGTTTCGTTTCTCCAGTCATTGCATTCGAAGTCTCATCCTTTGCTTGCGGCAGGGTGTGCTCATCTGATGGCTGCACTACTGGGGAATGCTCCTCAATCAGTGTTTGCTTCTCAGGCGCCTCTTGTGAATCTTGTGGCTTAGGTTGTTCGCCTTCAGGTACCAGTTCCACTAACACTACGGGTTCTGCTGGCGTATTTGTTTGCGTATCCGACGAGCTTGCCGCTTCCGATTCTGGCGTCAACGTGGCTAAATCTTCATTCGCAGGGCTTTCGACCGCATGTTTAGGCAATTGATTTCGATACAAATCAATCATCCCCATCACCTCGGACAAGGCTTTAGCGTGATCCGGCGTCAAGATACCATTGTGCCCAGAGACAATTTCATCGGACACGGCCAGCACCCATACTGCCTGCATATTGGCGTCTGGACAGGTTTGCACGCTGCGCCGCGCCTGCAGGCGCGCACGGATTTTCCAACCCGAATGCGGCAAGGTCATCATACAACCCGGGATTTGATCGTGAGCCATTAATGCCGAAGGCATCTTCATCGGCGTCGAACAATTACCGCCAGAACATTTATCAATATCATGGGTAATAGCCCAAGAGTTACCCAGCGCCCGCTCGCCGTCCTTGATGTAATTAAACGCCTCTTTTACCGCAAAATCGCCCTTAGATTGCAGCACCACCATACTCGGTTTTTGCCTATCTAAGCTCATCAGCGTATCGAGCGGCTTAAAATCCTGCGCCGGCGCGGCGGGGTTTAACAGTAAGAAAAGATTCGGGTTATCCTGCTCATTATCGATGGCCGCCTTGATTCTATCTTTACTGGCGTGCAGCACCACTAAGCCGCCAAGACTGTGGCCAATCACGGTATAACGCAGTAATTGATGTTCAGCCACTAACCCATCCAGCTTATCCAGCAACTGTGATAGCCCGGTTTGCCCAATGCGCTTGGCCACGGCTTTACGCTGTAAAATGGTCGGGAAATCCAGCGGTTCAATCCAACTGGTGGCATCTTCTGAGCCATCGAGCCAGAAGGGATCCAGCTTGTCACCACGCCAACCTATGTATAAACCCAATAGGTTACGCTGGGAGTCGGATGCCGCCATCTGTTGATAAAACTGTTCGAACGCGACAAAGTTTTCGTCCGTCGGATTAGCGCTATGGTGCCAGCCGTGGACAAAAATCAGCAGCTCGGGAGCCGTGCCATTATTGGGTTGTAAAATACGCGCCTTGAGTCCTTGCCATTGTCCATCGTTGTGTGGCTGACCTTGATCATTAAATTCAATCACATGCAAATTTTGCGTAGCAATATCAGGGCCGGGAATGTGATAGGCTTGGTCAGGAATAAAAGGAAGTAAAATACCGAGGGACAACAACATTAAAAACAGTAACTTGTACTGAGTAAACTTCTTAAGGCTCATTTATGACAACTAAATTGTGGCCAGACTAGGCCAATATAGACACGCTGCTGGGGCTAACAGCAAAATTGGCCAAATTATACGCTAACCCCAAATTTCCAGCTAGAGCCGACGATGCCTTTTATCATCAAGCTTAGCTCGAGTTAGCGCCAGGTGTCGGGTAGCTTCACTTGGCTCCAAAGGTCATCACACAATGGCGCGGTATGTTGCCACTGACCGCTGCAAATCCATTTCACTAAGGCATCACCCACCTGTGGATAGGCGATGGGACTTGGCGATGCTGCCTTGAGCCAACGTTTGACCACGCCCATGTCTAGACTCATCATACTGTCACCCGCGCCCAATAATTGCAGCGCTGCCACGTTCGACAACTGCTCGAATTGACCAATCAGCGGCTTGACCAACAACTTCTTACCTAAGGTCAGCGCCTCGCTCGCCAACTCAAATCCGGCATTACCAATCACTCCACCGCAGCTCGCTAAGTGCTGTTTAAATCCGTCACGATTAAAACCATGCCATTGAATATGGTCGGCGAGCGGTGCTGTCGGCTGCTTAGCGTGATACACCAAAAACTGATAATCCGTAAAAGGCTTAAAAAATTCGGCGATCGCATCCGCCTCTTCGAAGGGTAAATACACCAAAATTTGATGGGTATGTTCAATAGGACTGGCATCGACTTCGACAAAGGGAGGTAGGATCGGAAAACCAAAATGATGCCAATGGCAACCCAGTGCCACATCCACTGGCGCAAAATAGTTGAGTAGCAACTCATTAAACCAAGTGCTCCCCAACTTAGGCACTGGGTGAGTCAAGGCCGCTTGATGACTTATGCCAATGGAAGGGACGCCTTGGCGCCTCGCCGCCCATGCGGATACGGGTTCAAAATCATTCAGCACTAGGTCATAGCAACTCAAATCTAATGCTTGGATATCCTTAAGCAATGACAAGGAGCAATTCTGTCTCACCGTTTGCGATACATTCACTCGTCCTGAGTGAGTCGCAAAGGTCATTCCCGCCTGTACGCGATACTCCCCAAAACACTCCATATCGAAAAAATGCTCAGGCTTGCGCCCCGAAAACAAAAAGTCGACTTGAATATTGTGCTCAATTAAGGCTTTTGCCATCACTCGAGCACGACTTAGGTGGCCATTCCCTGTGCCTTGAACTCCGTAGAGTATTCGCATTGCTTATCCTTTAACTGTGAATGAGAGAGTGGTGAATCAAGGAGGTACCTAACGAATAAGCGCCTGATTTGGGTTAAATCACGGGATGTACCAGCAACACTGCCCCAATACCTAACAGGGCGCCAGCAGCAATATCTGAAGGGTAATGCACCCCTAGCGCAACGCGTGAGGCACCAATACTGAACGCCCAGGCATAGGCAAAAGGGGCGGCGATGGGATACACCTGCGCCACACTCGTGGCCATCACAAAGGCGGCCGCCGTGTGCCCAGAAGGTAGACTGAATCTGTCTGAAGGTTCGAATCCCTTTTCAAACCCAACTAAGGCGTGGCAGGGGCGAGTGCGGCGAATGCTATTTTTGAGTAATAAGTACAGCGGCAATTCAATCAAAAAGCTCGCTAACAGCAGATTGAACAGGCTCTGTCCTTGGGCATGTGTCAGCATCAACCCAACAGCAAGATACAGATACACATGCCCATCCCCAGTTGCCGATATCCGCTTCGCCCAATCATAAACACCATGACGTTGGCTCAAACCCACAATGCGATAAAACATGCGCTTATCTAAGTCTGTAATGTAACTCAACATAAAACAGGCTCCTTGCTGGCATGCCAGCGAGTATCATGGCGATGTTAATGAGTGCATTCTCTCGACAACCGTTAGCGTCTGCATGTTTTAACGCCGTGTCAGACGACTATTTCACGATAGAACCCCACGCTAAACCCTATGGCGACTTAAACAGATATTGCTTAAGTACTCAGTGTTAAGCTGAGACTAAGAACTCCCGATGACGGCAAAGTGACATCAGGCCTAAAGTTTTATGACATTCGCACAGATGAAATAAATCGCGATGAATGAAGTAATGACTGCAAAGAGAGGAAAACGGGCTGGGAGATACAGTGCTGCCCTGATGCTAAGAGCGGGCAACACTGTTAGAAAACTTTCAAGCGACGGCTTGTTCCAACGCTTTGGCGCGGTAAATTTTCGTCAGATGATAGATATTAATACAGGCTACGAAGGCGTTCATACCCGCAACAGGCCAGGCTGAAATAAATACGCCGTAGATGACAAACAGGGTACAACCGACAAAGTTTAGCCATCTTAACCAGACGATGTTCTTCATCATAAGTGAAATTGCCACCATCACTGAGGCAAAATAACCAATAATTTCAATTGTGTTTACAGCTTCCATAGGCACCTCTCGAAGGCCCTCTACCGTCCATAAGCGTAACGGGGGGTCCTTGCCCCTAAAGCAAATATAAGTTAAGTAAGTTAATTTAAACTTGGGATATAATACCAAAACACGCAACAGAGTTGTAATAAAAAACCGTTATTTAATGACCGAAATCAAGTTTTGAGGATAACCCCCTGTTAAGTGACGAAAGCTTACAACAGAAGTGTTAACGTCCAAGTGCAACAATACCGTGATTGATAACACTTTTCTTTTCAGTAATCCCTTTTATACTGGCGTAAACTCGCTAAACTGTACGCAACGCGGATCAATAGGAGTGTAAATATGGAATACAACACCTCAGAACTATGTGACATGTACTTAGATGTCGTAGATGTAGTCGAGCCCATGTTCAGTAACTACGGTGGTTGTAGCTCTTTTGGCGGTTCTATCAGCACGATTAAGTGCTTTGAAGACAACGGCCTAATCACCGAGGTCTTACAAGAAGATGGCCAAGGTAAAGTCTTACTGGTTGACGGTGGTGGCTCATTACGCCGCGCCCTGATCGATGCTTCTATCGCTGAAATCGCAGTCAACAACAACTGGGAAGGCATTATCGTTTACGGTTCAGTACGCGATGTGGATGCGCTGGAAGAATTAGACATCGGCATTCAAGCCCTTGCCTCGATTCCAGTAGGTGCCGATGGCAATTCAGTGGGCGAAGTGGAAATTCCGGTCAACTTTGGCGGCGTGACCTTCCTCCCAGGCGATCATATCTATGCCGATAACACTGGCATTATCCTGTCGCCAGAGCCACTCGACATTGAGTAATGACAAATAACACGACAAGAAAGCCAGCTAAGCTGGCTTTTTTATTGGCTGTTTTTAGTTTACTCCCATTGAATATTCGTCCTTGGGTACGCCACAATATCCCTGTCCCTACCCTATAAGAATACGAATCCATGTCCGAATTTATTCCCTTTACCCAGGCCGATGTGGCCAGTCTAGTGAGCCCGAGAGCGGGTGAAACCAAAATTGGCCAATGTGTACATTTGGCTAATCACGAGCATTCACTCGAGGCGATACTCGCCACAGCCAAGGCCCACGGCGCTCAATTTGCCATTTTAGGCGTTGGGGAAGATATTGGCCCACGAGCAAACTTAGGCCGAGGTGGCGCCACCGATGCCTTTACCACCAGCATGCGCCAATGGCTGAATTTACAGTCGAATCGTTTTCTTTCGGGCGCCGAATGCCTAATTTTGGGGCAAGTTCATACGGCGGATCTGCAATTACAAGCGCAGGACGGCGAAGGCGCGAGCCTAACCCATTTACGCCAGGCGGTTGAGCAACTCGATGAACGGGTGATAAGCATCGTCAGCGCTATCCAAGCGGCGGGGCTTGAACCCATAGTGATTGGCGGCGGCCACAACAATGCCTATGGTCTGTTAATGGCGACTTCGGCCCATTATCAACGCCAAGTCGCTGCAGTGAATCTTGACCCTCACAGCGATTTTCGTCTGCTCGAAGGGCGTCACAGCGGTAATGGTTTTAGTTATGCCGCCGATCGCGGCGCGCTGGGTTATTACCATGTGCTCGGCTTGCACGAGCTCAAAAATAGCGAGGCAAACTTACAACAACTGTCTGAATTTGGTGGTACTTGGCATAGCCTGCAACAGATCTGGGTTCGCCGCGAGATTAGCCTCACAGAGGCGCTGCAGCAGATAGTCAACAAACTCAATCACACCGCACTTCCCGTAGGATTAGAGCTTGATGTCGATGCCATTGCTAAAATGCCCAGCAGCGCCTCAACGGCGGCGGGTATTCCTCTGCTCGATGCCGCGCACTATATCAGTTATATCGCCAGTCACTGCCCTTGTGCTTATTTGCACTTGGCCGAAGCCGCGCCAAGTTGCCATGAGGCGGGTATTGAAGCCGGATTTAGGGATGTCGGCCAGAGTATCAGCGAGTTAATCTATGCCTATGTGCAAGCAAGGCGCCAATTTTTAGCTCAATAGCATGTTAAGCTTGCGCCCTTGTGGGCGCTAAGCTATTCACCAAATCCTGATATTGTGGTCTAATGCCAATCCATTTTATCGAGTCGGCGCACTCAAGATTAGCGAATGCCAAACGCCTCAAGCCAACGCCTTGAGGAGAGTTTACTAACTCGATCACAGAGTGATAGATCAAAGATTCAGCAAATGCAGGCGATGGCTTACACTCGCCACCAATACTTTGCAAAACAATAGGAATACATTGATGTCTGAGGGCGAATCTAAAAATACCCACTTTGGTTATAAAACCGTAGAGGCGGATAAAAAGGCCGATCTCGTTGCCGGCGTGTTTCATTCGGTTGCCGCCAAGTACGATATCATGAATGACGTCATGTCCTTCGGTATTCACCGTTTTTGGAAGCGTTACACCATTGAAGTTTCTGGTGCGCGCCCTGGTATGAAAGTGCTCGACCTTGCGGGTGGGACTGGCGATTTAACCGCTAAGTTCTCCCATCTGGTGGGTGAAAAAGGCGAAGTGGTATTAGCGGATATCAACGATTCTATGCTGAAAGTGGGCCGCACTAAACTGCGTGACCGCGGCATCGTTGGCAATGTGAGCTATGTGCAAGCCAACGCCGAAGCGCTGCCTTTCCCCGATAACCACTTCGATATCATCACTATCGCCTTTGGTCTGCGTAACGTGACCGATAAAGACGCGGCGCTGCGTTCAATGAACCGCGTGCTTAAGCCAGGCGGTAAGTTATTAGTGTTAGAGTTTTCTAAGCCGCAACACGAGCTGATGCGTAAAGTCTATGACTTATACAGCTTTAAAGTGCTGCCGAAAATGGGTGAGATTATTACCAAGGATGCGGATAGCTATGAGTATTTAGCCGAGTCGATTCGTATGCACCCAGACCAAGAGACCCTCAAGCAAATGATGGTCGATGCGGGCTTTGAACAGGTCGATTACACCAATATGACCGACGGCATTGTTGCCCTGCACCGCGGTTATAAATTCTAATGATGCCGCAAGAAGTGGTGTTACTTGCCTGCGCCGCCATTGAGACGGGTCTGAAGCAACTTCAGACCCAAGCTGGCGACGCCTATGCTCGCCAGCGTCAGTTACATGGCAAAGTCTTTCGCATTCAGTTATCACAACTCAGCTGGCCAATTTACTTGGTCTTCGCCAAAGAAATTCAAGTACTGAGTCGCTATGAAGGCGATGTGGATGTCAGCCTGCATGCCGATGCCACAACGCTCTACCGCGTGACAGAAGGTGCTAACCTCACCGAACTCATCAAACAGGATAAGCTCAGCCTCGAAGGTGACCTCAATCTGTTACAAAGCTTCAGCCATTATCTGCGTAGCATAGAGTTTGATTTTGCCGAGCCACTGTCGCGTTACTTAGGCGATGGGCCAACCCATAAACTGCTGAGCACGGGACTACAGGCCAAAAACTTAGCATTTGAAGTGCTGCGTAAGACCCGCTCGCATTTGGGGCAACTCGCAATCGAAGAATATCGCCTTGCGCCACACCGGATTGAACTCATTCATTTTCGCGATCAAATGGATGATTTAGTTGATGATACTCGAGCGCTCGAACAACGGATTGCCAAATTAAGAGATAAAATTAAGCCATGACCCTTGCCAGTATCCGCCGCGGTTATCATGTCATTAAAACCCTACTGCAATATGGGTTAGATGACGTATTACCGCCAAAGATGACCCCTTGGTACTTTAAACTCGCCCGCAACAGCCTGTTTTGGATCCGCAATAAGCACAAAGGCAAATCCGGTGGCGAGCGTTTAAAGCTGGCGATGCAAGAGCTTGGCCCTGTGTATATTAAGCTCGGGCAAATGCTATCAACCCGCCGCGACTTGCTCAGCGACGAATGGGCCAATGAACTTGCCATGTTGCAGGATAAAGTCCCGCCCTTCGATGGCGCCTTGGCACGGCAAGCGATTGAAACCGAACTTAAAGCCCCCATCGAGAGCTTCTTCGACGACTTTAACGAGACGCCATTAGCCTCAGCTTCGATTTCTCAGGTGCATACCGCCACGCTCAAATCCAACGGCAAAGCCGTGGTATTAAAAGTGCTGCGACCGAATGTGGAAGCTAAAATCCAAGCCGACTTGTTGTTGATGTCGCAAACGGCTAAGATCATCGATTATCTCCTCGGTGAAGGGAATCGTCTGCGTCCCTCTGAGGTGATTGAAGATTACCGCGTGACCATTCTAGGTGAGCTTAATCTTAAGCTTGAGGCCCTTAATGCCATTAAGCTGCGCAATAACTTCCTCGACTCAGACGCGCTCTATATTCCGTATGTTTACGAAGAGTTTTGCTATCCACGTTTAATGGTGATGGAGCGCATTTACGGTATTCCGGTATCGGATATCGCCGCGCTGAAGGCACAGGGAACTAACTTTAAACTCTTGGCTGAGCGTGGCGTAGAGCTGTTTTTCACCCAAGTGTTCCGCGATAATTTTTTCCATGCCGATATGCATCCAGGTAATATTTTTATCTCCCGCGATCATCCCGAGAATCCTTATTATATCGGCCTAGATTGCGGCATTATGGGCACACTCAGCGAAGTCGATAAGCGCTATTTAGCGGAAAACTTCCTCGCGTTTTTCAACCGTGATTACCACCGTATCGCGCAGCTGTATATCGAGTCGGGTTGGGTATCGGAAAAAACCGATCTGCAAGCCTTCGAGCAAGCCATCAAGGTCGTTTGCGAGCCTATGTTTAACAAGCCGTTAGATGAAATATCCTTTGGGCACGTGTTATTAGAACTGTTCCGCACCGCACGCCACTTCGATATCGTCGTACAGCCTCAGCTCGTGCTGCTCGAGAAGACATTACTGTACATCGAAGGCTTAGGACGTCAGCTCTATCCGCAGCTGGATCTCTGGCAAACGGCGAAGCCCTTTTTAGAGCAATGGATGGCCGAGCAAGTGGGCCCCAAGGCAATGTTTAAAAAGGTATCCACAAAACTGCCATATTGGTCTGATAAGCTTCCGGAATTCCCTGAGCTAATTTACGATAACCTTAAATTAGGCAGGAAATTGCTGAGTTCTCAGCAACAAATGCTAGATAAGTATCTGAAATATCAGCAGCAAGCACACAAGAGTAATTACTTGCTCATCACTTCTGCAATTTTATTGATCTGCGGCACGTTATTGTTTAACCAAGACGCTACACTGTGGAGCCCTTACGTGTGTCTAATTTCAGGCGCAGCGTTATGGATTATCGGATGGCGATCTAGGCCAAAGAATCGTAAATTTTAGCTAGCACTAATTAATCAGAGGTTCATAATAGAACCGATATCAATTAAGAGGATACCTTCATGGGTGGCATTAGTATTTGGCAACTTCTTATCATCGCGTTAATCGTTGTCTTATTGTTTGGAACAAAGAAATTACGCTCTTTGGGTGGTGATTTAGGTGGTGCTGTTAAGGGCTTTAAAAACGCTATGTCTTCAGAAGAAGATAAGAAAGCGTTAGAAGATGCTGAAGCGGCAAAACCTGTGCAAACAGCACAAACTGCACAACCAACCCAACAGGCGACTGAAAAGAAACCTGAGTCTAACAAAGAACAGGCGTAACTCTTTATGTTTGACGGTATCGGCTTTATGGAGCTGCTGCTGATCGGTGTTCTGGGGCTTGTGGTACTTGGCCCCGAACGTCTACCGGTTGCAGTACGTTCAGTAACAGGTTGGATCCGCGCGATGAAACGCATGGCCAACTCAGTCAAAGAAGAACTTGAGCAAGAGCTAAAGATCGAGCAATTGCACGCCGACCTCAAAAAAGCAGAGAGCAAAGGTCTATCTAACCTCTCACCCGAACTGCAAGAGTCGATCGACCAGTTGAAGCAAGCAGCGCAGTCTGTGAATCGTCCTTACCAAGTGCAAGATATTCCTGCACAGGAAAATCAGATCCACAATCCTGCAAGCCAGAGTGTTTCTTCAGAGGCGAGTCCTACGGCTTCCTCCGCCCCCACTAGCGAACCCAATCAGGGCGAGGATACCCGTTCTAACCCGAAAGCTAACGGATAATTATGTCGCAACAGCAGCCACTTATCAGCCATTTGCTTGAACTTAGGTCCAAGCTGCTTAAATCCATTGCCAGTGTGTTATTAGTGTTCATTTGTAGCGTGTATTGGGCAAATGATATTTACCATTACATGGCAATCCCTTTAATGCAGTCTTTGCCCTTAGGTGGCAGCATGATTGCGACCGATGTGGCCGCACCTTTCTTCGCCCCTTTCAAACTAACTTTGGTACTGTCATTTTTTGTGGCGGTACCCTATGTGCTCTATCAAATTTGGTCCTTCGTCGCACCCGGTTTGTATAAGCATGAAAAACGCTTAGTCATGCCGCTACTCTTTAGCAGCACAGTGCTGTTTTACTTAGGAATAGCCTTTGCGTATTACATTGTATTCCCTGTGGTATTTGGCTTCTTTGCCAACACAGCCCCCGAGGGAGTACAAGTTGCGACCGATATCAGCAGCTATCTCGATTTTGTGCTGAAGTTATTTTTTGCCTTTGGCTTATCCTTTGAAATCCCGGTTGCCGTAGTCCTGCTTTGCTGGGCGGGTGTAACCACTCCTGAAGATCTCAAACAAAAACGCCCTTATATCATTGTCGGCGCATTCGTGGTCGGTATGCTGTTAACGCCACCGGATGTTATATCCCAGACTATGCTTGCCGTACCAATGCTGTTATTGTTCGAAGGCGGATTATTTGCAGCTCGTTTTTACAGTAAACCTGATGACGAGACCGACGAAGAAGAATCAACGAACGACTAATGCCTCAATCGGCATTAGAGGAAAATAATAATAAGGAAACTGGGATGCGTTTTACTCTACTGACTTGTGCAGTGTTACTGGTATCTGCACAGGCTAATGCCGCGATTGAGCAACAATTAACTCAATGTGCAGGGATAACTGACAAGCTCGAGCGCTTGGTATGCTATGACAACCTAGCAGCAAGCATTCAAGTCACCACAGTTGCCAATAACACCACGGCCCCGATGGCAGTCGCCCCCGTTGTCACTCCCGCAGCTGCCCCTGTAGCTGTGGCGACTGCAGCTCCTGTTGCAGCTGCCGCAACCAATGTCGAAGATAATTTCGGTATGGAAGTTAAACGCGTCCAAGAGAATACAACCGACAAAATTTATCTCGATGTGGAGTCTATCGCAGAAGACCCTTACGGCGCCTTAAAGATTACCTTTACCAATGGCCAAGTTTGGAAACAAACCGAAGGCCGTAAATTTAATCTCAAAGTCGGTGAAAAAGTCTTTATCGAAAAAGCCGCGCTTGGCTCTTTCTTAATGGGCACTGAAAGTCGTAATGCTAAGGTGAGGGTAAAACGCCTAAAATAATGCCATCTTATATAGATATCGCTGTCAACTTGCTTGGCAGCGCACTCGAACCAGACATAGCGCAAATCGTACAAGCAGCGGCGGACCAAGGGGTTTCGCCGTTAATTGTTATTGGCAGCGATTTAACTGAAAGCGCCGCCGCCATTCAATTATGCCAACAGTATCCCAAACAGCTTTACTGCACCGCAGGCGTACATCCCCACCACGCTAGCGAATGGCAAGCAGACTCCAAACAGTTACAAACAAACCTGTGCCAAGCGCCACAAGTCGTTGCTGTCGGTGAATGTGGACTCGATTACAACCGAGACTTCTCCCCTCGCCCAGCCCAGCGCCAAGCGTTTATCGACCAACTCGAACTCGCAGTTGAACTCAAAAAACCGGTACTCATGCATGAACGAGATGCCCACGATGATTTTTTGAGTATTGTTAAAGAATACCGCCCTCATCTCAGCGGAGCATTACTGCATTGCTTTACAGGCACCCGGGCTCAGATGGAAGCCTATATCGACCTCGATCTACATTTGGGTATTACGGGGTGGGTATGTGATGAAAGACGCGGCCTAGAGCTAGCCGAGCTGGTTCCATTTATTCCGAAAGAACGTTTATTGATTGAAACTGACAGCCCATATCTGCTGCCACGCAGTATGCGACCTAAACCTAAATCCAGTAAAAACAAACCCGAATACTTGCCCTATATTGCGCAATATATTGCCAATTTACGGGGTGAAAATTCGGCTGAATTTGCCAAACAGTGCTATCAAAATAGCCTCGCCTTTTTTAATTTGAGTCAAGCTAATGACTAAGTTCGGCGGCTTATTGGTATTGTTGCTCAGCATGTTCATATCGACTGGCAGCTTTGCCAACACTATGAGCATAGATGAGCGTACCCCCACTCCCCTTAACCTTACCCCTTGGTTAATGGTGACGCATTCCAATGCCGATGGTCAGTTAGCCGATATCCAAGCTCAACCTAAGTTGGAATGGCACAAGTTTACCAATCAGGATATTCAACGCCTCAATCAACATAGTTTTTGGCTTAGAGTTAACCTCACTACTGGCGATGAGCACCTTTCACGTATTCTCGCCCTAGATAATCCCTTGCTGGATAAAGTGACGCTTTATCATTTAGTGGATAATGAACTCATCAACACATCGTATATGGGGGATACACTGCTCTATAAGGAGCGCCCGCTGCCGAGCAATATATTTCTGTATCCTTTTAAACTGAATGCCAATGAGCAACACACCTTCTATCTGCATATCGTCACCGAAGGTAATGCCGCCGTACCACTAAGTCTTTGGTCAGCCAATGATTTGGCCCAAATTGCCGAATCGACGGCGATTGAACATGGGTTTCAACTCGGTGTACTCGCCGCGATAGGGATCTTCAGTCTCTTTATCGCACTCGCCTCGGGTTCATTTAGCTATAGCTATTACTCAGGTTATGTCCTGTGCATGACACTCTTGGTGGCCACCATTAATGGTTATGCATTCCGTTTTCTCTGGCCTAATTGGCCTGCGCTACAGCAACTGATGATCCCCGTGCTGTTACCTCTGGTGATGGCCTTTGCCTTAATGTTCACCGAAAAAATCCTACAGCTGAAATACTATAACCGCCGTATGTTATTAATATGTCGTTATAGTGCCGTTTATATCCTCTTGATTGGATTATTAGTGCCTTTTATCCGCTATGGCACCGCACTTTCTATCGAGATTATCTCGGTAGCGATACTCAGCATCGTTATGATGGTACTCGCGGTGATTCAAGCCATTAATGGTCAAAAACTCGCGAAGCTCTATACCATTGGCTGGGTCAGTATGCTCACGGGCGCGTGCCTCAGTAGCCTACTCTATTTGAGTGTTATTGAACTCAATATCAAGCCACAGACACCAGTGATGTTCGGACTCACTTTCGAGATCATCTTTATGTCACTAGTACTCGCTATTCGTTATAACGATGAACGAAAATCCAAGCTACGCATTCAACAGGAAGCGCTAAAACAAGCACAAAAGATCCGTAGTGCACGCGAGGAAGCCTTGAAAGTGGAAGCCGAAACCAATGAAAGGCTCGAGCAGATGGTGCAAGAACGCACGCTAGAGCTTGAGATAACCCTGCGCGAATTGCATGAAGTTAACCAAAAACTTACCGAGCAGAGCACTATCGATAGCTTAACCGGAGTAAAAAACCGCAGCGCCTTCGATAAACGACTGCTCGCAGAGAGCCGGATTAGCCGTCGCCAAGAAACCCCTATTGCCTTATTAATGCTGGATATCGACCGATTTAAATCCATCAACGATCAATTCGGCCACCTAGCAGGGGATCAGGCATTAAAAGTGATAGCGACAACCTTGCAGCAACATTTAAAACGACCAACCGATCTAGTATCACGTTTTGGTGGTGAAGAGTTTGCTATTATTCTCCCCAATACGACTGCGGATGGCGCTCTTCAAGTCGCTGAAAATATAAGAGATGCAGTGACCAGTATCGGCCTAGCATGGGAAGGCAAGCCCATTCCCTTGACCGTGAGTATCGGTGTCAGTGCCGACGTCATCAGTAACGACCAACACAGTACCGAATTATTAGAGCAAGCCGACAAGGCGCTCTATCAGGCAAAAAATAGCGGACGCAATCAAGTTAAATTGTATGCGCCAGCACAAACAGAACCTACTTAGGAGTCTAATGTGAACATCATTACCAGTGCCTTCCCTCAGCGCAGAATGCGCCGCATGCGCAAACATGACTTTAGCCGTCGCCTGATGGCAGAGAATCACCTAACAGTCAATGACTTGATCTACCCCATGTTTGTGCTTGAAGGCACTAATCGCAGCGAAAAAGTCGCTTCTATGCCAGGGGTTGAACGCTACTCTATCGACTTACTATTAAAAGAAGCCGAAGAGCTAGTTGAACTCGGTATTCCGTTAATAGCGCTGTTCCCAGTTACCCCTGCCGAGAAGAAATCGCTGATGGCAGAAGAAGCCTACAATGCCGATGCTTTAGTGCAACGCGCCGTGCGTGAACTGAAAAAGGCCTTCCCACAACTGGGTATCATGACTGACGTGGCCTTAGATCCTTTCACCACCCACGGTCAAGACGGCATTATCGATGAAACAGGCTATATCCTGAATGACATCACTACAGAGATCTTAGTGAAACAAGCACTCTCTCATGCCGAAGCGGGTGCAGATATTGTTGCCCCGTCGGACATGATGGATGGTCGCATAGGTGCGATTCGCCAAGCGCTCGAAGCCGCTGGCCATGTCAACACCCAAATCATGGCCTATTCAGCCAAATACTCCTCAAGCTACTATGGTCCCTTCCGTGATGCAGTAGGCTCAGCAGGCAACTTAAAAGGTGGCAATAAACATAGCTATCAAATGGATCCAGCCAACAGCGATGAAGCCTTGCATGAAGTGGCACTAGACATCCAAGAAGGTGCAGATATGGTAATGGTGAAGCCTGGTATGCCTTACCTAGATATCGTTCATCGCGTAAAAACCGAATTAGCCGTGCCTACCTTCGCTTACCAAGTCAGTGGCGAATATGCCATGCATATGGCAGCCATTCAAAATGGTTGGTTAGCGGAAAAGGCCATCGTCATGGAATCGCTGCTATGCTTCAAACGCGCTGGCGCAGATGGCATCCTTACCTACTTCGCTAAACGTGCAGCACAGTGGCTAAAAGAAGCTAAATAATCAGGCTTAAAAACCAATTCTAAGCATAAAGGGCAGCCATACGCTGCCCTTTTCATTGTCCCGAACAAAGCTCTTAGATCTACGGCTTTATCGTTCAAATCGATAAGCAGGCAATGAATATCGTCTTCGCAGAGGCGAATAAAAGGAAGGAAGATAATAAAAAGGAAAGCGCGAAAACAAAAAAGCCAGCTTATTCAGCTGGCTTTATCGTTTAATTAGGCGCTTGGCGATGACCTACTCTCACATGGGGAGACCCCACACTACCATCGGCGCGATTGCGTTTCACTTCTGAGTTCGGGATGGGATCAGGTGGGACCACAATGCTATTGTCACCAAGCAAATTTGGTATTTACTTACCCGTCTTATCTCACGCAGGCAGTAAATGAATTCGGAAAGCTGTATTGAGTTGCACTTCTTAAGTGTTTGTATTCGTCTAAGTACTACTTAGCAAAACCCATCTGGGTTGTATGGTTAAGCCTCTCGAGTCATTAGTATCAGTTAGCTCAACGCCTCACAACGCTTACACACCTGACCTATCAACGTCCTAGTCTCGAACGGCTCTTTAGTGGACTTAAAGTCCAAGGGATGACTCATCTTGGGGCTCGCTTCCCGCTTAGATGCTTTCAGCGGTTATCGATTCCGAACATAGCTACCGGGCAATGCCATTGGCATGACAACCCGAACACCAGCGGTTCGTTCACTCCGGTCCTCTCGTACTAGGAGCAACTCCCCTCAATCATCCAACGCCCACGGCAGATAGGGACCGAACTGTCTCACGACGTTCTGAACCCAGCTCGCGTACCACTTTAAATGGCGAACAGCCATACCCTTGGGACCGACTTCAGCCCCAGGATGTGATGAGCCGACATCGAGGTGCCAAACACCGCCGTCGATATGAACTCTTGGGCGGTATCAGCCTGTTATCCCCGGAGTACCTTTTATCCGTTGAGCGATGGCCCTTCCATTCAGAACCACCGGATCACTATGACCTACTTTCGTACCTGCTCGACGTGTCTGTCTCGCAGTTAAGCTGGCTTATGCCATTGCACTAACCGTACGATGTCCGACCGTACTTAGCCAACCTTCGTGCTCCTCCGTTACTCTTTGGGAGGAGACCGCCCCAGTCAAACTACCCACCAGGCACTGTCCTTAACCCCGATTAGGGGCCCAAGTTAGAACATCAACACTACAAGGGTGGTATTTCAAGGACGACTCCATCAGAACTAGCGTTCCAACTTCAAAGTCTCCCACCTATCCTACACATGTAGGGTCAATGTTCAGTGCCAAGCTATAGTAAAGGTTCACGGGGTCTTTCCGTCTAGCCGCGGGTATACGGCATCTTCACCGCAATTTCAACTTCACTGAGTCTCGGCTGGAGACAGCGTGGCCATCATTACGCCATTCGTGCAGGTCGGAACTTACCCGACAAGGAATTTCGCTACCTTAGGACCGTTATAGTTACGGCCGCCGTTTACCGGGGCTTCGATCATGAGCTTCTCTTGCGATAACCCAATCAATTAACCTTCCGGCACCGGGCAGGCGTCACACCGTATACGTCATCTTGCGATTTTGCACAGTGCTGTGTTTTTGATAAACAGTTGCAGCCACCTGGTATCTGCGACTGCCGTCAGCTTAGGGAGCAAGTCCCATCACCAACAGCAGCGTACCTTCTCCCGAAGTTACGGTACCATTTTGCCTAGTTCCTTCAGCCGAGTTCTCTCAAGCGCCTTGGTATTCTCTACCCGACCACCTGTGTCGGTTTGGGGTACGATTCCCGCTAACCTGAAGCTTAGAAGATTTTCCTGGAAGCATGGCATCAACTACTTCATCCCCTTGGGGACTCGTCATCAGCTCTCAGTGTATAGTGACCCGGATTTGCCTAAGTCACCCACCTACCACCTTAAACGCGGACTACCAACGCCGCGCTAGCCTAGCCTTCTCCGTCTCTCCATCGCAGTTAGCGGAAGTACAGAAATATTAATCTGTTTCCCATCGACTACGCCTTTCGGCCTCGCCTTAGGGGTCGACTCACCCTGCCCCGATTAACGTTGGACAGGAACCCTTGGTCTTTCGGCGAGGGGGTTTTTCACCCCCTTTATCGTTACTCATGTCAGCATTCGCACTTCTGATACCTCCAGCGTGGGTTACCCCTTCACCTTCAACGGCTTACAGAACGCTCCTCTACCGCGCAACCCTAATGGATTGCACCCGTAGCTTCGGTGGTATGTTTAGCCCCGTTACATCTTCCGCGCAGGCCGACTCGACTAGTGAGCTATTACGCTTTCTTTAAATGATGGCTGCTTCTAAGCCAACATCCTAGCTGTCTAAGCCTTCCCACATCGTTTCCCACTTAACATACACTTTGGGACCTTAGCTGACGGTCTGGGTTGTTTCCCTTTTGACGACGGACGTTAGCACCCGCCGTCTGTCTCCCGGATAGCACTCTTTGGTATTCGGAGTTTGCAAAGGGTTGGTAAGTCGGGATGACCCCCTAGCCTTAACAGTGCTCTACCCCCAAAGGTGTTCGTCCGAGGCGCTACCTAAATAGCTTTCGAGGAGAACCAGATATCTCCCGGTTTGATTGGCCTTTCACCCCCAGCCACAAGTCATCCGCTAATTTTTCAACATTAGTCGGTTCGGTCCTCCAGTTGATGTTACTCAACCTTCAACCTGCCCATGGCTAGATCACCGGGTTTCGGGTCTACGCCTTGCAACTAAACGCGCAGTTAACACTCGGTTTCCCTACGGCTCCGCTATTCGCTTAACCTCGCTACAAAACGTAAGTCGCTGACCCATTATACAAAAGGTACGCAGTCACGGTCTCAAGTACCGCTCCCACTGCTTGTACGTATACGGTTTCAGGTTCTATTTCACTCCCCTCACAGGGGTTCTTTTCGCCTTTCCCTCACGGTACTGGTTCACTATCGGTCAGTCAGGAGTATTTAGCCTTGGAGGATGGTCCCCCCATATTCAAACAGGATATCACGTGTCCCGCCTTACTCGTTTTCATCAAAGGTTAGTTTTCGTGTACGGGGCTATCACCCTGTGCCGCTGGACTTTCCAGACCATTCCACTAACACCCCTCTGACTTAAGGGCTAATCCCCGTTCGCTCGCCGCTACTAGGGGAATCTCGGTTGATTTCTTTTCCTAAGGGTACTTAGATGTTTCAGTTCCCCTCGTTTGCCTCACTACACTATGTATTCATGCAGTGATAACAGCTTATGCTGCTGGGTTCCCCCATTCGGACATCGTTAGCTCAAATGCTTGTTACTAGCTCGCCAACGCTTTTCGCAAGTTACTACGTCCTTCATCGCCTCTGACTGCCAAGGCATCCACCGTATACGCTTAGTCGCTTAACCATACAACCCAAATGAGTTTCACATCACTTGCGTCGTTGCGACCAGCTGGTTTTACTTGTCTCATCTTCGACCAAGAAGATGGACTCGCCTTAGACTTGAATATTCAAGACACTTAAAAAGTGTTTTAAGAACTCAATTTTTTCGTATTAACACAACGACAGACATCATTGCATTAATTACTATCAGCTTTCCAAATTGTTAAAGAACAATGCTTACCGGCACGCGGCGCATTTCGCTCTCCCTCCTCTTTCGAGAAGTTCAACAAGCCATCTGTGTGAACACTCAACAAACATCGAGTTAGTCGTATAGGTAAGGAGGTGATCCAGCCCCAGGTTCCCCTAGGGCTACCTTGTTACGACTTCACCCCAGTCATGAACCACAAAGTGGTGAGCGCCCTCCCGAAGGTTAAGCTACCCACTTCTTTTGCAGCCCACTCCCATGGTGTGACGGGCGGTGTGTACAAGGCCCGGGAACGTATTCACCGTGGCATTCTGATCCACGATTACTAGCGATTCCGACTTCATGGAGTCGAGTTGCAGACTCCAATCCGGACTACGACGAGCTTTGTGAGATTAGCTCCACCTCGCGGCTTTGCAACCCTCTGTACTCGCCATTGTAGCACGTGTGTAGCCCTACTCGTAAGGGCCATGATGACTTGACGTCGTCCCCACCTTCCTCCGGTTTATCACCGGCAGTCTCCCTAGAGTTCCCGCCATTACGCGCTGGCAAATAAGGATAGGGGTTGCGCTCGTTGCGGGACTTAACCCAACATTTCACAACACGAGCTGACGACAGCCATGCAGCACCTGTCTCAGAGTTCCCGAAGGCACTAAGCTATCTCTAGCGAATTCTCTGGATGTCAAGAGTAGGTAAGGTTCTTCGCGTTGCATCGAATTAAACCACATGCTCCACCGCTTGTGCGGGCCCCCGTCAATTCATTTGAGTTTTAACCTTGCGGCCGTACTCCCCAGGCGGTCTACTTAATGCGTTAGCTTGAGAGCCCAGTGTTCAAGACACCAAACTCCGAGTAGACATCGTTTACGGCGTGGACTACCAGGGTATCTAATCCTGTTTGCTCCCCACGCTTTCGTGCCTGAGCGTCAGTCTTTGTCCAGGGGGCCGCCTTCGCCACCGGTATTCCTCCAGATCTCTACGCATTTCACCGCTACACCTGGAATTCTACCCCCCTCTACAAGACTCTAGTTTGCCAGTTCGAAATGCAATTCCCAGGTTGAGCCCGGGGCTTTCACATCTCGCTTAACAAACCGCCTGCGCACGCTTTACGCCCAGTAATTCCGATTAACGCTTGGACCCTCCGTATTACCGCGGCTGCTGGCACGGAGTTAGCCGGTCCTTCTTCTGTAGGTAACGTCACAGATAAGCCGTATTAAGACTTACCCTTTCCTCCCTACTGAAAGTGCTTTACAACCCGAAGGCCTTCTTCACACACGCGGCATGGCTGCATCAGGGTTTCCCCCATTGTGCAATATTCCCCACTGCTGCCTCCCGTAGGAGTCTGGGCCGTGTCTCAGTCCCAGTGTGGCTGATCATCCTCTCAGAACAGCTAGGGATCGTCGCCTTGGTGAGCCATTACCTCACCAACTAGCTAATCCCACCTAGGTTCATCCAATCGCGAGAGGCCCGAAAGTCCCCCTCTTTCCCCCGTAGGGCGTATGCGGTATTAGCAGTCGTTTCCAACTGTTATCCCCCTCGACTGGGCAGATCCCTAGGCATTACTCACCCGTCCGCCGCTCGCCACCTCAGGAGTAAACTCCCTTGTGCTGCCGCTCGACTTGCATGTGTTAGGCCTGCCGCCAGCGTTCAATCTGAGCCATGATCAAACTCTTCAATTAAAAGTTTTTTGTTTAACTCGCGTTAAACGACTCAATGAATTCTACTGTTTTGATTCGCTTTGCTCACTAAGAAGCATCGCGTTTCAATCCATACATTACTGTATGTACATATTGCTATGAACACTCATTCATTGATTTAAATTTTGATTACTCGCCAAACGGCAGAGTAATTTCGATTAACTCAACACCTGTGAGTGTCCACACAGATTTCTTGTTTAGATTGTTAAAGAGCATTTGACCATTCACTTCGCGCTACCGCTCAGCGGGTCAGGGCTGCGTATTCTACGCATTTCCCGTGTCGCGTCAAGGCGTTTTTGCAAACTTCTTGAGGCTTTCGAATCAACTGCACATTTTGCATTCTATTCGAACTGTCACCGCGCTTGCTTTCGCTGTCTGCCGTGTCAGTGGATGCGCATTATAGGCAGCAGAACTTTTTGTGCAAGGGCTTTTTTCAAGTTTTTCGTATTATTTTTCAAATCGCTTTTTACACCCAAACTAGGCACACCCTACCCACTACTTACCCCCAAAGTTATCCACATCCTAAAATTTTAACTATCGTGGTAAGCCGCAATTCGGGTAGTTGGTCGCTTGCAATATAAGGTTATTTAAAGTGAATTAAAGCATCGATGTTTTAAATGATACTGTAATTTCGAAACAGGACTTCTAGAAATAAGACAGCCTAATTATGTCATTCACAACAAAACCCTGTTCAATGGAGTTATGCATTCTCTTCTTAAATCTTAAATCCTTCGCATTGCATTAAATAGAACGATACACATCTTGTCTTTATAGTGGGCTCTATGGGAGGGGCAGTCGAAGGCTCGTGCTTGCTCCTATAAGATGGAGCAAATTGACAAGACAAGAGTACATCGCGACATTGGGCGAAGAGAAAGGGCAATGTTACGGCCTGATTCAAAGCTCAAATCATTATGAATCGCGAATCGAAAGCATACTCGTGCACACAGAGGGCCAATGACTGAATACGTTGTACAAGGGGCGTAGTAAAGAAAAATTTAGAAAAGCAAAAAGGCCACCTAATCAGGTGGCCTTTCTTAATTTAGCGTTTGGCGATGACCTACTCTCACATGGGGAGACCCCACACTACCATCGGCGCGATTGCGTTTCACTTCTGAGTTCGGGATGGGATCAGGTGGGACCACAATGCTATTGTCACCAAACAAATTTAGCTCTAGGACAACACACTAGATTGTATGGTGCTGATACCCAGAATCGAACTGGGGACCTCATCCTTACCAAGGATGCGCTCTACCGACTGAGCCATATCAGCAATTCTTTATCATCAATGATGATTTAATTAGGCGCTTGGCGATGACCTACTCTCACATGGGGAGACCCCACACTACCATCGGCGCGATTGCGTTTCACTTCTGAGTTCGGGATGGGATCAGGTGGGACCACAATGCTATTGTCACCAAGCAAATTCTTACTGGTTAATTCTACGTCTGACGGCATTGTTTCCTCACTCCAGTGCTCATGTACTACCGTACACTCCGCCCTTCGCTCGTCACGGCTTTGTCTGCCGTACCATTACCTGCGTAATTAACCTTTATTTGTTAATTTAGAAAGCTGTATTGAGTGCCACTTCTTAAGTGTTTGTATTCGTCTAAGTACTACTTAGCAAAACCCATCTGGGTTGTATGGTTAAGCCTCTCGAGTCATTAGTATCAGTTAGCTCAACGCCTCACAACGCTTACACACCTGACCTATCAACGTCCTAGTCTCGAACGGCTCTTTAGTGGACTTAAAGTCCAAGGGATGACTCATCTTGGGGCTCGCTTCCCGCTTAGATGCTTTCAGCGGTTATCGATTCCGAACATAGCTACCGGGCAATGCCATTGGCATGACAACCCGAACACCAGCGGTTCGTTCACTCCGGTCCTCTCGTACTAGGAGCAACTCCCCTCAATCATCCAACGCCCACGGCAGATAGGGACCGAACTGTCTCACGACGTTCTGAACCCAGCTCGCGTACCACTTTAAATGGCGAACAGCCATACCCTTGGGACCGACTTCAGCCCCAGGATGTGATGAGCCGACATCGAGGTGCCAAACACCGCCGTCGATATGAACTCTTGGGCGGTATCAGCCTGTTATCCCCGGAGTACCTTTTATCCGTTGAGCGATGGCCCTTCCATTCAGAACCACCGGATCACTATGACCTACTTTCGTACCTGCTCGACGTGTCTGTCTCGCAGTTAAGCTGGCTTATGCCATTGCACTAACCGTACGATGTCCGACCGTACTTAGCCAACCTTCGTGCTCCTCCGTTACTCTTTGGGAGGAGACCGCCCCAGTCAAACTACCCACCAGGCACTGTCCTTAACCCCGATTAGGGGCCCAAGTTAGAACATCAACACTACAAGGGTGGTATTTCAAGGACGACTCCACGAGAACTAGCGTTCCCGCTTCAAAGTCTCCCACCTATCCTACACATGTAGGGTCAATGTTCAGTGCCAAGCTATAGTAAAGGTTCACGGGGTCTTTCCGTCTAGCCGCGGGTATACGGCATCTTCACCGCAATTTCAACTTCACTGAGTCTCGGCTGGAGACAGCGTGGCCATCATTACGCCATTCGTGCAGGTCGGAACTTACCCGACAAGGAATTTCGCTACCTTAGGACCGTTATAGTTACGGCCGCCGTTTACCGGGGCTTCGATCATGAGCTTCTCTTGCGATAACCCAATCAATTAACCTTCCGGCACCGGGCAGGCGTCACACCGTATACGTCATCTTGCGATTTTGCACAGTGCTGTGTTTTTGATAAACAGTTGCAGCCACCTGGTATCTGCGACTGCCGTCAGCTTAGGGAGCAAGTCCCATCACCAACAGCAGCGTACCTTCTCCCGAAGTTACGGTACCATTTTGCCTAGTTCCTTCAGCCGAGTTCTCTCAAGCGCCTTGGTATTCTCTACCCGACCACCTGTGTCGGTTTGGGGTACGATTCCCGCTAACCTGAAGCTTAGAAGATTTTCCTGGAAGCATGGCATCAACTACTTCATCCCCTTGGGGACTCGTCATCAGCTCTCAGTGTATAGTGACCCGGATTTGCCTAAGTCACCCACCTACCACCTTAAACGCGGACTACCAACGCCGCGCTAGCCTAGCCTTCTCCGTCTCTCCATCGCAGTTAGCGGAAGTACAGAAATATTAATCTGTTTCCCATCGACTACGCCTTTCGGCCTCGCCTTAGGGGTCGACTCACCCTGCCCCGATTAACGTTGGACAGGAACCCTTGGTCTTTCGGCGAGGGGGTTTTTCACCCCCTTTATCGTTACTCATGTCAGCATTCGCACTTCTGATACCTCCAGCGTGGGTTACCCCTTCACCTTCAACGGCTTACAGAACGCTCCTCTACCGCGCAACCCTAATGGATTGCACCCGTAGCTTCGGTGGTATGTTTAGCCCCGTTACATCTTCCGCGCAGGCCGACTCGACTAGTGAGCTATTACGCTTTCTTTAAATGATGGCTGCTTCTAAGCCAACATCCTAGCTGTCTAAGCCTTCCCACATCGTTTCCCACTTAACATACACTTTGGGACCTTAGCTGACGGTCTGGGTTGTTTCCCTTTTGACGACGGACGTTAGCACCCGCCGTCTGTCTCCCGGATAGCACTCTTTGGTATTCGGAGTTTGCAAAGGGTTGGTAAGTCGGGATGACCCCCTAGCCTTAACAGTGCTCTACCCCCAAAGGTGTTCGTCCGAGGCGCTACCTAAATAGCTTTCGAGGAGAACCAGATATCTCCCGGTTTGATTGGCCTTTCACCCCCAGCCACAAGTCATCCGCTAATTTTTCAACATTAGTCGGTTCGGTCCTCCAGTTGATGTTACTCAACCTTCAACCTGCCCATGGCTAGATCACCGGGTTTCGGGTCTACGCCTTGCAACTAAACGCGCAGTTAACACTCGGTTTCCCTACGGCTCCGCTATTCGCTTAACCTCGCTACAAAACGTAAGTCGCTGACCCATTATACAAAAGGTACGCAGTCACGGTCTCAAGTACCGCTCCCACTGCTTGTACGTATACGGTTTCAGGTTCTATTTCACTCCCCTCACAGGGGTTCTTTTCGCCTTTCCCTCACGGTACTGGTTCACTATCGGTCAGTCAGGAGTATTTAGCCTTGGAGGATGGTCCCCCCATATTCAAACAGGATATCACGTGTCCCGCCTTACTCGTTTTCATCAAAGGTTAGTTTTCGTGTACGGGGCTATCACCCTGTGCCGCTGGACTTTCCAGACCATTCCACTAACACCCCTCTGACTTAAGGGCTAATCCCCGTTCGCTCGCCGCTACTAGGGGAATCTCGGTTGATTTCTTTTCCTAAGGGTACTTAGATGTTTCAGTTCCCCTCGTTTGCCTCACTACACTATGTATTCATGCAGTGATAACAGCTTATGCTGCTGGGTTCCCCCATTCGGACATCGTTAGCTCAAATGCTTGTTACTAGCTCGCCAACGCTTTTCGCAAGTTACTACGTCCTTCATCGCCTCTGACTGCCAAGGCATCCACCGTATACGCTTAGTCGCTTAACCATACAACCCAAATGAGTTTCACATCACTTGCGTCGTTGCGACCAGCTGGTTTTACTTGTCTCATCTTCGACCAAGAAGATGGACTCGCCTTAGACTTGAATATTCAAGACACTTAAAAAGTGTTTTAAGAACTCAATTTTTTCGTATTAACACAACGACAGACATCATTGCATTAATTACTATCAGCTTTCCAAATTGTTAAAGAACAATGCTTACCGGCACGCGGCGCATTTCGCTCTCCCTCCTCTTTCGAGAAGTTCAACAAGCCATCTGTGTGAACACTCAACAAACATCGAGTTAGTCGTATAGGTAAGGAGGTGATCCAGCCCCAGGTTCCCCTAGGGCTACCTTGTTACGACTTCACCCCAGTCATGAACCACAAAGTGGTGAGCGCCCTCCCGAAGGTTAAGCTACCCACTTCTTTTGCAGCCCACTCCCATGGTGTGACGGGCGGTGTGTACAAGGCCCGGGAACGTATTCACCGTGGCATTCTGATCCACGATTACTAGCGATTCCGACTTCATGGAGTCGAGTTGCAGACTCCAATCCGGACTACGACGAGCTTTGTGAGATTAGCTCCACCTCGCGGCTTTGCAACCCTCTGTACTCGCCATTGTAGCACGTGTGTAGCCCTACTCGTAAGGGCCATGATGACTTGACGTCGTCCCCACCTTCCTCCGGTTTATCACCGGCAGTCTCCCTAGAGTTCCCGCCATTACGCGCTGGCAAATAAGGATAGGGGTTGCGCTCGTTGCGGGACTTAACCCAACATTTCACAACACGAGCTGACGACAGCCATGCAGCACCTGTCTCAGAGTTCCCGAAGGCACTAAGCTATCTCTAGCGAATTCTCTGGATGTCAAGAGTAGGTAAGGTTCTTCGCGTTGCATCGAATTAAACCACATGCTCCACCGCTTGTGCGGGCCCCCGTCAATTCATTTGAGTTTTAACCTTGCGGCCGTACTCCCCAGGCGGTCTACTTAATGCGTTAGCTTGAGAGCCCAGTGTTCAAGACACCAAACTCCGAGTAGACATCGTTTACGGCGTGGACTACCAGGGTATCTAATCCTGTTTGCTCCCCACGCTTTCGTGCCTGAGCGTCAGTCTTTGTCCAGGGGGCCGCCTTCGCCACCGGTATTCCTCCAGATCTCTACGCATTTCACCGCTACACCTGGAATTCTACCCCCCTCTACAAGACTCTAGTTTGCCAGTTCGAAATGCAATTCCCAGGTTGAGCCCGGGGCTTTCACATCTCGCTTAACAAACCGCCTGCGCACGCTTTACGCCCAGTAATTCCGATTAACGCTTGGACCCTCCGTATTACCGCGGCTGCTGGCACGGAGTTAGCCGGTCCTTCTTCTGTAGGTAACGTCACAGATAAGCCGTATTAAGACTTACCCTTTCCTCCCTACTGAAAGTGCTTTACAACCCGAAGGCCTTCTTCACACACGCGGCATGGCTGCATCAGGGTTTCCCCCATTGTGCAATATTCCCCACTGCTGCCTCCCGTAGGAGTCTGGGCCGTGTCTCAGTCCCAGTGTGGCTGATCATCCTCTCAGAACAGCTAGGGATCGTCGCCTTGGTGAGCCATTACCTCACCAACTAGCTAATCCCACCTAGGTTCATCCAATCGCGGAAGGCCCGAAGGTCCCCTCCTTTCCCCCGTAGGGCGTATGCGGTATTAGCAGTCGTTTCCAACTGTTATCCCCCTCGACTGGGCAGATCCCTAGGCATTACTCACCCGTCCGCCGCTCGCCACCTCAGGAGTAAACTCCCTTGTGCTGCCGCTCGACTTGCATGTGTTAGGCCTGCCGCCAGCGTTCAATCTGAGCCATGATCAAACTCTTCAATTAAAAGTTTTGTGAATCCGAAGATTCGACTCAATGAATTCTGAATCGACTTAACTTAATAAGTCGTTGTACATATTGCTATGAACACTCATTCATTGATTTAATTCTTTGATTACTCGCCAAACGGCAGAGTAATTTCGATTAACTCAACACCTGTGAGTGTCCACACAGATTTGCTTGATAAATTGTTAAAGAGCGTTGACCATCGCATTATCGCAAGTGATTTCAGCGGGTCAGGGCTGCGTATTCTACGCATTCCCGTTTTTGCGTCAAGTAGTTTTTGCAACTTTCTTTTCGCTCATCGAGGAGTGAATCACTCGATGAATTGGCACTTGAAACTGCGTATCGCTGTCTGCCGTGTCAGTGGTTGCGCATTATAGGCAGCAGAACTTTTTACGCAAGGGCTTTTTTCGGTTTTTTTGATCTTTTTTCAATAGTTTCAGTTAGTCACAAAATACCCACTATTTATCCTCAAACTTATCCACAAAAAAGACAAAAGCTGTTAATTTTAGTGCAGCGGCACACGTTAGGATTTATAGCCGAGGGTTTTATGGTCGGTGAAGAGTTAAAGCACTTATAAAGCAGCAGGTATGAAAAAGGCGACTATTACAGTCGCCTTTTAAAAAATGACTTCGCGTATTGAATTAGCTTAGCTTGCCGTGACACTGCTTATACTTACGGCCTGAGCCACAAGGACAAGGATCGTTACGACCCACTTTATCGCCATCGCGGATCATTGGCGTGTGAGCCATCATCTCGTCGCTACCATCATCCCCACCTACTAAGGCTTCGGCAGCTGCGTGCTGATAGTCGCGTTGGATCTTGGCATCTTCTTCACGACGACGAGCTTCCATCTCTTCTACGTCTGACTGTGCTTGTACTTGTACCTTAGATAGCACACTAATGACGTCATGCTTTAAGGTCGACAGTAATTGCTGGAACAGCTCGAAAGACTCGCGCTTATATTCTTGCTTTGGATTCTTCTGCGCGTAACCACGTAAGTGGATACCTTGGCGTAAGTGATCCATTGCCGCTAAGTGTTCTTTCCATAGACCATCGAGGGTTTGTAGCATCACGGCTTTTTCAAACTGGCGCAGTACTGGTGCACCGACCATTTCTTCTTTTGCTTTATACGCATCAGACCAAGAAGTGATGATACGCTCACGCAATGTTTCTTCGTGTAAGTCGTCTTCTTTATCTAGCCATTCTTGGATTGGCAGTTTTAGCATAAATTCTTGCTGTAAACGTTGCTCTAATCCTGGCACATCCCATAACTCTTCCACTGATTGAGGTGGAATGTATTGATCGATCACCGCACTGATCACATCGTCTTGGATGTTCTTGATGGTGTCTTCGATACTTTCGGCATCCATCAACTCGTTACGCTGTGCGTAAACCACTTGACGTTGGTCGTTTGCGACGTCGTCAAATTCGAGCAGTTGCTTACGAATATCAAAGTTACGCGCTTCCACTTTACGCTGAGCATTTTCAATCGCACGGGAAACCCATGGATGCTCGATTGCTTCGCCTTCTTCCATGCCCAGTTTCTTCATCATGCCAGAGACACGATCCGAGGCGAAGATGCGCATTAAGCTATCTTCCATAGAAAGGTAGAAACGTGAAGAACCCGCGTCACCTTGACGACCCGCACGACCACGTAGCTGGTTATCGATACGGCGAGATTCGTGGCGCTCAGTACCTAAGATGTGTAAACCACCAGCGGCGACCACGGCATCGTGGCGCTCTTGCCAGTCAGCCTTGATTTTAGCTTTTTGCTCTGCTGTTGGATTCTCGAGGGCTTCGATTTCCATATTCCAGTTGCCACCTAACACGATGTCGGTACCACGACCCGCCATGTTAGTCGCAATCGTCACGGCGCCAGTACGACCCGCTTGAGCAACAATTTCGGCTTCTTTTTCGTGGAACTTAGCGTTAAGCACTTGGTGTGGGATCTTCTCCTTCACCATCAAACGCGCTAACAGTTCAGACTGTTCGATGGAAACCGTACCCACCAATACTGGCTGGCCACGTTCACGGCAGTCTTTAATGTCTTTAATAATTGCTTGGTATTTTTCATTGGCTGTGAGGTAAACCAGATCGGCCATATCCTTACGAACCATTGGACGGTTCGTAGGCACAACCACAGTATCTAAACCATAGATGTGTTGGAACTCGAACGCCTCGGTATCGGCTGTACCTGTCATACCCGCTAACTTCTCATATAAACGGAAGTAGTTTTGGAAGGTAATCGATGCCAGCGTTTGGTTTTCGTTTTGGATACGCACGCCTTCTTTGGCTTCAACGGCTTGGTGTAAGCCTTCTGACCAACGACGACCAGGCATAGTACGACCAGTGTGTTCGTCTACGATGATCACTTCGCCATCTTGAACGATATAGTCGACATCGCGTTCAAACAGAGTATGAGCACGCAGCGCAGCGTTCACATGGTGCAGCAGAGAAATGTTCGCCGCAGAGTAGAGAGAGTCGCCTTCGGCTAACATGCCGCGCTCAATCAATAGGTTCTCAACCTTCTCTTGGCCACGCTCGGTGAAGTGCACTTGTTTGGCTTTTTCATCGATGCTGTAATCACCCTCACCCACGTACTCTTCAGAGTCTTCTTTATCTTGACGGATAAGATTCGGGATAAGCGTGTTGATCTTGATGTATAGCTCAGAGCTATCTTCCGCGGCACCAGAGATAATCAATGGCGTACGGGCTTCATCGATAAGGATTGAGTCGACTTCGTCGATCAGTGCATAGTGCAATGGACGTTGAACACGCTCTTGTGGCGAGAACGCCATGTTGTCGCGCAGATAGTCGAAACCAAATTCGTTGTTGGTACCGTAGGTAATATCGGCGTTGTAGGCGTCTTTTTTCGCTTGCTGGCCCAAACCTGCAACGTTAATGCCGACAGTTAAGCCTAAGAATTCGAACAGTGGGCGGTTATTTTCCGCGTCACGACGGGCTAAGTAATCGTTGACGGTAATAACGTGAACGCCTTTGCCAGTTAAGGCATTTAAATAGGCTGGCAGAGTTGCGGTTAAGGTTTTACCTTCACCGGTACGCATTTCAGCGATGCGGTTACTGTCGAGCACCATACCACCGAGTAACTGCACGTCGAAGTGACGCATCTCGAACACTCGCTTCGATGCTTCACGCACGGTCGCGAAGGCTTCCGCCATAATGCTCTCTAACGAAGCTCCGGCCGCTAAACGCTCGCGGAACTCGGCGGTTTTCGCCTTAAGCTGTTCATCGGTTAATTTTTCATAATCGGCTTCAAGCGCATTAATCTTATTAACTACTTTTTGTAACCCTTTGAGGGTACGGTCGTTGCGACTACCAAATACTTTTGTCAGTAATTTACCAAACATCTGAATCACTTATTTTCTGTAGGCCAAGTCCATGATGGAAACTAGAAGCCAATGTTTCAATTAACCTGCCTTGCGGTAGACAAACTTCTGTGGATCTATCTGCTGTCCGCCACGCAACACTTCATAATGCACATGAGCCCCTGTTGAGCGCCCAGTGCTTCCCATACTGGCGATGGTTTCGCCTTTAGCGACCACATCACCTACAGCTACTGACAAAGCTTTATTATGACCATAGCGTGTACGTAAACCGTTACCATGGTCGATTTCGACCAATTCGCCATAGCCAAACATATTCCCAGCCCAAGTCACCACGCCTGCAGCAGTCGCGACAACTTTAGCCCCTTCTCGACCGGTAAAATCGATCCCTTTATGCATGGTTCGACGACCGTTAAAAGGGTCATTACGTAATCCGTAGGGCGACGATAACCAACCTTTATCGAGTGGGAGCCCTGATACATGACGTTCAGCATCTATATGGTGGTTAGATGACACTGTTTCAAGTAGTGATAGTTGAACATTATTGTTGTCAATTCGTGACGCCAGTTTATCCATATCATCGATAAGCTGACCAAGTTCGATATTCGAGCCTAATTCGCTCAAGCCACCCACACCCACTTCAGAGGAGAAATCAAAGTCTTCATCCAATTTATTTTGTTTAGCGACTTGTTGACCTAAAGCCTCGAGACGGGTGATTTTAGCTTGCATGCGCGCGACATGGGTCGCAAGCATGGCTAGCTGTGACTCTGTTGCACTCTTTAGTTCTAAGACTTGCTTCTTTTGTTGTTCGCGTTGGATCCGATCGTTATCGACACTGGCTTGCTGATTTTCAAATTTAGCAGAGTTGTGTTGATAAATACCGGCACCAGTAGCCAACAATAGCATGGGAAGGAGCAACCAGCGTTTACTGGGTTGCCAGCGCGTGACGCCATTCCGACCTTGAATAAATACTGTTACACTCATAGCCTAATTCAGCCATCTTATTATCATATGAAAAAGCCCCCTCAGGATCTCAGCCAATTACTACATCTGTCAGGCACATTGCCCGATATAGCTGAGAAAGCGGAACTACTTTTATATCTGGATCAGCATGTGAAGCAGATTGTCGCAGGTCCTGTTGCGGAGCAGCTGAAAGTCGCTAATTTCCGCCAGGGTGTTCTTGTGGTTGAAACCACTTCGGCAGCATGGGCCGCACGAATTAATTTCCAAAAGCCGAAACTACTAGCGCAGCTTCAAGCAGGAAACGCTCCCAATCCTTACCGCAATTGAAGTTAAAGTCAACCCGAGATTAGCATTGTATGACGCAAAGCCGAAACAGGCGCACAAGCAACTCAGTCCAGCTGCGGCAGAACATATTGCTGCGCTTGCAGAAAATGTGAGCGGGACACTAGGCGAAAAACTAAAACGGCTGGCCACATTGGCCAGCCGTAATAAGTAAAGATCAAGCGCTATTAAGCGTAAACCGCGCCACCTGGCACAGTAAAGCTGACGGGAACATCGGCTTCTTTCTCAAAGCTCACCAGCTCCCATGCATCCTGCTGCGCCAATAAGGCTCGCACTAATTGGTTATTCAGTGCATGACCCGTTTTATAGGCAGTAAACTCACCAAGAATGGCGTGTCCTGCCACGTAGAGATCACCAAACGCATCTAAAATTTTGTGCTTAACGAACTCATCCTCATAACGCAGGCCGTCGGGGTTGAGGACGCGATATTCATCAAGTACAACCGCGTTTTCCATGCTGCCACCTAATGCTAGGTTGTTCGCACGCAGATACTCAATATCACGCATAAAACCAAAAGTACGGGCACGGCTAATGTCTTTAACAAAAGCAGAAGTAGAGAAGTCCATCACCACGTGCTGCTGACTACGAGCAATTTCAGGGTGAGCAAAGTCAATTTTGAAGTTGACTCTAAAGCCTTTGAATGGCTTCAGCTCGGCCCACTTATCACCGTCTTCAACACGCACAGGGCGTTTAATCTTTAAGTACTTCTTAGGCGCAGCCTGCTCTTTAATACCTGCAGACTGAAGTAAGAAGACAAATGGGCTCGCACTGCCATCCATAATTGGGATTTCAGGCGCGTCCACTTCGATTACGGCGTTATCAATGCCTAAACCCGCTAAGGCTGCAAACAGATGCTCAATAGTCGAAATACGAATACCTTCGTCATTGACAAGTGCCGTGCACATAGTGGTTTCGCGAACTTGTTCCGCCTTTGCAGGAATAGCAACGGCAGGATTCATGTCGGTACGCACGAGTACGATCCCTGTATTGACTGGTGCGGGCATAATGCTCAAGGTGACCTTGTTCCCAGAGTGCAAACCGACTCCAGTAGCCTTCACCATTTTTTGAACAGTTCGTTGAAATATCATTCAGTTACCCGTTTAGATTTCAATAATTAAGCCTAATATTTGCACACACAGCGGCAGCAAAACGACCACATAGGTTCGACATGGTAACATAAGTTGACCATGTCATACAAATGTAGTCATTGGATGGTATTGCCTCGCTAAGCAAGACACCACCCAAAACGCTGGACTCAAATACCTGTTTTAGTCAGCTTGCTTACGTAAAAACGCTGGGATATCCAAGTAATCCAATTCATGCTTTGTTGAAGGTGCTGGCGCAGGAGCCGGTGCTGGCGATGCAGGTAACACGTTACCCTTTGGCGCCGCATAGCTCACATGAGTTGCTTCTTCGACATAGGCTTCTACTTTTGGTTCCACAACAACTGGCTCTGGACGTGGTGCTGGTTTAGAAACCAGTTGAATATCAGGACGCTTTTCAGCACCGATACCAGTAGCAACCACGGTAACACGCAGCTCGTCGCTCATTTCTGGGTCGATCACCGCACCCACAACCACGGTCGCGTTGTCAGAAGCGTAAGCTTTAACATGGTTACCGACGGTTTCGAATTCTTCGATGCTCATGTCCATACCAGCGGTAATGTTAACTAACACACCACGGGCACCGGCTAAGTCGATGTCTTCTAACAATGGGCTGGCAACTGCCGCTTCGGCCGCTTCTTCCGCACGGTCTTCACCACGCGCAACACCGGTACCCATCATGGCATTACCCATTTCGGACATAACGGTTTTCACGTCCGCAAAGTCGACGTTAATCAGACCAGGACGAGTGATAAGCTCGGCAATACCTTGTACTGCACCGAGTAACACGTTATTCGCTGCGGCAAACGCATCGAGTAATGACGTACCACGGCCCAATACTTTTAATAATTTTTCGTTAGGGATAGTGATTAACGAATCCACGTGCTTAGCAAGCTCAGCGATACCTTGCTCGGCATAAGCCATACGTTTCTTGCCTTCGAAAGGGAAAGGCTTAGTCACGACGGCAACCGTTAAGATGCCTTCTTCGCGAGCGATTTGAGCAACGACTGGCGCAGCACCTGTACCAGTACCACCGCCCATACCGGCTGCGATAAAGATCATGTCTGAGCCTTTGATCGCTGCACGAATGTTTTCGCGGTCTTCTTCAGCCGCAGCACGACCCACTTCAGGGTTGGCGCCAGCGCCAAGACCTTTAGTGACATCGCGACCTAATTGAATCGTTGAGCCAGCGCCTGATTTACGTAGCGCCTGTGCGTCTGTGTTGGTAACGACAAACTCAACACCTTCAATGTTGTGTTTGACCATATGTTCGACAGCGTTACCGCCGCCGCCGCCAACGCCGATGACTTTAATCACCGCGTCGTCTGAGTGAGTGTCCATGATCTCAAACATTGTCTGATCTCCGTGTTGCCTGCGTTATTAAAATTCACCCTTAAACCAGCTTTGGACCCGATTCCAAGCACTGGTAACCCCTTGACGCTCAGGACGCTCGAATTGACGCTCAAGCACCCGTCTTGCACCATAATGGAGCAATCCAACCCCTGTGGAGTAAATAGACTGATCCACGTATTCGTATAACCCTTTAACTGGCAATGGTGAGGCGACGCGTACCGGCATCCCAAAGGTTGCCTCCGCAATGTCCACCACGCCTTGAATCGACGCCGTACCGCCTGTTAGCACGATACCTGCGGCGATTTGATCTTCTAAACCACTGTCTTTCAGCTCCTTGAGCACTAGCTCAAACAGCTCTTGATATCTCGGCTCAACCACTTCGGCCAAAGTGTGGCGCGACATGCTGCGCGATGGGCGACCACCAACCGAAGGCACTTCGATACTGTCTTCGCGGCTCACCATGGAGCTGCGCGCACAGGCGAACTGCACTTTAATTTGTTCAGCATGTGACGAGGGTGTGCGGAAAATCTTCGCGATATCGTTGGTCACTTGGTTACCCGCAACGGGCACAACCGCGCAATGACGCAGTGCACCATTGGTGTACACGGCGATATCCGTCGTGCCACCGCCGATATCGACGATACACACACCTAAGTCTTTTTCATCGAAGGTTAATACCGCATCCGCCGACGCAATGCCGGAGAACACTAAGTCATCAACCTTCAAGCCACAGCGTTCAACACTCTTAGTGATGTTCTTCGCCATATCATTGGCGCAGGTCACTATGTGTACCTTGGCTTCCATCCGCATACCTGACATGCCGATAGGGCTGCGAATACCGTCTTGTACGTCAATCGCATATTCCTGTGGTAACACATGCAGAATGCGACGTTCGGTCGGGATCTTCACCGAGCGAGCGGTATGGATCACGTTGTCGACGTCTTCCTGCGTCACTTCCTCATCGTTAATCGACACCATGCCATTTTCGTTTTGGCAGGCGATATGTTTACCGGAAATGCTCAGGTAAACCGATGATACTTGGCAGTCTGCCATTAATTCCGCTTGATCGAGCGCGCGTTGCACACTGCGCACGATGGAGTCTAAATCGTTAACGCCACCCTTATCCATGCCCCTTGAAGGGTGGTTACCAAGGCCGACTATGCTGATTTCGCCATCGGGCAGAACTTCGCCTATGATCACTGCGACTTTAGAGGTTCCTATGTCCAATCCGACGATCAGATTTCTATCTTGGTTTTTGGTCATTAATTATCGGCTCTCTTGTTTGTGCATCGCCCCAGCCTACGGCCAACCCAGTGTCGTAGCGCAAATCCACTCTGGCAATTGGTTTATCTTGTTTCGCCAGTAACGGATAAACAGTGATAAACCTTTGTATCCTTGCCATTTTATCTTCTCGACCTAGGTCTAAAACAATACCGTTACCCAGTGTCGCGTGCCACGCATGACGTGGCGTCAAACTCAAATTGGCCAAGGTAAAGCCATTAATCTTCAGTAGCGAGTTAACCTGCGCGTAGGCGGTTAACACTTCGGTCCCCATATCATCTGGCCCAGATAAATAAGGCAGATGCTCTAGCTCAGGATGTGATGGCGCTTCAAACACCTCACCATGCACATTGAGCCAAGCGGTACCATTCCAATGGGCGACCGGTTGTTGCTCCTGTAAATACACCCTGAGTTTCGCTGGCCATTCACGCCTCACTGACGCGCGATACACCCAAGGTAAGGCTTCTAATGCCTGTTGCACTAAGGTGATATCTGCGCTGAAAAAACTCCGCTGCATTAAATCCTGTAGTGCAATTTGTATATCTCTATCTGTGGTGTAAGTCCGTTCACCTTTGATGGCCACCGCCTCAATGGGCAGCGTGCTGGCATCACTTAAAAATTTATGCAGTTGGTAGCCACCAAAGACAAAGCTACTTATCACTAACCATAAAAAACCAATTCCGCTCCACAGGTACCAATTAACCTGTGACATCCTCGCCCACCAGTGTCGCCTCTTATCACTCCAAGACACGTTTGTTTCCACCTTTCAACGACACTACTAAAAACCACAGAAAATCGGCCATTATATAGAGCTAAAGCCTCGGGTCAAAATTTCCTTTAAACCCGAGTTGTCACGCAATATATCAAGGTTTTACCTCGGTTGTCGCAGCAGTGCTAAAGCCCAATTCAGAGGCGGCTAACTGGCGCGACAGGGCGCCTATATTACCCGCACCTTGGGTCAACAATAAATCCCCCTCCTGCAACACATCGGGTAGCACTTCGGCTAACTGATCTGGGCTGGCGATAAAGATGGGATCTAACTGTCCGCGCAAACGAATCGAGCGGCACAGTGCGCGGCCATCGGCACCGGGGATCGGCGCTTCACCCGCGCTATACACCTCGAGTAACAGCAAGCAATCCACTTGAGATAACACTTCAATAAAGTCTTCGTACAAGTCACGGGTACGAGTGTATCTGTGTGGCTGATAGGCCATCACTAAGCGTTTGTCAGGCCAGCCAGCACGCGCCGCTTTAATGGTCGCCGCCACTTCGCTGGGGTGATGACCATAGTCGTCCACTAACATCACTTCGCCCTTTGGCGTCGCGAACTTACCTAAGTGTTGGAAACGACGGCCAATACCCTGGAATTCAGCCAAGGCTTGAATGATGGCGCTATCATCGATTTCATCTTCTGTCGCCACGGCAATCGCCGCGAGCGCATTTAATACATTGTGCTGACCAGGCAGGTTAAGCAGCAGATCTAAGTCTTCCTTGCCTTTACGTCTGACGGTAAAGCGGCATTGGTGACCCTGCTGCTGGAAATTCAGCGCCTGCACGTCGGCATCATCACTGAAGCCATAGGTGATCATGTGGCGACCAATACGCGGCATAATCTCGCGCACGACAGCATCGTCGATACACACCACAGCTACGCCATAGAATGGCAGGTTATGTAAAAAGTCCACGAAGGTCGATTTGAGCTTTTCAAAATCCCCACCGTAGGTATCCATGTGGTCTGCTTCGATATTCGTCACCACGCTCACCATAGGTTGCAGGTGCAGGAAGCTGGCATCACTCTCGTCGGCTTCGGCAATCAGATAACGACTCGTTCCTAAGCGGGCGTTAGTGCCTGCGCTGTTGAGCAAGCCACCGATCACAAAGGTCGGATCGCGACCCGCTTGACCATACAAACTGGCAATCAAACTGGTGGTCGTGGTTTTACCGTGAGTTCCCGCAATCGCCACACCATGGCGATAACGCATCAACTCGGCCAACATCTCGGCGCGGCGCACGATGGGAATACGCAATTCCTTAGCTGCAATAATCTCTGGGTTCTCAGGATTAATCGCGGTCGAGACCACAACCACATCGGCTTGCTGCACGTTATCGGCGCCATGGCCGATATGAATTTTCGCGCCCAGCAGACAGAGTCTGTCGGTCACGGCATTTTGCGCGATGTCAGAACCACTGACGACATAACCTTCGTTTACTAATACTTCAGCGATCCCGCCCATGCCCGCGCCGCCAATGCCGACGAAATGAATACGCTTAATCCGGCGCATTTCTGGGATCATACTTCTTAGCTGTAAGTATCTTTCTGTCTTAGTCATACCTATCCTTTCTCGGCGAGAGCGATACACACTTGGGCCACCTGCTCGGTCGCATCCAACACGGCAACCTCTCTCGCTCTTTGGCCCATTTGGGCTAATTCTGCTCTGTCATTGGCGAGTAACTGTAGTTTACTCACCAGCTTATTCACGTCCAAGATGGCCTGCGGCAATAGGAAAGCGGCGCCAGCCTCAACCAATACTTGGGCGTTACGGGTCTGATGATCATCCACAGCATGGGGATAAGGCACCAGAATACTCGGTAGTCCCACCGCCGCTAACTCGGATACCGTCAGCGCGCCGGCACGGCACAATACCACATCCGCCCAGCGATAGGCGGCTTCCATGTCATCAATAAATTCGGCAACGTTAACGCCGCCATCCTGTCCTTGCTGTTGATAAGCCGACTTAACGCCCGTCAGATTATCCTTACCCACTTGATGCCAAACCGTAATCGACTGCTGCTTACTCAGCGCGGCTACCACTTCTGGCATTAAGTCGTTAAAGACTTTGGCGCCTAAACTGCCGCCCACCACTAAGACTTTTAAGGCATCATCTGCGGCTTGCTTAGGTTCGGCACCTAAAGCAATGAGCTCGCGACGGATGGGATTACCCACCACCTTGGCCTTTACCTGAGTGAAGGTATTTTTAAAGGCGCACAGTACTTGATTAGCAATTCGCGAGAGTAACTTGTTGGTCATTCCCGGAATGGCATTTTGCTCATGCAGCACTAAGGGCACGCCCGCCAATTTGGCCGCCACACCGCCCGGGCCACTGGCGAATCCGCCCATGCCCAGCACCACATCGGGCTTGAACTCGGCAATAACGGCCTTGGCTTGCAGAATCGAGCGCACCACTTTAAAAGGCGCCGCCAATTTACGTACTAAACCATTGCCACGCACGCCCTTGATGTCGATAAAATCGATATCGAAGCCATACTGAGGCACTAAGCGCGCCTCCATACGGTCGGCGGTGCCTAACCAACGTACTTGCCAACCTTGCTGCGCTAAATATTTTGCCACCGCGAGCGCCGGGAACACATGTCCGCCCGTGCCGCCTGCCATGACTAAAATACGTTTACCCGCGTCGGTCATTACTTCAATCTCCCTTGCACGGCCTGAACTAAACTCATGCGCCGCTCATAATCGATGCGCAGCAATGTCATTGCCGCCGCCGTCATGACCCATAGACTACTACCGCCGTAACTCACAAAGGGCAGTGTTAACCCTTTAGTTGGTAACATACCAATGCTTGCGCCCACATTAACGACGGTCTGGAAACAGATCCAAATTCCAATGGCATAGGCCAGATAACCTTCGAAGGCTTTGTCCATCACTAAACATAAGTTACCAAGGCGAATGGCCCTCAATGCCACAAACAGCAGCACGGATAACACAGCGATAATGCCGATAAAACCTAACTCTTCACCGATCACGGCAAAGATAAAGTCGGTATGTGCCTCAGGGAGGTACTCCAACTTTTGAATACTGTTACCTAGGCCCTGACCAAACCAATCACCCCGACCATAGGCCATCAGCGATTGCGTTAACTGATAACCACTGCCGAACGGATCCTGCCAAGGATCTAAAAACGAGGTTACCCGACGCATACGGTAAGGCTCGAGCAATACCAGCGCCACGAAGGCTAAGATGCCGGCAAAGATCAGCGCGAAGAAGTCGAGCAGACGCGCCCCCGCGAGGAACAACAGCCCCACGGTGCCAACGAATAACACCACCACGGTACCTAAGTCGGGCTGCATCAAAATCAAAATCGCGTAGATCGCAAATACCGCAATCGGCTTATAGAAGCCCTTAGCATTTTCACGCACTTCCTGATGCCGACGCACCAGATAGCCCGCCATATACACAGAAAACGCAAACTTAGCGACCTCGGCCACCTGAATACGGATGGGACCTATGGATAACCAACGGGTCGCACCGTTGACTGTGGTTCCGACAACCAGCACCGCCAGCAACATCAAAAACACACCTAGCAACATGATGGGGCTCATCCGCTGCCAAGTTTGCATCTCGACCCTCAGCACAAAAGCGGCAATCACTAAACATCCCAACAGATAGCCCACATGGCGGGTCATAAAGTGGAAGGGATTACCCGTCAGCGTTTGCGCCTCAGGCATAGAGGCCGACATGACCATGACAAAACCAAAGCCAATCAAAGACAGCACGGCCGTGAGCAAAGCCCGGTCGTACAATTGCACGCCCGGCACCTCGTTATCACGTTGCCAGTTAGGCAGTGCGTTCAGCACTCGCCCTAACAGGCTGAGCTGTCTTGCATCACTCGCCATCGAGTTGCTCCACTTGGCTTCTAAAATCATCCCCACGAGCCATAAAGTTGCTGTACATATCAAGGCTCGCACAGGCTGGCGATAGGAGTACGATATCGCCCGAGGTGGCTAACTCGGCGGCCTTAGCCACCGCAGCAGCCATAGAGTCCACCTTAATGGCCCCTTCCTTCAATGCGGCTATCTTATTGCCATCGCGACCTAAGGTGATGAGGTGTGTCACTTTCGTTAACGGCTCGACCAATGGACTGAAATCCGCGCCCTTACCATCACCACCAGCAATCAAAATAATGTCACCTAAGTGGTCGCTTAACCCATCGAGCGCCGCGACGGTAGCGCCAACATTGGTCGCCTTCGAATCGTTCACATAGGTCACGCCCGCTTTTACACCGACCACTTCACAGCGATGAGAAAGACCAGTAAAGGTACGAGCCACTTTAGCCATGACTTGCTTATCTACGCCCACGGCATACACCAGCGCCATGGCAGCGAGTAAGTTGGCATGGTTATGACTACCAATCAGCGATACTTCGGTGATCGGCATAATTTCACTGTGACCGTGGTAAATCTTGCTATCACAAATGCCCCACTCGTCGCCCTCTGGCGGCGCTAAACCAAAGCTGTTTTGGTTCATCGGCTCTGTCGGGATAGTCAGCGCATCATCACGGTTAAAGATGATGGAGCGGCTTTGATGGTACAGACGCAGCTTGGCCTTGCGATAGGCATCCATATCGCTGTATCTGTCCATATGATCTTCGGTCACGTTCAAACAGGTCGACGCCACGCAGTTTAAGCTGTGGGTGGTTTCGAGCTGGAAGCTCGACAGCTCAAGCACAAAAATATCGGCATTTTCCGTCAGCAGATCGAGCGCCGGAATACCAATATTGCCGCCCACGGCCACCGCCATGCCGGCTTCACGCAGCATTTCACCCACTAAGGTGGTAACGGTCGACTTGCCATTTGAGCCAGTAATCCCAATCACACAAGGTTTACGGTCGGCAATCTCACGGGCAAATAGCTCCACATCGCCAATGACTTCAATCCCCATATCCAGTGCAGCGCGAACCTCAGGCGTATCAATCGCAATGCCTGGGCTGATAATGATTTGCTTTGCTTGCACTAAGTAACGGCAATCGAATCCGCCGGCAATCAGCTGCACCTCAGGGAATGCGCTGGCAAGGGTATCCGCACCAGGAGGTTGGCGACGACTATCCATCACCAAGGGTGTGATCCCTTTTCCACACAAATAGCGCACTACCGAGAGCCCGGTGGCACCCAAACCTAACACTATGTGTGAATACTGACTTTGCATGAGCGATTACCTTAACTTCAACGTGGCTAAGCCGAGTAACACTAAGAAAATCGAGATAATCCAAAAGCGGACAATCACGCGTGGTTCAGGCCAACCCTTTAACTCATAGTGGTGATGGATAGGCGCCATGCGGAAAATGCGCTGGCCACGTAACTTGTAAGAACCGACCTGCAGGATCACAGACACAGTTTCCATCACAAACACACCGCCCATAATCACTAATAGGATTTCTTGGCGAACCAGTACCGCAATCGCGCCTAAGGCTGCGCCTAAAGACAGCGAGCCCACATCGCCCATGAAGACCTGTGCTGGATAAGTGTTAAACCATAAAAAGCCTAAGCCTGCGCCCACAATCGCAGTACAGACGATCACTAGCTCACCCGAACCAGGTAAATGCGGAATGTGCAGGTAATTAGCAAACTGAGCATGGCCAGACAGATACGCAATCAAGGCAAATGCCGCGGCCACCATCACAGTTGGCATAATCGCCAAACCGTCGAGACCATCGGTTAGGTTTACCGCGTTGCTCGAACCCACGATAGTAAAGTAAGCCAATACGATAAACACAGCGCCAAGCTGTGGCATCACGTCCTTAAAGAAAGGCACGACTAACTGGGTTTCACCCGGGTTAGACGCTGTGGTGTAGAGGAAGAAAGCAATGATCAACGCCGCTAAGGATTGCAGAATATACTTCCAACGCGCGATCAGTCCCTTAGTATCTTTACGCACGACTTTGCGGTAATCATCAATAAAACCGATCATGCCGAAGCTGCCTAATACAAACAGCATCACCCACACATAACGGCTACCGAGATCGCCCCACAACAGTACACTGATAAAGATGGCGCCTAAAATCATCAGGCCGCCCATGGTCGGCGTACCGCGTTTACTGAAATGCGACTCTGGCCCGTCGTTACGCACGACTTGACCAATCTGCATTAACTGCAAACGCTCAATCAGTTTAGGACCCCACCATAAACTAAACATTAATGCGGTTAACAAGCCTAAAATGGCTCGAAATGTCACATAGGAAAATACGTTAAACCCAGTATGAAAACGGGTTAAATACTCGGCCAGATACACCAGCATCTACACTAACTCCCCACGCCCGAAGGCTACTGTTAGGCCATCCACGACCCGCTCCATTGCGGCACTACGTGAACCTTTAACTAAAACCGTCACCTGTCCCGGCAACTGGTTGATGTGTTTTATGAGTTTTTCTACTAACGTCGCCACGCTGTCATGGTGCTCCGCCCCGAAAGCTTGGCTAGTGTGCTGAGTTAAGGTGCCGGTACAGAACAGAGCATCGATTCCCTGTTGCTTTGCCAGTTGTCCCAGTTCAGCGTGTAAAAGGGGCGCATTGTCGCCTAATTCGCCCAAATCTCCCAGTACCAAACAGCGATTTTCAGAAATTTCCTTTAACCAAGCGATAGCCGCTCCCACTGACACGGGATTGGCGTTATAGCTATCATCGATTAGACGAATACGTCCTAATTGAGTTGGCTGCATGCGTCCCTTAACTGGGGTCAACTGGCTCAAGCCTTCGGCGATTTCTTTAAGGCTTAATCCTAAAGCAATACAAACACTTGCCGCAGCCAGCGCGTTGCTAACTTGGTGACGACCCGCGAGAGGCAGAGTCACTTCGCAGGACTCTCCCGCGTAATTGAGGATAAAACGATAGCAACCTTCGCTATTGGCTTTGTGGCCAGTCGCAATCACATCGATTTGACGTTTAGCCGCGCCTTCCTGCTGGGAGAAGCTTAATTGCTTATATTGTTTCGCTTTCACCCGCATCACATCGGCAAAGGCATCATCGGCATTGATAATTGCCGTGCCGCCGGATTGCAGATGGTTGTAGATTTCCGATTTGGCCTGAGCGACACCCGCCTGTGAGCCAAAGCCTTCTAAGTGAGCGCTGCCAACGTTGTTGACTAACGCTACGTGAGGACGCACCAAACTCGAGGTGTAATCAATCTCACCTTTATGGTTAGCGCCAAGCTCAAACACCCCGTATTTATCCTCGGGCGTTAAGCGCAGCAAGGTGAGTGGCACACCGATTTCATTATTAAAATTGCCAGCGGTGTAAAGCACTTGATGCTTCGCCGATAAAATTGTGGCGATCATTTCTTTCACGCTGGTTTTGCCATTGGAGCCAGTTAAGGCCACACAAATGGGATCCACTTGGTCACGTACATAGGCGCCAATCGCGCCCATGGCCTTTTGGCAATCGGCAACAATAAGCTGCGGCACATCGAAGGCCAATTCACGTTCAACCAGCAGTGCAACGGCACCATTTTCAATTGCCGTGGCCGCAAAATCATGGCCATCGAAACGCTCGCCCTTTAAGGCGACAAACAGAGTCGCTGGGCCGATTTTACGGCTATCGCTGCTTAATGCTTGGATGGTGACATCGTCACCGACTCGATGCGCACTTAAGTGTTGGCTTAGCGCCTCGAGGGAAATTGGGATCATTGGCTTTGCTCCGATAACTGACGTGCCAGGGCGCGCTCATCATAGTCATGACGCACACCTGCCGCCTCTTGGTAAGTTTCATGGCCTTTGCCCGCAAGCAGAATCACATCCCCAGGTTTAGCCTGTGCCACGACGCGCTTAATCGCAGCCACACGGTCAACCTCGGTCAATGCTCGCTCAGGGTGAGTCAGCCCTTGGATAATATCGGTAATAATTTGGTTAGGATCTTCGCTACGGGCATTATCGCTAGTCACCATAATGCGATCGGCGCATTGCTCCGCCGCTTGTCCCATCAATGGGCGTTTGCCCTTATCACGGTCGCCACCGCAGCCAAACACGCACCACAACTCGCCCGCGCAGTGACGACGCAGGGCATTCAGCGCCTGTTCAATCGCATCCGGGGTGTGAGCATAATCGACGACTAAGGTGATGTTGTCTGCGGTGGTAAAACGTTCCATGCGGCCAGCCACGGGCACTAAATAAGGCACTTTGGCGGCCAGGGCACGCATATCCACGCCCTGTAAATACAAGGCAGATAAAGCAGCGAGTAAATTCGAGAGATTAAAGGCACCTAATAAAGGAGAACGAATGTCGATTTCGCCCTCGGGCCAGACTAATTTCGCCTGCACGCCTTGATCGTTAAATTGGGCATTCTTAGTGTAAAACGCCGCCTCGGTATGCGCTTCAATACTAAAGCCCCACATTTTCGCGGGGACATTTGCCAGCTCGGATAACCAAGCGGCACCCACGGGATCATCAAGATTCACTAAGCCGTGACGCAGGGCGTCGAAACGAAACAGCATTTGCTTGGCTGCGGCATAGTTTTCCATATCGCCGTGGTAGTCCAAGTGATCACGGGTCAGGTTAGTGAATACCGCCACATCGAAGGGCACGGCATCGACTCGGCCTTGGACTAAACCATGACTTGAGACTTCCATCGCGCAGGTATTAACGCCTTTGTCTGCAAACTCATATAGTTGGCGCATCAGGGTAATCGCATCGGCGGTCGTATTACCGCTATCGACTAACTCGCCCCACAGGCCATTGCCGAGCGTGCCCATCACCGCCGCTTTACCTTCAAGCAAGGTCACTAATTGCGCGCACAGTTGACTAGTCGAGGTTTTACCATTGGTGCCGGTGATCCCGACAATGCCCATAGACTGACCTTGGACAACGGGATAACGCACTGCGGCGACCGCAGACACTTGCTTCGCTAACTGATAAAAATAAATCTGTACGCCTTGCTCAGTCGCAATAACCTTGCCCTGCTCTTCAATGCTATCCGTATGCACTAACACCGCAATCGCACCTTGGGCTAAGGCCTTATCGATAAATTGACGACCATCGACCTTATGGCCAGGCAGCGCTAAAAACACATCGCCGCGACGTATTGCGCGGCTATCTAAAGTCAAATCTAAGAAGGTTTGTTCGCCCGCGTAGGGGAACCAAGGCGCTAATAGATCCCTTAACAACATCATTCAGTTCTCCCGGCGAGTCCCGCCAATTGCACCTGTTCTTTATCGGAAATGGGTTCGACATTTAACATTTGCAGTGCGCCTGACATCACCTTAGCGAATGCCGGCCCTGCCACTGAACCACCATAATAGAGATCGCCTTTCGGCTCGTTCACCACGACAACAATCGCGAGTTTGGGATTATTCACTGGCGCGACACCAGCAAATAACGCAACATAATCATCACCATAACCGCCAGCTACCGCCTTACGGCTGGTGCCAGACTTACCCGCAACTGGGTAGCCATCGATATGCGCAAGCGTACCTGTGCCACCTTTTTCGGTCACACCCACCATCATTTGCAGCACATCGTGAGCGACCTCTTGTGAGATCACGCGTTCACCTTCGGGCGGCTTTTTCAGTTTTAAAATCGATACTGGATATAAAGTCCCGCCATTGCCTAAAGTGGCGTACATCCGCGCCAGTTGCAGCGTGGTCGCCGTTAGGCCGTAGCCGAAAGATAAAGTGGCGCGCTCGAAATCGGACCAACGGTGACGGTCTTGGATCAAACCTGCGCTTTCACCCGTGAGGTTAATCCCCGAGAAGCTGCCTAAACCCATGGATTGATAAGTGCCTAATAACTGCTGCACTGGAATAGACAGGGCGAGTTTACTGATCCCCACGTTACTGGATTTCGCCAGAATACGTGCCAGTGTCATGTCGCCGTAGTTAGTTGCGTCACGTACTTGGCGGCCGCCTAAACGCATCCATCCCGGAGAGGTTGGGATCACATCGGTAGACTTAACCGTGCCTGCTTCTAACGCCGCAGCAACCACAAAAGGTTTAATGGTTGAGCCAGGCTCGAAGGTATCCGTCATCGCGCGGTTACGCATTCTGAAGGTTTGCAGATTGTCGCGCGAGTTGGGGTTGTAAGATGGCGTATTCACCATGGCTAAGACTTCGCCAGTGTGAATATCGAGCACCACGATCGAGCCAGAGGTCGCTTGGTTCATCTCAGTCGTGCGCTTTAACTCACGGTAGGCAAGTTGCTGAATACGTTGGTCGATACTCAACACAAGATCGTTTGGACTCTCACCTTCCTGAACGATATCGAGGCGCTCAACCACATGGCCATCGCGAGATTTACGCACTTTTTGTTTAGATGGTGTACCTGTAAGCCAACTGTTGTAAGCGTTTTCGACACCTTCAATACCGACATCGTCGATATTGGTAATGCCGATCAGCTGGGCGGTGATCTCACCACCAGGGTAGTAGCGGCGTGACTCGGATTTTAAAAACACCCCAGGCAATTTAAGCTGAGTGATATAGTCTGCCACCGCAGGTGTGACTTGGCGTTTAAGGTAGGTAAAACGTTTGGTTGGATTGCTGCGCACCTTTTCGAGCACATCTTCCACGGGTTCATGTAATACGTCCGCCAGCGCTTGCCAGCGGCGCATATCGGTAAAACCATTGTTATCATTGACTTGTTTAGGGTCGGCCCACACGGCACGCACCGGCACACTCACCGCCAGCATATCGCCGTTACGGTCGGTGATTAAGCCACGCTGCACCTCACGACTGGTGGTTCGTAGGGTGCGCATGTCACTCTCGTGACGCAGCTTATCGGGCTCGATAATTTGGATATAAGCAGCACGACCCACAAGGCTCGAAAACATCGCAAATACAAAGCCAACCACGACGTATAAACGCCAGTGGATCAGTTGTGGCTTTTGCTTTTTGCTGGCCTGTTTGGTTTTTGCTTGCCTAGTCATATCTTCCCTATGTTCACGGCACCTTTACCACAACTTCTTCGCTGGGTAAGGGTCGACTCATGTTGAGATCCTTTGATGCAATCCGCGTGATCCGGCTGTGCTCGGTCTGGGACTGCTCTTCCAATAATAAATTGCGCCACTCGATATCTAATCTGTCACGCTCCTGCAGTAGCTGATCCCATTGGGTAGTGAGCTTACGGCTCACATGGCTGGTATAGACCACAGCCACAGCATTACTGAGCACGAGCAGTGCGAGTAACAAGATCCATTTGTGTTGCCACAGGTCGTTTAATACTATCCGTGGCAGATTTAATGAGGGCTTACTCACTTTGTTTGCCCTCTAGTAATCTAATCGCTCGGCAATGCGTAACACTGAGCTGCGCGCTCTGGCATTGCGTTCAATTTCCTCATCGGAAGGCATAATCGCCTTACCTATGGCGCGCAATTTACGCGACTTGTTAATTTGATCTTCGGTGATTGGCAGACCGTGAGGCACGCTCTCACCTTGGCTATGGCGACGAATAAAACGTTTTACGATGCGATCTTCCAGTGAATGGAAGCTGATAATCGATAAACGTCCCTGTGGCGCCAGTACGGTTAATGCACCTTCAAGCGCTTGATCAATTTGATCTAATTCACTGTTGATATAGATACGGATCGCCTGAAACACCCGGGTTGCAGGGTGTTTGTTACGCTCTTTATTTTTGGTGATCCGCGCAATTAAATCGGCTAAATCCTTGGTGCGTAAAAACGGGGTTTTATCACGGTCAGCCGCAATACAACGGGCAATATGGCGCGCATTTTTCTCTTCACCATAGGTTTTGAATACCCACGCCATGTCTTCAATTTCGGCTCGTGCTAACCACTGAGCCGCCGTTTCGCCTTGGCTATTGTCCATGCGCATATCGAGCGGACCATCGCGCAGGAAACTAAAGCCACGTTCGGCATCATCGAGCTGCGGAGAAGACACGCCTAAGTCGAGTAACACACCATCAATCTTGCCAACCAGACCAAGCTCTTCGACGTAATCGGCTAGTTGGCCAAAACCACCATGTACAATTTGAAAACGGGGATCATCGGCGAATTGTTTAGCCGCTTCAATGGCTTGAGGATCACGATCGATCGCAATCAGACGTCCGTTTTCACCCAGTCTTTGCAGCACTTGTCTTGAATGACCACCGCGGCCGAACGTGCCATCGATATAGATGCCATCGTCTTTGATGTTCAAACCGCCAACCGTTTCTTCGAGCAGAACGGATAAATGGGCAAATTCTTGACTCATTACTCTCTTCTTATTTAGTTATGCGACTCGTTAGAGTGAAAAATCCGCCAGACGCTCGTTATTCGCGAGCTCCTCGCTTCGAATCGTTTCCTGACACTCATCAATTTGCTGCAGCCAAGCTTGCTCATCCCACAGCTCAAACTTGTTTAACTGTCCCACCAGCATGATGCGCTTATCTAAATTGGCGTATTGCCTTAGCGGCGGTGGCAGTAATATGCGCCCGTTGCCATCGAGTTCTACCTCATGGGCATAACCCAGCAACATGCGCTTAAGGGACCGTTGGGTTTTGTCGGTATCTGAAAGCTTGAGTAACTTAGCTTCGATCAATTCCCACTCATGGATGGGATAAAGGAGTAAACACGCAGATTGAATATCGACTGTGATGACGATGCGGCCTTGGTGCTCTAGCTGCAAAGGTTCGCGGTATCGCACTGGAATAGCGATCCGTCCCTTTGTATCTAAGTTGATAGCACTGGCTCCACGAAACACGCTAATTCATCCTATCCTTTGATTTTTGATCCACAAATATCCACTATTTCCCACAAATGCTAAGTTTAGGGATAGTAGACAAGCATTGTCAAGGGATGGGATCCTTTTATAAAGCCAGTCGGCAAGCGGGTTAGCAGCATGTTGAGCCCATCACTTAGCGACAAAGTTTTGACAAAAAGATCAGCGGAAAATCGGCTAAACGGCGAAAACCACGGGAATATAAAGCGAACAAAAAAGCAGCAGCCTTTTGCTTTCAGGGAGTTGCAATGAAATATTTGCCACAGGGTTTCTGTAAATATTGGATTTTCCCGAGTGAAAAATCACACTGGACTCACACGGGACAACAAAATAGACTCATTTTTTACATTCGCATTGGCTTATAGATCGTCAATTTCTAGCATAAATCGCTGAAATTTTATTTTCAGTTGCGGATTTATTCTGCAATTTAGGGATGCCTTTATTTCACGATTGCGAGGAAGATCAAAACTCCCGCGGGATTAACTCAAAGAATAACGCTATGAAAGCTACTCAAATCCGAACCTGCCACAAGTGGTTTGCGCTGCTTACCGCGATTCAATTGCTACTTTGGTTAGCCACCGGCGCTTATATGGTGTGGATGGATATCGAATTTATTCGCGGCAAGCCACTGGTAAACAAAGCAAACACGGCTACATACCAAGTGGAGACGCCCGCGTACAGCTTTACGGACTTTATCAAAGCACATCCCGATGCGACGGATATTAGTTTGTACGCGAATCAAGGCACACTCTACTATCGCGCCAACATCGCGGGAAAATTGCAGCGCTTTAGCAGTGAGACGGGGGAAGTATTACCGTTGCTCGATAAACAACAGGCGCTCGACGCTGCACAACGAGTCTATACGGGTCAGGCTAAATTTATCGGCTCGACACTCATCGAGCAGAACGCTCCGAGTGAAATCCCTGCTCGCGCACTCCCCGTTTGGCAACTGACGTTAGACGATGCCATGCATTCGACGCTTTATGTTTCAGCAATAACCGGACAGCTCGTAACAGCCCGCCATGATTATTGGCGGCTCTTCGATGTAATGTGGATGCTGCACATAATGGACTACGAGACCCGTGTGAATGTAAACAATTCTTTACTCACACTCATGAGCAGTCTAGCCTTGTTGACGACACTCTTTGGTATGGCTTTGACTTATATCAGTTTTAGAGCCAAACATCGTGAGGAGCGAGTATGAGCCTCCCGACACTTCGCTATACCAGCATGACTGCCACCAAACATCCCATCAGCCTAATGTTGCAAACCATACATAAATGGCTGGGGCTTATCGTTGGCCTACAATTATTAATTTGGGTCGTGACAGGACTCGCCTTTAACCTGATTGACGAGCGTTTTTTGGATGCGAACCCATATCGCACCACGCATCAAACAGCGACTCCCACTACTGCACTCGCCCCCACGGCTAATCTGCTGCAACAATATCAAGCAGAAGGCATTATCGAACTTAAGCTAACCTCAGTGTTCGAACGCGCCGTATATGCGCTCACCACAACTCAACAAACCCGCTGGTTTTGGGCGGACTCACTCCAACCACTATCCTTGAGTGATGCCGAGATACTCGCTATTGCCAAACAGAGTTACTCAGGCCCTGGTGAACTCAGCGCACCGCAAATCCTCACCCACGAAACGCCATTCGACGCCAGTGACCCAATTGCTATGCTGACAGCCGCGGACGAAGTTGGAACGCGGATTTATATCGATACCGCTTCGGGTGCGGTTCTGGCCCACCAAAATCGCCAATCAGATCTCAAGGATCTGCTCTTTATGCTGCATTTTATGGATTATGCTCCCAATAATGGCATTGGTTTTAATCACTTATTGGTACAACTTGTCAGCATTGCCGCGCTGTTTTTAGGTCTTTCGGGGATTTACATTCTTGGGCATAAGTTCCATCAAGGTCAGTTATCGCTGCCGTTCTTGAGGCGCAAAAACACCATAGGAAAACTGACGCTTTTTACTCAAGACGCTCAGCCGCTCGCCGAATTGTCTGACCTTAGTGGCAGCTATTTAGAAAGTATTAATCGAGGGAGTGAAAGATTAAGAACCCAATGTGGCGGTGGCGGACGCTGCGGCCTCTGTAAACTCAGATTTGTCGAGCAGGCGCCCAGCCCCAATGATTATGATCTGGATAAACTCACCCCCGCTGAGCTAGCACAAGGTATTCGCCTGAGCTGCCAACACGAGGCGCATCCTGGCAAACTGGAGTTAGTCACCAAAGCCCAGCACAGATATTGGCCACAGTCCAAGCACTAGAGAGTGTCGCGTACAGGCTTAAATCGGCGTATAGTCTAAATATTAACCAATTCCCGCCGATAAAGGGTTAAGAGGTAGCAAACCAAGGAGGCGCTATGAGTGGATTGGACAGTCTTTACGCTATGCTGGCACAGCCAACAAAACCCGTATTTACCCCTAAACGGGTCGTCGATCAGGTTAGCGGTGCGACCGCCAATGCGCCCGATAGCCATGAAACCCCTCAGTCGCAATTACCCCCGACGCTAGATGTTAAAGTCAGGGAAAGACGCAAAAACAACAACGTCAGTCGCAATAAAAAACGCCGCGCCTCGGACAAGCAACAAAACCTGAAAGAGGGAGGGTTGCTTGAAGTCACCGACGATACCGCTGACACCGCACAACCGCCCAGCAAGCATATTATCGATATCGAAGTTTAGTCGCGGGAGTTAAATGAAAAGACGCAACCTCTGGATGCGCCTTTTTCATTTCAATCATTTATTTCAATAGCTAAGAGCGAGTTCTTACTACAGCATCCTGCCAGCCCACATATAATCGCTCCCTTTGACTCGCATCAATATTGGGTTTGAAGTGTTTGTCGATACAGGCTTTATACTCAAGTTCGGTCACTGAGGTCCAAAAGCCGACCGCAAGACCTGCTAAAAAGGCTGCGCCAAGCGCGGTGGTCTCACACACGCTTGGCCTTAAGACTTCAACGTCGGTGATATCCGCTTGAAATTGCATGAGGAAGTCATTAGCAACCGCGCCACCATCCACCTTAAGGGATTTTAGCCGCTCACCGCTGTCCTTAATCATGGCATCGAGCAAATCCTTACTCTGGTAGGCAATCGACTCCAATGCCGCGCGGATAATATGATTACGGTTAGCACCGCGCGTTAACCCAAACAGCGCGCCACGGGCATTAGGATCCCAATAGGGAGCGCCAAGCCCGACAAAAGCTGGCACTAAATACACGCCATTTGTATCCGCGACTTTAGAGGCAAAATATTCGGTGTCGCTGGCATCGCGGATCAACCCCAGCTCATCCCGCAGCCATTGAATCGTCGCGCCGCCCATAAATACTGAGCCTTCAAGGGCGTAGTTCACTTCACCTTGGGCGCCTACCGCTACTGTGGTTAATAATCCATGGGATGAACGTACGGCTTTGTTGCCTGTATTCATTAATAAAAAGCAGCCTGTGCCATAAGTGTTTTTGGCCATTCCAGGCTCAACACAAAGCTGGCCAAAGAGCGCCGCCTGTTGATCGCCCGCGATCCCCGCGAGAGGAATTTCGCTGCCCTCACCGGCAATACGGGTTGTGCCATAGACACTGCAGGAAGGTCTCACTTCGGGCAACATAGCCGCAGGAATATCGAGCGCCTCGAGCAGTGTTGTGTCCCAACTTAGGCTGTGGATATTAAACAGCAACGTGCGGGCGGCATTGGTGGGATCGGTCACATGCACTTTGCCTTCGGTGAGTTTCCATAGCAACCAAGTATCGACCGTGCCGAATAAGAGTTCACCTCGTTTGGCCTTCGCGCGCGCATCCGGCACATTATCGAGGATCCATTTGATCTTAGTGCCTGAAAAATAAGGGTCGAGCAGGAGCCCCGTATTCTCCCGCACATAATCTTCTAAGCCTTGGGCCTTGAGTTGCTCACAGATTTCTGAGCTGCGGCGACACTGCCACACAATGGCATTGTAGACGGGTTTACCTGTGGCCTTTTCCCAGATAATGGTGGTTTCGCGCTGATTAGTGATACCAATGGCCGCCACTTCATCGCTGTGAATACCCGCTCTGGCGAGGGATTCGATTAACACCGAACTTTGGCTCGCCCAGATCTCCATTGGATCATGCTCCACCCAGCCGGGATTTGGATAAAGCTGGGTAAACTCTCGCTGTGACACACTGACAATATTGGCATCGTGGTCAAACACAATCGCCCTTGAGCTGGTTGTGCCTTGGTCTAAAGCCACTACATATTTTTTCTGCACACGCCTATCCTATTTACCCTGCACCCAATTGATATGGCGCAGAACGTAATGCTCCATTGATTATGCTCTGAATATATTCGCAATTGGCGGCTATGACCAGCCAACATCTGGCAAATGCGTATCCGGCCACGTTCTTTTAGGCACAAAAAAGCCCTGAAGATTCAGGGCTTTTTCATCAAGCTGGATGCTTACATCTTGTAGCTCATTTGGATACCGGCTAACCAAACATCACCGCTCGCTTCACCGTTGAAGCTTACTGTGGCGAGGTTTAGCAGATTTTGCTGCTCGTTGATTGGCGCATCACCCGTGGCACGGATATAGGTCAGTGCGAAATCAACATTCAGGTTTTTAGTCGCCTGATAACCAGCACCGACAGAGAACCACAGACGGTCTGAGTCAGGGATAGTCGTGGTACGCCACTCATCGGCCGCAGCCGTTTTGTCTAAGGCCACACCCGCACGCACTAACCATTCATTGTTCACTTGGTAGGTCGTACCTAAGGCAAAGCGCCAGTTATCTTCAAAGTTTTCTTCTTTCACTAAGTCAGATTCTAAGCCGCCCTTTGGTTTAACTTCACCAGGGAAGTAAGCCACTAACTGATCGAATACGCTCCAATCGGTCCAGTTAACGCTGGCATGCATTGCCCAGTTATCCGTTAATTGGTGATAAGACGACAGCTCGGCAAACGCAGGCAGTTCGAGGGGAATATAACCTTCAATCGACAGATTTTGGCCACCATCGTAAATCACACCAGAAGCGTGACCATCTAACTCAAACTTAACGCCGCTGTGATAGGCTAAACCCACGCGGTTGGTTGGGTTAATTTGCCAGCTAGTCCCTAGTTGCCAACCGTAGCCAATATCGTCGCCCTTCATGCTTTTCAGCTCAGTGCCACCCGGCGGTAACATTGCAGATACTTGTGCAGGTAAACCGGGTTTGATGCTATCTACCCAGCCAGGTAACGAAGCACCGATTTCACCTTCACCGTAAACGATACGCACACCACCACCGACGCTGACAGCATCATTTACGCGGTAAGCGATGTTAGGGTTGAACTCAACTGTAGTAACGGCAGTTTTATTACCAAAAATCGCCGCGGCGTGGGTTTTAGGTAACTCGGTTGACAGACCATAGTTAGAGTTAACGGCCAGACCCCAAGTCCATTGGTCATTTAACTGATTGGAATAGTAGAAGTTAGGCACTAATGCATCATCAGCCACATCGATGGCATCACCGTTCATCACGATTGGATTTGGGCCAAGTAATGGCGAGCTTAGGCTCACATCACCTTTAACATCCACGTTAGGCATAACATAGATACCACCAGCAGACAGCTGACGACCTTCTAAATAGGTCAGCATCGCTGGGTTGCGCCCCTGAACTGAAGCGTTATCGGCAATTGCGGCTTCACCGGCGAAGGCGCGGCCTAAGCCAGTCGCTGAGTATTCGGCCAGTTGGAAACCCGCTGCATGGACTTGAGTCGTTGTGCTTAATAAGGCTGCAGTCACAGCCAAAGTCAGAAGACGTTTTTGCATTGTTATTCTCAGAAAATATTATTGTTATCTGTGCCAGTAACTTGGTCACAATGGCGTTCACACAAAATAGAGCAAACACTCCAGATTGAATGCAGGGGAGTTTACCGATGCAGAAGATGTTTGCAACAAGCGGGAATAAAACAGATAAAAAAACTAGTTATTAAAAGACATTCAATATTTTTAGTGAGATAAATCACTTTTAAAACAAGAAAATCCAGCAAAAATCTAGCAAACTATTTGCTGAGCATATTTAAATGCAGATAATAAAAACTCAAAAATAAATTTAAAAACAATGAATTAACACAGAAAAACACTATAAACACTTGTAAGCCATTTTAACCATTAAAATTCAGCATAAATCACTATGATTTATTTTGATTGCGACACAAGGAATGCCAGCCTTACTTTAATCCAATAAATACAATGAATTATAGTTAGGTAATTAAACATGGATAACAAAAACGCCTAGTTTTCGAACTAGGCGTTTAAGATTAACTTACGTTAAGGTACAAGTGTTCGCCGAATGCTTAGCGGCGCCAACTAGGAATGTTTGCTTCGTACTCACCTATCTGCGTCCCGTGGGACAAGGTCAATCCAATGGCATCTAAGCCATTCAGCAATTTATGTCGCGCCGACTCGGCCAGTGTAAAGCTAAATTCAGCTCCCGAAGGCGATATAACCTTGCAAGTCGTTAAGTCCACGGTGATTTGTGCGCCTTCTTCGCTCGCCACCTCATCCATTAACTGACGCACTTCGTTCGCACTCAACTTCACCGGCAATAAACCGTTGTTGATGGAGTTGCCATAAAAAATATCGGCAAAGCTCGGGGCAATAATGGCACGCAGACCAAAATCCGCCAGTGCCCATGGGGCGTGTTCACGGCTGGAGCCACAGCCAAAGTTTTCCTGAGCCAGCAAAATCGAAGCACCGCTGTAGCGAGGTTTATTTAGAGTAAAATCAGGATTAGGCACATCCCCGGCATCATCGAGATAACGCCAGTCGTGGAATAAGTGCACACCGAATCCATCCCGCGTCACTTTAGATAAAAATTGCTTTGGGATAATTTGATCGGTATCGATATTGGCGCTGTCGATCATGACCGCAAGCCCGGTATGGCTAGTAAAAGGTTGCATTAACTTCTCCTCTTGGGATTACGGTTAGTAAGGTTTACGGATATCGACAAAATGCCCTGCAATTGCCGCCGCAGCCGCCATCGCTGGACTCACTAAATGAGTACGACTACCACGGCCTTGGCGCCCTTCGAAGTTACGATTACTGGTCGAGGCGCAGCGATCGCCCGCTTCTAACCTGTCATCGTTCATCGCCAAACACATAGAGCAGCCCGGTAAACGCCATTCGAATCCGGCCTCGATAAAGATTTTATCTAAACCTTCGGCCTCGGCCTGCGCCTTCACTTGGCCAGAGCCCGGTACTACGATTGCCGTAACGCCCGACGCCACTTTACGCCCTTTGGCCTGTTTCGCCGCGCTGCGTAAATCTTCAATCCGCGAGTTAGTGCAAGAACCAATAAAGACTTTATTAATCGCGACGTCTGTCATCGGCGTGCCTGCGGTCAAGCCGATATAATCCAGCGCTTTTTCCATGCTAGCGCGAATCGTTGGATTTGCCTCATCGGCAGGATTAGGCACTGGCGCATCGATGGCAACCACTTGTCCAGGGTTGGTGCCCCAAGTCAATTGCGGTGCGATATCGGCCGCATCCAACACGACGGAGGCATCAAACTCAGCACCAACATCGGTTTTCAGCGCCTTCCAGGCGGCGACGGCCTCTGCCCAATCTTCGCCCTTTGGTGCAAACTCACGACCTTCTAGGTAATCGAAAGTGGTTTGATCCGGCGCAACCATGCCCGCCTTAGCGCCCATTTCAATCGCCATATTGCAGACAGTCATGCGCCCTTCCATCGACAGTGCTTCAATGGCCTCACCACAAAACTCAACTACATAGCCAGTGCCGCCATCCATGCCGATCTTACCGATAATCGCCAGTACGATATCTTTCGCGGTGACACCATCGGTGACCTGACCACGAACTTCGATTTTCATGGTCTTGGCTTTTAATTGGCGCAGGGTTTGCGTCGCCAGTACATGTTCCACTTCGGAAGTGCCGATACCGAAAGCCAGGGCGCCAAAGGCCCCGTGAGTCGCCGTATGGGAATCACCACACACTATGACAGTGCCGGGTAAGGTAATGCCAAGCTCAGGTCCCATCACATGCACAATCCCTTGATTAGGATGATGAATGTCATATAAGCGCACGCCGAAGTCTTTACAGTTTTGTGCCAAGGTCTCGACCTGAGTGCGTGCCATAGGGCTTAAGGCATCGAGACTGGCACTGCGTGTTGATGTGTTGTGATCCATGGTCGCGAAGGTTTTTTCTGGGGCGCGTAACTTACGCCCCGCCACTTTCAAGCCGCTAAAGGCTTGGGGTGATGTCACTTCGTGAACCAAATGTCTGTCGACATAAATGATCGGCGCTTCGCCCTCAGGGGTGGCCACAACGTGAGCATCCCACACTTTTTGATACAGGGTTTTCGGAGCGGTTGATGTTGAAGGAGTCGTCATTACACACCTGCCTTAACTGCATCGGCGATAAAGTCGCCCATTTCGACTGTCGATTTGGCCTTATGGCGTTGGTCGCTACTTAATAGCTCACCAGTTAAATAACCAGAATTCAGCGCTTTACTCACTGCACGTTCGATCGCGCTTGCCGCCTCTTCTTGCTTTAAGCTGTGGCGCAGCATTAGTGCCGCCGACAGAATTTGTGCAATCGGGTTAGCGATGCCCTTACCCGCGATATCCGGCGCGCTACCACCAGCGGGTTCAAACAAACCAAAGCCAGTGCTATTCATACTCGCCGAAGACAACAAGCCCATGGAGCCTGTCAACATGGCGATTTCATCCGATAGAATGTCGCCAAACAAGTTAGAGCACAGCATCACGTCAAACTCATCGGGGCGGCGCAGCAACTGCATGGTCGCGTTGTCGATATAGATGTGTTCCAGTTTAACATCGGGGAAGTCCACCGCCACTTCTTCTACCACTTGGCGCCACAGTACCGAGCAAGCTAAAACGTTTGCCTTGTCGACCGAAGTGACTTTTTTACGGCGGCCGCGGGCGGCTTCAAAGGCGATGCGGGCGATACGGGCAATCTCACGGCGGCTGTAACGCATGGTATCGAAGGCTTCTTCACTCTCACCTTCACCTTGGCGACCCTTAGGTTTACCAAAGTAGATCCCACCCGTTAACTCACGCACGCAGAGAACATCGAAGCCTCTAGCTGAAATATCGCTGCGCAGCGGTGACATATGTTCTAAACCATCATGCAATTTAGCGGGACGCAGGTTACAAAACAGTTCGAAGTGACCCCGTAGCGGCAACAGAGCACCACGCTCGGGTTGTTCATTGGGCGGCAGTTTTTCCCATTTAGGACCACCGACTGAACCGAACAGAATGGCATCGGCCGCCTCGCAGCCCTTCAGTGTTGCCTCAGGCAAAGGACAACCATGATTGTCAATGGCGATACCGCCGACATCATATTCAGTGTATTCAATGTTAAGGCCAAAACGCGCCTCAACCGCCTTTAACACCTTACGCGCCTCGGCCATCACTTCTGGCCCAATACCATCCCCGGCTAATACTGCAATTTGATAACTCATACGCCCGCTCACTCCTTCAATGTGAAAACTTTATGCTCGATATCGCTTGGGCTATACGCCGCCCAGCTCTCTGTTTTTATGCATATTCTGCTTGTAATCTGCGACCTTATCGGCGCGGCATGTCAGGTTCATCACGTGCACTAACGCACGGGCTGATGCCTCAACCACGTCGGTCGCTAACCCGACACCGTGGAAATTTTGCTCATGGTAAACCGCGGTAATGTCGACTTGGCCCAAGGCATTTTGCCCCTCGCCCTTGGCGCCCAATTTGTAGCTAATGATATCGATACGACGGTCCGTCGCACGGGCAATGGCGTTATAGGCAGCATCGACGGGACCATTACCAGTCGCGGCTTCGGTTTTAATTTCACCGCCGACATCGATGCGCACTGTTGCCGTAGCAACGCCTTCGGTGGAGTCGGACTGCACCACTAACTGCTGTAATTGATAGAAGTTATCTTCCGCCGCTTGCGCTTCCATAAAGGCTAAGGCTTCTAAGTCGTAATCGAAGACTTGGCCCTTTTTATCCGCCAAATGTAAAAACTGTTCGTAGAGGGCGTCCAGATTGTAATCCTGCTCACTGTAGCCCATTTCCTCCATGCGATGCTTAATCACATGGCGGCCGGAGCGCGAGGTCATATTCAGGTTGTTTCGGTTTAGGCCGATACTCTCTGGCGTCATGATTTCATAGGTATTTTGCGCCTTTAACATGCCATCTTGGTGAATACCTGAAGAGTGAGTAAAGGCATTGGCCCCCACAATCGCCTTATTCGACTGGATCGGCATATTGCATAACTGGCTGACGAGATTCGACGTGCGGTGGATCTCCTTAGCATTGATCCCAGTTTCAACTCCCAACAGATTCTTACGCGTTGCTAAGATCATGGCGATTTCTTCTAGGGAGCAGTTACCCGCACGCTCACCAATACCGTTCATGGTACATTCGATTTGGCGGGCGCCATGCTGCACGGCGGTAATCGAATTGGCTACCGACATGCCTAAGTCATCGTGGCAGTGAACCGAAATAATGGCTTGGTCGATATTCGGTACGCGATTAAACAGGGTTTGAATAATGCCACCAAACTCGCTTGGCACTGTGTAACCCACGGTATCAGGGATATTGATGGTGCGAGCGCCAGCATGAATCGCCGCTTCCACCATACGGCACAGATTATCGATTGGCGTGCGTCCCGCATCTTCGCAGGAAAACTCCACATCATCGGTGAACCTGCGGGCATATTTCACCGCGCCTACCGCCATCTCCAACACTTGCTCGAATGAGCGCTTTAACTTGCTCTCCACATGGATAGTGGAGGTGGAGATAAAGGTATGAATACGGAACTGTTCGGCAACGGATAATGCCTGAGCGGCGGCATCGATGTCCTTTTCAAGTGCGCGAGATAAGGCGCATACACGGCTATTTTTGATGGTACGGGCAATGGTCTGCACCGACTCAAAATCACCGGGTGACGACACAGGGAACCCCACTTCCATCACATCCACACCGAGACGTTCTAACGCCATGGCGATCTGTAACTTTTCTTTGACCGACAGGCTTGCCGCTAACGCCTGCTCGCCATCACGTAAGGTGGTATCAAATATAATTACTCTGTTAGACATCTCGTTTCTCCATGGAACGTCACCGTTCATTATTTAACTTTTGCCGTATTCAGATACAAAAAACCCCGCAACATTGGTGCGGGGTTTGTGAATGCTTTGCCTATCTATCGAGCGAGCAACACTAAGACCTCCGCGTTTGTGGCGCGAGAGAGAGAAGGAGGAGGTCGAGTTTGCTGCTAATTCTATTCATTTAAATTAAATATTTATTCTATTGACTCAAAATAAGGACGGTTAATATTTAACTCGCCTGCCTAAGTGTGTCAACCCCAATTTTTTTCATGTTCTAAGAGTTTTTTCCTGCAGAATAGTAAAACTTGCGTATTTGCACACGCAGTGTGCACGATTAATCCCTTGTTGATAGAGAAAAATCTACAAAATGCTACAACTCAAATTTTGAACAAAAAAATCATTTTTTATGCAAAAAAACCTTGAGACACGTTATAATCCTCGCCCGCCGTTACGGATAGTTGAATCAATACAGGGTATGGAGCAAAAAATGGATTTTCGTGTCTTAGCGCTAAGCCTGCTGTTATGGCTTTGCCCTTTATGGGTCAGTGCTAACGACCAATTAGATGCACTCACAGAACAAGTTTACCAGTACCCTACCAAAGCCTTTGCGCAAATTACCGCTTTAGAAAAACAACAAACAACTGATAATTCAAGTGATATTGATAGGCTTCGCCTCAGCATGCTCAAGTGCCAGAGTTTGTTGCAACTGGGGGAAAATGAAGCAGCAATCAATCTTGCACAAATGGGCGAGGCCAGTGCCAAACAACTTAAACTCGACCAGGCACGCCCCTATTTTTTGAATTGTCAGGCCGATGCCAATCTGAACTACGATAATATCCAAGAGGCATTACCCCTACTCGACTCCGCCATTACCCTTGCCAGACGTTATCAGCAGCCCCAAGCACTCATCGATGCGCTCAGACTCAGGGGCCAACTTGATACCAATACGGATAATTTTTCCTCCGCCATCGAAGATCTACGTATCGCTATCGATATCTATCCAGATATCCATTCGCAAACACAAAATTGGGTGTGGCCACCACAGGCCTATGTCTATGCCGCTATGGGGAACTTGCTCCATGCTACCAACGATTTTCCTCAGGCCATGTATTACACTAGGCTGGCGTTAAAGAGTACTGATGCCAAAGGAAAAGTGCGGCACGTACTGCTGCGCAATGCAGCCCGGATTGCACTGGATAATGGCGAACGCGATTACAGCGACCAATTAGAAAAACAAGCCAAAGTTCTCCTACCTGAAATAGGTTCGCCACTCGAACTTGCCTATAGTTATGCCATTTTGGCATCGATCGCCCTCGATAAAGGGAAAATCGACACGGCCGAAGAATATATCTCCATTGCGATGAATACCTTTAAGCAACAAAACCAGCGGGTCGCTATGATGCGCTCGACCCGTTTGTTAGCTCAGGTTCGCTTTGCTCAGCATAGAGATGACGCCGCACTGACACTCATGGATTCTGCCATTGAACAAGGACAAGCGCTAAAGCAATATTCTGATCTCAAATGGTTTTATGGCATTTTAAGCGATTATCACCACACCCACGGCAATGACAAACTCGCCTACGAATTTTTACAAAAGCGCTTCGATGCTGCAGAGCTAGCCAACGAGTCGATGAATAACACTCGGATTTTGCAGTTCAAAGCCAGGTTAAATCAGCAAGGTTTACAGCAACTCAACGACGATGAACAACAACACCATAATGTCTCATTGTTGAGTGAACTCAATGTCGACTGGGCCTACAGCACCCTATTTTTAGTGGCAATGGGGTTACTCGGTGGCGCTATTTGGTATTTCATTGATAAGCAAAATAACCGCGCACCAGCATCAGATACGGACGCAGCAAGTCTTCCGCCACTGGAACAGCTTGAGCTGACACTGCACAGTGCTAAACAAGGGGCTTATCCGCTGTCATTATTGCTGTTTAATGCCAGCCAAATACGCCAAGTCGACCTGCCACCCTTACTAGAGAAGCTGCAAGACAAGCTACGTGAGCAAGACACACTGCTGCGTTATTCGATTGATGACATCGTTATTGTGCTGCCCTATACCTCAGCAGTCGGCGCACAGAAGGTTGTCAACCAGTTAACTCCCACCATTCAGATGTGGCAAGGAACGCACAAGGTAAACATTGGGATTGCAGTGATGCAACAGTTTGATACTCTGGATTCTCTGGTGAAACGCGCGAGTATTAACCAGTTAGGCAAACTCAAGGTGAGCGATCCGCAAAGCGATTATTCCCCCGCTAAATAAGCGGCTATCTCATCAAGGAAATCGTCGCCAAATCGGCTGAGTTTGCGCTCACCGACCCCGTTAACAGCCAGCATTTCACCGGGGCTGGTAGGCATCATGGCCGCCATTTCCGCTAAGGTCGCATCGTTAAACACCAAATATGGCGGCACATCCTGCTCCTCGGCAATGGTGCGACGTAGGGCTTTTAGCCTCGCAAACAGTTTGCGGTCGTAATTCAGCGGTGCCCGCGATTGAGTGACTTTGCGCTTAATGTTCGTCAGTTGAATACGCGGCTCTGCCAACATTAGCGCCACCTCGCCCTTAAGGATCGGTCTGGCCGAAGGGTTTAAGGTGATGGATGAGCCCCGAGTAATATCTTGGCTCGCCAGCCCCAAATGGATGAGCTGACGAATAACACTCAACCAATATTCATGGCTTTTGTCTTTGCCTATGCCCCAAGTGCTGAGTTTATCGTGTCCTCGGTCGACAATTGCAGCGCCCTTGGAGCCACGCAACACTTCAATCAAGTGATTGATACCAAAGCGTTGTCCGATCCGATAGATGCAAGATAGCACCTTCTGCGCATCCTCGGTGCCGTTATAACGTTTAGGTGGGTCGAGACAAATATCGCAGTTGCCGCAGGGCTCTAACGCGCTTTCATCGAAGTAATGCAGCAACACTTGGCGGCGACAGGTTTGCGCCTCAGCAAATGCAGCCATGGTATTGAGTTTATGGAAATCCACTTGCTGCTGCGGCCCTGGCTCAGACTGCTCGATAAGATGGCGCACCCGACCAATATCGGCAGGATCAAACAGCATAAAAGCTTCGGCCTCGAGTCCATCGCGGCCCGCTCGGCCAGTTTCTTGATAATAGGCTTCGATGCTCTTCGGGATATCGTAATGGACCACAAAGCGCACGTTGGATTTGTTAATCCCCATGCCAAAGGCAACTGTAGCAACGACAATATCAATTTGATCTTTAAGAAAGCTATCCTGCACTTCACCGCGCTCTTGTGGCGTCATGCCCGCATGATATGCCTTAGCATGAAACCCTTGCAGGGTGAGTCTTTCAGCCACCTCATCCACACGGCGTCGACTGCTGCAGTAGACAATGCCACTGCTGCCATTTTGCTGCAGTAAAAACTGTCGTAACTGATTAGCGGCATTGAGTTTTTCGGCAACCGTATAGCGAATATTGGGCCGATCGAAACTCGATAGTAATTTAAAAGGATTAATCCCTAGGCGCTCGCAAATATTTTGCCGTGTCGCCTGATCCGCAGTGGCGGTGAGCGCCATCATAGGCACATGGGGAAATAACTGCTTTAACTGGCCAAGGGCGGCATATTCGGGACGAAAATCGTGTCCCCATTGACTGATGCAGTGCGCCTCGTCAATGGCAAACATGGATAGCGGCAGGGAGCGCATACGCTCGATAAAATCGGCCGTCAGTAACCGCTCAGGAGACACATACAACAGTTTTAGCTCGCCTCTATGCAACTGCCTAAGCACCTCTACACTCTGCTCCCGCGGCTGCGAGGAGTTTAAATAGGCGGCATTGACCCCCGTCTGCAACAGGCTGTCGACCTGATCTTTCATCAATGAAATCAGTGGTGATACCACGATAGTGATGCCTGGCATCAGCAGTGCAGGCAACTGGTAACACAGACTCTTACCGCCGCCAGTGGGCATGATCACAAGGCAGTCCTCACCACTGCATACACGTTCGATAACCTCACGCTGACCGTCCCTAAAGTCACGGTAACCAAACACCTGCGCTAGGCGTTGTGACAGCGGATCATCATGTATGTCGAGTAACTGAGTTTCCATGGATCTTCTAGCTAAAAAGTAAGGGCGCCTATTCTAAAGGACAGAATCGCTCCTGTCTTGCGCCATCTTGCCCTAACTGACCCAGCGCTAACAACTAATGAGGTAGGCTTAGACTGCTACCACGACTCATCACAACACCTAAGACGATTTGCCCACACAAAGGCTAAAGTTGCATTACCCATTGGCTTGGCTGTAGATTAATTGCTCTAAGTCGAATGCCATTACGCATGCTTCGACCCTATTCTAAGAAGCCCTACAGCCTACAAGGACGAACAGCATGACAAACCCAATTCAAGCCGAAGTACTAAAACGTGTTGCCGAAGTGTTTGACCAGCACGTGCCGTTTCATAATTTATTGGGGCTGGATATCAAGCGCTACGACATTGATGGCGTCGAAGTAGTGATCAATATGAAGCCAGAGCTCATTGGCAATATTCATCAACAAATTCTCCACGGTGGTGTTACGGCTACAGTGCTCGATGTGGTAGGCGGGCTCACCGCCTTTGCCGGACTGGTTGCTAGTCGTGATGATTGGACGGTTGAAGAGTTACAGCAACGGCTGCAAACCTTAGGCACAATCGATATGCGCGTTGATTACCTGCGCCCCGGGCGTGGACAGGTTTTCACTGGCACGGGCAGCGTGATCCGTGCCGGCAATCGCGTCTCGGTGTGTCGTATGGAGCTTCACAACGAGCAAGGAACTCATATCGCCTTCGGCACAGGCACTTATATGGTTGGCTAGTCCGTTGTCACACCTCGTTTTTTAGAATTTTTTTACCGCATTCACCATCGATAAACTAAAGGGAAACACTTTGATTATTCAGGTGTTTCCCCTCTTCTTTTTGTTGAGCACTGGTCATTGGAGACATCCTGTAACGAAAAAGGCGACCGCACACACCTTGAGTCAATTCCCATAGCCTCCTACAATCGCCGTCCTGTTGTCCTTCGAAGATGTCTCATGCCTGATAACGAATACCGCAAAGGGATCCTACTTGCCGTCAGTGCTTACTGTATGTGGGGATTTGCGCCCTTATATTTCAAACTACTCCACCATGTTTCGGCCACCGAAATTTTACTGCATCGGGTGATCTGGTCATTTGTGTTTATGGTGATCATCATGCTGTTTATCGGTGGCTTTGGAAAACTGCGCCAGCTGTTTAAACAGCCCAAACAACTACTCGTACTCACCATCACCTCCCTATTAATTGCGGCCAACTGGTTGATTTTTATCTGGGCTGTGAATAACGATCATATGCTCGATGCCAGCTTGGGTTACTTTATTAATCCCCTACTGAATGTGCTGCTCGGCATGCTGTTTTTAGGTGAAAGATTACGTAAGTTGCAATGGTTTGCCGTCTCGCTGGCGAGTGCTGGCGTGCTGATCCAATTAGTCTCATTCGGCTCGATCCCTATTGTCTCCCTCGCCTTAGCGGGCACCTTCGGGGTGTATGCGCTGCTGCGTAAAAAGGTCAATGTGGATGCAAAATCGGGTCTGCTAGTCGAAACCGCTATCCTGCTGCCAGTCGCATTGGTTTATCTGGTCGCGACCTTAGATAGCGCCACAGCGAATATGCTAACCAACGATTGGCACCTTAACGTATTATTAATGGCAGCCGGGATTGTTACCACGATTCCACTATTGTGTTTTGCCGGTGCAGCGGTACGTATTCCATTGTCTATGCTCGGCTTTTTCCAATATATCGGCCCGAGTATTATGTTTATCCTCGCGGTAACCTTATTCAATGAACCCTTCGATGCCGAGAAGAGCATCACCTTCGGCTTTATCTGGAGCGCCCTGTTGGTGTTCACCTTCGATATGGCCTATAAACGCAAAACGGCGTGATGAGATCACGCCGCTACCGACACTTGCAAAAATACTGGTTAAGTGAGCATCTACTTAACCAGCTATTTTTGTAGCTGGCTAATAAACTTCTCACCCTCTGGCACAGACAAGAGCAGATTGTAGCCTCGCGTCGTTGGCACTAACACTAGTTCGGATTTATCCGTCACGGCCACAAATGCCTTACCCTTCCCCTTCAGATTAAACCAACCGAGTTGAAACCCTGGCATACCTATACCATTGGTTTTAAAGCTGGGCGCTAAATCCATCTCTTGCTTCAAGTCGATAAGACGCGCCTGCTCGACCAACAGTTCGGAACGCGCTAATTGCACTTTATAGAAGGGAATATCGAGTTTTAGCTCGGTGTCGGTTAGCGCGATTTCAGCATTATGGGATTGATAAAACACCCAAGAAAATCCGCCAATCATCACTAACAAGATGCCTAAGCTCGCCGATTTAGCCACTTTCGGCATAGGTTTAACCCACAACATCCACAGTACACCAGCTAAACCTAACAACAAGATAATAAAGCTTAAAATTGAAGTTTGAGTCAGAGGCGCGAGGGAGAAAAACTGAGTCACCATGGTGGGCAGTCCTTAAGGGAGAAAAGCTTAATCTGCCAACAAAGACATATTATGTCAACAAAAATGCCAGCGCTAGGCTGGCATCTTATCAAGCGTTAAAAGCTTAAAGATCGAGGGCGAGAATTTTAGAGCGGCGCTGATAGTTATACAGCTGCTTTTTCTTCTGCGGTAAGGCTTCCACATCTTCGATCACAAAGCCATGTTCTAAAAACCAGTGAATGCTGCGGGTGGTCAAGGCAAACAAACGGGAATAACCACGGCTACGCGCCTGGCCTATGATATTTTTCAGCAATAAGCTGCCCCTATCCGCATCGCGATAATCCGGATGCACCACCAAACAGGCAAACTCACCGGCGTTATCCTCTTCAAAGGGATACAGGGCGGCGCAGCCAATGACTAAGCCATCACGCTCAATCAACATAAACTGCTCGATTTCAATCTCAAGCTGCTCACGGCTTCGGCGCACTAAAATGCCCTGTTCTTCCAGAGGACGAATTAAGTTCAGTACACCGCCAATATCGCTAATCGATGCGCGGCGCAGACGCTCAGCGCTTTCAGTCACGATTTGCGTGCCTATGCCTTCACGGGAGAACAACTCCTGCAGCAAGGCACCGTCATCGAGATAACTGACCAAATGACAACGGGGCACACCATTGCGGCACGCATCGATACTCGCCTTGAGGAAGGCCATAGTACCAATACAGGCCGAACCTTGCTCTGCGAGCTTAGTCAGAATGTTTTGCGCATCATTTGGCATTAATTCGGCAATCACATCGCCATTGCGATCGAGGATGCCATTTTGCGAACTAAAGCCGATCATCTTGTCGGCCTTAAGCTTGATCGCAACCTGAGTGGCAATCTCTTCGGCGGTGAGGTTAAAGCTTTCGCCAGTAACGGATGCAGCAATCGGCCCCATCAACACAATACAGTGGTTATCGAGCTGACGCTTAAGCCCTTGAGTATCGATACGGCGCACTTTGCCACTTAGGCAAAAATCGATGCCATTATCGACCCCCAGTGGCTGGGCGATCACAAAGTTACCGCTGACTAAGTTAATTTGCGCGCCTTGCATCGGCGTATTACTTAGACTCATCGATAAACGTGCGGTGATATCAAACTGCAATGCACCCGCGACCTGCTTGATCACTTTGAGTGAGTCTTCATCGGTGATACGTACACCTTCGTGGTAGGCGGGTTCAATCCCATTGGCCGCTAATGCCGAATCGATTTGCGGCCTCGCGCCATACACTAACACCACTTTAATGCCTAAACTGTGCAACAGGGCCACGTCATTTAAAATGCCGCGAAATTGATTTTGTGCTAAAGCCTCGCCACCCAACATCACCACAAAGGTTTTCCCTCTATGGGCATTGACGTAAGGGGCGGAATGACGAAATCCATCAACCAGTTCAGTGGTACGCACGCGTTGTTTACACCTCATATTTGAGCTGGCAAAGCCGATATGGCACACCAGGAATGAATGACTAAATCACGCGTATAGTATTGCATTTTAATTCACCAATAAAGAATTTATTCTCATTAAAATGCAGTTTTAATACAATAAAGTGCTTATATTTTCAAAAAATTGCATTTTTGATAAATAATCACATTTTTTTAACCAAATGCGATTTCGCAGCACTGCCGAGTATGGGACAGATTTATCTCAACTTGATGACGAGAAGCCGAAAAAAGACCAAAAAAAAAGCCCCTTAGATAAGGGGCTTTTCTCGAAACACTAAACAAGGATTACTTGATTTTTGCTTCTTTGTAGATAACGTGCTGACGAATAACTGGATCAAATTTTTTGATTTCCATTTTTTCTGGCATGTTACGCTTGTTTTTTTCAGTTGTGTAGAAGTGACCAGTTTTAGCTGTAGAAACTAATTTGATCTTCTCACGATTACCTTTAGCTTTAGCCATGATCTATTACACCTTCTCGCCACGGGCACGAAGTTCAGCAACAACAACTTCAATACCTTTCTTATCGATCAGACGGATACCTTTAGTAGATACACGTAACTGTACGAAACGTTTTTCTTCTTCTAACCAGAAACGGTGGTTTTGCAGGTTAGGTAAAAAACGACGACGGGTCGCGTTTTTTGCGTGCGAACGGTTGTTACCAACCATCGGCTTCTTGCCAGTAACTTGGCATACTCTTGACATGTCAGTCTTCTCCAAAAAACAATTTTAACGCTCGAGCATTAATGTACCTCGTATGGCCGTCGCCCGAGGCACAAAGAGGGCGCATTTTATACACGATCATAGAGGTAAGATCAAGCGTTAGATTAATTAATCCAGCCTCGTTCCGCGAAGGAAACTATCTCTCGATCACCAACAACCATATGGTCCAGTAAGGATACGTCTATGGTTGCTAACGCATTTTTTAATCGCTCAGTTATTCGTCTGTCAGCCTGACTGGGCTCGGCAATACCAGACGGATGATTGTGACACACTATGACGGCAGCAGCCTTTTTTTCCAGCACTAGGCTCACCACTTCACGTGGATACACCGAAGCTGAATCTATTGTTCCGCGGAATAATTCGACGAATTGAATCACTCTATGCTGGCTATCCAGCAGCAAAATTGCGAACACTTCATAGGAGCGGTCAGCTAATTGTCTCATTAAATAATCCCGAGTTAAATCGGGATTTGTCAAAACCTGACCTCTCTGCAGGTTTTCTTGTGCCACACGCCTCGCTAATTCAGCCGCGGCTTGAAGCTGGGCGTATTTTACAGGTCCCACGCCCGGAAGTCGACACACCTGATGCTTTGGTGCGCAAAGTAAGCTTCTTAAACCTCCAAATTCTTGAATAAGTGAACGGGCAAGGTCGACCGCATTTAAACCGCTCAGACCATTTCGCAGTAAAACAGCCAGTAATTCTGCATCCGAGAGATGGGCGGCGCCTTTTACTAATAATTTATCCCGCGGGCCTTCGCCCTCGGGCCAATCCTTAATCGCCATACGACCTCCCTGTCAGCGCGAATTTTTACTTTAAACAAGTATGGACGAGATTTTTTGAACTGGGACAGTCACGCCAATTAGTCGCTTTGTGGTATGGTTGGCAACATTATTTCAATCTCGGATGATGTCAGTGAGCCTGATAACGAAAAACGTCCTACTGGGTATTGGTGGCGGCATTGCGGCCTACAAAAGTGCGGATTTAGTGCGCCGCTTAAAAGAACGCGGCTTTGATGTGCGTGTGGTGATGAGCCAGAGCGCCATGGAATTTATTACCCCACTCACACTGCAAGCCTTATCAGGCCATCCCGTGGCATCAAGTTTACTCGATCCCGCTGCCGAAGCGGCAATGGGTCATATCGAGCTGGCGCGCTGGGCGGATTTAGTGATTATCGCCCCTGCCACCGCGAATTTGCTGGCCCGTATCAATGCGGGCATGGCGGATGAGCTTATCACCACCACTTGCCTTGCGACCGAAGCGCCAATAGCCCTGTGCCCCGCGATGAATCAGCAGATGTATCGCAATGCGGCCACCCAAGCCAATTTAACCAGTTTACAAGGCCGTGGTTATACCCTTTGGGGCCCCGCCAGCGGCAGCCAAGCCTGCGGCGAAGTCGGCCCTGGCCGTATGCTCGAACCGCTTGAGATTGCCGAGCTGGCAACAGACTTTTTTGCAACAAAAGATGTCTCCTCACAGCCCCTAGCAGGTCAATCGGTGCTCATTACCGCAGGGCCAACCCGCGAAGCCATCGATCCTGTGCGTTATATCTCTAATCACAGCTCAGGCAAGATGGGATTCGCCTTAGCGAAAGCCGCCGCCGACATGGGCGCCGCTGTGACCTTGGTCGCAGGACCAGTAAATTTAGCCACGCCTGAAGGGGTGACGCGAATCAATGTTGAATCCGCACAAAACATGCTCGATGTTGTGATGGATAATGTTGATAAAAAAGATATTTTTATCGGCTGTGCGGCGGTTGCCGACTATCGCGTCAGCGATATTGCGGACTGTAAGATCAAAAAGTCCGCCGAAGAAATGCAACTTGCGCTGGTGAGGAATCCTGATATCTTAGCGACGGTCGCAAGCTTGGCAACCCGTCCTTTTATGGTGGGATTTGCCGCCGAAACCCATGATGTAGAAGCCTACGCCCGCGATAAACTCAAACGCAAAAATTTGAATATGATCGCCGCAAACGATGTATCCGTTGCTGGTCTTGGCTTTAATGCCGATTCCAATGCCCTGCGTGTATTCTGGCCGCAGGGTAGTCAAGATTTGCCTGCCACCGATAAGCTCACGTTGGCTCGGCAATTACTTTCGTTGATAGTGAAAGAAAAAACAAAATAAATGAAAACACCGATTGAATTAAAGATCCTCGACTCCCGTATTGGCTCTGAGTTTCCCCTGCCCGCCTATGCCACTCCAGGCAGCGCGGGAATGGATCTTCGCGCCATGATTGATACCACAATGACGATAGCCCCGGGTGAGACTCAGTTAATCCCGACGGGCATCGCCATCCACGTGGCAGACCCAGGCCTTGCCGCCGTGATCCTGCCCCGTTCAGGCCTTGGCCATAAACACGGTATCGTACTCGGAAATCTGGTTGGGCTTATCGATTCAGATTATCAAGGTCCCTTGATGGTCTCTTGCTGGAACCGCAGCGATACCCCATTTACTTTAGAAATTGGTGATCGTCTCGCACAACTGGTGTTTGTTCCTGTGGTACAAGCACAATTCAAACTCGTTGATGAGTTCGACAGCTCAGATCGTGGTGAAGGTGGATTTGGCCATTCTGGCACTAAATAACCGCATCGATATTGAGCAAGGATACTGCAATGGCTGTAAGCCCAAAAATTAATCGTCGTGAACACATACTGCAATGCCTAGCGCAAATGCTAGAAACCAGCCCAGGACAACGTATTACCACCGCTAAGCTCGCCTCTGAAGTGGGCGTGTCGGAAGCGGCACTCTATCGCCACTTTCCGAGTAAGGCGCGGATGTTTGAAGGGTTAATTGAGTTTATTGAAGAGTCATTACTCTCCCGCATCAACATCATCATGGACGATGAAAAAGACACCATGAGACGCTGCCAACTAGTGCTACAACTGCTGTTGATTTTCGCCGAGCGCAACCCGGGGATCTCTCGGGTACTCAATGGCGATGCACTCTTAGGTGAAAACGAGCGTCTACGCAGTCGTATCAGCACCCTATTTGCCAAAATTGAAACCCAACTCAAGCAAATTCTGCGGGAAAAAACCCTACGTGAAGGCAAAGGCTTTAATTTAGATGAGGCTATTTTAGCTAATTTACTGTTAGCCTTCGCCGAAGGCCGAATCGCCCAATTTGTGCGCAGTGAGTTTAAACTCAAACCGACACAGCACTTCGATGAACAGTGGCGCTTTATTCAGCATCAGCTGTTACAAAGCTAATGATTTTTCAATACAAAGGACGGTAATCACCGTCCTTTCTTTTATCCCCTACTCCTTGTATTGGTATTTCTTTTGTTTTAATCTGCAATACATCTTTTTAAAACAAAAACCACAATAAATTTACAAGGATGTCAGATGAAAACTTTGCCATTTGCCGCGCTGGCTGTAATTTGCTTGCCTATTATGCCTTTCAGCACATTAGCGGCCGAAACCTCGGCGACAAATGCCCTGTCACAATCCCAATTATTCAGTCGCGGTAACGAGTACTCTAACGTCAAGATCTCGCCTACCGGCAAGTACTTAAGTGCAATCACTAGTGTCGAAGGCAAGAATGTCCTCTTAGTACTCGATGCCCAAACCAAAAAACTGCTTAACGCAATTCGCTTCCCGAGCAACGCGCAGGTAGGCACCTATGAATGGGCAAATAGTGAGCGTATTGTACTTGCAAAAGAATACCTTAAGGGCTGGAGCGATGTGCCCCAATACTACGGCGAATTAATGGCGGTCAATGCCGATGGTTCTCGCCCTAAATATCTATTTGGATATAACAGCGGCGAGCAGCAAACCGGCTCGAATATCAAGAAAAATACTCCTATAAGTGCTACCGCCTTTATTCTCGATCCTCTGCCTGATGACGAGCGTTATATGCTGGTCAATGCGATCCCATGGGGTGGTGCCCCAGACTTGAGTGAAACACTTCAGGATGTTTACCGCGTAGACCTTTTTAGTGGGGTTCGTAAACGCATCACAGGCTCCCCCATTGGCCGAGCACGCTTTATGACAGATCATGAAGGTGAAGTCCGCTTTGTGGCTGGGGAAGATGGCAAAAACATCACTAAAGTCTTTTACCGCAAAGATGGCGAATGGTTAAACACCGATAAACTCAACTTAGGCTTAAGTGATTTTACACCTATCTCTTTCGCCGATAATAAAAATAGTATTTACGCCGCAGGCCGAGTGGGCACTGAAACCTTAGGTGTCTATCGCATCAATCTCGAAACAGGGGAGAAGGCCGAGATTATTCAAGATGAAGTGGTCGATCCAAGCAACTTCTGGATAAATGGCACTAACAAACAGCTCTATGCCGTTGAGTTTGAAAATGGCTATCCAAGCTATGCCTTTGTCGATAACAACGATAACCATGCCAAACTGCTTAAGGATTTACTCGCGGCCCTGCCGGGGCATCAAGTACAAATCGTCAGCGAAACCCGTAATGGCGAACAATTGGTGGTGATTGCATTTAACGATCGCAATCCCGGTGATTACTATTTGTTTGATACGAAAAAGCTCAAGCTAGAGTATCTGGCCGCCGCCCGTAAGTGGCTCGACCCAGAAAAAATGGCTGAGGTTAAACCTATTAGTTTCACTAACCGTGATGGCCAGAAAATCCATGGCTACTTAACCTTACCCAATGGAAAAGAAGCCAAAAATTTACCTTTGGTCGTCAATCCCCATGGTGGCCCCCATGGCATTCGTGACTGGTGGGGGTTTGACCCACAAAACCAACTACTTGCTCAAAATGGTATGGCGGTTTTACAGGTTAACTTCCGTGGCTCAGGTGGTTATGGCGAACGTTTCGAGCAAGCTGGCTATCAAAAATGGGGCTCGGATATTCAGCACGATATTATCGATGCCACTCAATATGTGATTGACCAAGGCCTTGCCGATAAGGAACGGGTGTGTATCGCAGGCGGTAGCTTTGGCGGCTATAGCGCCTTGCAAAGTGCGGTATTAGCACCCGATATGTTTAAATGCGCGGTTGGTTTTGCCGGTGTGTATGATCTGGAATTGATGTTTGATGAAGGTGACGTCGCCAGAACACGTTCAGGCACAAGCTATCTTAAGGACGTACTTGGCCAAGACAAAGCCACCCTAAAAGCCATGTCTCCCTCTGAGAACGTAGCAAAATTAAAAGCGAACCTCTTACTGGTGCACGGTGGTGACGATGAGCGAGCACCGATTGAGCAACTCGAATCACTCGAAAAAGCCCTCAAGGCCCATAATTATCCCTATCAAAAACTGGTGATGGATAACGAAGGCCATGGTTTTTATGATGATAGCCATAGAGCCAAGTATTACGATCAGATGCTAAGCTTCTTAAAAACCAACCTGAAACTTTAGTACTCACTAAAATAACTACTATCTTCATCAAGATAATGATGTTTTAGCCCCCCAAGGAGCCGATAATCGATAAGGACTATCGGCTTTTTCATCTTCAGCGTGAGCGTTTTTTGGTATGAATTATCCGCAATTCGCGCTATTCTCCCCCACCTTGTTCTTACCCAGATAAGAACCAGTCGATTTGTACCTGAGTTCACCCATTGTACAAACTCAGTTTAGGGTGCTAGGTTTTCAGTGATAGCCGCTACTGCAGTAGTGGAGGATAAGATGGCATTAAGTGAAGCAGCAGTAAAAGTACAAGCCGCCCTACAAGAACGCGGACTTGAAACCCCCATGCTCCCCAATGTGTTTACGCCTGAAGAGCGTAAGGACAAGATTGAATTCCATATGAAGGAAATCCTGACGCTAATGTCATTGGATCTTTCCGACGACAGTCTTGCCGATACTCCACGCCGCATTGCCAAAATGTATGTCGACGAAATTTTCTCCGGCTTAGACTATGAGAACTTCCCGAAGATCACTGTCATTGATAACAAAATGGGCTTTGATGAGATGGTGCGCGTGCAGGACATCAGCCTGACCAGTACCTGTGAGCATCACTTAGTCACTATCGATGGCACAGCGACAATCGCTTATATCCCACGTAAAAAAATTATCGGTTTATCAAAGATTAACCGCATAGTACGTTTCTTCTCCCAGCGTCCACAGGTGCAAGAGCGTTTAACTCAGCAAGTGCTAGTAGCCTTGCAAACCCTACTCGAAACCAAAGACGTGGCCGTAAAAATGGATGCGGTGCATTACTGCGTAAAATCCCGCGGCGTGATGGACTCCACCAGCTCCACCACGACCACCGCCCTAGGGGGCATTTTTAAATCTAACCCCGCCACCCGTGCCGAGTTTTTAAATCAATCCAAATAAGCTGTTAGATTTAATCAGTGCATAAAAAAACGCTGCCATTCTTGATGAATCGCAGCGTTTTTGTTTTAGCGATTTATAACCTGCTTAAGCCTTATTAGGCTTCGATGCCATACTGCTCACGGTACTGGCTTACCGCCGCCAGTTGCGCTTCCATACCCGGTTTTTCTGACAGATAGCTGATCAGATCCGCAAGTTTGATGATCGCCACAATACCGCAGCCAAAATCACGCTCAACCTCTTGAATGGCCGACAGTTCGCCCTTGCCCTTCTCTTGTCTATCCAGCGCGATTAATACGCCTGCCAGCTGCGCCTGATGGGCCTCGATGATTTCCATCGACTCACGAATCGCCGTACCCGCGGTGATCACATCATCCACCAGCATCACCCGACCTTTAAGCTCGCTACCAACTAAGCTGCCACCTTCACCGTGATCTTTTTTCTCTTTACGGTTAAAGCAGTAGGGGATATCGATATCGTGGTGTTCGCACAAGGCCACCGCAGTTGTGGTCGCAATCGGAATACCTTTGTAAGCAGGGCCAAACAACAGATCGTACTCTATGCCTGAATCCACTAACGCCGCCGCATAAAAACGTCCTAAACGCGCAAGGTCCCGTCCAGTATTAAATAAACCCGCATTAAAGAAATAAGGACTGATACGGCCCGATTTAAGGGTAAACTCACCGAATCGCAGTACCTGACGCTCTAGGGCAAATTCAATAAACTCACGTTGATAGGCTTTCACAATCTCTCCTTACGACTTTAACGTTCTATTTTTATTGGGTTATAGCAATATTGATTTAATAAAAAGCCCCATAACGGGGCTTCTTATCAACAACAATTAATTCAATGCGGCTTTCTGCACATCGACGATTTCACGAATACTGTTCTTCGCCAACCCGAGTAGCTCAATCAATTCTTCATGGCTAAACGGCTCACCTTCAGCCGTACCTTGAATTTCAATAATCTTACCGGTTTCCGTCATGACAACGTTCATATCGGTTTCAGCCGCGCTGTCTTCCACATATTCGAGATCGCTAATAGCTTCACCGTTGTAGATACCGACGCTGACCGCAGCAATTAAAAACTTCAGCGGGTTAGACTTGATGATGCCCTTACCACGGGCCCAGTTCAGCGCATCCACAAGAGCCACACAGGCACCTGTGATAGATGCGGTGCGAGTACCGCCATCGGCTTGGATCACGTCACAATCGATAACGATAGTGTTTTCACCAAGGGCTTTCATATCGACGCAAGCACGCAGCGCACGGCCAATCAGACGCTGGATCTCTTGAGTACGACCAGATTGCTTGCCGCGAGCCGCTTCACGGTCCATACGACTGTGAGTTGAACGTGGCAACATACCGTATTCCGCCGTCACCCAGCCTTGTCCCTGACCTTTAAGGAAACGTGGCACACCCTCAGTAAAACTGGCGGTACAAAGTACTTTGGTTTCGCCAAACTCCACCAACACAGAACCTTCGGCGTGGGCCGTAAACTGGCGAGTGATAGTGATGGGACGTGTTTGTGCTGGCGTTCTGTTACTTGGACGCATGCGAGATTCCTGTATTCTGAGTCATTGACCGATTTTGGCTGCATATTATAGGGATTTGTGCCTGAGGATGCCATGCCTAGGGCAATTCTCTGGCAAACTCCGCCATTTACAACACAAGCTTCCCCTTCGCAGTATACTGTATGCCTTTAATCCTAAAGCCATTGACTCTATAATCGCCTATCAATATGACGATTCAACCATCAGGACAATCCCATGATCCAAAGCATGACAGCCTACGCTCGCATCGAGCACAAAGCACAATGGGGCACTGCCTCTTGGGAAATTCGCTCAGTCAACCAGCGTTATCTCGAAACTTACCTACGTCTGCCAGAACAATTCCGCAGCTTCGAACCCGTACTGCGCGATCGTCTGCGTAAACGCTTAAGCCGCGGTAAAGTCGAGGTCAATTTACGCTACGAGTTAGCCGACAACAGCAATAACGAACTCAAATTAAACCAAGGGTTAGCTAAGCAGTTGCTCGACGCTGCCAGCTGGTTAAAACAAGAAGCCGGCCAAGGCGAAGTCAGCCTAACTGATATTTTGCGCTGGCCAGGCGTGCTCTCAAGCTCAGAGCAAGATATGGACGCCATAGGCGCCGAGCTATTAACGGCTTTCGATTTAGCGATAGACCAGTTTATCGAAGCCCGTGGCCGCGAAGGAGCAGCGATTAAAGACATGCTGTTAAGCCGTTTAGAAGGCGTCGAAGAACAAATCGCTATCGTGCGCAAGCACATGCCTAAAGTGATGGAATATCAGCGCGATAAACTCACTAATCGCCTCGCTGAGATCAAAGGTGAACTCGACCCCGCCCGCATCGAGCAGGAGATGATCCTGTTAGCACAAAAACAAGATGTGGCCGAAGAGATGGACAGACTCGAAGCCCATGTCACCGAAGCGCGCCGCATCCTCAAAAAAGGCGGCAGCGAAGGCCGCCGCTTAGATTTTATGATGCAGGAATTTAACCGCGAATCTAACACCCTCGCCTCAAAATCCATCAGCACCGAAATCACCGCCGCCGCAGTCGAGCTCAAAGTACTTATCGAACAAATGCGCGAGCAGATCCAGAACGTTGAATAGTGTTGCTTGTGTTATCTAAAACCAAAAGCCCTTTTAAAGGGCTTTTGATTTTTTGGAGACTAACCGAGTAATGGCATGAGCTTCTGCTGTAGCTCATGGTGGGAGGCGACTTGAAAGTGCGGGCGAATACCTGCGGGGGCTGCGTGTCCATGGACGTTATACCAACAGGTGTTGAATCCCGCATTGATGCCGCCTTGAATGTCTGAATGTGGGTTATCGCCCACCATCAACACTTGTTCGCGCGCAGGCTGACCCATCAACTCGAGGGCGTGTTCAAAGATACCGATATCGGGTTTAGCCATGCCCACTTTTTCTGAAATAACCAAAATATCAAAATGATGCTGTAAACCAGTACGCTCTAAACGCACTGTTTGCAACTCGGTAAAACCATTGGTGATGATCCCCATTTTGGCTTTTCCCTGCAGTGCGGCCAGTAATTCACGGGCACCGGGCAAGGGCGCACAAATCTCAGCCATCGCCGTTAAAAATGCACTGTTTAAGGTTTGCGGGGTAACCGCAAGCTTTGCCGCCCATGGCTCGAAACGTATGGTTTGCAGTTCGGCGGCGCTGATCTTGCCATCCTGATACGCAACCCATAACGGCTTGTTTACACTTTGATATTCTTCGAAATCGGTACGAGTAAAATCGATGCCAAAGCCTGAAAACATTCGCTTCAGCCCTTCGAAAGCATCGAAATAAAAGAGAGTTTCATCTGCATCGAAAAGCACCCAAGTATAGGGTAAAGCGGCAGCATGATTCGGGGTTAAAGATGACATACGACTCCTAACAACACACTAAAGGCACGGCTTAATCCGTCAAGACAAGCAGCACAGTACTATACAACACCCAAAATCTAACGCGAAGGCACACGAAAAACAGAGCATAGTTAGCAAGTCTATCTGCCAATAATGCTTTAGCGCCTTCAACACCAAGGGAATAGGTTTTTAGTTGCGAAATAGTCTACTATCTTGATTTAAGATTGATAATACCGCATACATGAAACCCATTGTTGAACATATCTCAACAGTAATTAGATTAGGCACCTGTTTCCAGGGATGAGCTACAACACGGGTTATCATCGCCGCAGATCAGCCTGAGCATAAAAACTCACAGCCACAACATTGGAGCCCTTTGATGGATCATTTTTCTGCCCTGCCCATTTTTGTCACTGTAGTGGAATGCGGTAGCTTTTCCGCCGCAGGACAAAAACTTGGGCTGAGCAAATCGGCCATCAGCAAGCGTATTACGCAACTGGAGCAACACTTAGGTATTCAGTTGCTACAACGTACCACTCGCAGTTTGAGCCTGACGGATGCTGGCGCACGCTATTTCGAATATATTCGCCCCGCAGTGCAGCTCACTCAAGAAGGATTGGATGCTATCTCCGAGCTGCAGCAAACGCCTAAAGGCAATCTGCGAATTTCCGTGCCTATGGTGTTTGGCCGCTTGTATATTGCGCCTTTAATCGCTGAGTTTTTAAAACGTTACCCCGATATTCAGCTGCAAATGCAAATGGATGATAAGACCACTGATTTAATCGCAGGCGGCTTCGATCTGGCCATTCGAATTGGCGAGCTTCCTGACTCCAGCCTTATCACCCGCAAAATTGCCCCTTGTTTGAGCGTGATTTGCGCGTCCCCCGCATATCTAGCTCAGCACGGTTCACCCATGGTTCCTCGCGAGCTAACTCAGCACAACTGCTTGTTTTACAGTTACTTTCAAGACGGTGTGGAATGGAGTTTCCAGAGTCCCAATGGCATGCAACGCATCCAACCCAAAGGGAACTATCAAGTAAATAATAGTGATGCCATCCATCGAGCCTGTCTCGATGGTCTTGGCATCGCCAACTTACCACTCTTTATTGTTGAATCCGATCTACAGGCTGGGCGTTTACAAACGATACTGACTAACTTTCTACTCCCCGAACATGGTATTTATGCCGTATATCCGCAGCGAAAATACCTCCCAACCAAAGTGAAGGTATTGATTGATTTTTTACGGGATAAACTGGCAAATACCGACTAAGCGTCTTTAAAAATGCGCCGGAAGCAAATCCCAAAGCTTGCGCTGTAGACTGCTCCTCAACTACCGACAAATCTCGCTCGCTAAGATATACTGCGCGACACTTTCATCGCGCCACACGCATTCACTAAGAGCCATAGTTCATGCCCTCACTGCATTCTCATCCTGAATTCGTCAATAAGCTGATTATCATAGGGCTGCCCCGTACAGGGACGACGAGCGTGAGCGTGGCCTTATTGGAGCAAGGCTTAAAAGTGGCGCATATGGCGTTTACCAAAGAAGCCTTTATGCAGGCGGATGCGATTTCCGATGCGCCTTGTTTTAGCGATTTCAAACAGTTGGATGAGTTATTCTCCAAAGCCAAGTTTGTTTATCTTGACCGAGAGCTAGATTCTTGGGTGCCGTCGATGCAGATGTTACTCAGTCGAATGCTGCCACATTTAGATGCACAAACCGGCCGATTCCACCCGATTATGAAGCGCAGTTTTCGCCATAGCTTTGGTGTCGGTTTGATTGAAAACCCGCAAGATACACAACATCTTATCGATTGTTATCAGCGCCATAAACAAAGCGTATTCGACTATTTTGCTGGCAGAGATGACTTCTTATCACTCGATGTGAGCCAGCAAGGCGCCCTCGGCCAGTTATTAACATTTATCGGATTGGCCAGCGCCGAAAACCAACAGAATTTTCCTAAACTCAATGTCGGCCGCAATGTCGCCAGTTGGGATGAATATAAACACCCGAATAAGATCAGCGCTAATGCCTCGGGTCCGGAAAAACGTAAGTTCTTCGATTATAAGCTTTAAAACTCAACGGTTGGGAAAGCTAGTCAGGGGTATTTCGGCGTTTTACCACAGTTAACCAGTCGAGACTCACGCCCGAAATCGCGTTAAAACCGCGGATACGGAAGATAAGTTGCAGTAACTGCGGCCTAGGCCTGACTTTCGGTTCGACCGAACGCGGAATAAACCATAGCGTCACGAATGCGCGCAGTATGGTCGACACCAAAAACACCACAAAAATCGGACTACTGAGCCAGCTATTCCAACCTGACCAGACTAAAAAGTCCGCCGCATGGGAAGCTATCGTGCCGCCGACCATGGCCCCCACAAACACCAACCCAGCGCTGAGTGACGCTTGCAGCGCCGCGTAGGTCGCAAAATCACTGCGAAAGGGACGAATATCATAAAGGTAATTGGCGGTACTTAAGGTAAAGCCGCTCCACGCTAAGCCCGAAAAGGCCTGAATGAGGAGAATATACAAATAGTTATCGGAAAACAGCCATAACAACGGCAAGCTTGGGATCATGCAGCTGGTGATAATCATCACCAAACGATTACCAAATTGATCGCTAAATCGTCCCCAAAACTTCAGCGTCACAAACTGAGTCGCTATCGATGCCACACTGGCTAGCACAAATTCAATGTAGCTAAACTTCAAGTCTTCCAGCATATATACGACGAAAAACGGCGCCGAGATGGCTACCATCGCCTGCATACTGGCCACAAATAGGCTGTATTGGCGGAAGGTTTTATCCTTCCATGCTCCGCGAAAATTGCGGATGGTTTGGATAAATACGCCCCGCTGCTTGGCTTCGCGCGGATCTGGGTCGTGCATTTGCAATAACAACCAAGCCGAGACAAAACGTCCCATAGCCGCTATCGAAAACAACAAGGTAAAACCTAACCAGGCCATTTGCAGCGAATCAGTAAGAGTAAGAATGCCACCGCCCACAAAAAATACGCTTAAGGATGCGCCCATGGTTAAGCGGGTACGCGCCGCAAAAAAGGCGCCACGGCGACGTTCGGGCACGATAGACCCCATCCAAGCGCGCCAATGGGGTTGGATAAGATTGATAAACCCGTGGTATCCCACGGCGAGCGCGATAAATATCCATACCGCATGTTCGGGACGAAAGGCCGCTAACGCGCCCATTCCCAATACCACCAACGCCTGCAAAGCTGCGCAGTAGACGATAAAACTACGGCGGGAAAAGTGACTCGCTAACCATACCGAAACCAGCTGCGACATCGCCCCAAAAAGCTGTGGCAAACCGGTAACAAAGCCCATTTGCGCAAGACTGGCACCGAGAAAAATTGCGTAGGCATTGAAAAAGTTATCGCTCGTCGCCGTCATCATCGACGAAGCCACGGCTTCCTGCTGCGAGCGACGCAGGGTGCATCTTAACCAGAGATTTCTAGCGCTACGGCGCGAACACGTTAATGCAGAGGGAGCTTCGAGGGTGCCCATTCCAAGCCAAATCCATATGAGACTAAAGGGTTTTGATGTTGCAATTATGTCGTATATAAGCCAAAAACAAAACGCCCCAAATGGGGCGTTTGATTAGGGCGTGTTGACGTTTCAGGGTTAGAAGCAAGCCTTTAACTCGGCTTCTTGATCTAACAGGCTTTGATACAAGGTAAATTGATTCGCAGCCCTATCCAGATTGTGGCCCTCACGGTGCACATGGAAATACACGTCACCATTGAGATAATCCGTTAAAAAACGCACGCCGATCATCAGACAAATCACCCGCGCCCCAAGCCAGAGGCTACGTTTTTCGACTTCAGTTAGTACTTCGCCCAGTTCACTTAAATAACCACGGCAAATGGCGGCAAAGATTGATTGGCGCACTTTAACATTATCAAGGGCGGTCGAATCTTCGGCTTCAGGCGAACAGAAGGTACGCACCATATCGCCAAAGTCATACATCAAATGCCCTTTCATGCACGTATCGAGGTCGATAATTGCCATGCTCGACATGTCGCGCTTATCGAACAGCATATTATTGATTTTAGTGTCGTTATGGCAAATACGCAGCGGGAGCTGTGGCGAAATCTCGGCTAGCTCATCTAATAAACTCTGCTGTGACAGGGCGTAATCGACCCAGTTACGGCATAAATCCAACCGCTTAGCTTTATCCTGTTGAACCGCTTGGCGCAGTATTTCCATCCGTCCCGGCAAATGGTGGAACTGCGGGATCACATCCTCAAGCTGAGTGGCATCAAAATCACTCAAGGCACAGGCAAAATGACCAAAGGCCTTAGCCGCCATTTCGGCTTCGGCTTCAGACTTCACGACCTCAATACTTAAACTGTGGGGCAAATAACTGATGGCACGCCAAAATCCCTGCTCACCTAAATCGATCGCCAGCTCACCCTCTTGGGTAAGGCACGGACTCACCACTTGAAGACCATATTGCTGTTGTAATGCCTTGGCGCATAAATGATGGCTTATCTTATCGGCATTACTTACCAATGCCTGCGGCGTCTTAAACACTTGGGTGTTAATACGTTGCAGCACTAATTCACCCGAGGGCCAACGCACTAGCAAGGTATCGTTAATATGACCATTCCCTAACGCTGAGATTTTTGCCTCGTCAGCTTCAATTCCAAAATGAGGCAACACAGACTGCCTAATGAGTTTTATCACTCAATAACTCCATTAATTTTTGCTTTACCCAGACAGTATCCTGCGGATAGGTCACACCGAGCCAAGGTTCGCTGGCCACATCAACAAACACGGGCACACCTTGCTCAATTCCCGCCTGAACCACGGCGGGCAAATAGCATTCAGATTTAGGCAATTGGCCTTGCTGTTCGATAAATTCGATTAATTCACGTTTAATAACATCAAATATGCTTGGCGAGAAGCCCCAACAGGTCATAGAGACCAGAGACTGTGAAGGAAGAGGTGCCAATCCCTCAGGACCTTCACCGATAAAACCATGATCTTGGGCTTGAATATTCAACCATTCGGCGACTGAGCGCAGTTGCCCCTGCTCCACTTGGCATAAGCCACGATTCACGCCCCCGTGTTCGGACAAGGTCAGCTCAATCGGATAAGCCACCATCATCCAATCATGGGGTCTGGCGGTTAATCCCTTCGCTAAAGAGATAAAAGCGCTGTCGCCGTAGAAATCATCGGCATTGATCACCGCCATTGGCCCACTAACACAATCACGGGCGCACCACAGGGCATGAGCCGTTCCCCAAGGCTTTAAACGATGGCTCACATCCGCAAGCTGCGCTTCGGCAGGCAAATCGGTGAGCGACTGATAACAGAAGTGATACTCGAAGTCCGCTGGCAAAAAGCGTATCAACAGCTCGTGGAGTTCCGCTTCCAATTCGGGGCGGATCACCAGCACAGCACGCTTAAATCCGCTGCGGATCGCCGACTGTATCGATAACACCAACATGGGTTCGCCCGCAGGACCGAGGGAAGCTAATTGTTTATCGCCGCCAAAACGACTACCTAGCCCTGCCGCCATAATGACTAAGGTCAAATCTGTATTCATGTGGGATTAGTGTTCAGTTCGTATTAAAGATATTTTCCCGAACCTCGCCGCAATCGGCTATGCGAGCGCATTTAAAACAAGATTGGAGAAAAAGAGGAGCAAAAGTGTAATCTACCCCTCTAGTCCTGACTAGAATTTTATCGATTTAACGGGCTAAATAATTACCAAAGTTACGATTAGGCTCTAAAACCGCTTGGCTGCCCTTGAGGCTGAACTTGTAACCACACAAACCGATGCTGCCACGACGAGCCAGATCTGTGATGATACTGGCCGTATCCAGCGGCGTGAAACGCGCCTCCGTTGCCGAATCGGCAAGCAAATCCACGCTGATAGTGCGATATTCAGTGCCATTATTAAACACCAGCGCGCTACAACTCTTATCGCCCTTGGCCGTGGCAATCGACCACAGCTGTTGCGGCTTACCACGTTCACCTAACCAGCGAATAATTAACACATCTTGCTCTAACGCCACCGAAAAACCATCGGGCATATCTAAGGTCACACGATCGCTTGCAGCAATAGGCGCAGAGGGCACGACAGGAACAGCTTCTTCAGCCTGTGACTCATCGCTATTGGGCCATAATCCCCACACCAGTAGGACTAACAACACAGCGCCCACCCCACCGCCGACGGGCAACCAATAACGGCGCTCAAGCTTAGGTAAAGAAGGCAACTTAATAAAACGTCGATAGGGAGCAAAAAACTCGGCAACCCCTCTAAACAGCTCAGTCATTGAGCCCGACTCTTTCGCCTCGGCGCGGCGACGACGCACTTCTTCAGCATGCTCAGTATCGTTAAAGGCCGCGGTATCTTCATCGGGATCGAAACGCCATACCGGCTCATCGCTGTGCTCGGCAGGGTCGAGTGGTGCACGTTTAAATTCCGCGCCCTGTAAATCGACTTGGGCTAAATCGACATCGGCGATATCGATGCGGGTTTGCTCTACTCGGCTCTGATTGGCAGGACGAAAATCGGCGTGGCCCTCGAGTAACGCATCTTGCACGACAAAATCAGCAGGATTTTGCGTCATTTTTGTTAACGCATCGAAACGCAGTTCATCTTGGCGTAAGGCATCCAAGTCGGCATCCACAACGGGGGAAGCACTCGTTGGTTCAGTATGAGAATAGGTTTCAGCCTCTGTCGATACCGGAATATCCGGCGCAGCATGGGAGACACTGGCATTTTGTGCAGCTGCGGCCTTTGGCGTTAATACGGGCTCGACTCGGCGACGGGGAACGGCCTGCGAGGTTGGGATATCTAAAGCTGGGCCATAATAGCCCAAACGATACTCCACTAAGGTGGGAGAGGTTAAACGTGTGCCCCAAAAGGTCGCACCAGCGCCCAAGACCAGCCCTAGAATGGCGACTACGGGCGGCGCAGCCACTATATACAGCGCCAGTAAAATCAGTAGCGGCAGAATAAAGACTGCAACCAAGGCCTTAGGCTTAGCCGCATCATTTAAACGGCGCAGCGCAGTAAGGGCGAGCAAAGGTAAGCCCACCAACGCTAAAAGATACATTAAAAAGTTCGCCCCAAACGCGGCGACAGCCAGTGAAATGCCCAAATACACACCAACACTGATGGCCACAAAGCGGGGACGGGAATCACGCCCATGAAGGCAGAAAAGAGATTTTAACAGCACGACCCTTCCTTTATAGTGAAATAATCCTAGCGCACACGACTCTCAATGTCGCATAGGCACGAGCGTAACGAATTTAGCCGCAATTGTCAGTGCAATAAGACGCTAGATAAGCAAAAATGCTGATTATATCCATCTAAAGCTAAATCAGGCTTAATTCTCAGGCTCAGCAAGGCTTAGGGACGCAGAGATTTTCAGAATCCGCTCTTGGAGTCACAGTAAACCGTAAAAATACACCAGCGGCAGCGCTAACTGTCGCAAAACATAAATAGACAACAATTGCTGGCTAACTAGCCCTAGCGTTTTTGAGGTCAAAATCTGTATAATGCTCGGCTTTCTAGGCCCTTCTTGCGTTAACCAACTGGATATTTTGCTCATGACCGCACGCGGAAATTTATTTATTGTTTCAGCCCCGAGTGGTGCTGGTAAATCCTCGCTGATTTCGGCGCTGCTGAAAGACAAACCCGCCGACATGCAGGTTTCAGTGTCGCACACTACCCGTGCGCCTCGCCCTGGCGAAGTGAATGGTCAACACTACCATTTTGTTAATGTTGAAGAATTTAAAGCGCTGATCGAGCAAAATGCCTTTTTCGAGTGGGCCGAAGTATTCGGTAACTACTATGGCACTTCGCGCCACGTCATTGAGCACACTTTGACTCAAGGTATCGATGTTTTCCTCGATATCGACTGGCAAGGCGCTCAGCAAGTCAAAGCCGTGATGCCAGAGGCCATTGGTGTATTTATTCTACCGCCCTCAAGGGATGAGCTAGAACGTCGCCTCACTGGCCGTGGCCAAGACAGTCAAGAAGTTATCGCCAGCCGTATGGCACAGGCGGTTTCTGAAATGTCGCACTATAAAGAATATGATTTTATTATCGTCAATGACGATTTTGACACAGCACTGGCCGATATGCGGGCGATCATTCGCAGCCAACGCTTAACGGGTGCTAGTCAGATCCACGCGCAAAATGATATGCTTAACGATCTGTTGGCAGGCTAACTGCCTTAGTGTACAATTTTGCGTCATTTTTTCCCTAGATAAACTGGAGTTTCAACACATGGCTCGCGTAACTGTAGAAGACGCCGTAGAACAAATCGGCAACCGTTTTGATATGATCCTGGTTGCGGCGCGTCGTGCTCGCCAAATCGCCGTGCAGGGTAAAGACCCTATGGTTGAAGAGATGAACGACAAGCCAACGGTTATCGCCCTGCGTGAAATCGAACTAGGTTTAGTGAATGCTCACACTTTAGATGCTGACGAGCGTCAATCTGTGCGTGAGCGTGAAGCAGCTGAAATCGCAGCTGTTGCAGCCATCGCTGAAGGCCGTTCACTATAAGTCTAATTGAGTCACACCTGTTTGGGTAAAGGAGAGCTGCCACTTGTATCTGTTTGAAGGTCTAAAGGAGTCTGCTTCCGGTTACTTAGAACCCGAACAGGTAGAATTGCTCAAGCAGGCGTACCAAGTTGCGCGTGATGCCCATGAAGGTCAAATGCGCACCAGCGGCGAACCTTATATTACCCATCCGGTTGCGGTTGCCCGCATCCTCGCCGAGATGCGTCTCGATCACGAGACGCTGATGGCTGCCTTGCTGCACGACACCATCGAAGATACCTATGTCACCAAAGAGGACTTGGCCGAACAATTTGGCGAAGCCGTGGCAGAGTTGGTTGAAGGGGTGTCTAAGCTCGACAAGCTGAAATTTCGCGATAAAAAAGAAGCCCAAGCGGAAAACTTTCGCAAAATGATGATGGCGATGACGCAGGATATCCGCGTTATTCTCATCAAGCTTGCCGACCGTACCCACAACATGCGTACCTTAGGTGCACTGCGCCCCGATAAACGCCGCCGCATTGCCCGCGAAACCTTAGAGATTTACGCGCCGATTGCCAACCGACTCGGTATCCACAATATCAAGACCGAGTTAGAGGATTTAGGCTTCCAAGCCTATTATCCGATGCGCTATCGGGTGTTAAAGGAAGTGGTCAAAGCTGCCCGTGGTAACCGCAAAGAACTCATCCAAGGCATTGAAGCTGCGGTGTTAACTCGCCTAAACGATGCGGGCATTAAAGGCAAAGTTAAAGGTCGCGAGAAAAACCTCTACTCCATCTACAACAAGATGCAGAGCAAGGAACTCCAGTTCCAAGAGGTGATGGATATCTACGCCTTTCGCGTCATCGTCGACTCCATCGATACTTGCTACCGTGTGCTCGGTGCCATGCACGGCCTGTATAAACCGCGTCCGGGTCGCTTTAAAGATTATATCGCTATCCCCAAAGCCAACGGTTATCAGTCGTTACATACCTCATTATTCGGCCCACACGGCGTGCCCGTCGAGATCCAAATTCGTACCGAAGATATGGATCAAATGGCCGACAAAGGGGTTGCGGCCCACTGGGCTTACAAAGGCGGCCCCGATGGTCAAGGCACTACCACGCAAGTGCGTGCCCGCAAGTGGATGCAAAGCTTGCTGGAACTGCAACAGAGCGCCAGCACCTCCTTCGAATTCGTGGAAAACGTTAAAACCGAACTCTTCCCCGAAGAGATTTACGTATTCACCCCCGAAGGTCGCATTTTAGAATTACCGGTTAACGCCACCGCCGTCGACTTTGCCTATGAAGTCCACACCGATGTGGGCAATACCTGTGTCGGCGCCCGTGTTAACCGCCAAGCTTACCCGTTAAGCCAGCCATTAATCTCCGGCCAAACCGTTGAGATCATTACCGCTAAAGGCGCGCGTCCGAATGCCGCTTGGCTTAACTTTGTGGTGACAGGTAAAGCCCGCGCCAAAATCCGCCAAGTGCTTAAGAGCCTAAAAGCAGACGATGCTATCGCCCTTGGCCGCCGTTTGCTTAACCATGCGCTGGGTAAAACCAAACTCGATAGCATTCCTGCCGAGCAGATTGATAAAGTCGTGCGCGATACCAAGCACGCCAATTTAAATTCCTTACTCGCCGACATCGGCCTGGGCAATGCCATGAGCATAGTCATCGCCCAACGTTTGATTGGCGATAATTTAGAGAATCAAGAGAGCCGCGATTCTCACCTGATGCCAATCCGTGGCGCCGAAGGTATGTTAGTAACCTTCGCTAACTGTTGCCGCCCCATCCCTGGTGATGCGGTGATTGCCCACGTGAGCCAAGGTAAAGGCTTAGTCGTCCACATGGAAAACTGCGCTAACATTCGCGGTTACCAAGGCGAGCCAGATAAATACATTCCCGTGCAGTGGGACAATGTCGAAGGCGTTGAATATCAAGCCAATCTGCGGGTGGAAATTGTTAACCACCAGGGCGCGCTGGCAAAGATTACCTCGATTATCGCCGCCGAAGGTTCGAACATTCACAACCTTAGCACCGAAGAGCGCGATGGCCGCGTTTACTTGATTAACCTGCGGATTTCGGTGAAGGACAGGATCCATTTAGCTAACGTGATGCGCCGTATCCGGGTACTGCCCGAGGTATTGCGTACATCACGTAATCGTTGATCATTACTTTAGAGAGAGCGTCATGGCAGAAAAAATCATTATCGCGACCGAAAATGCCCCAGCGGCAATTGGCACTTATTCTCAAGCGGTTAAAGTCGGCAACACAGTGTATTTATCCGGCCAAATCCCACTGGTGCCAAGCACAATGCAAATCGTGAGCGATGATTTTGAGGCGCAAGTTGTGCAAGTGTTTGAAAACTTAACGGCCGTTTGTACCGCAGCTGGCGGCACGATCAACGATATCGTTAAGCTCAATATCTTCCTAACGGACTTAAGCCACTTCGCAAAAGTGAATGAAATCATGAGCCGTTACTTCAGCCAACCTTACCCAGCTCGCGCCGCTATCGGTGTGAAGCAGCTGCCTAAGGATGCGCAAGTCGAAATGGACGGCGTGATGGAGCTGTAAGCTTCCACCGATTTTACGAGGCGCTTAGGCGCCTTTTTTATTGCTTAATGCGCCCGCGGCTCCTGCTCTGACCTGTGATTAAGTTCATTTTCATTTCATACTCAAACGATAGGCTAGTCCGCCAATTTTAAGATTTTACAATCTTGCAAACTATTTGCGTGGCCTCACAAAACTCGCCATACTGGGCACCTATGTTGGGGTTAAAATAACAATAAAGAACAGGGAATTGCCTATGGATAATGCGATTAAGACGCCAGTTGAAATGTTGGCGCACTGGGCGAATACACGTGGGGATGAGATCTATTTGCGCCAGCCCATCAAGGGTCAATACCTTGATTTCACGTGGAATGAAGTGCAAGAAAAAGTGCAGCAACTCGCGGGTGCACTGCGCCATTTAGGCTTAGAGCCGGGCGATAAGATTGCCGTGCTCTCTAAAAACTGCGCCGAATGGTTTATTACCGACCTCGCCCTGATGCACGGCGGCTATATCAGCGTTCCCATCTATCCTACCGCCAATACAGATACTATCCGCTATGTGTTGCAACATAGTGGTGCCAAAGCAATTTTCCTCGGCAAGCTCGACCACTGGGCCGATCAAGAAGCCGGCGTCGGCGGCGAATTACTCCGCCTTGCCATGCCCTATGAGACCATGCCGGCTCAATATCAGTGGGAACAACTGCTCAAGATGGGCAACCCTCTGATTGAAGCGCCGTTACCTGAGCTCGATCAGACCATGACCCTGATTTACACCTCGGGCTCAACGGGCCAACCTAAAGGCGCGATTCAGACGTTTGCCAGCTATGGCTGGACTTGCCAAGCCGTAGTGCGCGATCTGCGAACCAATGGTGACGACAGATTATTGTCCTACTTACCGTTAGCGCATATTACCGAGCGCGTGGCGATCGAAGGCTCGTCTTTCTATTCCGGCAGTACAGTCGCCTTCGTCGAAAGCTTAGACTCCTTCGTTGCCGATGTGCAGCGCGCTAAACCGACGGTGTTTTTCTCGGTTCCACGGCTATGGAGCCTGTTCCAGAAGAACATTATCGACAAGATTGGTGTTGGCAAACTCAATCTATTGCTAAAAATCCCACTGATTAGCAGCCTAGTAAAACACAAGATCCACAAAGGGTTAGGACTCAACCATTGCCGCTTACTCGGCTCTGGTTCGGCGCCTATTCCGCCCTCTCTTATTCACTGGTACCACAGCATTGGCTTGGATATTTGTGAAGCCTGGGGAATGACGGAAAACTGTGCTTACTCCATCATCAACTATCCCTTCGATGTGCGCAAAATCGGCACTGTGGGTAAACCCGTACAGGATTGCCAAATCCGCCAGGGTGAAGACGGCGAACTGCTACTGAAGAGTCCCGGCCTGATGACGGCCTATTATCAGCAACCCGAAGCAACAGCGGCGGCCTTCGATCCCGATGGTTTCTTCCATACTGGCGATCTCTGTGCCATCGATGCCGATGGTTGTGTGACTATCACTGGCCGGGTGAAGGACAACTTTAAAACCGCTAAGGGTAAATACGTCGCTCCAGTGCCAATTGAACGTAAGCTCGCGCAGGATCCCCATGTGGAGCTGATTTGCGTTATTGGTTCTGGTCTGCCGCATCCCGTCGCGTTAGTGCAACTTTCCGAGGGCGCGACCTTACAAGCCCGCGAGGAAGTTCGCGCATCTTTAAAAGCGACCCTCGATAGCGTGAACCCACATTTAGAGTCCCATGAACATGTGGATGCGATTGTGGTCGTGAACGAACCTTGGACCATCGAAAACGATGTGCTAACTCCGACACTGAAGATCAAACGTCATGTGCTCGAGAAAGCCTTTAGCGAGCGTGTCGACGGTATTCGCGGCGCACAAGTGCGCTGGGAAGATGAGTTAACCGTCAAATAAGGTTAAAGCGCACACTGAACCATGAAAGCACGCTCTTCGGCGTGCTTTTTTATGACATATTCTGTCAAAACGGTTGAAAAACACGTATCATGTGCGCCTGTCAGCGTAAGGTGATACACCTTAAATCAATTCACTCAATCAGGTTTAACAGAGTCTAAAATGCTCATTGCACTTTCAATTATCGGCGGCTTTATCATTTTAACCTTAGGCGCAGAAGCCTTAGTCCGTGGCGCGAGCTCCATCGCCCTACGTCTTGGCATTACGCCACTCATCATCGGCTTAACCATTGTGGCCTTTGGTACCAGCGCGCCCGAACTTGCGGTGAGTGTCAAGTCAGCACTGGCAGGCAATAGCGGCATTGCACTGGGTAACGTGATTGGCTCTAACATTGCCAACATTGGTTTGATTTTGGCAATTACCGCTCTTATTCGCCCGATTCAAGTACAGTCACAGATGGTAAGACGGGATATCCCCTTGATGATCCTTGCCTCTATGCTGTTTTGGGGATTGTTATTGGACGGCGAACTCAGCCTAATTGACGGCGTGATTTTATTATCACTGCTTGTTGGCTACCTCGTATTCAGCTATTTCAGCTCGAAAAATACCACAGATGCCGACGGCGAAATCATCGAAGAAGGCCCTAAAAACCCATTACTCTCAGTGGCATTTATTGTTGTAGGCATCGGCATGTTAGTCGGTGGCGGGATTTTATTTGTGAACGGTGCGGTCGATTTAGCCAAAGTGTTTGGCGTGAGCGAAATCATTATCGGCTTAACTATTGTCGCTATCGGCACCAGCATGCCAGAGTTAGTGACCTCGGTTTTAGCGGCGCTCAAAGGTGAGAGCGATATCGCTATCGGTAACGTAGTTGGCTCTAACCTATTCAACATTTTAGGTATTTTAGGTGTGACTGCGATTGTGCACCCAGTATCAGCCTTAGGTTTCCAATCCTTCGACTTTATCGTGATGCTAGCCTTAGCCGTGGTGATTTTACCCTTCGCGTGGTCAGGACTACGCATAGGTCGCCGTGAAGGTGCCACACTGCTTGTCGCTTACTTAGGCTACATGGTTTACCTCGTCAACCAAGCCAACACTCAAGCGGTCGTTTAACGCACTGCGCCTTGCCTTACAAAACACCGGAGCCTCTCCGGTGTTTTGCTTTTAGGCCTAAGACATGACATTTGTCATGCCCAATTGATGACCTTTGTGCCTGCACTCAGGCCAAGGTATTTCTGATAATGAAGCCGTCCCCAAGCAATGGGTTATCACTTCAATAAGGAAATACCATGAAAACATTCTTACTGTTATCAAGCCTTGCCCTCGCCTGCGCGCCCGTATTCGCGGCTTCCAACTCGAGCTCAAAGATCGCTGCAATAGACAAAGCTGCAAGCACCTTAAATATCGATAAATTACAACAGCTCAGCACGACAACATCGGATTACGAAGCAGCCTATGCCAACTATCGTTTAGCCATCAGCGCCAATGTGATGGGACAAAAAACCTTGGCGGAACAGGCCTTAACTTCGGCGCAAACTAGCTTAGAAGCCCTCAAAAATACCCAAGCCGATGCCGAATCCCTCGCGTTATTATCGTCCGTTTACGGCATGCAAATCGCCTTGGATAACAGCAAAGGCGCCAAGCTTGGAAGCAAATCCGCCAATGCCATCGCTCAAGCCGAACAGCTGGCACCGCTTAACCCGCGGGTGGCATTAGTAAAAGCGATTGCCGCCTATAATACGCCCGCCATGTTTGGTGGCAGCATGCAACATGCTAAGACGCTCGCCAGCAGCGCTATTGAACGGTTTAATCAACCTTGCGAGGACATTTGCTGGGGTGAGGCCGAAGCTTACACTTGGCGCGGACTCGCAAAACAGGAATTAGGCGACGCCCAAGGGGCGATTGAAGATTGGCAACAGGCGCTGCAAGTGGAAAAAGATTATGGTTGGGCTAAGTTTTTACTTCAGCAAAATCAGCAAATAAGTGCAAAATAACCCCAGAACAGGCAAAAGGATTGGCTGACGTTTGCGGCCAATCCTGCCATCGGTAGCCAGCTATTGGCCTTAGGCGAAGCGTTATGACTCAACACTCAGTGCAAATAGAACAAAAAATCGCATGGGTTTACCTGATAAACCTAGCGTTTTATCTGATCCCGTTGTTTGTCACGCCCTATCCGAGCTGGCAGATAGGGCTCATTTTAGCCGTACTGATTCCCTTTATTTACAGCTACTTTTGGGCCTATCGCTGCCATACTCGAGTGGCTTATCGACCCATCAGCGTCATGCTATTACTGGCGATTGCCATAACGCCCATCAATCCTGGCTCTATTTCTCTGTTTACCTTTGCCAGCTTCTTTATTGGCTTCTTCTATCCACTCAGAGTCAGCATGCTAAGTTGGTTTGGAATTTTGGCCTTATTGTTCTTACTCAACCACTTTATCCAGTTCAACAATCTGTATTTCCCACTGTATGGCTCGGCGTTAGTTTTCGGCGTTGGCATGCTGGGGATTGCCGAGCAAAAACGTTATCAGCACAGATTGAAGGAGCGGCAAAGCGCGCAGGAGATCAGCACCTTAGCGACCATGGTTGAACGGGAGCGCATCGCCAGAGACTTACACGATATCATGGGGCACAGCCTGTCATCGATTGCCCTAAAAGCTGAACTGGCGGAAAAACTGCTCGCCAAACAAGAATATCAATTAGCGACCACTCAGCTGCAGGAGCTAGGACAAATCGCTCGGGAGAGCTTGAGCCAAATTAGGCATACAGTCTCAGATTATAAACATAAAGGGCTGGCCAGCTGCGTCACTCAATTATGTCACTCCCTGAGGGACAAAGGCATCGCGGTGGAGCTGCTAGGCGAGTTACCCAAATTGTCCGCCAGAGCAGAGAGTCAACTCGGTTTAGTGTTAACTGAGCTCGTGAATAATATTCTGCGCCACAGCAGCGCCAGCCAATGCCGCATTCAGTTTCGCGAGCAGGCCGATAGCCTTATCGTCGACGTGCAAGATAACGCCCCGGCAAGCCCTATTATCGAGGGTAATGGCCTAACAGGGATCCGCGAGCGGCTCGCTAGCCTTGGGGGACATTTAAGCTATGATCTTGAACAGGGATACGCCTTTAGCGTCAGTTTACCTTTGCTGGGAGCAACAGATTAATGCACATTCTTCTCGCGGAAGATCAGGCCATGGTGCGCGGCGCGCTCGCAGCACTGTTAACCCTAGCGGGCGGTTTCACCATTACCCAAGCCAGCAATGGCGATGAAGCCTTAAACCTGCTGAAACAACAACATTTCGATCTACTGCTGACGGATATCGAAATGCCGGGAAGAACAGGTTTGGAGTTGGCAACTTGGCTTAAAGAACAGCATAGCCATACCAAAGTTGTTGTTATTACCACCTTTGGCCGCGCAGGTTATATTAAACGCGCCATTGAAGCAGGCGTGGGTGGCTTTTTACTGAAAGATGCGCCCTCGGAAACCTTAGTCCATGCCATTCAACAAGTGATTGCGGGTAAGCGGATTATCGATCCTGAGCTGGCAATCATGGCGATTGGCGATGTCGACCCTCTCAATGATAAAGAGCGCCGCGCCCTACGTTTTGCCAGTGAAGGTAAATCCACCGCCGAGATAGCCGAGATGCTGTTTATTGCCGAAGGCACGGTACGTAACTATCTATCCGAAGCCATTGCCAAACTCAATGCGAGCAACCGAATCGATGCCGCCCGCATCGCCAAGCAAAAAGGTTGGTTATAGCTCTGCTAGTTGTCATAAATGCAGTAAATGCGGTCGAATTTTCCTAAGGCTAAATCATCCCGGTGGATAATAAAATTCAACTGCATAGAGTGCTCACTATAGACGGCTTTGAACAGCACCAGATAATCTTCGGCATTGCCGCCTAATTCAGCCGCAGCGTGGAGTTCGGGGGCTTTATAGCGGCTATCACCATGGCCATTAATGCAGGCGATACCATTGTAATACGGCAGCGGCTGCTCGGGGACGAGCAATGCCTGCAAGTTGGATGACTGCCAGTCGGTATTAGCCCATTGCGATTGAGTGAGAATCTGACCAGGGATAAACCCGTGCACATTCAATTGTATCAGCTCATAGCCCTTGAGCTGATCTTGCCACTCTGGTGCCAATTCATCATCTACAACCGCTAGGGCCTCCAGCACCATAGCTTGTTGCGGTTCAGGTAGCGCTTGTAAACGGTCCTTGGCTAACCTTACTAAATGCGGGTTGTCACTATTAATCATGTCAGGGGCTATCATCTTTATGCTGGCAATTCCCTGAAGTTGATAAGCCGCTTCATACTCATAGTTTGCACATACAGCATCGTCGAACTTAAGTTCGGCAATCGCTTTCCCAGACTTTAGTTGCTGATCTTCAGCGACATAATAAACATGGCCGCGAAGCATTTCCGAGAATCGCCAGCGCTCCAAAAAGAACAACAATCGCCCTTCTCGGGGCAAATAAGATTGAAACGCCTTTAGGTCGCTACAGTTGAGCTGTGCAATAAATTGCATGGGCACACGGAAGGCCTACGCCGCCTCGTCCCAATCCCAAAGATGCGCCTCATCTGTCTCCCAATCGTCCTGCCAGTCCTCCCGCCAATGCTCATTAATAAACTCGCGGGTATGACCAAAGCTCTCAACATAGCCATCCAGCATCTCCTCCCTTCCAACCAAAGTCACCGGATAATCCATGCCGACAGGCAAATCCGGCAATCCACCTAGTCGGCTGTTACCTAACTGGGCATAGTCTTCGTTTGCACAGGGATAGAGGTCGACACTACTGCGAATAAACGCCGAGAGAACATTGGCAAGCTTGGGGTCTTTAAACTGTGCCAGCTTTTGCTCGAGTAACTGCTGACGGATGGGGGAATTTTCTGCTAACAACATATCCATATTGACCTCACTGCTCCAATATTGGCTTTTTATCATTTCTATCAAATATTTGCTATCGCTTAACCGTTCAAACTGCCAACGCTGTCACGCTAACACTAACGCCTGAGTCAGCCGCTTGCGGCTCTGGCGGACAGCGATCCTGTGAATTGAAAACCCTTAGGCGAATTACTGCTACACTCAAATTCTGCGCAAAAAGATCAACAAAAGGATTTGTTTATGGCGATAGCCTGCGTGCAAACCCGAGCCAGTTGCGGTGTTGAGGCTCCAGAAGTCATCGTTGAAGTGCATCTCAGTAATGGTCTGCCCGCCTTTAATCTGGTGGGCTTACCCGAAGCCTCGGTCAAAGAAGCGCGCGAGCGGGTACGCAGCGCCTTGATTAATGCAGGATTTGAATTCCCCATGCGCAGGATAACGGTTAATCTCGCGCCGGCGGACTTGCCTAAACAAGGGGGTCGTTACGATTTGCCCATCGCCATAGGCATTCTGGCGGCTTCGGAGCAAATCCCTGCCAGCAGCCTTAAAAATACCGAATTTGTCGGCGAACTCGCGCTCTCAGGGCAGATACGCCATTGCCAAGGGTTACTGCCAGCCATCATTGCGGCTAAGCGTCATAATAATCAGTTAATTCTTCCCTTAGAGAATCGCCACGATGCCGAGCTTGTGGGCTATCACGGGGTCTATTTTGCTTCCCATTTGCAGAGCCTAGCCGCGTTTCTCCACGGACAAGCGCCATTGCCTATGCTCGAACAACAGCTCGAATGGATTAGCGATGAGGCGCCAACCACCCAGCCTTGCCTCAGCGACGTCATAGGCCAGTATCAAGCTAAACAGGCCCTCGAAATCGCCGCGGCCGGAAACCATAACCTGTTGATGCTCGGCCCGCCAGGCACGGGTAAAACCATGTTAGCGAGCCGCATTATGGCGCTACTGCCCATACTCAATTACGAAGAGGCATTAGAGGTCGCCGCCATTCACTCGGTGGCGGGCATTAATATCAAACCGCAGGATTTTCTCAAGCGGCCATTTCGGGCGCCGCACCATACCAGTTCATCCATCTCCTTGGTTGGTGGCGGCAGCATTCCTAAACCGGGGGAAATCTCCCTCGCCCATCGCGGCGTGTTATTTTTAGATGAAGTCGCCGAGTTTCCCCGCAAGGTACTCGATTGCCTGCGTGAACCCATGGAAACGGGCGAAGTAGTGATCTCCCGCGCCGCCGCTAAGTTAACCTTTTTGAGCCGCTTTCAGTTGATTGCCGCCATGAATCCCAGTCCCAGCGGCGATATTGAAGGGGCGAACCGCGCCACACCCGATCAGGTTCAGCGCTATCTCGCCAGACTCTCGGGGCCTTTTTTAGATAGGTTCGACCTCACCATCGAAGTCCCCAAACTCCCTGCGGGTACACTCACACAACCAACAAGTACCAGCGAAACCAGTGATGAAATCGCTAAACGAGTCAAACGCGCCCGCGATAGCCAACTCGCGCGAGCTGGCGTGCTCAACAGTGAACTCTCGGGAAAAAAACTAAAGCAATTCGGCGGCCTTAGCGACGCCGACTTAGGCTTTTTAGAACAGAGTGTCGTCAAGCTTGGGTTATCCGTTCGCAGCTTCCATCGGATTCAACGCGTCGCTCGCACCATTGCCGATCTTGAGCAAGCGCCCAATACCGAACGGCGCCACCTCGCCCAAGCCTTAGGTTATCGCGCCATGGATAAGCTGCTCGCCCGTTTATCCCAGCAGTATTGAACTCAAAATATTAACAAATGCGCTGACCAGCTGCCGTAAGATTGAGCCAAACGCCGACACCGAGTAACATAGGCCTCCAATTTTATCAGGAGGCACTAATGGGGACGCTGTTTTCACAATTAAAAGGCTGCATTGCCTTCTTAGGTTATGTGGTGAACACCTTGTTTTGGGTTATACCCATAGTGCTGGGCAGTTTGATAAAGCTTATCCCTCTGCCGCCTTTGAGAACGGCCATCAGTTACTTTCTCGACTTTTGCGCCAGCGCCTGGATAAGCGTCAATGGTGTGATTGAACGTGTGCTACACCCTGTAGAAATTGAACTCTCGGGTGAGACTCAATTCTCGACCAAAGAATGGTATATGGTGATTGCTAACCATCAGTCTTGGGTGGATATTTTAATCCTGCAACGGGTGTTTAACCGCCGCATTCCCTTCCTGAAGTTCTTCCTCAAACAGGAACTACTTTATGTACCAGTATTAGGATTGGCGTGGTGGGCATTAGACTTTCCCTTTATGCGCCGCTATAGCACATCACAGCTGAAGAAAAATCCGAAGCTCAAGGGTAAAGATATTGAAATTACACGTAAAGCCTGCGCGAAATTTAAGACAAAGCCCGTCAGTGTGATGAACTTTGTCGAAGGCACGCGCTTTACTAAGGCGAAACATAAAAAGCAAAACTCACAGTTCCAACATCTGTTAAAACCTAAAGCGGGTGGCATGGCCTTCGCGCTATCGGCGATGGGAGAACAGATCCACAAGTTAGTGGATGTTGCGATTTACTACCCGGGCCCAGTTCCTAGCTTTTGGGACTACCTGACAGGCAAGCTGCCAAAGGTTAAAGTACACATTAAAGTGACCGATATTGCGCCAGGCATGCGTGGCGACTATATGAACGATCGTGATTTCAAAATTGGCTTCCAAGAACAGTTGAACGAACTTTGGCTCGCAAAAGATCAAGTGATCAGCCAACTGGCTGGCCAAGCGGACCAAGAAGTAAGGTAAAACCTCTATGTTGAATTTCCTTCCCGGCCCAGTGCTGTTTATTCTCAGTCTGAGCCTGCTGATCATTAACACCGCCCTTTGGGGAACCTTGGTTTGCCTCGGTGGTGTAGTGAAAATGCTGATGCCAGCTCAAAGTGCACGCAACGCAGTGACCGCACTGATGAACCGTTTTATGTGGGCATGGGCGAGCTGCAATGGTGGCATTTTATATTTGATTGCCAAAATTGAGTGGGACATCCAAGGCCTCGAAGGATTGGATAAAAACGGCTGGTACTTGTTAATCAGTAACCACCTCAGTGGCTTTGATATTGCCGCGCAGACCTACCTGCTGCGTAACCATATCCCTATGCTGAAGTTCTTTCTCAAGAAAGAGTTGATCTATGTGCCCATTATGGGCCTAGGTTGCTGGGCGCTCGACATGCCCTTTATGGACAGAACCAGCCCGGCAAAACTCAAGAAAAATCCAAAGCTTAAGGGTAAGGATTTAGCGACCACTCGCCGCGCCTGTGAAAAGTTTAAAAATATGCCCACCTCGATCATCAACTATGTTGAGGGCAGCCGTTTTACCGAAGACAAGCGCCAGCGTCAGGATTCACCTTACCGCCACTTGCTGCGTCCTAAGGCGGGCGGAATTGCCTTCACCCTGTCGGCCATGGGTGAGCAATTTACCAATCTATTGGATGTAACCTTAGTGTATCCCGATGCGCCAGATGATGTGTTATTCGGCGTGATGAATGGCAAAGTACGGAAGATTGTGGTGCGGGTACGCGCCTTACCAGTGCCCCAAGTCGATGCCACTCGCTACTTTTCAGAATCTGAATATCGGGTCGAGTTTCAGCGTTGGTTAAACCAAGTTTGGGCCGAGAAAGATGAGCAAATCGATGCGCTATTACTGCAACATCGACAGCTCACGGATAGCGCCACCAGCACCCACACACAGCTTCACTAACGTAAAGTGAGTCGATAGCGGGTTTGGCTTGCCCGCTTATTCCGCCTCAAGCAGCGCCAACCTCGTTGCCGCTTGCGCTAATTCCGTTTCATTAAACACACTCACACCCGCCGCCCGCAGTAATTCCGCCGTCATTCCTTGCCCTGCGATTAAACGTTTACTGAAAGTGCCATCATAAATATGTTGATTGCCACAGGAAGGACTACGCGCCTTTAAAATCGCAATCTTAATACCTTGCTCCTGAGCCAGAGCAAGCGCCTTTTGTGCTCCCAACCGAAAGGCCGCAGTCACATCCTCCCCCTGCGCCGTTAGCACTGCCTCGCCGACACGCTCGGCCGCGGGCCTTGGTGTGGGTAATCCGCCCGCGCATTCGGGACAAAATGCCACGATACGACCTTCCCGCTGCCATCGCTGCATCCACTCGTCTTGCAGCAGATTATGGCCACCGTCATAACGTACCGCCTGCCCGAGCAAACAACTGCTAATGAGGATTTTCTCCATCTTGCCCCTCTATACCTTCACCCTGTGAGTACCGACCCATACCTCTTCAGCATTGTACTCAATAAGTCGCAATGGGGTAAAAGCTGTGCTTGTTCGGACCATTAGACATCACTCAACACCAAAATTGTCGACAATTATCAATTATAAAATAGAGAAGATAAAATTACCAAAATCAACTAAAAACAAAAATAACCAACAAATACAATAATTAATATAGTAAAAACTAGAAATATAGACTTACGTCTAAGTAAACATATTGTTGACAATCGTCATTAACGGGACTATTTTTTACCCATTGTCGACAATCCAGCAATCAACGAGTGATGCGCAGTATGTTGAAGCAAGAGACCATATTCCCAACAGATGACACCCCAAGCTCAGTGGCTCATGCCGCGACGAGCCCAACGAACAAGGTGAAATCCCTCGCCAGCGAAAAATCGTCGACCACCTTAGCCGATCAAATTTTGGTGCAAATACAAACCAGCATCATCAAGGGCGAACTGCCTGCGGGCAGTAAGATCAACGAGCAAGCCCTCGCCGAAAAATATGGCATCAGCCGCGGCCCAACCCGTGAAGCGCTGCAAACCTTAGAAAGACAACGTCTCGTTGTCCGCGCGCCCCATGTGGGTGCCCGTGTTGCTCAACTCACAGTGAGCGAGTTAAACGATTTATATCAATTGCGTAGCGTGCTCGAAGGCATGGCCTGCGAACTCGCCGCCAACCGTATTACCCCAGAACAGCTGGCGAAGTTGCAAGACTTACTCGCCGTGCAAGAAACCGCACTGGCCAATGGCGATACCTATTTCCAAGAGGAAGGCGATGTCGACTTCCACTATCAAATCATCCAAGCCAGCGGCAATAAGCATCTGCAAGAAACCTTAATTGGTGGGCTTTACCACCTGCTGCGGATGTATCGCTATCAATGCACTAATAAGAACCGCCCAGTAAAAGCCATTGCCGAACATAGACGTATCGTCGAGGCCATCGCCCAGCGTGATGGTGAACTCGCCAGTCTGTTGATGCGTCGCCATATTGAGCAAGGCCGTAAAAATACCGAATTACGCTTGATTGAATTACAAGCTAACGCCGCCGCGAAAGAAACCTTAGCCAATATTAACTAAGGCGTTGCGGCCCATAAGCATCCAATGCTGAACACTCAGTACCCTAAATAGGATAAGGACAAGACCATGACCCAAAGCGCAGGATTACGTTTTCGCCAAGCTCTTGCTAACTCAAAACCGCTGCAAATCGTCGGCACCACTAATGCCTATTTCGCCCTGATGGCGGAGCAAACGGGTTTCCAAGCCCTGTATCTGTCGGGCGCGGGTGTAGCGAACGCCTCCTACGGTTTACCGGATTTAGGCATGACCTCGATGAATGACGTGCTGATCGATGCCGGTCGTATCACTTCGGCAACCCAACTGCCACTGCTGGTCGATATCGACACAGGTTGGGGCGGCGCTTTCAACATCGCCCGCACCATTAAAGAATTTGAAAAAGCAGGTGTTGCCGCCGTGCACATGGAAGACCAAGTGTCGCAAAAGCGTTGTGGCCACAGACCCAACAAAGCGGTCGTCAGCACAGAGGAAATGGTTGACCGTATCAAGGCCGCCGTCGATGCCCGTACCGATCCTAACTTTGTAATCATGGCGCGCACCGATGCGGTTGCCGTTGAAGGTTTAGAAGCGGGTATCGAACGTGCAAAAGCCTATATCGCCGCGGGTGCCGATATGATTTTCGCCGAAGCCTTAACTGAGCTGGACCAATACCGTCACTTCAAGGCTCAGGTGAACGCGCCGATTCTGGCGAACATGACCGAATTTGGCCAAACCCAACTGTTCAACAAAGAAGAACTTGCCGCAGCGGGCGCCGACATGGTGCTTTACCCACTCGGCACTTTCCGCGCCGCTAACCAAGCCGCACTGAAAGTGATGCAAGCGCTGATGAATGATGGTCATCAACGCAATGTCTTAGACACTATGCAGACCCGTGCGGATCTGTATAAGTACTTGGGCTACCACGCCTTTGAAGACAAGTTAGATCAATTGTTTAGCCAAGATAAGTAAAAGATAAGTACAGACCATGGACGTCAGTAGAAGCTTAGGCTTCGCGTTGTTACTGATACCCAGATGCGCGAGCCGTGACCTCAAATAACGGCTCACACATCACCGACACGCTGCAACCCTACATAAGGCCGAAACGAGTATTTCGCCAACATTATGCAGCTTTAACCAAAAAGGTAGACGGCCAATATTGAGCCTGTCTGCAATAACCATAGCGTTAACGGAAGGGAAGGATTATGTCAGACGCAAAAAAATTAAGTGGTGCAGGATTACGTGGCCAGAGCGCGGGTGAGACCGCATTAAGTACCGTAGGTGTATCGGGCAGCGGCCTGACCTATCGCGGTTACGATGTGAAGGACTTGGCCGAAAACGCCACCTTCGAAGAAGTCGCCCACCTCATTCTCTACGGTGAGCTGCCAACCACAGCACAACTCGAAGCATACAAGACCAAACTTAAGGGTATGCGCGGCCTGCCACAGGCATTAAAAGAAGTATTAGAGCGTATTCCTGCCGACGCCCATCCAATGGATGTCATGCGTACCGGTTGCTCGATGCTGGGTAACCTCGAAGCCGAGCACAGCTTTAGCGAGCAGAGCCAAATTGCCGATCGTTTACTGGCGGCCTTCCCATCGATCATCTGCTACTGGTATCGCTTTAGCCACGATGGTGTACGCATCGAAACCGAAACCAACGATGAGCAAATCGGTGCTCACTTCCTGCACCTGCTGCACGGCAAAGCCCCATCGGCGCTGCACGCTAAGGTAATGGACGTATCATTAATTCTGTATGCAGAGCATGAGTTTAACGCTTCAACCTTTACCGCCCGTGTGTGTGCATCGACCCTGTCGGACATGCATTCCTGCGTCACTGGTGCTATCGGCTCACTGCGTGGTCCGCTACACGGCGGCGCCAACGAAGCGGCGATGGAACTGATCCAAGACATGAAAGACGAAGCCGATGCCCGCGATGTGCTCATGGGTAAACTCGAGCGTAAAGAGAAGATCATGGGCTTTGGTCACGCCATTTACCGTGAGTCAGACCCACGTAACGCCATCATCAAAGAATGGTCTGAAAAGCTGGCTGCCGATTACGGCGATGATCGCCTCTACCGTGTGTCGGTCGCCTGTGAAGCCCTGATGTGGGAACAGAAGAAACTCTTCTGTAACGCAGACTTCTTCCACGCCAGTGCTTACCACTTCATGGGCATTCCAACCAAGCTGTTTACCCCGATCTTCGTTTGCTCACGGGTAACGGGCTGGACGGCGCACGTGATGGAACAGCGTTCAAACAACCGCATTATTCGTCCAAGTGCCGACTATGTGGGTGTAGCGCTACGTAAAGTCGTGCCGATTGCAGAGCGTTAATAACACAACAGGAACTGGCGCTAAGCGTCAGTTCCGCATGAGCTCTTTAGGTCTAACACCTTAATAAAAGAGCCGAATTTACCCTATGTGGCTGCGATAGCGGCCACCGAAGTACAAATAGGTACGGACATTACCACTATGACCACAGCTATGAATCGCCTCTATCGCAAGCCCTTACCAGGCACAGCACTCGACTATTTCGATACCCGTGAAGCCATTGAAGCCATCAGCCCCGGCGCCTACGCTAAACTGCCCTACACCTCACGAGTGTTAGCGGAAAACTTAGTGCGTCGCTGCGAGCCAGAAGCACTCACAGACTCGCTAAAACAAATTATTGAATCAAAACAGGAACTGGATTTTCCATGGTTCCCTGCGCGTGTAGTGTGCCACGATATTTTAGGGCAAACCGCGCTGGTAGACTTAGCGGGTCTGCGTGATGCGATTGCCGCTAAGGGTGGCGATCCGGCGCAGGTTAACCCTGTGGTTCCGACCCAGCTGATTGTCGACCATTCTCTGGCTGTGGAATATGGTGGTTTCGATAAGGATGCCTTTGCGAAAAACCGCGCCATCGAAGATAGACGCAACGAAGACAGATTCCACTTTATCAACTGGACTCAAAAAGCGTTTAAAAACATCGATGTGATCCCACAAGGTAACGGCATCATGCACCAGATTAACCTAGAGCGTATGTCACCCGTGGTCCATGCCCGTGATGGCGTGGCCTTCCCCGATACCTTAGTGGGTACCGACAGCCATACGCCACACGTAGATGCGCTGGGTGTTATCGCCATCGGCGTGGGCGGTCTTGAGGCCGAAAGCGTGATGTTAGGTCGCGCCTCTTATATGCGTCTACCCGACATTATCGGTGTTGAGCTCACAGGCAAGCCTCAACCGGGCATTACCGCCACCGATATCGTATTAGCCCTGACCGAATTCCTGCGTAAGGAAAAAGTGGTTTCTTCTTACCTTGAGTTCTTCGGCGAAGGCGCAGAGGCTTTAACACTTGGCGATCGCGCGACTATCTCTAACATGACACCAGAATTTGGCGCCACCGCCGCCATGTTCTATATCGACCAACAGACGCTGGACTACTTAACCCTGACGGGTCGTAGCGACGAGCAAGTGAAGCTGGTTGAAACCTATGCCAAGACCACAGGTTTGTGGAGCGATGATCTCAAGCAGGCCGAGTACCCACGTACCCTGCATTTTGACCTGTCATCGGTAGTGCGTACCATTGCAGGCCCATCGAATCCCCATGCTCGCGTTCCGACTTCAGAGTTGGCCGCACGCGGCATCAGTGGCGTGGTTGAAAACGAGCCAGGCTTAATGCCAGATGGCGCCGTGATTATTGCGGCCATCACTAGCTGCACTAACACCAGTAACCCACGCAACGTGATTGCGGCGGGCCTGCTTGCACGTAACGCCAATGCCAAAGGCTTAAGCCGTAAACCTTGGGTGAAAACCTCACTCGCCCCCGGCTCTAAGGCGGTACAACTGTATTTAGAAGAAGCCAACCTGCTGCCAGAGCTGGAGTCATTAGGCTTCGGTATTGTCGGTTTTGCCTGCACCACCTGTAACGGTATGAGCGGCGCACTCGACCCAGTGATTCAGCAGGAAGTGATCGACCGCGATCTTTACGCCACCGCCGTATTATCCGGTAACCGTAACTTCGACGGCCGTATTCACCCTTACGCTAAGCAAGCTTTCCTCGCATCACCACCATTAGTCGTCGCCTATGCAATCGCGGGCACCATTCGCTTCGATATCGAGAAGGATGTGTTAGGCCATGACCAAAACGGTAACCCAGTTCGCCTTATCGACATTTGGCCAACGGATGCCGAAATCGATGCCGTGATTGCAGCAAGCGTGAAGCCAGAGCAATTCCGTAAGGTCTACGAGCCGATGTTCGACCTGAGCGTCGACTATGGCGATAAGGTCAGCCCACTGTACGACTGGCGTCCACAATCGACCTATATCCGCCGCCCTCCTTACTGGGAAGGCGCATTAGCGGGCGAGTGCACCCTCAAGGGCATGCGCCCATTGGCCGTGTTGGGTGACAACATCACCACAGACCATTTATCACCCTCGAACGCTATTATGATGGACAGCGCGGCGGGCGAATACCTGCACAAGATGGGTCTGCCAGAGGAAGACTTTAACTCCTACGCGACCCACAGGGGCGACCATCTAACGGCCCAGCGTGCCACCTTCGCCAACCCCAAACTCAAAAACGAGATGGCGGTTGTCGATGGCAAGGTGAAGCAAGGCTCACTGGCGCGTATCGAGCCAGAAGGCCAAGTGACCCGCATGTGGGAAGCCATTGAAACCTATATGGATCGCAAACAGCCGCTGATTATTATCGCCGGCGCCGACTACGGTCAGGGTTCATCCCGTGACTGGGCGGCAAAAGGCGTGCGCTTAGCGGGCGTTGAGGCCATTGTCGCCGAAGGCTTCGAGCGTATTCACCGCACTAACTTAGTCGGCATGGGCGTGTTACCGCTGGAGTTTAAGGCAGGCGAGAATCGCGCTACCTATGGCATAGATGGTACCGAAGTGTTTGACGTTTATGGTGAAATCGCGCCAAGAGCGGATCTCACTGTCGTGATTAGCCGTAAAAACGGCGAGCGCGTCGAAGTACCAGTGACCTGTCGCCTCGATACCGCAGAAGAAGTATCTATCTATTCTGCCGGCGGCGTATTGCAGCGTTTTGCGCAGGACTTTTTAGAGTCGAATCTGAAGTAAGACTCGCGCTAAAAGGCGGCAATGCCGACAAGCTTGCCGCCTATATCAACGCTAACCTTTTCGCTATTCCCCTTGGAGTTAATAGCATGAGCAAGAATCCGTTTCCGCCCCAAATTAAAGTTGCCGCCACCTATATGCGCGGCGGCACCAGTAAAGGGGTGTTTTTCCGTTTACAGGACTTACCCGAAGCAGCCCAAGTTCCCGGCCCAGCTCGAGATGCCCTGCTCCTTCGCGTGATTGGCAGCCCCGACCCCTATGGCAAGCAAATTGATGGCATGGGCGGCGCCACCTCAAGCACCAGCAAAACAGTTATTCTGTCGAAAAGCAGCCAAGCCGACCACGATGTCGACTATCTATTTGGCCAAGTCTCTATCGACAAACCCTTTGTGGATTGGAGCGGTAACTGCGGCAACTTAACCGCTGCAGTGGGCGCTTTTGCTATCAGCAATGGGCTGATTGACTCTACGCGCATTCCGCAAAACGGCCTCTGCACAGTGCGTATTTGGCAGGCCAATATTGGCAAAACCATTATTGCCCATGTCCCAATTACCGATGGCATAGTGCAAGAGACCGGTGATTTTGAGCTGGATGGCGTGACCTTCCCCGCCGCCGAAGTGCAAATCGAATTTATGAACCCCGCCGCTGACGAAGACGGCGATGGTGGCAGCATGTTCCCCACGGGTAACTTAGTGGATGTGCTCGAAGTGCCTGGTGTTGGTAACTTTAATGCGACCATGATTAACGCGGGAATTCCGACCATCTTTATCAATGCCGAGGACTTAGGTTACACGGGCACTGAGCTGCAGGACGATATCAACAGCGATAATGCCGCTTTAGCCAAGTTTGAAACCATTCGTGCCCACGGCGCGGTGCGTATGGGGCTTATCAAGCATATTGATGAAGCCGCATCACGCCAACATACGCCTAAGGTGGCCTTTGTTGCTAAGCCGAAAAACTATGTGTCATCCAGTGGAAAAGCCGTAGCGGCAGAGGAGATCGATCTGCTGGTACGCGCCCTCTCCATGGGCAAATTACACCATGCGATGATGGGCACAGCCGCCGTGGCGATTGGCACAGCGGCGGCGATTCCCGGCACTTTAGTCAATCTCGCAGCAGGCGGTGGCGAGAAGGAAGCGGTACGTTTTGGCCATCCTTCAGGCACTCTTCGCGTCGGCGCTCAGGCCATGCAAGTAAACGGTGAATGGACTGTCGTCAAAGCCATTATGAGCCGCAGTGCCCGCGTGCTGATGGAAGGCTTTGTGCGCGTACCAACGGCTTAAGTCAAGAAAAGCGTTCAACCAAAGACCTTGCTTCTCCCCCTTCCGGCAAGGTCTTTTTTTATTTCACAGACATGTGGATCCCAATATGTTGGCATTAGGTAAAGAATGCTAAACTCCTTCTCAATAGCACGATAATAACAAGCCGCATTTTGCGGCCTGTAACTACGTGAATATACTGATTATTAATTTTGATATTTAACAGAGCTCGCGTCTTTGTTGCACTATACGCGGCATCCCCAAGGTAAATGCACTATACCGCCCAGTTTTGGGTTAATGGGTTTTGATAGGGGTAACTTTGAGCCATCCAATCCTTAAATTCGTCTTAGTCGTGCTCTGTCTTATTAGCTTAGGGGCTCCGCGAACAGGCTTGGCACTCCCCTTAAATGCGGCTAACACACAGCTGAAATTTGAACATATCCGCAGCGAAGAAGGCTTAAATCAAAATACCATTACCAGCCTGTTTATGGACAGCGCAGGCATGCTTTGGATTGGTACTCAGGATGGATTACACAGCTACAACGGTTACAACTTCAACCTCTTTATCCACTCGCCGAACGATCCTAAGAGCGTTTCCGAAAGCTATGTATCAGACATTATTCAAGATGCGCATGGCTATATCTGGGTTGGCACTTTTAGCCAAGGGATCAACCGTTTAGATTTAAAAACGGGCACCTTCGAGCGCTTCGGTGTCGAGCAAGGCCTGACCGACCCTAGAGTCACTAAACTCAACATTGTTGGCAATACCCTCTGGATCGGCACTCAGGGCGGATTATTTTCACTCTCAACCCGCACCAACAGAGTCACTCAAGTGTCATTGGGGACGAGTATCGAACCCCAAATCACTAGCCTAGCCAATGTGGATAACACCTATTTATTGGCAGGCACTAAGGCCAGTGGCACCTTTGCCGTGACGGCCAATTCCATCACTCGACTCAATGTACCGCAGGAGCTGGTTGCCTATCAGATTAAGGCCAATTCAACCCGCGCCATTACCTTAGCGCTCGGTAATCAGCTCTGGCACTATGATCTAGTGTCACAACAGGGACAAGTGCTATGGCAAACAGAAAAAAACGTCCCTTATATCAAAGATTTTATCCAAACACCCCAAGGTCAGTTTTGGGTGGTTGGACCCGATGCGGGTTTGATCCAGTTACAGAGGGCAGGAGAACAATTTGGCGCGACCTATCATAGGTACGATACCAAGCGTTCGAATAGCATCAGCGAAAATAACATCCTATGTCTTTTAGAGGATCCATTCGGCAATCTATGGATTGGCGCAAGTTATTCGGGGCTGAATAAGATCAATACTCGCCGGCAATATTTTCAGCATTTATTTGAATACTCAGCAAAACTACCCCTGCAAAGTAATAATATCCGCACCATTTACCGCAGCCAAGATAACGCACTATGGATAGGCACAGAAGGCGCAGGGCTGAAACGACTCGGCTTCAATAGCACTCAATACGAGCACTACAACTCCCTGTTTGCCAAGGCCCTAGGTCTAGAAGCGCACAACTTAAACCTGATCCTACGCTCAATTATCCAAGACCAGCAAGGCACGCTCTGGTTTGCCAGTAACTATGGATTAGGCCGCCTGAGCACTGGCGGTGATTTTAGCCTACTAAAGGTATCAGATAATCAAGATACCTCCACAGAAGCAAACTATATCCGTAGCTTAGAACTAGATGACCAGAACAGGCTGTGGGTCGCGACATCCCATGCCTTGTACCGAAAAGCGCCAGAGGGCAATGAATTTACGCCGGTTTCAATCGCTCACATTGAAAATTTCTACCCCATGCAAAATCAGCTACTCACGTTAAGAGCAGACAAGCATGCTCTGTGGATTGGCTCGCTCAATGGCTTAGTGAAACTGGATATGCAAACGGGGAAAGGGGAAGCGTTCTACCACGACCCCCATGACAAAAATACCATTATAAACAATCGCATTAGAGACATTTTAGTCGCCAGCAATGGCGATATCTGGTTTGCCACCCATGGCGGCATCAGTCGATTATCGGCCCAAGCCACGACACCGATTTTCAGTGATTATACCCGCGAACAAGGCCTGCCCAGTGACACTATCTATGCTCTGCTTGAGGATGCCGAACATCATATTTGGTTTAGCAGCAATGCGGGGATCGGCAAGTTAAATCCCGTTAGCGGCAAAGTCATCAATTTTAATGAACAGGAAGGCCTGCAGGCGCTGGAGTTTAACGGTGGCGTAAAACTTAAAGACAGTGATGGCGACCTGTGGTTTGGCGGGATAAACGGGATCAACCGCTTTAATCCTAAAGCATTGCCCGACAAACGGGGCGAAGCCCGAGTCGCACTCACCGCCTATAAGATTGCGGGTAAAAAACATACTATCCTCGACCTCAGCCATCCACCCAAAATCGTGATGAACTATACCGACCAATTGGTCAGCTTTGAGGTCACCTCACTGGATTTTAGCTACACGGGCAAAAATCGCTTTAGCTACTACCTCGAAGGCTTTGATAACCAATGGCACGATTTGCCCACGGGAAATGAAATCACCTTTACCAATATAGAACCAGGCAACTACGTGTTGCATGTACGTCACTCCATTGAGCACAACAACGAAGGTAACTATGCGCTGCTGGTCGATTTAAGCATCAAGGCCCCCTTATACCGCACTCAATTTGCCTATGTGCTTTATGGACTACTAACATTAGCCTTGTTGGTCGTTGTTTATCGTTGGCGTAAGCAAAAACGCCAACAGCAACAAGAGTTTGATACCAGCATCCGCGCCTCCGAAGAGCGGCTAAAATTGGCGCTCTGGGCTTCGGGCGATGGTATGTGGGATTGGAATATCCAAGAACAGCAGGTCTATCGTACTCATACGGATATTCCGGTTCCCCAATGGAATAGCCACTCTCTGTTACATGACAATGCTCACCCTGAAGATAGGGAGCGGTTTAAACAAGTCTTGACCGAGCACCTGCTGGGACGCTCCCCTTTCTTTGAAGTGGAATATCGTATCGAGCATTCACCGGGCAACTGGCTATGGATCCTTGAGCGCGGCAAAGTGGTCGAAACCAATGCACAGGCTCAGCCCGTTCGAATGACGGGCACCACCCGCAATATCACCTCGCGCAAGCTGATCGAGAATGAGCTAGTGCTCTCCTCTCAAGTACTTAACAGCATGAACGAGGCCGTTGTGGTGGCAGGTCTAGACTACCGGATCCGCTCGGTAAACCCCGCCTTTAGCGCCATTACCGGATATTCGGAGCGGCAAATCAGCGATAAGTATTTAATTCATTTAGCCTACAGCCGACAACAGCGAGATCTCTTCAATGGCATTGAACAGCAACTGCTGCGTCATAAACATTGGGCGGGTGAAATTTGGATCCGCAACAAGGCGCGCAAGGCGATTCTGGTGTGGCTCGAGATCAACCAAGTTATCGATGTGAAAGGGGAAACCAGTCACTTTGTGGCGGTGTTTACCGATATTACAGAGCGTAAAAAGGCCGAAGAGGATCTCCGCTTCCTCGCCAGCTTCGACACCTTGACTGGGCTGCCGAATCGCACCTTGTTCCAGGACAGGCTCAACCACGCCATATCTCAAGCCCATAGGTCGAATAATATCGTCGCCCTGCTGTTTTTAGACCTCGACCGCTTTAAGCATATCAATGACTCAATGGGGCACCATATTGGCGATCTGCTGCTCAAAGCCGTGGCCCACAGGCTGCAAAGTGCTGTTCGCGAAGGGGATACAGTGGCCCGTTTAGGCGGCGATGAATTTACCATTATTTTGGAAGGTGTGGCGAAAACCAAGGCGGCGACGCTGATCTCCGAGAAAGTGCTCAAAGCCTTTCAGGCGCCCTTCTTACTCGATGATAAGTCCCTGACTATCTCAACTTCGATTGGTATCAGCCTCTATCCCAATGATGCGGAAGATGTAGATTCGCTGATTAAGTTTGCCGATACCGCCATGTACCACGCCAAGGCGCTCGGTCGGAATAACTTTCAGTTTTACACCAATAAACTCAATGAGATGGCAACGCGCCATGTGCAACTCGAGGCAGGGCTTAAACAGGCCATCTCACGCAACGAGTTAAGCTTGGTGTATCAACCCAAGTTTTGTTTACGCAATGGCTCACTCACTGGACTTGAGGCGCTGCTGCGTTGGCATCATAGTGAACTAGGCCCTATCTCACCCACCGAGTTTATTCCACTGGCGGAGGAAACCGGCATCATTAACCAAATTGGCCATTGGGTGATCAACCACGCTTGTCAGCAACTTGCAGAGTGGAATGAGCTGGGTTTGGGCGATATCAGCATGGCGGTGAACCTTTCGGCCAGGCAGTTGAAGGCCGATATTATCTCGACCATCGAAGTAGCTCTCGCGGTATCCGGCCTACCCGCCAAGGCGCTCGAGCTGGAATTAACCGAGTCGATGATCATGGGTAATCCACAGGAATCGGTAAATATCCTCTCTAAACTCAAGGCACTAGGTTTAACCATCGCCGTGGATGATTTTGGTACTGGCTACTCGAGCTTGAGTTATCTTAAACGTTTCCCTATCGACACCTTAAAAATCGACCGTGAGTTTGTGCGCGACATTACCAACGACCCCGACGATGCGGCCATTACCAGCGCGATTATCGCCCTCGCCCACAGCCTAGAGTTAAATGTGGTGGCGGAAGGGGTAGAAACCCAAGAACAGCTGAACTTCTTAGCGCTGCAAGGCTGCGATCAAGTACAGGGCTTCCTGCTGAGTAAGCCACTCAGCGCCCAGGATTGCTTAGCGCTGTTGCAACAACGGATAAAATAAAACCAGATAAAAAAATAAGGCTCCCTAAAGGAGCCTTATTTCATTGGATCATTTCACGATTAAGGCGCGACACGCTCAACACGTTTCACCCAGCCATCCGGGCCTTGGATATGGCCTTTCTGGATATCGGTATACAGCTTGTAGATGCGTTGAATATGCTCACCCACTTCACCGTTGCCCACGGTCACCACTCGGCCATCTTCAAAAATATAGGAACCGACAGCAGATACCACGGCAGCCGTACCAAAACCACCCGCTTCGATAATCTCACCAGATTCGATATCGGCGATAAACTTATCCAGCATAACAGTCTCTTGGCGCACTTCGCAGCCGAGTAACTCACCCAGCTCCATAATGGATTGCGAGGTAATGGATTTTAAGATGGTATCGGTGAAGGTTGGGATGATCACTGTGCCGTCTTTCAGAATGTGGAAGTGGTTCATGGCGCCCGCTTCTTCAATCTGTTGGTTGTTCGCATCTAAATACAGCACCTGTGATGCACCAAACTGCGCGGCAGCTTTACCGGCACGCAATGAGGCAGCATAGTTACCCGCCGCTTTAGAGGCGCCAGTACCACCCGATACGGCGCGATGGTAAGTCTTGCTGATCAGCAGACGAATGCCTTTATTCACACCCGCCGCGTAGTAAGCACCACTTGGGCTTAACACCACGCAGAATGTGTAGCGCGTACTTGGACTCACAGACAGACGGTCTTCGGTCGCAAAAATAAAGGGGCGAATGTATAAACAGGCACCTTCTTGCATCGGGAACCAGAGACGGTCTACGTCGATCAAGGCGTTGATCGCATCGATTTGCATCTGCTCATCGATATTAGGAATACAGACAATATCCGCAGAGCGATTCATACGCTCGGCGTTTTTGTTGATACGGAAAGTGTAAATTTCGCCATCTTCATGCATAAAGGCCTTGGCGCCTTCGAAGATGGACTGACCATAATGCAGGGCCATCGCACCCGGCGCCATTTCAAACGGACCGTAGGGCACAATACGTGGATCGCGCCATTCACCATCGCGATAATCCATTAAAAACATATGATCGGTTCTGAGGCTACCGAAGCCCACATTTCCTTCGGGCTTGAATTGCTCAGTACGGCGTTCGGACGCAGGTTTTAAATCGTATTTTATTTCCATCGCATACCACCTTGATTACTGAACAAGCAGACTAGGTAGCGGCAGGAATAAAGTCAATAGGTGAGATTCATCTAAAAGTCTTAGCCGATAAAATAAGCGGTTAAAAAGATGTCTTAACAACTTGCCGTTAGGGCAAATCGCTTCATTTGACTCCCCTTATTGACTTTGGATTTCGTCATGCGGCGCCTCAAGCCAGCCGCCCACGGCTTGTATAGGTTCTTCATTTAGCGTTAACCAGGCCACCCAAGCCAAACGGGGCGCACTAAACGCTGATGCGGGAATGGCATCGAGGGATTGGGTAAACTGCAGCGTAGGGTCTTTGGCATGCTCAAGCACACTCCTCGCGGGCAAAGATTGCAAACTCAGCACCACAAAATCATGGGGTAATTGCCTATGGCGATTCTCGCCGCGTTTTATCTCAGTCGTAAAACCCGAGCCGACCAAGGCCAAATGCAAACGTGTTCGATGCAAGTCTTTATCCTGTGCCCAAGTGGGCTGCGGCTCAAAACTCCCCTCAAGCTGCTGGTTGGCGATACTCAACTTAAGCATCCCCACCTCAGGTTGAGGCAGAGCAAAGATCCCATCTAACTCACCCGAGAACCAACCACGCCACTCCTTAGCATTAATCACAAACTGCGGTGTATACACTTGCCGCGTATGCTTTTGGTTTAAATGTTGATATTGGCGCTCACTGAAAGCCCTTTGGCCAAAAATATCCTTCCATCCTAGGTAATCCCAATAAGTCACATGAAAGACTAACGGAAAATATTTCTGCCATAGGTCGGTCTTATTAAACTGCTCAGATAACCAAGCCTCGGCGGGTGGACAACTACTGCAGCCCTGTGACGTATAAAGTTCGATAATATAAGGGCGGGTCACGGCACTCTGCGCTTGAAAAGGCGCCAACGTCTGAGCAAGAACGGATTGCAACAGCGGCCAGAACAAGATGCTCACTAATAGGATGCGTTTCATTATTTCTCCTCCCTTAATAGAGAAGAAGACCTTGAATCACATCCAAATCATTCACACTCTAGAGGAAAGATGATGTCTGACTACAAAATGATCCCCTGTGCCCACTACGACTACCTAGAGCTGGCTTGTATGCACGGCTATCGCCTCGACATTGAGTTGCAGGACGGCAGCCTGTGCCAAGCGCGGGCAATCACGACCCAGACCCACGCCGATAAGACTGAATGGCTGGTCGTCGAACATCAAGCAGGCCAGCAAACACTGCGGCTAGATAGCATTATCGCCATCACGCCCACTGATCCCCATGCCAGTTTTGGCCGTGTTATGATTGCGAGCTAGTAGTAAAGGAGCATAAATAAATGACAAGGATGATACTGTTGCTGAAATTAGGCGATTGGACTGGCGGCCATCATGGTCAGTCCCCCTACTTGGTGGAGTTTGATAGCGAGCGACTCAATTCCCCCTTTGACGTTAGCGAAGGTTGGGGACACGGATTAGGCGGCAGCTGTTATTCGTTGGCACGGTTTGTTGAAACTGAGCATTATACCCAACTCAAGCACCACGCACCTTGGGCCGTGACCATCATAGAGCAAGGTTTACCAACGCTGAATATAGAGACCATCGCCCAAGGCTTGCTGGCGCAGTATCCCTCGCACCGCCCCAATATTCCGGCGAACTTAGCCCGCTATTTCTAACTGAAGATCTTGTGCTAGTTCATGATCGCGTTCTAAATGAAAGTTGCGTAGCCTTGCCACGGTAGATGTGCCGCAACATTTAAGGCTGCAATGGTTGTGGGCGAGTAAAGCCAAGTTCGACTTAGCTTTACTGCTAACTTAGATTAGAAGCGAGTTACGCCTTAACGACGGCGGCAATCACAGAAACTTCAACCAGATATTCTGGCTCGGCAATGGCCGCCTGCACACAGGCACGGGCTGGCGCATGACCCTGTGGCACCCAAGCATCCCAAACGGTATTCATGGCATCGTAGTCATTCATATCCTTAAGATAGATAGTGGCTGACAACAAGTGTTCCCGAGAACTGCCCGCCTGTGCTAACAGAGTGTCGACTTCCTCTAGCATAGTCGTCGTTTGTTCGGTGATGTTTTGATACTTATCCTTCGCCACTTGGCCACATAAGTACACTGTGCCTTGGTGGATCACTATGCTGCTCATACGTGTACCAACATCTAAACGGGTAATGCTCATAGGGATAATCTCTTAAATCAAATGGTTAATTCTGCAGGCATTCTACCCCGAAAGGCTCAGTTTGTCTGCGAACGAGCGCTCAGCCAAGGTGGATAAAAGCGTGTCATTAAGGCCAATAACCCTAACGCAGTGCCTATGACCCCAAACCACACGAACAGGGTTGCAACCGATAAGTTAACTAACTGAAATCCCACTAATGCCGCACCAGCTCCGATTAATGCAAACGGCAGTTGAGTCACCACATGGTCATGGGGTAAGCAGCCAGAACTCGTCGCACTCAGCACGCTAGTATCGGAAATCGGCGAGCAATGATCGCCAAACACAGAACCCGCCATCACCGCACTCAATACAGGTAACAGCAAGCTGACATCCATGTTATGGGCAATTTCCCCACCGATGGGGATCATAATCGCAAAGGTACCCCAGCTTGAGCCTGTGGCAAAGGCCATGATAGCGCAGAGTAGAAACATCCCCGCCACCAGCAGACTCGGGGATAAATACAATTTAGCCCAAGCCGCCAACAAGCTCGCCACCCCCAGATCTTGGATCACCGCGCCTATCATCCAAGTACAGAGTAAAATCGCGATGGCAAAGGCGATCATCCGCACGCCATGCACTAAGTCCGCCAGCAGTTTCCCTATGCTTCGGCCCGACAACATCAACAACACTAGCGTGACTAAGGTCGATAACAGACAGGCATCGCGCATCGCGGCGCCAATATCGGCTTTAGCTAACCAGGCCGAAATATCCCATGATGGCACCTGCTGCGCACCAGACCAGAGAGTTAAACCGACAGAGGCGCACAGTAAGGTCAGCATGGGGATCGCAAGCAGCCAAGGATTGCCTTGGGAGGGAGTTAAACTTGGCTCAACGGGATCAGCCGCCAATACTGCATTCTCGATGGGGCGAAACCCCATCCCAAACCAAGCCACAATCAGCGACAAGCCTAAGGTGGTTATCGCATAAAAATTGAATAAGGCGACGTCGATGAAGGCCTCAAGGGCTGAAACGGGTAAAAAGCTGAGTCCCGCCAAGAGCGCCATCACATAGGGCCCCCAGCTAGAAAAAGGCAAGAGTGAACAGAGCGGCGACGCATTAGAGTCGACTAAATAGGCCAGCTGCGTCTGACGGATGCCATAACGCTGGCTCAGAGGTTGGCACACATGCCCTACGGCGAGGCAACTAAAAATACCGTCGATAAAAACCAACCAGCCCAACAGCACCACACCAATACGCGCCTGTCGTCCCGTACGAATACGTCGATATAGCCAATCACCAAATTGCTCTACCGCACCGCTTCTGGCGAGGAGCTGCGTCATGCTGCCCAGCAGCAACATGGCCATCAGCACGTTTAAATGCCACCACTGCCAAGCGCCTTGGCTGTAAAACTGCTTAGCACCTATCTCCAAGAGATAGCCCAAGCTTTGTACTATATCGAAGTGGGCAATGATTAAGGCGCCCGAGAGGATACCGACACCCAGCGCCACTAAGGTACGCCGTAGCCAAAGGGCTAGCACTAGGGTTAATAACAGGGGAAGTATCGCAAGCAGGTTCGGCGACATGGGCCTTTCCGATAATAAATAAACCCAAGAATACTAACGAGTTAGTAACAAATGCAAAAAAACTTAAATTCGTACGCGGTTATCGGGCATTTTTTAACCAAACGACAAAGACTGCTATTCCTTATGCTATTGGCACTGCTAGAATCACAGTCCCATCCAGAAACTATAGGACTCTCCAGATGAGCCTTGAATTACTGTCCAAACTGGAAACCAAGATCCAGGCTACACTCGAAACTATCGAGCTTCTAAAAATGGAGCTAGAGGAAGAGAAGCAAAAAGCGTCGACTTTGAGTGAGCAAAATCAACAATTAACTGAGCAAAACCAACAACTGCAACAAGAACTCGCTTCTTGGAACGACAAAGTCACCGGACTTGTTGGCCTGCTCAACAGTGAAATCTAAGCTGTTTTAGTTTGATGATTCTGCGATTCAATCAGTTCGTTCAGCTCTAAGATAGCCTGCTTTACTTTCGGCAGGCTTTTTCTTGGCAATAAAAAACGCCCCTTTTCAAATTCTAATCGACCTAAGTCTTTAACCCATATCACGCCAGTGAGAAAAATACGCGCATGCTTTGCAATCAGCTTCGGTGCGTATACAGGGAAAACTCTCATACAACCCCCTACATGCTTTCTTGTTGTTATTGACTACGGCTATTTGACAGAAAGATGACCAATTGAGTTTCATCCTTTAAGAATTTTTTTCAAAATTTACAATTAACAAAGTTAATTATTTGATTTTATTTAACAATGTAAAACTGCTTCAATCTATAACTTAATGGTCAAAATTTTGACAGTTGACATTATTTTGACGCACACTTAGAATCACCCACGTTACTCAGGGTAAAAATGAGTCATATGGCTCAAGTCCGTACTCTCCATCATCGGAAGTACGGTTTTTTTTTGCCAAATTTCGGCCAAGCACAACACGACCCAATTGCGCTCTGCAGACTAGGCAATCACACCCAATAAAAAAGGAGCGCTAGGCTCCTTTAAGTTTATATCAGTAGTATCAATCATTTAAGTTACAAAAAGATGATAAAACTACGGCAATCTAGTGATCTTTATTGTTTCTTGGCTAAATAGTAAGCGATATCTAATAGCTCGTCGTAAGACTTGATCGCACCCGTTTCGACGCGGTACTTACCATTCACCACTAACGCAGGCACGCCAGAAATCTTCGCGTTTTCAGTATCACGCTTCATTTTCGCCATTTGCGCTTTCACCATAAATGAATCTGCAGCGGCATCGAAAGCTTTTCCGTCAACGCCGTTTGCCACAAACAGGGCGCGCACGTCGTCACGGTTAGTGAAATGTTGTTTCTTCTCATGGATAGCTGAAAATATCGCCGCATCCATTTTTTCATCCACATTGAGTTGGTGTGCCACAGCAAAGGCGCGTGACATTTCTACGCCCATTTCTTTACCGATAAAGTCAACGTGGGCTTGATTGAATGCCACACCTTCTGGCTTCTCAGCCAAAATTTTAGGTACCACAGTTTTTGAGAAGTTGAAGCAATGCGGGCAATAGAAAGAGAAAAACTCGGTGATTTCAGGCTTAGCCGTTGCTGGACCATCGTTAATCACTGTGTAATGTACACCTTCTTTGTATTCAACTGCCGACACAGTTAGTGGAGCCAATAACAGCGCTGCTGCCATAAGTAATGCTTTTTTCATGAATTTTCCTTAAATCAATTTTATAAACTAGCTGGAGCCTAACATATTTCATTTTTTGAGTGTAACTCAAGCCGAGAGTTCAATCGGTTTGGCCTAAGAGGCGCGTAATTCCACCCTGTTCACACATTTAATAGGGGATCAGGCTCAGCGGCGGTTCATCGAGTGCCGCGAGTTGCTCCTTAAAGGCTAAGATCTGCTGCTCCCAATACTTTTCATCCCCAAACCAAGGAAAATGCATAGGGAAAGCAGGATCCTGCCAACGCCTGCCAATCCAAGCGTTATAGTGCACCATCCGTAATGCGCGTAGGGGTTCAATCAGCGCCAACTGCCGAGTATCGAACTCACAAAACTCTTCATAGGCTTCGAGTAATACCTCGAGTTGCAGTTGCTGCTGCGCTCTATCGCCCGTCAGCATCATCCATAAATCTTGAATAGCCGGTCCCATACGGGCATCGTCTAAATCCACAAACCCCGGCCCATCGGGTGTCCAAAGAATATTCCCCGGATGTAAGTCCCCGTGCAGACGAATGGGCGTAAAAGCTTGCAGCGCCCAACGCTGATTCACCTTAGCCAGCACTTGCTCCACCACAGTAAAAAACGCAGGACGTAGTGTGCTTGGTACGAGATCTGACTGCTTTAACCAAGCTAAAGGTTCATCACCTAAAATCTGCGGATTTAGCGGCTCACGGGCCTTAAATGTCGACTGGGCACCGTACTGGTGTATACGACCGATAAAACGCCCAACAAATTCCAACTGCTCTAAGTTATCCACTTCGAAGGGGCGACCGCCGATGGAGGGAAACAGTGCAAACCGAAAGCCGTGGAAATGATGCAAGGTCTGCCCTTGCACGGATGTGGGCACCGCCATCGGGATTTCCTGCTCGGCAAGCGCGATGGCATAGTCGTGTTCTTCTTGGATCTGCGTATCGGTCCAACGATCGGGGCGATAAAACTTCACCACATAGCGTTGCCCTTCATCGCTGCGAAATTGATACACGCGGTTTTCGTAACTATTCAGCGCGAGCAGGCCAGTCTCTGGGTATATTCCGAGACTCTCGATCGCATCTAAAATCAAATCCGGCGTTAAGGCCTGAAAGTCAAAGGCTGCGCCCGAATGCGTATCATCGACGGCCCCCTGAGATGGAACTAACTTATCTTGGCTCATTGCGACTCTCTCATACATAGGACTTTAACAGTGTGGCAAGGTATTCCAATACCTCAAAATCGGCCTCACGTTCCACACTCAGCCAACAGATATTGCCGTAAAACTCATAATTGAGCCAAAGCGAGGTGCCCTCAAACTCTAATAGCCATTGATGGCGATCCGCGCCCCATTGGCGCTCGCGCACTTGGCAATCTAAGGCGTGGGCTAATGGCTCGGCAAAGGCCTCGAAATGATCAAAATCGATATCGCCGCTCACACTTAAGCTTAACGCGGCTCTATCTAACTGAATGGCTTCTAATTTCATTTTTACTTCCATCAACTGCTGCACGACATAATCAGCCCTTGTCCCCAATCGGGTGGACGCTTGGCCAGATCTTCATGCTCAACTTGTTCGGCAAACGGCTGGCGCAATACTTGGTGCAGACGCTCTAGCGGCGCAAGATTCCCCTCCTCCACGGCAATAATGGCCTCCTGAGCCAAATAATTGCGTAGGATGTATTTGGGATTAACGCTATTACGCGCCTGCTGCCAGGCCTCAATATCGGTAACTTTACCCAACCGCGCCTGATATGCCTGATACCAAGCATCAAATTCATTAAGGTCGATAAAATCATCCCTTAGCGAAGAATGCGCACTACTCGGGTCAAGCTGACCGAAGCGGCGCCACGTGTTGCTGTAATCCAGCTGATTTTTCTCCATCAGCACGGTAAAACGGCCAATCAGTTCTAAGTCCTGCTGATCCTGCTCGGCTGTCGAATCCGCTCGCTCAGTCAACCCTAACTTAACGCGCATCAGCATCAAATAATGCTGCACTAGCGCATGTTGATATTGATTCAAGGCGGCAATTAAATCATCGGACGGGATCACAGGCGTCAACGCCTGCGCTAAACGTTGCAGGTTCCATAGACCAATGCCGGGCTGCTGACCAAAGGCGTAACGCCCTTCTGGATCGGAATGATTGCAAATAAAGTCTTCTTGAAAGGTATCGAGGAAGGCAAACGGACCAAAATCGAAACTATCCCCCAGAATCGACATATTGTCGGTATTCATTACCCCGTGGGCAAAGCCGATAGCCTGCCAATGGGCGATGAGCTTAGCGGTATCTTGTACTACCTGCAAAAACCAGGCTTTATAGCCCGCCAGATCGCAGCTCAAATTCGGATAATGCTGTTTCAAGGTAAAGTTGAGTAACTGCGTGAGCTTATCGGCTTGACCACGCTCGCTATGGCAGAAAAATTCAAAATGACCGAAACGGATATGGCTGCGTGCCAAACGTACGGTAATGGCAGCGGTTTCTTGGCTCTCTCGCCAGACGGGCATATCAGAGCCGATCACCGCTAAGGCTCGGGTCGTCGGCACACCTAAATGATGCAGCGCTTCGGAGACAAGAAACTCCCGCACCGCTGAGCGCATTACGGCTCTACCATCGCCATGGCGAGAATAGGGTGTCGGCCCGCCGCCTTTGAGTGCCACATCCCATGCGCCTTGGGGGCCTAATGCCTCACCCAAAATAATCGAGCGACCATCGCCTAATCTGGGCGTGTAGCCACCAAACTGATGGCCACTGTACACCTGCGCATAATAACTTGCGCCCTCAACGGCCGCGTTACCCGATAATCCCTGCAATAAGGCATCTGTCGGCTGCTGTAAGTCGATTAACTTGGCGGCATCTTCACTCCACGCCAGCCAATGGGGATTGCTTATCCCCTGCGGATAGACTTGAGAGTAAAACTCAGGCAACTGGGTAAAAAAATCCTGTTTAAACTTCATCAATGCTTTCCCTATTGAACGAGCTGCTTACACACGAGTACGGACTTGTCGCTAAGCTCACACTGTTGGCCGCATTGATATACGCCGGCGCCGCTAGCCTCGAAGCCACTGACACCCGATCCGGTTAAGCGTTGTAATCCTTGGGCTTTGCGCTGGCATTGCTCGAGAGTGTCGTAATAACCATTGATATCATCGGTTTGTAATGGCGTCGTTGGCAGTGAGGTCGCCGCAGGATAATAAAATAGCGTCCATTCGGGGGTTTTAGTGCAGCCACTCAACCCAAGGCTGAGGCTGGCAAATAAGATGACCAAGGATAATTTCATTTTGCCGATTCGGTTAAAACAGCTCGCAACATACTTCATAAAAATAGCCCATAAAAAAAGCGAACCTTAGTTCGCCTTTTGCGCAGTAAGTATCAGGATTCTACACGGCTTTACCCGGTTAAATAACCGCTTTTCGGCTAAGGGTATCTCAAGTGCATTGTTAATCGCGTTTGAGCACCAAAGCCTGAGTTCTACTCTCGCGGTCAGACAGCAACCTTAGGCCATCGCCGCTTTCGCCTGCGCCTTCTCGATACGGCTAATTCGTCCTTCAAACCCCGTCACAGTGCCATCGGTTAAACCGAGTTTGATCGCCTCTTGGCAGAGTGCAATCGCTTTATCAAAGTCTTGGGTATCGTTTAGCAAAGTCGCGAGCTGCATAAAACCTGGGGTTTTAAGCTCAAGCTCTTTGGGCTTTTCGGTATTCGCACTGTGGAATAACGCAAGATACAGCCCATGTAGCGCTGCGCCATAGGCTAAATATTCCGTCGATTTGCGCTGCTTGTAGCACTCTGCTATGACGTTTTGTAAGGCGTTATAGCGAGCCAAGGCAGTCTCTGCACTTTGGTATTCTTCTACCGCGCGCTCTAGGGTCACATTCGCCCATGAACCAAGTGCTGCAAGCGGCTCATCTTTCGCCAGAGGAGTGCTTGCCACCTCAGGTGAACTCTCGACGCTTTCTTTAGCCTTAACGGGAGCACCGACGACTACCGGATCTTCTTTAGCCTCACTCGCCTGGGTGACCAAAACGTCATCCTCAGGGATTGCAGAGTCTTTATCGGCATCGGCAGAATGCACATCTGCAAGAATAATTACATTCTCGTCATGGGTAGCAGCAGGGATCTCAACGTCGATAATATCTTCGCTCAGCTCAACACGGCTCGCTGGCTCAACGTCCCTTGGCATTAATTCAACCTCGGGCGCTTTGGCCGCAGCGGCGGCGGTTGACTCGTTCGTCGCAGAAGGAGCAAGGTCAGGCGTAGATTCAGCCTCATCGGGCGAAGCGCTTGTATCCCTTGTCTTTTCGGTTGATTTTTTCGCCATCATTGCCTCTTGCTCTTCCTTCGCCAAGCGCTGGGCACGACGAAATAAAAACACTCCGATAGCGATCAGTATAAAAACGACAACGACCTTCATTCTTCTTCACCTTTAATGGCTGCTTCCCATCAGAAGCAATTGCAGTTGGCTTGCCAAATCGACTCAAGGGCCTGAAGCTGGCAAGGGATTCTGTCCAAAAGTTGAGCAGAGATTAACCGCTATTAAAGTCCATAGTGTCTGTGTAAATCAAGTATTTATGCCGTTTTATCCGATCTTGCACGCAAATCGATAGGCGCAATTCGGCTAGACTGTTAGGGTTTATGACCATTTGCAAAATTAAGGAAAGCCTAATGCAAAACATTCTGATCGTTGCCCACGCCAGCCCCTATGGCACAGAAAAACTCTTCAATAGCCTACGTATCGCTTTGGCGCTGAAGGATCAAACAGAGCAACAGGTTGATTTAAAAATCTTTTTAATGTCGGATGCGGTATTTGGCGCCCTTAAACATCAAACGACTCCAGACCTCAGTTACAACCTACAACAGATGTTTGAGATCCTAAGCGCTCAGCAAGTCCCCATTTTACTCTGTAAAACCTGCGCCCAAGCGCGGGGCGTTAACCCCGAAATGCTGCTCGAAGGCGCACAAATAGGCACTCTGCAGGATCTGACCCGCTGGACGCTGGCCGCCGATAAGGTGATGCATATTTAAAGTCTCATTTTGTGCGCATCTTCATAAATTGTGACTTCAGTTTTGAACAAGCCCGCGCCGCTGCTTATGATGGGATTATCCGAGTGACAGACTAAGGTATTCCCATGGATTCAGCGGCCCTACTCACAGGTAAACTGCGCTACGAGCATGAAACAATTAGCGCGATGGCAAAAATTTATTGTAAAGCCAAACACCAAGGTCAAACAGAATCTGGCCTATGTGAAGAGTGTTTAGCGTTGCTAGAATATGCCGCCGTTCGCCTCGATCGCTGCCCCTACGGACAAGATAAACCCACCTGCAATAAGTGCCCTGTGCACTGCTATAAACCAGCACAAAAGGCGCAGGTCAAAGAGATCATGATTTTTGCCGGCCCACGAATGCTGTTACCGCATCCCATTCGCGCAATCAAGCACTTGCTGGCGGAGCGTCAGCCCGTCCCCGCATCAGTGCCCGAGGCGGCTTCTAATCGCCATCAACGCATCGCCATTACACAGAAAAACCTTTAGTAGCACTTTTGCACCTCGAATTTCCCTGTTATAACAGGACGTCGAGGTGTTAAAAATGAACGAATTTAATACGTTTTTTGCTCAAGCCTATTGGTGGTTATCTCTTTTTGGTGGCTTACATTGCCTCGCGTTAGCTATTTATATTCGCTACATTTATCACTCGAACAATAATCAAAAACTGTTAGCGGGTTTCTTAAGCCTTGTTGGCCTGTATTTTCTGACGGGCATGCTCAACCGCGATAACACCCCCATCCCTATCCATGTGTTATTTAACCTGATCACCCCGATTTATTTTTTACTCATGCCGCTGCTCTACCTCTACTGCAAACGCAGCCTAGAGCAAAGCACTGAGCCTGTGGGATTCTCACGGCATTATTGGCCAGCATTGATCACACTGTTTCTCGCCATGCTGGATATGGTTGTACGGCTAAACTTGCACAAAAATGCCCTTTGGTTTCAGGCGGAATTTTTTAAATATCGACAGGATATCGACTTCAGCCATTGGAGCCTAGCCTTGCCTCTGTTGCTGTTTATCCAGACGGCGACCTATTTTTTTGCACTCTGGCGATTGTTCCAACGACATAAGCTGCGCCAACAACAGCGTAACGAGGCGCCGCAGCAAACCTTAAAACTCATTCGTTTCCGCTGGTTATTCGGCCTGACCTTAGCCATGCTATTTAACTGGCTGTTAAGGGTATTTGTGGTGGTGCTTCCCTTTTATCTTGGGGATTCGCTCTCGACCCTATCCCATGCACTGCCACGCCTAAGCCTGCTGTTAAGCTTTTACTTACTAGCGGCATACGGTCTTAAGCAGATCACCCGCACCGCCTATCTCAAGGGACATATGTCAGCCCCTCAACCAAAGGTGGAGCCTCAGTCTTCAGAGGTGCTCACTCCAGAGGAATTTGAGTTTATTCAACAACTGCAGCAGGAATCGAACGAATGCTCAGAGAAAATCCCACACACGCCCCCTGATCCGAAGAACTAATTCACCGTAGAGCAATCAAAACTGTCACACTGAATAAACTGAACCCCAGCTGACATGAACTCAGCTTTAGGCTGTCATTTGTTAAAACAAAGGGTAGTCTGATGGAACCGAAGAATAAAGGAGGAACGCCATGAAATCATTTTTATCCCTTATCGCCGCATCGACCTACCTGATAGCCAGCTTTATGGTACCCGTAGCGCAAGCCGACGATAGCTACACCGAGGCTTTAAATAATTTTCACCAAGCAAAGGAAACGCGCAAATTTTTTGATACCGCCTACGGTTATGCCCTCTTTCCCACAGTCGGCAAAGGTGGAATAGGTATTGGCGCCGCCTACGGTAAAGGTCGCGTCTTTCAAGCGGGTCAATATATGGGAGACTCTAGTCTGACCCAGCTCTCCATTGGTTTTCAATTAGGCGGGCAAGCCTATAGCGAAATCATCTTCTTTAAGGACGCCAAATCCTACAACGAGTTCACCAGTGGCAGTTTTGAGTTCGATGCTCAGGCCTCGGCCGTTGCGATTAACATGGGCGCCAACGCCAAAGCGGGCACCACAGGCAACTCGGCAGGCGCAGGCCAAGCGGGTGGTAATCAATCGGCAACTGCCGCCTATATCAATGGTATGGCGGTATTTACCGTTGCCAAAGGTGGATTAATGTTTGAAGCGGCGCTGGCGGGACAATCCTTCTCCTTCGAGCCCAGAGGCAACTAAGTTTTAGTCATGTCGTCCCCATTAAAAAACCTCCTATTCCACAGGATTAGGAGGTTTTCTTTTATCCCCGATAGCGATTACTTATTTCCCCAAGGGGCTGCCGGCAACGGTTGCGGCTGGTTCAAATCAAAATCCACTTGGAAATGACGATTCTCGCGGGTCAACAGGTAGCTGAAGGTACTTGGCGTAACCTCCATATGCCACACATTGGTGACAGACTGGGTCAGGCCATTTTGCATAAAGTTATCAATCGATGCCTTATCGATGGAGAATGACTGCTTTTGGCTGCTGCCGACACTCGCCGTATCGCCGCCATACATAGTCACCTTATCTTCCGTCCCGTCTTGATGGCGGTGATCATGCTTTAATCTTAAGCCTTGAGCCGTTTTCGTGATCACCCAAGTACGGGAGTGGTCATCACCTACATGGAACGGAATTTTCAGCTCAGTATCACTGCATTCGCGCACATGCATCACCAGCGCTTTATCACGAAAAGCCGCATCGGCGCTGTCCGTTGACACCACTTTGCCCGCAAATGCTTTACCGCAATGGGATGCTAATTGATTGAAGAAAGTCTCTTGCTCTATGGCAAGTGCAGGTTCGGTAGCCGCATTGGCAAATACCGGTGTCGCCATCATAAGGCCGACGATTCCAAGGCGTGGTAGGGTGATAGTTTTCATTATGTTTTCCATGGAAAATTCGATGAAAAACACGCTAACACAGGGGAATAAATTTAAACTTAATTCCCCTGCGTAAGCTCGCTTGGCGTTACCAACCTATATACAGGCGTGAACGGTTGCCTAAGCGTTTTTTGATAAAACGTGCCGTGATAATACTGCCCACCATCAGGAAGATAAAAATCCCTGCCGAGAACAGGATACTGGTGACCCAAGACCCCGGTGGTAGACGATAACGTAACACTGTGGCGACCGTATTAAACAACATGTCGAATAACGGATGGATGAAGAAAATCGCAAAGCTCATCTCGGCGGTTTCGACTAGCCAAGGGATGCGACTGCGTTTCGACAACCAATCACAGAAGTTAAGCACTAACACACACAGACTCAGCTTTTGGATAAACTGCCAGTCGATGCCATTATATTCAAACGGCGCCTTATGGTAGTTACCAATGTGCTGCACTATGTAGCTTTGCTCGACTAGACTCACAACCAGGAAGATCACCGCTAACGCACTGAAAATTGAGCCGTAGCGCGTCACAATATGTTCATCTTGGGAATATAAAATACCAATCAAATAGAAAGGCATAAAATACACCACTGAGTGGATAAAGTTGACGTTACCTATGGGTCTGTGAAGCAGAATTGCCACCACACAACTCAGCACAAATAGGATCCAACGCATCTGCTGCGAGCAACGGATAAACCACAAAAACACTGGCGAGAATAGAAACACCGCCATAATAAACGGGATATACCAGTGCGGATACAAGATGTAGCCATTGCGTACGGTATAGAAAATACTCAGCAATAGCTTATCAAGCGACTGATGCTCCAAGAAAATCCAACGTAAACTCAAGAAGAACAGGCCGACGGCAGAAACGACTAAAAAGGGATAAAGTACGTTTTGTACCTTATTCTTCATAAACTTGCCGTAATCGAAATCCTTATAAAAAATCCGATGGAAAAAATAACCAGAGATAAACACGAACAACGCCGTGCCACCCCTGAGTAAATTTTCTAGCAGTAACGGAAACCCTTCCCCAGAGTTATAAATACTGTGGCCAAGCACGATAAAAATAATCGCGATGCCGCGCATGTAGGTAAATTCGAGCTGATTTTTTCTCATATTAATTCATCGCACAGTAGAGGGTTCTTCCCTCAACAACACTTGCAGAAACCCGGATGGTGCCATGGATTTCCGGCTCATTGAACACCAAATACTGACCTTCGCGCTGAAAGTTGAACCCCAAAGGTAGCAGAGTTGCAGCTTCAATGCCCTCACAATAATTCTGTAACGGCACATCTAGCAACGGACTGCCGCTCACATTTAAGTTGCTGAATTGTGAACTCATACCTAAATAGGCTTGGGTCATTTCTTCTTGATAGGGCACCACATAAAACCCAGAGCGCACCTCACCCACATCGATAAAACTGCTGCTATCGCTCACACTCGGCATCACCAATAACGGCACTTTCGGGTCCTGCACATCCTTAAGTAACTGGGTCAGTTTTTGCTCCGTTGCTGGATAGTAGGCCAGCATGTCCTGCAACCGTTGCTTCTGCGCCATATTCTGGGCAACGGGCGGAGCAATCGGCTTGATGCGACTCAGCAGTAAATCCACTGGCAACATGCCCGACATTACGGACTCTTTCCACACATAGGCATCTTGAGTGCTATCGAGCAATATGCCAGCCAGCGCGCCGATATTCTCGGCCTCGGCCGTCCAGCCGCCAAGCATTTGCTGCTGTTGATAATAATCCTGCACGTACTGCAGCAAGATTTGCTGATAGCCGAGGTAGGACTGGTTTTGACTTAAGAAGCGCGCACCCGCAATTAACTCGACATATCTGGCGCTGCCTTCGACTAAGTCATTTACATAACTGACTTTATCTTCGTTAGGCGCAGTTTGCCGCCACACTTGTAGCCAGTAAGCGGCATAGCCTAAATACTGCGCCTGCTGCTCGGGTTGTTTTAAGGCTGACATCAAGGCATTAAACAGTTGTAAGCGGTAATAACGAGCATCTAGGTTAAGTGGATAAACCTCGCCTTCATATCGACGCGCATCCTCTAACACCCGCCACTCGGATTGGGCATAAAAATGAAACGCCTCATGCACGCTGTTGCCAGCCCAAATTACAAAAGGTAAATCGGCGGTTTTAGTCGTGCTTTCGAATTGAATTGTCGGCGACTCGAGCTGGATAAGTACACCCGCTTGCCCTTGATATTGGGGAAAACCAAAGTTAATCGACAGCCCAGAGTGCAAGTTAACCGACTCTAACACGCTGTTGTCTTGAATAATTTCACCGCCGGGTTGGCGCAACCAAACGTTGCCAGCGTAGCTAAAGAGGTGCACTTTATCGTCGAGACGAAATCCTGGCCACAGGGCTTCACTCTGGCGACTGGTCTGAGCCATAAAATCGAGGTACAGGCGGGCGAGTTGTTCTGGCGAGGCCTTATCGGCGAACACGGGGGTGGCGGCAGAGACTCCTAAAAACCACAGGATCACCGCCATAATATTTTTCATTTCTTTGCCTAAACACACACAATGGGTTCACAAAACAGCGCTAGCATATAGCGCAATTAACCAATAGTGAAACGTTTCACAAAAAATATTTTTACCCTTAAAAAACTAGGGTAAAGCCTATTCATTAACCACTAATAAAATCATATTTTTAGCCTAAAAGATGCCGCCATTTTCGCGACTAAGACTTAGGCTCAGCAGGCTCATCGCCAAACCACAGCGCTAACTTATCCGCCGCTTGGGATTTCACCTCATCATCAATATAGAGCATAACCATAGCGAGCGCTGCCGCTAAGGCGCCCAAGTCATCGGTAAAGCCCACTAAAGGGGTCAAATCCGGGATCGCATCCAAAGGCGAGATAAAGTAAGCCAAGGCCCCAAAAATCACCGACTTGGCCCACTTAGGCGTATTGGGCTTTTGCGCCGCATAGTAAAGCCAAAGGGCACGTTCAACCACTTCACGCCCTGCTTGGCGACCAAACATTTTGATTTTGTTCCAAAAACCAGTCTCAGTGAATTGCTCTTCTGCCATAAATCCCTCCAGTTAAATGTGCCCCGTAAGCGCCGAACGAATACAGCTACCCACGCTCTACCTTTCTAAATTAGCAACCCATGAGTAATTAAGGATAAGTAACCACACTTTTGCACAAGAATAAAGCAAACAGACTTTGTTTCCTAAATAGGTTGAACTAAAAACGTAGCCGCAGATCTGATCGGCATCGCCTATCAACTTACCCATCAACCGTGTCAAAGCCTCGCTATAAAACAACCAACTGGAAGCAATACAACCAAGCCTTAATCAACCGCGGTTCACTTACCTTCTGGATTGATGAGGATGCAATTGCTAAGTGGAAAGCCAAGGTCGAGCCGCCCAAGAAAGGTCGCCCTCAATTATTTAGCGACTTAGCCATTACCACTGCGTTGATGGTTAAGCGTATTTTCTCTATGCCACTGAGAGCCTTACAGGGCTTTATCAATTCGGTGTTTAAACTGGGTGACATCCCATTATCTTGCCCGCATTACACCTGTATCAGTAAACGCGCGAAAACGGTCAATATTGCTTTTAAAACCAAGACTCGCGGCGCCATTGAGCACTTAGCTATCGACTCGACAGGCTTGAAGGTCTATGGCGAAGCTGAGTGGAAAGTGAAGAAACACGGCACAGATGGAAAGCGCAGAGTGTGGCGTAAACTGCATATTGCCGTAGATACACATAGCCATGAAATTATTGCCGCAGAACTCAGTTTATCAGGTGTAACAGACGCTGAAGTGATGCCCAATTTACTTAAGCAAACCCATCGAAAAATCCGCAATATCTCGGGTGATGGTGCTTACGACACGAAAGCCTGTCACGAAGCCGTTCGTCGAAAACGCGCTTTAGTGCTCATTCCACCTAGGGAAGGTGCTGCGCTATGGGAACAAGGGCATCCACGAAACTTAGCCGTCAGTTGGCAACAGCTTCATGGCTCAAATAAGCAATGGAAAAAACGGTATGGTTATCATCGCCGCTCAATCTCAGAAACCGCAATGTACAGGATAAAACAACTGCTAGGAGGCACGTTGAGCATGCGAAATTATAACGCTCAGGTGGGAGAAGCTTACGCGATGATTAGGGCTTTGAACAAACTCACTGGGCTAGGTATGCCTGAAACCCACTATATAGCTTGATATTTGAACAATGATGAGAGTTTCGTTCGCTGACTCGATTTAGGAAACAAAGCCAAGCAAACATTCAATTTCAAATCATGTTCCTATTTCGACTGTGATTTAACCTCCCTACGACACACGAATAGATAACACAAGTACAAACATCACAAATGTTTATATCTATATATCTTTCAACTTTATATTTGACCCTATTCACACATTCACTATTAAACACCATAAAACTTAATTTCATCATCAGAAATAAGATTATTTCAATCATTTAAAAACAGGAGGAAACTCATAAATAAAAGAATTAACCAGAACATAATGCCACATTAATCTTGGCAACAAGCCCACAAAGAACTCATAGTAATACGTAAATATTGCAAAGAGTTTACTTAACATGAAAATAGACAATCTAAATTACCTTCAGCTTAGAGTCTTACTATCCGTCTATAAACATGGTCAAGGTAATATAGCCGCTACAGAGCTTGGTCTATCAAACTGTAACGTCACGCGTATATTAAATGCACTACGCGATATATTCATGGATTCATTATTCATTCGTAAATCACATGGATTAATCCCAACTAAAAAGTTAGAAGAGCTCATTCCGCACGCCAAGTATCTTGTTGAACAATATCAATTACTAGAGCGTCAACATTCTGTTTTCACCCCAAGTGAATCAGGTGGTCATTTTGTAATACGCGCCTACGATGAATTCGTTTATGCCGTACATAAAGTAATCGCAAATTATATTCAACCAGAAGCCCCCAATCTTAGATTTGATGTTCGCAGCCTAAGCCATGACTGCAATAATGAACTGATCGCTGGAGATATTGATTTTGTTGTTGTTTATGAGGGGTTTGACGATAGTCGACTCAACAATGAAATCTTTTCTGAAACCGGGGATATCTACATATTGGCCAATCATAATCACCCTATATTAGAGGGTGAAATGTCATTAGAGCAATTATCGCATTACCCTTTATTAGAGATCGATAACTATAACGATCTCAGCTGTCCATTATTAGTCAATCTCTGCCGTGACAATGGTTTACAAATGGATATGGCAGGTTATACCGACAGCCTAGCAACAGCAATGCAATTGCTCGCCAATTCCAACAGTATCACCCTTAGTTGCAACCAATTTACCCGCCAATTTGTCGACATGATCCCCGCTATCAGTTACCGACGACTAACAGATGAAATGATTAAAGATATTAAAGAAATCCGGAGCGAACAAAGAGCAGTTGGAAATTACATTCTCTATGGAAATATAAATAATTCACCCGCATTCAACTGGGTTAAATCAAAACTCGTTTACGGATTAGAGAGAGAATGGCGATTAGCTTCAGCTAGTTAAGAGATAAGTCACACGTCAATAAAGAGGTAGTTAATGGAGTTCACACTTTTTTGCATCACGGCATTTGCCGCTTATCTGGTGTTTAAAAAACCAGAAAAAGAGTCGCTCGCAGACAAATTATTATTTGGTTGCATTGGTTTAAGTTTCTTCATTTGGATAATGATGTCTTGGGGCATTTTACTTCCTATCGGCAATTACTAAAGGGCTACCATGAAAGAGCATTTATTTAACAAGCTAGCTTCATTTGCTTCTATTATTATCATGGCATTACCCGTTGGTATTGCTTGTTTTATTTTCGGTTTTATTTATTTAGATAACCCTTGTGCTTTCTGTTGGCAAGAACGTACTGCCATGATCTTAGTGGCGCTAACGGCACTCTATATCGTCCGCTTTGGCCTAAAACCTAAATATATCGCTGCGCTAGTTTGGCTTGGAATATATGGTGCCTTTATGGCCTCAGTTCATACCTCTATCAATTTAGGCAGTGATATTGGCCAAGGTTTCTCACTGAAAATCATGGGCGCTCATACCTACACTTGGGCGCTATTCGTGTTTGTCGTTGTGCTTATTGTGGTGGCATTACTCATGCTCACACTGGGTAATAAATTCCCTAGTAACGGCTACGGTAAGCAACCACTCGATACACTTCCAAAGATTGCCTGTGGGGTATTCCTAGTCGTGATCAGTGGCAATATTGTCCAAGCCTTTACGCAAACAGGCCCCCTTCCCTTCGTAGGTCAAGATAGCCCTGGCCGAGTCTCTTTTAATCCTCAATTCATGAGTTGGGAGCTCGATCATTGGCCAACTTATGCACCTAATGCCCGCGGTGCTTATGCCATTGATAATCCAGATATTGAGACTTGGCAACTAACAGAACCGCTATTTGCGGAGGTGCCTAGAGCGAAATTAGCTGCAGAACAAGTACTGCCATCGGAGATAAGTGGACGTGTGACTGCCATTGACTATCAAGCCGAAGCAGAAATTTATGCCCTGACGACGACGGATAATTGGGTTTATATCCTCGACAAGCAGATGCAAATCCTCAGCAAGGCTCAAATTGATGGCATGTATATGCTGCATATCGAAACGCTTCAGGGGGTTACCTTTACTTCAAGCAACAGCCTGCTGGTGATGGGCTTCAATAAGGCATGGGCAGAATTGACCCTAGATCCTGCACAAAACTGGGAGATGAACTATCGCCACTTCAATCAGAGTAGCGATGGCATAGGTGAAACCGCTCGCGGCCAGTTCAGCACTGTACGCGCTAAAACCAGCTACAGCCTAGCATTGGGTTACAGCAATACACTCGCACAATTTGTCACAGTGACGACCCGCGATGCGCTCAATGAGCACTTAGTGTTATCACGCTTTGACCACACAGATATGACGCTCTCTGCCGAATCTAATCTGCAAGGTCTCCCTGCATTACCACAGATAACGGGCATCAGCGTTCAAGGTGAGCAAGCTTGGATCCTCAACAATGATGGCAGCGAGGTACTTAAGCTCAATCTGCTTACAGGCGAAGTGGCGCCTATGGCCAAACTGGCTGGCACGAACAATCCGCAAGGACTGTTAGTACAGGATGGCAAGCTGGTAACCATCAGCCAAATCAATGGGCAAAACCAACTACAAACCTATGTGATGTAAGTAATTTCGCCCCGGGATTCTCTCGGGGCATGCCGGTTCCCCGGCGATATAAAAGGCACAAAGCCAATAATCAAAACGAACCTAAGGTTCAAATAATGGTGGGTGATGACGATGAAAATCGATAGACGCACGTTTTTACAGGGAGCTGCAGCAAGCGCTGTGCTGTCCTCCCTGTCAGGGTTAACCCCCGGCATAGCACATGCCAAACAACCAGGTGCCAATACAGGTCTATTGGCAAAACGCAATGGAGATGTTGTTTATCATAGTTGTTTACGCAACTGTGCAGCCCGATGTTTACTCAAGTTTAGAGTACAAGATGGGCGTATGACCTATGTCTCTGGGGCAGAAGAACAAGCCAAAACCGGTTTAGCTCCCTGTCTAAAAGGCCAAAGCTACGTCCAGTACACCTATGCCGCCGACCGGATCCTACATCCAATGGAACGTGTTGGTAACAAAGGAGAAGGTAAATGGCGTCGGATCAGTTGGGATGAGGCCTACAGAAAAATATCAAGCCGTTTCAAACAGATAATTGCTGAACACGGCTCAGAAGCCATTCTACCCTATAGCTACTCTGGTAATTATGGCGCCATTGGAATGTCCGCTTCCGGTGAACGCTTCTGGAACCGTATCGGCTCCTCTATTCTTGAACGTAAAGTCTGTACCTATGCCGCTTATGATGGACTCGAATCCTTGTATGGCACCTTCCTAGGCCCTGATCCTGAGGATATCTTACTCAGTGATGTGTACCTCACCTGGGGACATGACGAAGTCGTCTCGAACACTATTGCAATCAAACTCATTAACCAAGCCCGTGATCGCGGCACCAAACTGTTAGCCGTCAATCCACAACGGACCCCTTTATGTTCACAGGCAGATATTTATCTGCAACCTCGCCCCAGTACAGATGTGCAACTCTGCGCCGGTATAATGAAATATCTTGTAGAGAAAGATCTTGTTAACCATCAGTTTATCGCAGAACAGACCATCGGCTACGACGCCCTATTGCAACGCTTAAATGAGATCAGTTACGACGAAATCGAGACAATTACCGGAGTTCCTCGAGCAAAAATGTTCGAATTTGCCAAGGTACTAGGTGAAAACGAAAAAACCATGTTGCGTATGGGCTATGGTTTCCAACGTAACTTTAACGGTGCCCGCATGTCACGCGCCGTAGCCATGTTGCTCGCTGTGACAGGGAACTTTGGTAAGCGTGGTAACGGGTTAATCTACGATAACGTCCATGCTGGCGGAGGGCTGAATCAATACCAAGCAAGCGGTAAATATATGCGCTCCAATCCTGATGCGCAGCGGATCAATATGACGGAGCTTGCCAAGGCGCTTCATCCTACACATCCCACCAGCCATGACAAACCGAGTAAACCGATTCACGGCATGATTATCTATAACGGTAACCCTGTCGTTGTGGCACCGGATACCAATGCCGTTATCGAAGGTATGAAACGGGAAGATCTGTTTGTGGTCGGCCATGACATGGTCATGACGGACTCACTGCAATACTGCGATATTATCCTGCCTGCGGCCAGCCAATTTGAAACCGATGATATCGTCGGCGACTACCATGGCTACTATGTGCAGGTCTGTCAGAAAGTCATTGAACCGCTGGGAGAATCTAAGTGTAACTGGACCTTCTTCCGTGAATTAGGCCAAGCCATGGGATTTGAAGATCCCGCCTTCAAAGCCAGTAACGATGACATCATTCGCGAGTTGCTAACAACAGATTCACCTTACTATAAGGGGGTCAGCTACGAGCGATTAATGAAGGAAAAATACATCAAGCTAGACATTCCCCAACCTGTACTCGCCGATGGTAAATACGATACGCCAAGTGGCAAGATTGAATTTAGTTCTCAGCTCATGGCTGACGCAGGTTTTCACCCTGTACTCGATTGGGGTTTGCCAGAAGACGAGATGGAAGCCAGAGAAAAAGCCCTTCCCTTCCGCCTACTCTCATCTGGCGTCCCACAGCGGGTCAATAGCTCCTTCTACAATGTTAAATACATCCGCGCCATTCCCGCCTACTACGTGAAAATTAACCCTGAAGATGCAAAGACGTACGGCATCAAGAACAACGACAGAGTCCAACTCAGTAATCACCGCGGTGATGCCAAGTTCGTGGCCATGATTACCACAGGGGTGCCCCAAGGGACCTTAATGAGCCCCAAATGTAACTGGCTCAGACTCAATCCTAACGGCACAGAAGGTTGTACTAACTCATTGACAACAGACAGGTTGACCGACATGGGTGGTTGCTCTGCCTACCATTCAACCCGCGTGTCTTTGGCTAAAGCCTGATGGAGAACCCCATGGAAAATAAACATCAACTCGGATTCGTCTTCAGACAAGAGAACTGTGTCGGCTGCCAAGCCTGCACTATTGCCTGCCAAATCCACAATGAACTCCCAGAAGACGTACGATTTCGTAAAGTCGACAGATATGAAGTGCAGCGCGATGACGGTGCGGTAGACGTGTGGCTAAGCCACTCCTGTATGCACTGTGGCAATCCAGCCTGCTTAATTGCCTGCCCTGCCCAAGCTTATACCGTTCGCAGTGACGGACTCGTCGTGCTTAACCGCGATAAATGTACTGGCTGTGGTCTGTGTGTCAGTGCCTGTCCTTACGACGCTGTCGTCATGCTTAAAACCGATGGTAAAGCCGCTAAATGCAATATGTGCATAGAACTGATCGACCAAGGTCTGAAGCCTGCATGTGTCGATGGCTGCCCGGTGAAATGTCTCGATACCGACCGTATCAACCAACTTCTCGCTCAAAAAACTTCGGTCTCCAAGCAAGGGATTGGTTACGGTAACTGCGTCACTAAACCTAACATGGTGATCGTTAAGGAACGGCTATGACATCAACGGATTTTGGTCCTGTGGCAACGGGTTATCAGGCGTTCAAGGGAATGTTGTTCACCCCTTCTTCTCCCGAGACCTTGCAACTGCTGATCACTTGGTTAGAGCATAACCAACAATATCCCATGCTGTTGCAAGAGGCTCGTAAATGGTTGGCTGAGCCGATGGAGCTCGAATGTGATTTCAACCGCATGTGTATTGGGCCGACACGGTTGTTAGTCCCCCCTTACGAGTCTGTATATCGCGATGGGGGAAGGCAACTTAACACCGACAACACCACCGCTGTGGCCTCGTTTTACCAAAAACTCGGCTTAGTAATAGATAACAAACTCAATGAACCTGCTGACTACATTGGCAATGAAATGGAGTTTCTCTTCTGTGCCGAAGCTTTGTGTCACCACCATAGCAATACCAACCCCACAGTAGCCAGTGAGTTGAACCAGATGGCACAGCGTTTTTTACAGCAACATCTCGGTACTTGGTTTGAAGATTTCACCAATGGAATGTCACACAATGCTCAGCTCAAATTTTGGGACTGCTATGCCAAGGCTCTGGCCGACTTTTTGGCGAACAGATTAAATATTGCAGGGGCCTATGCCTCATCTGAAAAGCCTCGACTCGATGCTTAAGGGTATAATATGAAAAGATTAATCACTGCTATCACTAGTCTTACTGCGGGTATCTACAACTTACCGCTACTGGCGAGCGAAACGTTAATACCCCAACCTCAACAATGGCAACCCATACAGGAAATCGCCGTACAAGGGGATATTCCCGAACTTCGTGGCATGCCACTACAACCCGAGTTTCCTGCGCCTTTGGCGCCTGTTAATCAAGGCTATCTCGAAACACTTGCTCCAGCGACTTGGTGGGCCGATCTGCTGACCTACAGTTTCTTTGGGATGTTTTTCGTCTTAGCCCTGTTTGTTTTAATTAACGGCAAGGCAAAACTGACTCAAGGCTTCTCTGGCCAAAAAGTCAACCGTTGGAGTGGGATGGATGTGTTGTTCCACTGGATAGGAGCAATCGCCTGCCTACTGCTGATCGTCACCGGACTGGCGATGATCGCAGGCCGTTTTTGGTTAGAACCCAATATGGGCGCTGAACGTTGGATCGGTTTTATTGGTAGCTCTGTAGCCATTCATAACCTTATGGCCTTCCCCTTTATATTGGGTTGGTTAGTGATGGTCGTGAAATGGGCCAATAAACAACTCCCCGAAGCCTGCGACTTAGGGTGGTTTAAGGCGCTCGGCGGCTACCTCAACTTTGGGTCATTCAAAGGCAAACACCCTGATGCAGGCTTTGCTAACGCGGGCGAAAAACTTTGGTTCTGGTGTTTTGCCCTGTTTGGTGCCCTGATGATTGGCTCGGGTTTAGTCTTGATGTTCCCAAGCTTGGTCGCAACTAAAGATGGCGCCAATCTCGCCCTGCTCCTGCATCTCGTGAGCGCTTTCGTGCTCGGGGCATTCACAGTCGTACATATCTATATGGCCACAGTGATCTCTGAGGGCGGTATGGAATGCATGCTCACAGGACAATGTGATGAGAACTGGGCTAAACAACACCACAATCTCTGGTTCCAGAAGTTACCTAAAAGCAAGTAAAAGCTGACGGCTTGGAGTCCCTGCAACTCCAAGTTAGTCAATAACGCCAGTATCCCCCCATTCGGGGGGAGTCACCCACACTCATGTCCGCGATCTTTAAGGTCAGGGCTAGTTGCATCTTAAAAACCCGTTACACCCTAAAATAAGGGGAAAATTATGAATAAAACCTCGCTACTGCTACTCGGCCTCACGCTGCCTTTTGGCACTATGGCCGCAGAAAATAGTGATTGGGAACAACTCGATCGCCGCCTACAACACTTAGAACAGCAACAAACAACTCAACTGCAAAATACTGAACTTAGCCTCTACGGCTCTGTGAGACCCACACTGGTCTATAGCGATAGTAGTTTGACCGACGACTGGGATGTCGGAGATGCACTCTCACGTATAGGAATTAAGGGTAAAACTGAATTCGCCCCCGGCTGGGCACTGCTGGCACAAGGTGAATGGAAAATAAACCTGAACGGTGATGGTAGCTTTGGTGATGCACGCTTAGCTTTTGCGGGCGTAAGCTCTCCTTGGGGACAATTCACTCTCGGCCGTCAACGCCCCGTACAATATAGCCTAGTCGCCGAATATACCGACATCTTCAATAATGCCAACTCGCCTTTCGCCTACAATCAGGAGAGTCCTTTTTTTACGGATAATCTCGCGCTTTATCAAGCCAAAATCGGCTATTTTACCCTTATGGGATCAGCGCAATTTAAGAGCAAAGAGGCCAACAGTGGCGCAGATATGCTGAATGCTGGGATTGGCTTCGACTGGCAACAGTTACACCTAGGGCTAAGTTACCTAGAACAGGATACTTTCGAGTCCAATCTTAATACTGGCAAAGAAAATACTACTGGTTTTGCAATGGCTTATAGCTTTACCAATGGTGTCTATCTTGCAGTTGCCTATCAATATAAGGACTACCAACTCAATCAAGGCGAAGACAGAGAGGGCTATAGTCTCGATAGTGCACTCGCCCTTCCACTCGGTCCGGACTACAAGCTTAAGCTGGGTTACTTCCAATTCGACGATGGGGTAAGCGACCCAAGCAGTCTTAACTATCAAGGTGTTAATACCACAATAGAGTGGAATCCCACCCCCAATGTGCGCCTGCATGCAGAGTACTTATATCAAGACAATGACAACCGAGATACAGATAACAGTATCGCCATCGGGGTTCGCTATGACTTCGATTTAAACTGGAAAGCTTAACTCAAACCCTGCCAAGGACGGCACTCCTCTGCCCAACTCAGACTCATCATAGGGTACGGCGATACGCGGCGGGTGTCAGGCCAAAGGTCTGCTTAAAGCGCGTCGAGAATTTTTCTGCCGACAAATACCCGCAGGCTAAAGCAATTTGCAGGACGGAATCCGTAGAATTTTGCAACAGCGCTAGGCCCTGGCACAAACGTACTTCGGCGAGTAATTGCCTAAAACTAGTATCTTCCTGCGCCAGTTTACGTCTTAAACTGGCAGTGCTCATATGCAACTTGTCGGCGATGTCCTCTTGCTGCCATGGGGCTGAAGGATGTTGTCCGAGCAAGCCCAGCACCGCTTGGCTCACATTTGCAGGCTTATGACTGTAAAGCCAATTGACACTCGCTTACTGCGGCAGACTCAGCAGCAAAGCGGCTAAATAATGCATCTGCACCGATGTGGGTAGCGCCAAGGTCAGGCTGTGCAGCAACGCATTCCAGGCAAAATCGACCGAGCGTGAAATCGTTTGCGTGGGCTTTGGTATCATCCTATCGGTTGCCGCCAGCGTAACGCCTGAGGGTAACTCATAGGGTAAGAGGAGTTGCACCGCTCGATAGCGCCCGCTCATCGGTCGATTAACGAAGCTGATATGACTTCCGGCGGGTAACAATAATAGCTGCTCAGCATTCACGGCCAGGGCATCATCTTGCCAGAGCAGCGACTTCTCGCCTTGGATCACGCGGATAATCGAGGGCTGATGCACTGGTACCCGCGAAAGTGACTGCGCCAGTTTAGAGTCGTATTCAAACATGCGGATCATACATCAGCCCTACACTATTAGCGCTGATACACAGCGGTCAGCTTAGCGCTACCTAAGGCCTGCGCATTGAGCATAAAGCCTAACAGCGCGGGAGATGCCTCTTTAGGTAACTCTAATGGTGAAGGTAGCGCCCACACAGTAAAGATATATCTGTGCATGCCATGCCCCTGCGGCGGACAAGCGCCACCAAAGTCAGTAGTGCCAAAGTCATTCTTCAGCGCAATCGCTCCTTGAGGTAAGGCGTTGGCTTTAGAGCCCGCACCTTGGGCTAACTGTTGTTGCTCGCCGCCAATATTGTAGACGGCCCAATGCCACCAACCACTACCCGTTGGCGCATCGGGATCATAAGCCGTCACCGCATAGGCTTTTGTGCCTTTTGGCGCATAACTCCAAGTGAGTTCGGGAGAAAGATTCTCGCCATTACAGCCGAATCCATTAAAAACAAATTGATTCGATAATTGCTGACCTTCGCCAATATCTTTACTCGATAAGGTCATGGCCTGCGCCGAGCTGAATGCCGCCGTTAATAACCCAAGTCCGACTATCCACTTATGTAAATGCATCATCATTATCTCCTTTAGATTAGGGCTAATTTACGCCAGTCTTAAGTGGCAAACCTGCCTCAAAACGCCAAGTTTCTTCCCTAAATGCTCAAAATTGAGAAAAAGTGTCGGCTTTTTGTCATCTTTAAGCACCTAAGTGATTTTGTAAAGACTTTATCTGCATTTTTATTCAAATATGCCGTACTTTATAAAACACCAAATGAATCAATACAGCGATTAAAGCCTAATAAGATATTTATCATTTATTAATTTATGCACTTTTTAATTTTCATTATTAATTTGACAATATTTACTTTCGTTATTTAGATAATGATACTTAAGGATGATTGACTGTATTTAATTTGGTAAAAATATTGAAATAAATAATTACAGCTAATTAAAAATACGACACTGATCATATTTTTATTGATAACACACAGATAAACTCCATACCGTAATAAAACGTATCAATCATTTTCTCTAATCTCATAATGGAGTTGTATATGAAGAGGAAATCAAAAATCATGGCTCACATCCGGCGCACCAGACATATCATGATGCCAAGCCAACGTGACTATTTCGACCATTCATACATCTTCCTTCGCTAATCCTCGCGTAGGTAGTAGGCCAATTAACAGGTCTAAAGTGGTATTGCCCTTGTAAGCGCATACACTTATCGTACTGTTTTTGCAGGTTTATTATCTCGCATCTAAATCAAAGCATTCTTTAGTCAGTGCAGCCAAGCTGCGGCCAAATAATTCTCTCGGAATAAATCTATCTATTTTATTCTAGGACGATTTATAGCCTCATCATATCTGCACACGGAATAGCCATATCTAATTTAATGCCATTAATATTTTTTAATTAGGTATAGGCCAAGTTGTATCCAAAACTTTTTAAAGTAAAAGGGAAATTAACGATGAAATCATTAAAAGTTGCCGCCAGCTTATCTGTTAGATCATGTTTTGAAATAGACAGAGAAGTCGTCAATGTATTAACCACAGATTTTTGCGATGTGGGTGCGGCTGTAGTCTCTGTTGATGATGTTAGAAATGGTATTGTTGAAAAAATTAAAAATACCGGATTGAAACTGCCTATTTTCGTATCAGTTTGTTGTGAAGAAACCTTCCCAGATGATATTTGCTCTTCTATTACCGGGGTATTTGAACTCTGCGGTAGCAATACCGATTTCTATGGCAAACAGGTCGAAACCGCCGTCCAAAAATATGAGCAAGCCCTATTACCGCCGTTCTTTGGCACACTGAAAAAATACGTGGAAATGGGCAACTCCACCTTCGCCTGCCCAGGCCATCAGGGTGGGCAATTCTTCCGTAAACATCCTGTGGGTCGCCAATTTTTCGATTTCTTTGGCGAAACCATTTTCCGCTCCGATATGTGTAATGCCGACGTTAAACTCGGCGATCTGTTAATCCATGAAGGCGCGCCACTGGATGCACAAAAATACGCGGCCAAAGTCTTTAACGCCGATAAAACCTACTTTGTGCTCAACGGAACTTCTTCTTCAAATAAAGTGGCGACCAACGCACTGCTGGCGAAGGGAGACTTGGTATTATTCGACCGTAACAACCATAAATCCAACCACCATGGCGCGTTAATTCAAGCCGGTGCGACACCGATTTATTTAGAAACCGCCCGTAACCCCTTCGGCTTTATTGGTGGCATCGACGCCCACTGCTTCCAAGAGTCTTATTTAAGGGAGCAGATCCGCGCCGTTGCACCTGAGCGTGCCGATGAACAACGTCCATTCCGTTTAGCCATTATCCAGCTGGGCACCTACGATGGCACTATCTACAACGCTCGCCAAGTAGTTGATCGTATTGGACATCTATGTGATTACATCCTGTTTGACTCGGCTTGGGTTGGCTATGAGCAATTTATTCCTATGATGAATGACTGCTCGCCTCTGCTGCTCGAACTGACGCCTGAAGATCCCGGTATTATCGTGACTCAGTCAGTACACAAACAGCAGGCAGGCTTCTCACAAACCTCGCAAATTCACAAAAAAGACTCACATATCAAAGGCCAAGCCAGATACTGCAACCATAAACGCTTCAACAACGCCTTTATGATGCACGCCTCTACCAGCCCCTTCTATCCGCTGTTTGCCGCATTGGATGTGAACGCTAAAATGCACGAAGGCGCCAGCGGCCGTTATCTGTGGCGTGAGGCGGTTAAAGCCGGTATTGAAGCTCGCAAGTTACTGCTCAAAAAATGTAAATATATCAAGCCATTTATCCCAAGCATGATCGAGGGACGCCCATGGCAGGATTATCCAACCGAACAAATGGCCGATGATTTACGTTTCTTCGAGTTTGAACCCGGACAAAAATGGCACTCCTTCGACGGTTACGAAAAAGGCCAATATTTCGTAGACCCTTGTAAGTTCCTATTAACCACGCCTGGTATCGATGCCGAAACGGGTAAATATACTGAGTTTGGTATTCCAGCAACTATTCTGGCTAACTTCTTACGTGAAAATAATATTATTCCCGAGAAGTGCGACTTAAATTCGATTTTATTCCTGATGACACCTGCGGAAGATATGGCGAAGATGCAACACTTAGTGTCGCAAATATCTCGCTTCGAAAAATTAGTCGACGAAGATGCGCCATTATCTGAAGTATTACCTAACGTCTATAACGCCAATAAAGCCCGTTATAAAGACTATACCATTCGTCAACTCTGCCAAGAAATGCACAACCTTTATGTCAGCCATGACGTAAAACAACTGCAAAAAGAAATGTTCCGTCAGGCGCATTTCCCAACAAAAGTGATGGACCCACAGGAAGCCAACCTCGAGTTTATCCGTGGCAAAGTGGAGTTAGTACCACTGTCACAAATTGAGGGACGCATTGCCGCAGAAGGTGCATTGCCTTATCCACCTGGAGTGTTATGTGTGGTCCCAGGTGAAATATGGGGTGGCGCTGTACAACGTTATTTCTTAGCCCTTGAAGAAGGCATCAACTTATTACCCGGATTCTCCCCTGAATTACAAGGTGTTTACCTCGAAAACACCCCAGACGGAAAAATCCAAGCCCTAGGTTATGTATTAAATAAATAATTGAAACCCGACTGCAGAGTTAATTAACCCCGCTCTGCAGTCAATTTCAAACTTCTATAATGAATAACATTATTAGGTCATTATTATGAGTAAATCAGCAAATAAAATTGGTGTCGTCCAATTAACTATTATCACCATAGTCAACATGATGGGTTCAGGTATTATCATGTTGCCTACCCAATTAGCCCAAGTCGGTACTATTTCTATCCTTTCTTGGTTAGTGACTGCGGCGGGTTCTACAGCGCTTGCCTATGCCTTTGCCAAATGCGGTATGTTCAGTAAAAAATCAGGTGGTATGGGCGGTTACGCCGAATATGCCTTCGGTCGTAGCGGTAACTTTATGGCGAACTACACCTATGCGGTATCGCTTTTAATCGCTAACGTCGCCATCGCTATCTCTGCCGTGGGTTATGCCGCGGTGCTACTCGAAGTGAACTTAAGCCCAATGGCTATCTGTCTTGCCACCATTGGCGTGCTTTGGTTAGCAACAGTGGCTAACTTTGGTGGCGCCCGCATTACGGGTCGCGTGAGTAGCGTTACCGTGTGGGGGATTATTCTGCCCGTGATTGGTGTGTCGTTAATCGGTTGGTTCTGGTTCGATATCGACCTCTACAAAGGTGCTTGGAACCCACACGATATGCCTTTCTTTAAAGCCTTAGGCGGTTCAATCGCGATGACTCTATGGGCATTCCTTGGCTTAGAATCAGCTTGTGCTAACTCGGAGACAGTTGATAACCCAGAGAAAAACGTTCCTATCGCCGTAATGGGCGGTACCTTAGGTGCAGCGCTTATCTATATCGTTTCAACCAACGTGATTGCCGGTATTGTGCCTAACGCTGAACTTGCCAACTCAAACGCACCTTTCGGTCTAGCCTTTGCGCAAATGTTTAACCCTGTGGTCGGTAAAATCGTGATGGCCTGCGCCATTATCTCCTGTACTGGCTCACTGCTGGGTTGGCAGTTCACTATCGCGCAAGTGTTTAAAGCCTCTGCCGATGAAGGTTTCTTCCCTAAAGTATTCTCTAAGGTCAGTAAAGCCGATGCACCAATTTGGGGTATGACCATCATCGTTTCGATTCAAACCCTGCTGTCTTTGATGACTATCAGCCCATCACTGAGCAAACAGTTTGAAGCCCTGGTTAACCTCGCCGTGGTGACTAACATTGTGCCTTACATCCTGTCCATGGCAGCCCTAGGTGTGATGCAAAAACAACTCAAAGTACCAGCGAACAAGGCCCGTGTTGCCAACGTGATTGCGGTTATCGGCGCCCTGTATAGCTTCTACGCCCTCTATAGCTCTGGTGAAACCGCAGTGATGTTAGGCGCTATCGCGACCTTCTTCGGTTGGACCATCTACGGGGTGATTTCTAATAAAACACCAACAGCTGAGATCAAAGCAGCGTGAGCACGTCTCCCCTGCGATTCTCACTCTTTACTAGATAAGAAACATAAAACCAATCCGTCTTCAGGGACCTTAAGCCACAGTGCCTAAGGTCCCCAGACAAAACTTGCCTATTTTCGGTGGAACTATGAAAAAAACATGCATCGCTCTAATGCTACCTATGCTGTTGGCCGCCACCAGCAGCCAAGCGGTTGAACTCTATAACGATCAAAAAAACTCATTAGATTTAAGTGGTTGGTTAGGCTTCGCGGCACTCAACGACAGCCACGATACCTCAGTAATTGATGACTCCTCCCGAGTACGATTTAGCTTTGAACGCAGCGAGAGAAATGGCTGGACCGCCTTTGCCACCACGGAATGGGGCATCAACATGGTGTCCAGCGATGACAGTTTAGTGATGCAAGGTGGCAAACTGGCCGCCGAAAAAACCGAAGACTTCCTCTATAACCGTTTAGGTTATGTCGGTATGTCGCACGATGAATGGGGTAGCCTCAGCTTTGGTAAGCAATGGGGCGCTTACTATGATGTTGCAGGCACGACGGATTTACCGAACGTCTTCGCCGGATATAGCGTCGGTGCCTACGCCTTTAGCGATGGCGGGCTAACAGGAACTGGCCGTGCCGACTCCGCGTTTATCTACCGTAATAGCTTTGGCCCAGTGCAAATTGCCCTGCAATACGCCGCCAAAACCAATGGTGATGTCACCTTAAAAAATGATGACGGCAGCGAAATGACCAACTCTGAGCTTAATTTCGACAGCAGTTACGGTGCCAGCCTGACCTACTCACTCACAGATAAATTTAAACTGCTCGCCGGCTTTAACCGTGGCGACTTTGAAGGCCATCTAGGTAACACTCAAGTCGATGAAACCAACGAAATCGTCGGTATCGGCGCCATGTATGGTGATTACTATCACTACGCCGATAACCGCGAAGCCAGCGGTCTCTACGTCGGCTTTAACGCCCATCAGAGTAAGAACAATGAGTTGGTCGGCGGCGAACTCTACGACGCTACTGGCGCTGAGCTGATGACGGCCTATCAATTCGATAACGGTTTTGTGCCTATGATTGTCCTCAGCTATTTGGACTTAGACACAGATGCCAGCACGCCCATCCAAGGCAAATGGACCCGCCAATTCGCCATGCTTGGACTGCACTACCGTTATAGTAACGACACTGTGATGTTTGCCGAAATGAAGTTAGATTTCAGCAACATGGATGACCCTGCACTCGAAGCGCAGGAAGATAATGGCTTTGCGGTAGGGATTAACTACTTCTTTTAGGAATGGACAGTCTTCATCAGGCTCTCCCGTACATTGAGGGATAGTGGCTCACGTTCCTCATATCCGTGGGCCCATTTGAGACTGAGGTGCGGCGCACGTTCCGTCTACAAACGCTCGCCACACTCATTGGATGGTACCGCTGGTTTACCATCATCTCTGCGCCACTCCAAATAGGTTTACTGGAGTGGCTTTTTTTCGCCGTTACTTAGCGTGCTGACGCCCTGAAGAGGCTTTGTTTCCGCGACCTTGGTGGCCAGCCTTACCCTGCTCAGATTTTCCCTTAAAGCCCGACTGACCAAAAGGCGCCTTAGCTCCCGGACGGCTGCTCTTAGGCTGCTGACCTTGCGTTGCATTCGCCCCAGACTTAGGTCCCTTAGGCTTACTTGCGCTCGGTTTGCCCTTGGCATCGCCTTTACCCTTACGCTCATCGAACTGATTGCCCGAGAAACGCGTCAGGGCTTTTTGCCCTTGGTTAGCATCCTTCATCCATTTCTGGCCACGTTCGTTGCGCCCTTCTGGTGGAACGAGATGATTAGGACTGTTACCAATCAAATCTTCACGTCCCATGGCAATCAAACCTTCGCGGATGATAGGCCAACCCGCTGGGTCGTGGTAACGCAGCAGCGCCTTATGCAGGCGGCGTTGGCGGCCCTTCTTCGGCACGGGCACCACTTCACTGGTGTGCTTGACGTTTTTCAGCGAGTTCAACTCAGTGTGATAAATGGTCGTCGCGTTTGCCATTGGCGATGGATAGAAGTTTTGCACTTGGTCGAGCTTAAACTTACGCTCCTTCAACCAGAGCGCGAGGTTGAGCATATCCTCGTCGGTCGTGCCCGGATGCGCCGAAATAAAATAAGGGATCAGGAACTGTTCTTTACCCGCTTCCTTAGAGTACTTGTCGAACAGCTCTTTAAACTTATCGTAGGCGCCCATGCCGGGTTTCATCATCTTGCTGAGCGGCCCTTCTTCGGTATGCTCAGGGGCGATTTTCAAATAGCCGCCCACATGGTGCTGGACCAACTCTTTAACATAGGCCGGATCTTCAATCGCTAAGTCATAACGCACGCCCGAAGCAATCAAGATTTTCTTAATGCCGGGCACGGCACGAGCGGCGCGGTACAAGTCGATAGTGTGTTTATGATCTGTGCCTAAATGGCCGCAAATCGATGGATACACGCAGGATAAACGGCGACAGGTTTTCTCCGCTTTTTCACTGGTACAGCCGAGGCGATACATGTTGGCGGTGGGGCCGCCTAAGTCAGAAATCACCCCAGTAAAGCCGGGAACCTTATCCTGAATATCTTTGATTTCTTTGATAATTGATTCTTGCGAACGGCTCTGGATAATCCGGCCTTCATGCTCGGTAATCGAGCAGAATGAACAGCCACCAAAGCAACCGCGCATGATGTTGATCGAGGTTTTGATCATGTCATAGGCGGGGATTTTGTCCTTACCGTAGGCAGGATGCGGTACCCGTTGATAGGGTAAATCGAACACGGCATCCATCTCGTCGGTATTGAGCGGCCAAGCAGGTGGGTTCACCCACACACCACGGTCACCGTGGGGCTGGAACAGCGCTCGCGCGCAACCCGGGTTTTGCTCTTGGTGCAAAATCCGCGAAGCATGGGCGTATAAGTATTTGTCCTCAGAGACCTTTTCAAAGGCTGGCAGCAGCACATAGGTTTTATCCCAAGGCTTAGGGCGTGGCGGCTGCACACTGATGGGTTTTGGCGCATCGTTATCGAAAATTTTAACATCCGATGGGCCAGATAAATTGGCACAGCCCACATCGTCGGCGCCATAGGGGTTCGGGATAGGATCGATCTTATGCAGTTGATCTATCTTGCGAGAATCCATCCCACGCCACTCGGGCATAGGCTCTTTACGGATAACGGCTGTGCCACGCACATCCTGAATATCCCCAATGGCTTCACCCGCCGCTAAACGACGCGCCACTTCGGCCAGCGGACGCTCGGCGTTGCCGTACATCAAGATGTCGGCCTTGGCATCGAAAATCACACTGCGACGGACTTTGTCCGACCAATAATCATAGTGCGCGATACGGCGCAGGCTCGCCTCTATGCCGCCAATAATCACTGGCACATCTTTAAAGGCTTCTTTACAACGTTGGGTATAAACCGTCACAGCACGGTCGGGGCGCTTACCGCCCACATCGCCAGGAGTATAAGCATCATCGCTGCGGATACGACGGTCGGCGGTGTAACGGTTGATCATCGAATCCATATTGCCGGCGGTGACACCAAAAAACAGATTCGGGCGACCAAGCTGCATAAAGGCATCTTTGCTTGACCAATCGGGCTGAGAAATAATCCCGACACGGTAGCCTTGGGCTTCTAACATCCGGCCAATGACCGCCATGCCAAAGCTTGGGTGGTCCACATAGGCGTCACCAGTGACAATAATAATGTCACAGCTGTCCCAGCCTAATTTCTCCATCTCCTTGCGAGACATAGGTAAGAAAGGCGCTGTGCCGAAGGACTCGGCCCAATACTTGGGATGGCTAAACAGTGTGGATTCAACTTGCATCGATTTTGACCCAAAAGCGTAATGTCAAACAAAGGTGCAGGCAAAAACAGGCCGCACCGATTTAGGGACGCGGAGTATAGCAGGCAAACAGGGATAAGTGCGATTAAAAAAACAGCAGCCGAGGTGTTTTTCGGGGTATTTGCACCAATGTGCTCAATACCCCTAAAGTGGCTAGGGATATGGCTTAGACGGCCATTACCCTATCTCAGCCATTACAGACTTTGGGCAAAATGCACTAAGTTGACTAAGGCTAGGCTGATAGTCACCAACCAAGTGAGCAACACGCCCCAAAAACGGCCGAAATGATAACCGCCTTTCCCCTGAGTTAACCCTATCGCATGGAGCAAGCGTGCCACAATCCACAGGGTACCAAAACAATGCAAATAGAAATGCGCTAAGCCACCCGCCTCGGCCACCAGCATTAAAATCAATACGATGGGCGCATTCTCAATCAGATTCGCATGTACCCTGCCCGCCAGCGCCAAGGCATTGTTACCGCCATCGCCGATACCGATTTTTTGGCTTCGTCTTAATTTCACCACTCGATAAGCCAGCGCAATTATCAACAACCCAGTCAAGCTGGCGTAAAACCCTGTTACCATCAACGGCATAGCGATTCCCTTTTGATTAACATCACCGCGGTGTAGACCGCAAAAATTCAGCAATTTATTTGTATTAAGCTTAAAAGCCATTAACCTTTTAGCGACAAGATAGGTTAATATGCGCGCGTGATCTCTTACAACTTTTTATACAGTGAATAGCCCGATTGGATAACGAACAGTTTCTCGAAAAGCGTAAATTTATCATTAAGCTAGGCAAGGCTTTACATAAGTTTGGCACACCCGCTTACCGTCTTGAAACCCATTTGCAAACCGTCTCACGGACGCTCGGAATCGAAGGTTATTTTTTAATCTCGCCGACCTCGATGACCTTCGTATTACAACACGATACCGATCAAGAATATAACCATGTTGCGCGGGTTAAACCCGGCGAATTGGATTTAGGCTCCCTCGCTCGCACCGATGAACTGGTAGATGAGCTCACCTCTGGTAAACGCACACTCACCGAAGCCTTAGACAGGCTAGAGGAAATAGCCAACAAACCCAACCCCTACGGCCCAGCATTAACCTGTTTCTCCTTTGGCACCTCGGCGGCCGCCTTTGCCATGTTGATGGGCACGGGTTGGAACGATGTCTTTTGGTCAGGCTTGTTAGGCTTGCTAGTCTATGGTTTTGTGTACCGCGCCGAGCGTTCGACGCGCATGGCAGAAGTGTTAGAGCCCTTCGCGACGATTGTTTGCGCCATTGCCGCCTGCGCCATTGCCCGCATCGACCCCAATATTAATATTCCCGTGGTGATCCTCTCCTCCATCATCATCTTTATTCCCGGCTTAGCCTTAACCTTAGGGTTGGCAGAACTGGCGGCACGCGACCTGATCTCGGGCACAGCGCGGATTATGGACGCTAGTATGTTGTTGTTTAAGCTGTACTTTGGCGCAGTGCTGGGGATGGCGATTGGTAAAGCCTTCTTCGGTGAAGCCATTCATATCGAGCCTGAGGGCTTACCACGCTGGGCGATTTGGTCGGCGGTGCCCATCCTGTCGATGGCGTTGGTGTTTATCTTTAAGGCACGAATGCAAGATTCACCTTGGGGCGTACTGGCGGGGATAGTGGCATTCTTCTCCGCCATGTTAGGCGGACACTTTTTTGGGGATTCTGTGGGGATCTTCTTCGGTGCCTTGGCGGTAGGGGTCTATTCCAATCTCTATGCCCGTTGGATGAAAGCGCCCGCCTCGATTGCACTGCTGCAAGGTATTGTGATCTTAGTGCCCGGCAGTAAAACCTACATAGGGCTGAACGCGCTGATCTCCGGCGAAACCATGCTCAACCAATCCCATATTGGATCGCAGATCTTTTTGATCTTTATGTCGCTTATCGCTGGACTAATTTTTGCCAACGTCGTGGTACCACCAAGACGTACGCTGTAACATCTCCCCTCAGGGCTGGCGCTAACTCCAGCCCGATTCTTAAAGCAACCTTAAGTAAAATCATAATCTTATTAAAATGTTTCCTTGACTAATTGCCACTTCCCGTGTGTTATTAAATTGTGAAGCGCAGCAGAACCTTAAGCTGTCGCCATCCAGTTTACGGGAGTGGTTTTATGCAGAAGTTTACCCTGTATGCATCGATTCTACCTTGTTGCCTCTGTGGTCTAGTCAACCTAGCCAGAGCGGATGAGGCTTTGCCTAAAACGCCCCCCGAGGAAGCCCCAAAAAAGGTCAGCAAGATTGTCGTGGTGAGCAACCCGATTTTCGATGAGTCCGATCCCGACGCATTTTTTATCCACCGCTGGGCAAACTATCTGCATATCAACACTAAGGAATATGTCGTTCGCGACAAGCTAACCTTTGGTGAAAACGATACTGTTACCCAAAAAGACCTCGATGAGTCACAACGTTTACTGCGCGCCGAACCTTATATTCGCGATGCAAAAGTCTATGTCAGTGAGAAAGATCCCGAGGCCGATGTCCACCCAGATGATGAATCGATTGTTATCGAGACCTGGGATAACTGGTCCCTGCTCCCCACCACCAGCTTTAGTAGCTCGGGCGGTGACACCCGTTACTCCTTTGGCGTGAAAGAAGACAACCTCTTCGGTACAGGCATACGCACCCGCTTAAAATATCAATCCGATGAATCCCGTACTGGCTATAAGTTTGCCTTCGAAGCGCCCATTAGCATTATCGACCACGGTATTGTCGCCGCCGAGTTTTACGATAATAGCGACGGCCAAGCTAAGCATGTGTATGTCAGTAAGCCCTTCTATTCATTGAATACTGAGACCATGTACTCGGCGGAGTTTTTGGATGATAGCCGCACCGATATCTTGCGCCAGAACGGCCACGAGGTGAACGAGTTTGAACACATTGTCGACTATCTCAATCTGCAATATGGCTGGTTAATCAATAAGAATAACGAACACTTATCGCGTTTTATCACTGGTTTTACCCAAGATAAGCACGAGTTTGCCAATTCAGAGGTTTACCCGACTTCCGAGTTACCGCAGGGCAGGGACTTTATGTATCCTTGGGTCGCCTATGAGTTTATTCAGGACGACTTTCAGGTACTTAATAATGTGCACCTTATTCGTAATAACGAAGACTTTAACTTAGGTTGGCACCACTATATTCAATTGGGTATCGAAACCAATGACATAGGCGACAATAACCCAGTGGGCTACCACTTCAAATGGCAAACCACCCGCGGGTATAAGTTTGATGAGCATCTATGGTTACTCGAAATGGGCGCCACCAGCACCTTAGGCACCACCCAAAAAGATACCTATCAAGCCAATGTTCAGGCCGAATACTTCTATCAAATCAATCCTAAATGGATAGCCTATGGCAAAGCGTGGGCGAGTGTGTCGAATAACACGTACCTCGATCTCACCGAAGGCCTCGGCGATGAAACTGGGGTTCGCGGTTATCCCAACGAATATCAACAGGGCGACAACCAATGGTTACTCACCGCCGAAATTCGTAATTATCCCAATATCAACCTATACCAATTGGCCGAACTCGGCTGGGCGGTATTTGCCGATGTCGGCCAAGCATCGGGTGGCCCGTTAGCGGCCAATAACGAGGTCAGCGGCCCACTTGCCAGTGTCGGTATTGGCGCGCGGATTTATTCCTCTCGCTCCAGTTACGGCAACGTCGCCCATATTGATCTCTCAGTGCCCTACACGGGTGGTGATTCGGTCAACAGTTGGGAATGGCGTTTTCTGGTGAAGCGCAGCTTCTAATCTATGGTTTATCGCGCATCGGATATGCGCCTCGTTTTATCGCTGAGCACGCAGTTTTAGCAGTAAACGCTTGTCAGCCATCGACAAAGCGCATAGCGTAACTTAAGCGTTTAACGGGAATAAGGGACTAAGATGAAAAACTTCGCCGCTGGGCTTAACAACTTTTGGGTGGGATTATTCACGGGGATCATGCTGCCGCTGATTATCGTCGCGGGATTGTTATACGCCACCGTCGATAAATTCACCGGACTCATAGAAGACGCCGCCATCGCGCCTTTAATTAGTCGCAGCGAACAGACCTTCGACAGAGTCGATAATCTGCTCCTCACCTTAGACAATAAAGTCGACGACGCAAATTTAAAGGACGTAGCACTTTTAGCCCCGTTAAAGAACGCGCAGTTGTTCCCAGAGCTACAGGCCCTCGCCAGCGGTGTCGCCAACCTCAAACAGACAGTCACAGATATCGATAAGCAAGCTGTGTTGGTAAACCTGCAGGACAAACTGCAAGCTTCACTGGCAACCAAATTCCCCGAGGAGCAAGCAAAAGAACTCGCTCAGAATCTTATCAATATTGCGCAAGTGCTTGCTAGTCAGCCATCACTTAGCACCCTGTCTGCAGCTCAATAGCATTGAGCGTATTTTAATATCCTAATTAAAATGATTACCTTATGATGAATCATTTTAATTAGGAAAATACAAAGAGCACATATAAATATCAGTATCAGCTTAAAAACATTTTACGCATCAATCGCTAAATATCTTCATTCTAGAATTTAAAAAAACTGTTTACTTAAAAACAGAAATTAAGTACACACCAATATTTTTTTATTTTTGTGACATCAAACAATTTCAACAATTCGCCAGAAAAACAATAAAATAACACCACTAAAACCTTTATTCAACCCAGAATACAATCAATTTAAAGATGATACCAACAATACTGTATTTAAAGGGAAAACAATCTCTCTCAATTGAGAATCAATTACCGCCCCATGTGACAAAGCCTATATTAACTCCCATTTTTTGTACCAAATCCAACTTTTTAAACAAGCCTTTAATATGCCTTATTTAAGCTAATTTCCAAGAGTAACATTTACGGGAACTAATAATTCAAACCATACATACCGTAAATAAAAGGCAGCTAATATGAGATGGCATAAAATAAAACGCTGGATAATAGGAGCGAGTGCATTACTTTTATTATCTCCCTCAGTAATAGCAGAAAAGGCCCAGAACAGTGAGCAACTTGAAAAGCTATTAGAACAAAAATTTACCGCGGGCCAATATTCTTCAAAAGGCGCTGACACCTGCCTAATGTGTCATAAGAAAAATGACAAGGTCATGGCAATTTTCGATGGCAAACACGGTGATATGAGCCATTCTAATTCCCCGATGGCGGGATTGCAGTGCGAATCTTGTCATGGCCCTCTCGGTAACCATAACAAAGGTGGCAAAGAGCCAATGATCACCTTTGGTCGGGATAGTAAGTTATCCGCGCCGACGCAAAATACCGTGTGTTTAGGTTGTCACCAAAATACCGCAAAAGCAGGTTGGCATAATAGCTTGCATAATCTGGAGGAAATCGCCTGTGCCTCCTGCCATCAGGTCCATGCCGCTAAAGACCCCATCTTAGATAAACAACAAGTTAATCAGACCTGTACCTCATGTCATACCCGCGAAAAAGCAGACATGAACAAACGCTCATCCCATCCGTTGAAATGGGACCAGATGACCTGTATCGATTGCCATGCTCCCCACGGTTCATCGAATGAGAGCGCCCTCAAAAAAGCCACGGTCAATGACACTTGCTATAGCTGTCATGCCGAAAAACGCGGCCCCTTCCTATGGGAGCATGCGCCCGTCACCGAAAACTGCTCAACCTGCCATAACCCTCACGGCAGTGTAAATGAGGCCTTGGTTAAACAACGTGTGCCGCAGTTATGCCAACAATGTCATGCCGACGATGGTCATGCGAGTCGCGTCGTGAGCCAGCCGAGCACCAATGCCTTTGGCGCTGGCATGGGTTGCTTGAATTGCCATAGCCAAATCCACGGCTCCAACCACCCTGCCGCAGCAATTTTGCGCGTTGATTAAGGAGTCTGAGATGAAGTTTAAATTGAATTTAATCACCATTGGACTGCTTGCCGCCTCTGCAAGCGTTAACGCAGCAGACTTTTCGGTTAAGCAAGCCAATACCAGCCAGGTCAACACCAGCGCCTATCAATGTAAGGCCTGTACTGTAAAGCAAGGCTACCAAGGCGAAGTTAACGCCAATGTTGGCTGGGCAAGCAGTGACGATATCCACTCAGGTAATAGCTTTGGCGACAGTGATGCGGGCTGGCGTGGCAGTGTCGGTGGCGATGTGAGTTATCGACAGGGTGAATACCACGCAGCGATGCAAGCCGATGAACTCGGTTCGGACAACGGTTATCTGCACCTCGAAGCCGCCAAAAACAATCTGGGCGGCGTCCAACTCGATTACAGCCTGCTGACCCGTTATGACGCCACGGCCCAAACCCAGCTTTGGCATAACAATGGATTGCTGCGACCCGATAGCCACACTCGCTCCCTTGACCTCGAATTACAGCGTGAAAAAGTCGGTATCGGCCTTGAGGGCGAGTTAGATGCACTGCTTAACGGCCTTAAGGGTTATATCAACTATGACCACGAGGATAAAACCAGCAATCGTCGTAGCAGTTTATTAGCCAACTCAGGCCCAATAAACTTTGCCTTACCTGTGGATGCGACCACTCAAAATATCAATGCCGGTATCAGCATCGACCAGCACCAATGGCAGAGTGAGCTGGCCTATAACGGCAGTTATTACCGCAACCACATTAATCACTTAAGTCTGCCCTATGCCGACAATGTGTATGCCGCCACCCCAGATAACGATGCCCATCAAGTCTCGTTGACAGGCCAATATCTGCTCGGCAGCAATGTGATTAACGGCCGTCTTGCCACAGGCCGAATGATCCAGGATGACAATCTAATCCAAATCAGCGGTAATCCTCTGCAAAGCTGGGACGGCGAAGTGGAGACCTTAGACGCGCGTATCGGCTTTAGCAGTATGCTGAGCCCCCGCTGGCGCCTGAACGGTCAACTGGATTACAGCGACCGCGACAATAAAAGCTCTACCTGGGATTTTGCCCAATTTGAAGTCGACAATGTCAGCGGTGCCTTTAAGCAAAACGTGGCGATGGATATTCAACGCACCAACTTCAAACTGCAGAGTAGCTACCGTTTCAACAGCGACTATCGCTTACTCGGCGGTTTTGATTACAAAGCGGTTGAACGTAACTATACCGAGCGTGAAGAGACTGAGGACAGTGCGCTGTGGGCTAAGTTGAATATCCGCGCCATCCCTAAAACTGTGGTAGACCTTAAAGCCAGTTACGAAACCCGTGATGGCTCAACCTATGACAGTCTAGAAGCCACCTCCATCGAAGAAAACCCGCTGCTACGCAAGTTTTACCTTGCGGACAGAAACCGTAATGGACTCGAACTCAGGGTTAATCATACTCCCCTGCAATGGCTGACCCTTGATTTCGATGCCCATTACAACAACGACGACTACGATAACACCACCATCGGCTTAACTGAGGTGAAGGACTACGGCTACAACGTACAACTCAGTGCCCAGCTGTCCAACAGACTCAACGTTTTTGCTAGCGCAGGGCAACAGTGGATTGAGTCTGACATGGCAGGAAGCCAAGCTTATGCCTCCCCAGATTGGTACACCAATGTCGACGATGAGTTTATCGACCTCAATATTGGGTTTACCTACGACGGACTGATGGATGACCGCTTAAGCATTGGGGGGAATTACCAATTTGCGAACTCCGCAAGTGACACCCTCATCACCACAACCACAGACCAACCTTACGGTGATTACTACTCCTACAGCCACAATATTGAGCTGTATGGCCGTTATGCCCTGAACGAGCGCATGGGACTCAAGCTGAGCTACCAGTACGAACGTTACTACGACACTGACTACGCCGAGGTCAGCCCCTATGCAGTCCCAGGATTAGTAACCTTGGGTGAGCTTAATCATAACTACAACGCGCATCTGCTGATGTTGACCTTCAGCTACATGCTGCCTTGATTTAACAGAGGTGAAGAGAATGGAACGTAGAAGTTTTTTAAAGATGAGTGCCGCATTAAGTGCTGCTGCGGCCGTCACAGGTTGTGACTCCAGCTCGAAAGATGTCGATGTGGTACCACCAACTCCTCCGGTTACAGATGGAGAGATCCAGACCTGGTCTTCCTGCCTGGTCAACTGTGGCTCTAACTGCCCGATCAAGGTATTCAGTAAAGATGGGGTTATCACCCGCGTTGAGGCCGACAATGAAACCACTGACGAATATGGCTACAACCACCAGATCCGAGCTTGTGCGCGTGGACGCTCACTCAGACAACGCACCTACGCAGCGGATCGCTTAAAGACACCCATGAAACGTGTCGGTAAGCGCGGTGAAGGCAAATTTGTGCCCATTACGTGGGACGAAGCAGCCTCAACCATTGCCAGCGAACTGCAACGTATTACCGCCGAATACACTAACCGTTCAATTTTAAAACTCTACGGTTCTGGTGCTTATTACGGTTTCTCCAGTTCAAACTGCTTTAACCGCCTGCTGAATCTCAACGGCGGCTTCCTGAATATTTATGGTAACTATTCTTGGGCGCAGCAAATTGAAGCCGCGGCGGCCACTTGGGGTGGCAGCTCAACCAACGGCAGTTCTATGGTCTGCGTTGCCGACAGCGATCTGTTTTTAGGGATTGGTTATAACCCTAGCGAAATGCGCCAAAGCGGTTCTGGCGAAGGTTACGATTACCTGCAAGCTATTCAAAATAACCCCAGCATTGAAGTCATCATGGTCGACCCAAGATATACCGACTCCATGGCGGGCAAGGAAGATCATTGGTATCCAATCCGTCCGGGCACAGATGCTGCATTTGCCGAAGCCATCGCCTATGAAATGATTTCTTCAGGCTGGGTCGATGCCAACTCTAAAGCCTTCTTAGATAAATATTGCGTCGGTTATGACAAGGCCTCACTCGAAAAAACCAAAGCCGAGTTCGAAGCATCGGGCGATGCCAGCAAAGTGGAATACGCCAAGTTTATCGATGTCGAAGAAAACTACCGCGATTACATCCTAGGCGTGGGTAAATTCACCGAGGCCAAAACACCTGCGTGGGCAGCAACCGTTTGTGGGATTTCGGAAGCCAACATCAAGGCTATCGCGCAAAAGATTATGAATGCCAAGGCACCTTATATCATCATAGGTGCAGGTGTTAACCGCCATGCAAACGGCGAACAGGCGATGCGCGCTTGCTATATGCTGCCCTTTTTAACCGGCAAAGTGGGGCAACCAGGTGTCAACAACGGTGCCCTGCCAGTACAAGGCAGTATGAGCAAATCGAGCTTATCAGGCTTGTCGAATCCGATTAAAGAAGCCATTTCCTTCTTCACCTTCTCTGAAGCCATCGAACGTGGCGCGGAGATGACCGCCCGCAAAGATGGCGTAAGAGGAATGCCAGATTTAGATACGCCATTGGGTCAGAATATTAAGGCCATTTTCGCCATTAACTCTAACTCCCTCGTCAACCAACATGCCGACTCTAACGGTACTTCGAAGATTTTGGAGGACGATACTAAGTGTGAACTGATCGTGGTAGCCGATTGTTGGATGACGCCTTCGGCACGTTATGCCGATATCCTCCTGCCAGATACCAGTTGGTTAGAGTCAAATGACCTAGTGGATGGCAGCTATGCCACAGGTCTCATGGGCTACTTAGTCGCCATGAAGGCGGCGGTGAAGCCAATGTGGGAATGTAAGTCCATGTATGACATGTGCGGCTTAATCGCACAAAAAATGGGCGTTTATCAACAGTACTCTGAAGGTAAAGACGAAACTGCATGGCTAAATCAGCTCTATGCCGGCACCCTGACTGCGCCTTCAAGCGCCAACGCCATTCCCGCATTACCAAGCTCTTATGAAGAAGCCCAAAAGATTGGGGTGTTCCGCTCCTTCAATGGCACTAAACGCATCGCCTTAGACAGCTATATTAATGGCGGTAAAGCCCTCGGCACACCTACCGGTAAAGTCGAATTCTACTCACTCGATTTTGCGCAAAAAGCGGCGGAATGGGAGTTCGATGCAAGCGTCAAAGGCAACTACATCACCGCATTACCCAAATACCAACCAACTTGGGAAGGCTATGAGGATGCCGACACCATAGACACTTACCCACTGCAATTAATGGGTTATCACACTAAGGGCCGTACTCACTCCAGCTATCACAACGTGGCTTGGCTACGTGAAGCCGTTGAAGATGCAGTCTGGATGAACCCGATAGATGCCAATGCGCGCGGCTTATCACAGGGAGATACGGTCCATGTATGGAGCCAGCGTGGCACCATTGAAATCCCTGTACGCATCACCCCAAGGGTTGCGCCAGGCGTGGCCGCACTGGGTCAAGGCGCTTGGTATACCCCAGATCCATCGGGCCGAATCGGTCCATCCGGCCATGTGATTGATATTGGGGGCTGCATCAACACGCTTACTCGCTACCAACCTAGCCCTGCCGCCAAAGGTAACCCACAACACACTAATCGCGTGCAGATTGCTAAGGCTTAAGAGGTAAATACAAATGACACAAGAAACACAATATGGTTTTTACTTTGACAGCAGCAAATGTACTGGATGTAAGGCGTGCCATATCGCCTGTAAAGACCGCATGACGGGACTTATCCGTGCAAATGATGGCAACGGTAGCGTTGCCAATCTTCCTGGGGTGCTGTGGCGCCGCGTCACCGAATACGGTGGTGGCAACTGGAGCCAGAATGCCGATGGAAGTTTTGAGCAAAACGTTTTTGCATATTACACATCAATAGGTTGTAACCATTGCAGCGAACCCGTTTGCGTTAAAGCCTGCCCGACGGGTGCCATGCATAAACGCAAAGACAACGGCCTAGTGTTAGTGGAGTCATCCATCTGTATTGGCTGTGGCAGCTGCGCAAGAGCCTGTCCCTATGACGCGCCACAATTAGATACTCAGCGTAAAGTCATGACCAAGTGTGATGGTTGTTATGATCGACTCGCCGACGGCAAAAAACCGATTTGCGTCAATGCCTGTCCATTGCGGGCACTCGATTTTGACACTATGGAAAACCTAAAAGCCAAATATGGTGAAGGTGACGGGCACATTGCGCCGCTGCCCTCGTCATCTATCACCTCTCCCAATCTGATTGTCAAAAAGAACCCAAATGCACAATCGGGTGGGCAAGTGCTGAATTGGTCTGAAATTTAAGTCATAGGATTGATGGGGGGCTTGTGCCCCTCACTCTTTCTACCTGATAAGAGAAGAATTATGTCAAAGATAAAAGCGGATGATTACCTGACATGGGGAGCTATCGCTAAGGTTCTGCATAATATTTTATATACCTACCCAGAAGCTCCCTTAATCGACAATTTTAAGCAAGAAGAACTCCACATCAGTTGGCCTCAACTTGTTGATTCCGAGTATGAAAAACAGGGGCGTACTTATTTAAAGCGTTATTTAACAAACTGGGAAAGCACAGAGGCGCAGCTGATCGAGTTAAAAGTGGATTACGGGCAATTGTTTTTTGGTCCAAGCGACCCTAAAGCGGCACCTTGGGGGTCAGTGTATACCGGGGAAGAACAGTCATTAAATGGTGATTCGACGCAAAAACTGATGGCCTTCTATAAGGCACATAATATCGAATTCACATTAGAGAGAAACGAGCCGATAGATCATATTGGCTTGATTCTGCTGACATTAGAATATTTATTTACCCAATTAGCGGCCACGCCCGAAGACAAAAATATCCTCGGAACCTGCACGCTACTATTACAACAGCATCTACTGCCCTGGGCGGATCGCTGCCTCGAATTAGCGGAGCAACATGCCGACAGCGAATTTTATAGAGGTATTGCTATCTTGAGCAGAGTCTATCTCGAGCATGTATCTCAACAACTCGGGATCATAACGCAGCAAACCAAACTCTTTCGTTAACAACGGATAGAAAGGTGATGAGCCAACAACATGAGCGTTATCCACTCTATTGCCCATCAATGGGATAAGGCAGAATTTGCCCATCAACTGCAACAGTATATTGCGTCGAATCGAGATGCGATGCGACTCTTTATCGGCGCGACAGGCTGCCAAACAGTATGCCACTTGATTGCGGCGATGGGAGAATTGCCCCCAAAATCAGAGAAAGGCAACTTCAATATCACCTTACCTTTGCTGCTCGACGTGTTATTGCAACGTTTTTTGCTGCTCTATGTGAAAGAGGTACAACACCAGAGCCTTACTCAGGGCGAGCAGCTTATCGTCTCACTGACAGAGCTTATCGCCCAACAGGCAACACAACAGAGCGAACAGGATGCAGAGGTTCTGAGCAAGAGTCATATCATACTCTCAGCAATGGAAAAGCTGGCAAAACAAAGAACACAATTACGCCGCCAACGCTCGACCATGGGACGCAGCTAACCACTTTGCTTGCAATCTAGCCCAAATAAAAAGCCCGTTTACCTAAAAGATAAACGGGCTTTTTACTGAATTTAATGAGTTGGCCGATAAGACGGGTAAGTTACCCTAATTGCTATAACCACCCATCAACACAAACCATAACACAATGATTTTATTCAAAACTAATTTATGTAATGGAAGTTAGCCTAACTCATTTTGTACCATTTGTGTACCACGACTAGTTTTTTATTAGACCCATAATAAATCACCAAATGTGATTCTTACTCAGCAAAGAACATGTTGAACGATTCACAAACCAAGCAATTCTTCTACCAGTAACTATTAAATTGATTGTTAGTTCTTAAATTGTTTAACAACTAGCTCAAGAAAGCATGAAATCCGAAGCGCTGTTTGACCTAATAACAGGAAAGGATTACTGTTCCAAGTGCATCTAGCAATCCCCAATACTCTAATTGCAAAGGAAAAATATGGACATTTCAAATCACGCCAGCAAATATAAGGAATGGGAGCAGATATATAACTGGGACACCTGTAAAACCAATAGAAGAGAGTTTGGGGAATTTATTGCTCATTTCCTGTCGACTGATAGCAGAGTGATTAATCTGGATGGAATTTATGGCTCAGGTAAAACAGAGTTTATTAAGCGTCTATATATAGAGCTAGCGAAAAGAAAGCATCCTGTTGTCTACATTGACGTATGGGAGAGTGATTTTTCTACTAATCCTCTAGCAGTTATTTGTAGTGAGCTACTTCAACAAATTGAGTTTGTACTCAAAGAAAAGGCTCCAAATGGAAGAGCGGAAGATAAGCGAACTGCCAAACATACATTGAATAGCTTAAAATCCAAACTAGGGATTTGCCTCCAATATGCTTCTGTGGTGTCCCAGTATTTCGGAGATAGCTCTATCGCTAGTGAGTTAGCTTCGACAGGCGCAATCATATCCACCACCCCCAGTTTATCCACCATAACAAGGGCGGAGGAGTATGTAGAAATAGTGCAAAAAAATCACGTTGAAGCGGTTCGCGCCATGAAAGAGATAAAGGAATATATCACCTTTCTATCTGAACTGATTGAAACCATTTACAACCTAAAAACGCCCATTATCATCATGATTGATGAGCTAGACAGATGTAGGCCAACTTATGCTATAGAGGTACTCGAAGTAATCAAGCACTTCTTTGAAACCAAAGGCTGTACATTCCTTGTCGCTACAAACACTGAAGTGTTAGAGCAATCAATCAAGGCTGTATACGGTTCAGAATTTCAGGCAGCACATTATTTGCGCAGGTTTTTCGAAAGAAAAGTCAGACTGCCACAAGTATCCACTTTGGATTATTTAAGAGCAAAACAACTAGATTTTGATAAATACACCAGCAATGGCATTCTTCTTCATCCATATTCATCCACTCAAGGCATCTCCGAACTATTTGCCGCCCTTTTTAGAGCAAATGAAATTGAATTAAGAAGCGTTGACCAGATTTTAAATAGATTTTTTACCAGCTTAGATTACGCTCTAGTAAGCAAAACCACCTCTAAAATTGCTATAAACATTACAGTTCTGATGGTTGGTCTGCTGGAACAGCATTTAGATAGACCAGAACTTAGTCAACGCAGTAACAGTAATCTAGTCTCGACAACGCTTGCATACGGCAACGCTAAGTTAAATAGCAACATCAAAGCTATGTTCCATAGTGTTATGACCACAAAATCTCAAGAGCAATATAACGGGCGAGGCAAACGAATTTTCCCACACGAAATAGAAATGCTGGCTATCGAGACTTACGACTTTAGCAGGGAAACCATATTCGCGAACCCTAACGATAACGGGGAAGCTATCACAGAAATAATAAACAGTTATTACGATAGTAGCTGCAATTTCTGGCTATGGGAGAATCATCAAAAAGTAATCGAGTTATCAGGGCACATCCAATAGGCTCATTTATATGATTCAAGCAATTAATTTTGCTGACGTTATTCCTTTCATCAATGAATGCGAATTAAATGTATTAATCAGATACATGAGCCTTTGAGCTTACCGAGTCATCTCCAAATAATCCCATAGCAACTTTAAAATCCCTAGAGATATGTCAAAAACTATCTCATAAAAACCAACACTGTTAAAAATGCAAATTTAAATGTTATTGACACCCACAAACAACACTGCCAATATCTATGCAAAGAAAATCTCTCCCCTTTTTCATTTGCTGAAGGTATATCTAAGTTATCCATCAACCCCCGCGCATGATAGGTTAGTGAGTTGTGGTGATTGAAAACTACTGGAAATAACTCTCCTTCAACCCCCTTAACAAACTCTATAAACCCAAGTTCAATCAATCTATTATGAATGGGAATGGGTCTTATGGCTGCAACTGTTTTACCTGAATTAATCCAGAGGTAATAACGACCAGTGTCATCGTCAAGTCTCAGGCTCTCATGTGTTAACCCAACAATATCTCCTCGTCGAGCGCCTGTGTAAATGGCTAAGAGAATAGTCCATTTATGCCAACCCTCTAACTTAACGGCTGCCTGTTTGAGCTTTATAATCTGGGAATCGGAGAAACAGGCGTATCCTGTAGATTTGGATGGCCAGTCAACCTTTGTTGTTGGGGATATTTGGTAAATCTCTTTTTCATTTGTAAGGAAGCGACTAAAAAAACTTTGGCAGACTTTAAGGAGCCCATTAACAGTCTTGCTACTGACTTTATCTTCGTCTGGAATATCCTCTTCATCTATATCCATAATCTGAGCAATTTCCATTTTTTTATAAGGTAGAATGTTACCCTTGGGGAAATCTTTATAGCGACTTAACAAAGATTTTATCATTGGTCGATTTATGGTTTTGACATCAATATCTCCCCAGTAGGCCAGCATTATCTCGTATAACCTTTGATTATTTAATTTAATATCATGATTCCAATCTGACTTAAATTTTTTAAAGTCCTCCCAAGCCTCACTTAACAAATATGGAGGTATTGTCGCAATCGCTGTGTCAGGAAGCGTTACCGCTTTAGCGGTCGATGAATAATTCGAATCTAACAGCCTACCCAAGAATGACTTAGCACTACTAAGCTCTTCTTCGAACCGTCCTCCATTGATAATCCGCTGATGCATTGCACCAGCTAAACGCATTAATAATTTCTGATAATCTCTTTTATCTTTTATTTCTGATGGATAAGGTGTCTTAATGCCAAAATCACTAGGGTCAAAACTATTCCCACCATCAGCTAGTGAGTCACCAATTTCAGACCGAACAACCTCCCAAGCCGTAGCATATTCCCCTTGCTCGTCTCGCTGATGTCGCTTCAAAGAGTCTGCGAAGTCGTAGTTTGTCAGTTCAGCAAATAAATCTATTAAAATCTGTTTATTGGGCACACTCGACATCAGCTTTATTCTCCTTAAAAGTGCTAATTTAGGTGCAATAAGTCCAATAGCAATCTCATCTGAAGTGGTAAAAAGAGAATGCTTTATCTCTGTCTTTCCAACGATAGCAGCAAGGTGTTTGGGAAGTCTGTAGCGGAAATAAAAAACGCCATTTCTGCATTGTAAATGTCTCATTTGTGTACCACTTTTGTACCAGCGGTTTCAAATAAAATCAAAAACAACACAAAAACAGCGTCTTAGTGTGATTTGGTGAGTTGGCCGATAAGCCGGGTCCTGTCTTGGACAGTCATTCATCTAGGCCTGCAATCGCTCGCAGGCTCAAGCGACCTACCCGGTTCCAACGCGAGCCACGCCATACGGAACCCTATTTGGTCTTGCTTCGGGTGGAGTTTACCTTGCTACGGACTATTGCTAGCCGCACGGTGCGCTCTTACCGCACCCTTTCACCCTTACCACCTTAGCCGAGGCTATGATGGCGGTCTCCTCTCTGTTGCACTTGTCGTCGGTTCGCACCGCCCAGGCGTTACCTGGCACCCCGCTCTTTGAAGCCCGGACTTTCCTCCCCGCTCTTGCGAGCGCAGCGACTGTCTGGCCAACTCGGCGCGGATTATAGCCTAAGCAACCTGCGCACACCACTGTTAATCCCGCCTATCTGCACCTATCTCTAAGATCGGCTTATAAATCCGACTCTAAGCCGAACTTATACAGAGCATTCTTTTTAAGACCGTGAATTTGCGCGGCAATGGCGGCGGCCTTTTTGAGGGGCAATTCTTCACAGAGTAATTTCAAAGTGTTGATGGCAACTGTGGGAATAGCTTCATCATCGTCCGCAGCGCGGTGTCCATGCACCATCAGCACTATCTCACCTTTTTGCTGGTTAGGATCTGAGCTGACCGTGGCCAACACCTCGGCCACAGGGCCAGAGAGGAAGGTTTCGAAGGTTTTAGTCACTTCACGCGCCATGACCACTTGGCGTTCGTCACCTAAGACTTGGGCCATAGTCGTCAGGCTATGCTCGATGCGGTGCGGTGATTCATAAAAAATCAGCGTACGCGGATCTTCCTTGAGCTCGAGTAACTTATCGGCGCGCGCCTTCTCTTTAGAAGGTAAGAAACCTTCGAAGGCGAAACGATCCGACGGTAAACCCGACGCGCTTAATGCGGTAATCGCGGCGCAAGGGCCTGGCAATGGAACCACTCTAAAACCCGACTGGCGCACATGGGAGACTAAGTGATAGCCAGGGTCCGAAATCAGCGGCGTGCCCGCATCGGAAATCAGCGCTATCGATTGCCCTGCGGCCAGTTGATCTACAATCCATTGGGCGCGGGCACGCTCGTTATGGTCATGCAATGCGATAGTTTTGGTAGAAATACCAAAATGACTCAATAACTTGCCGCTGTGGCGCGTATCTTCACAGGCAATCAATGCGACCTGAGTGAGCACTTCGATAGCACGTGGGCTCATGTCCCCCAAGTTACCAATGGGAGTGGGAACAATATAGAGTGCGACGCTTTGGTCCATATATACCTCGGTAATGACAGCGCCAAGACTTTCGTCAAGCGCAAGAGAAGGTTAAACTAGAGGCAGCATCTTACCAGAGTGAAGCCCAGTGTTAAAAAGCCTGAATACAACTAAGTTCGTTTCCGTGGCCATTTTATCCGCAGTGTTGGCGGGTTGCGGCAGCCAAACGCCCAGCTCAACCGGTACTGCTCCCACAGTGGCCACCTCTTTAGCCTCTGCCCCATTGGCGCCCAATGTGTATTTAGCACAGGCAGCGAATAGCAAAGATCCACAGCAACGCGACACTAACCTGTTGCTGGCGGCACATGCCTATATCAATGCCAATGACTATGCAGCGGCACAGAAACTGTTGAAGTCGATGCTACCAAGCCTGACCCAGACTCCAACGCTAGTGGCCGAACATAAATACCTGACGGCACGGGTGTTAGAGCATACATCGACCTATGTCGAGGCGCTCAAGACTCTGAGCTATCCAAGCACTTGGGTTTTACCCGGCTGGCAAATGGCTGCGTATCATCAATTTAGAGCGCATTTGTTCCAACTGAATAAGCAACCTATCGAACAAGTGCGCGAGCTGAGTTTATTGACCACCTATTTACCGCCCGCCGAGGCGAGTGAAGTCAATAACCAAATCTGGCAAGTGTTGCAGCCAATGCATGAGCAAACCCTGCAAACCTTTATCCGCGATGCCAACAACCCAGTATTTGCTGGTTGGTTGCAGCTCGCCTATATCGCCAAACATTATGCGGTCGACCCCAATCAACTGGTTCGCTACTTAGGCGACTGGCAAAAGCAGAATCCTTATCATCCAGCGGCGGCGAAATTACCGACCGATTTGGATCGGGCGCTCAATGCCAAGCCTTTTATGCCGAAGAATATAGCCGTCTTGTTGCCGCTCACAGGTCAACGCGCCAGCGCGGCCAACGCGATTCGCCAAGGGATTTTAGCCAGCTATTTAGCCAAACCCAATGAGCAGGTTGCGGTTAATTTTTACGATACGGCCAATGATGCCGTCGCCGCATATCAGCAAGCGGTAAACGCAGGTGCCGAGTTTATTATTGGCCCCTTGCTGCCAAATGAAATCGATCAATTACTCTCGCTGAATAACACAAGCCCTTCAACGAGCACGTCAACAGGAACAGCACCCGCTGCGCCTATCGCTCCCACCGCAGCTATCCCGCAGCTGTTTTTAAATCAAACCGATAAGTTTGTGCCCGATATCAATAAGTTTTTCTTTGCGCTGTCACCAGCCCAAGAAGCTGCCGATGCCGCAACGCGCATGTATCAAGATGGCGTGACTATGCCATTACTGCTCGCCAGCAACGATGCCACAGGCAAACGCATGGCAGAAAGCTTTATCCAAGCCTGGAAAAAGAAAAGCGATACCCCTATCGAAGTCTATTACTACGATGGTGGCGATAAAATGAAAACCACAGTGCAGGATGCACTCGGTGTCCGTGATAGCCAAGCGCGTATCGCGCGGATCAAGGAGCTGCTCGGTAATTCGGTACAGGCCGATTTTCGTTCGCGCCAAGATATCGATGCGATCTATATGATCTCGACGCCGCAGGATTTAACCTTGCTCAAGGCCTTTATCGATGTGAACTTCAGCGTCTTTACTCAGCCAGTGCCGCTGTACACCTCAAGCCGCAGCCGCATCGACAACGAATCGAGCCAAACGGCGCAGGATTTAAATAACCTGACCATGAGCGATGCACCTTGGCTGATGCAAAACAGTGAAGAAAACCTGATGGTTAACACACTTTGGTCGGGCTGGAATAACGGCCAGAAACGCCTGTTCGTGATGGGCTATGATGCCATGGATTTGATCAGCAAACTGGCGCAAATGCGCTCATTCACGGGTTACCAGTTCAATGGACGTAGCGGCGTATTATCCGTCAATCCTGACGGCGTGATTAACCGCCAATTAAGCTGGGGACGCTATCAAAGAGGCAGTTTCCGTCAACTATGACACTCGGACAGCAGGCAGAGTCGCTCGCTCAAGGTTACCTCGAACAGCAAGGGTTAACCTTTGTCGAGCGCAATGTCCGCTATCCCTTTGGTGAAATAGACCTCATCATGCGCCATAAACACCACTGGGTATTTGTTGAAGTAAAATATCGCTCAGCAAATCAATTTGGCGGCGCAATACAAGCACTTAGCAAAGCACAAATCGGCAGGATCCGCATGGCGGCAAGCCACTATTTACAGACGCATAAACTGGATGTGCCGTGCCGATTCGACGTTGTCGCCATCGAGGACGCGCAAATCCACTGGCTAGTCGATGCCTTTTAAACGAGGCCTTCGACTCAGCTAATCGAATAATTTTTAACGCTTATGCCTCAACTCCACCGTGGAAATATGGCATCATAGCCACACTTTATCCTGAAAGGATGTATCCATGTTAGAACGCATTAAAGACAGCTTTACTGAATCTATCCAGACCAAAATCGATGCAGCCGAAGCACTGCCAGAATCCATCGCCAAAGCGGCCGAGATGATGGTGCAATGTCTTTTGGGCGGCAATAAGATTCTTGCCTGCGGTAACGGTGGCAGTGCCGGTGATGCTCAGCACTTCTCGGCCGAGCTATTAAACCGCTACGAAATTGAACGTCCACCATTGCCCGCGATTGCGCTGTCAACCGACACTTCAACCATCACTGCGATTGCAAACGACTACAGCTATGATGAGATTTTCTCAAAACAAATCTTAGCCTTAGGTCAACCTGGTGACATTCTGTTGGCGATTTCCACCAGCGGTAATTCAGGCAACGTGATTAAAGCCATGGAAGCCGCCCTGAGCCGCGATATGACTATCGTTGCCTTAACCGGTAAAGACGGTGGCGCGATGGCGGGATTACTGAGCGTCGGCGACGTGGAAATCCGTGTTCCTTCTAACGTGACGGCACGTATTCAAGAAGTGCACTTACTGGTGATCCACTGCCTCTGTGACAATATCGACCGCACGCTCTTCCCGCAGGACGAACAGCAATGAGATATGCTGCCCCACTGTTAATGGTTTGCATGCTGCTGCAAGGTTGCGCCGGTGCCGTTATGGTGGGCGCAGTCAGTGGCGCCATGATGGCCAACGATGAGCGTTCGGTGAAGACTCAGCTCGATGATACCAATACCGATTTTAAGATCACCAGTGCCCTGCTTGAGCATGAAGATCTGAAGAAACAAACGAATATCACGGGTGTTTCGGTTAACGGTAATGTGCTGATGATTGGCCAAGCGCCCAACTCTATGTTGAGGGATAAGGCGATTAAGGTCGTACAAGACCTTAAGCTTGGCGGTAAGATCCACAATCAGATCCGCATCGGTAACCCGACCTCTTTCACTACCCGTAGCAATGACACTTGGGTGACGACGAAAGTGAAGGGACGCATGCTCAACGAGAAAGAGCTGGATGTCACCCGTATTAAGGTCATCACAGAAAACGGTGAAGTCTTCCTACTCGGACTCATTCACCGCTCTCAGGCCGACATGGCGGTCGATATCGCGCGCAACACCGCGGGCGTGCGTAAAGTCGTTAAAGTCTTCGAATACATCGAATAACCGATTGAGCCTAAGCCCTTAGGGTTTAGGCTCGCCTTCTACCGCTTCTAGTCCTAACGCTTTTACTTGGATGTTATCCATAACCTTGGGTGACTTGGCCACCCACATGCCAATCCAAGGTAAAAACAGTGACGGCAACACAATCAATGCGGCGCCCAACCAACTTAGGCTATCTAACCATTCATCGAATAACAGCCAGCCCAAAAAGACGATAAATAACAGGCCAGTATATTCGGCAATCGCAATATCGCTCGCCTGCGCGCGACGATAGGCCAGCACGCAGAACCAGTGATAAATCAGTAAGAAGGCATTACTGAGTAGTGCTACGGCTAACAATCCCCAGCTCAGCCCCGCAACTCCTTGAAAGGCCGCGATGATTAAAGTCGCAGGAATACCTAGCAGGTTATACAACATTAAGGTTAATACTGGATGCTCAGTATTCGGGACTTTTTTCAGGGTCAACTGGTTGACGGCAAAGGTAAACGCCGAGAATAACACTGCCAATCCAAACCAGTTCATCTCACTCGGTCTGAGGATAATTAAGATCCCAACAAACCCGAGTAATGTGCATACCACTTGCCCTGTGGTGATCCGCTCCTTTAAAAACCAATAGCCCATCAGAATAATCATCAGCGGCGCCGAGTAAAACAGTGAGCTGACCGTCGCCAGCGGCAAAGCCATTAGGCCAATAATTAAAAAAAGCGCGCCAACCGAGCCTATGTTGGCACGCCAAAGGTGGACCGAAATATGTTCCGTCTTGGGTCGCTGTGAGTACAACCAAATGGGGATTAACATCAATACTGAAGTGATTTGTCTCACGAGTAGAAAAGTGGCCGCATTTGCATCTTCTGGCAGCCATTTGATCGATACATCGTAAAAAGCACTAAATAGATTACCCACTATCAATAAAATCAAACCGATAACTACAGGGCGCTGCATTTTTTACCATCCGCAAATCTCGATGCTGGCATGATAATCCCCACAAAAGTTAAGCTGAAATGATGCTTTCTCATGCTAGATGAATTAAATTCATACTAAATCTTTTAGGCGTTGAAAATCATGAGAAAGCTTCCTCCATTACGCGCACTACAAGTCTTTGAGACCGCCGCAAGGCAACAGCATTTTTCCAAGGCTGCCGCCGAGCTTTGCATTACCCAAAGCGCAGTTTCACACCAAGTGCGTGTATTAGAGGAATATTTTGGCGAGCAGCTTTTCGACCGTCAGGGACGAAAATTGCAACTCACGCCTAAAGGCCAGAGCTTGTTTATTGAGTTAGAAAGGATCTTTAATGAGTTAAGCGATCTTAATCTCAAGATCCGCGACACCCCAAACCAACAACTCTGTTTGGCGGTGTATAGCTCTTTTGCGGTGAAATGGTTGATCCCAAGATTAGCGGATTTTAGGCGTCAGTATCCCAGCGTTAAAATTCGTCTCGAGATGATCACTCAAGACCCCGATCTCAGCACTAGCACGGCCGATATCTTTATCGCGGGCAAACTCAATCAGCGCGGCTATTGGCAACAGTTACTACATAAGGAGCGGCTCATCCCAGTATGTAGCCCGAGTTTTTACCCCAAGTGGCGTGATATTAACTTAAGCAATTTCCAACAACAGGCACTGCTGATTGTGGATGAGGGGCCGCTGGGACTCGATTGGCATAAATGGTCATCGGCCCACCAGATCCCACTGAATAACGAGCAACAACATATTTTTAGCCATATCGTAATGGCAATTGAGGCGGCAATTGCGGGCCAAGGCCTCGCCCTCGCCCCCGATTTTATGGTGGCAGGTGATATCAGCACTGGCAGGCTGGTTGCGGTTAATCTGCCAGATGTTCATACGGGCTTTGAGTTTAGTTTTATCTGTAAGCAGCGCCGTCTCACAGAGCCTGCCATCGCCGCCTTTTCCTCTTGGCTAAAATCGCAGGCCTAAACGCTTTGTATCAACCAACCCAATGAATAACAGACATAAAAAAGCCGACCTAAGAATAGGTCGGCTTAATCTAGTGTTGTGTAATACGCTTTTTAGGTCAAATTACACTAACAAACCGATCTTCTCGTACACCTTTTTAAGCGTCACTTCGGCGCGAGCCTGGGCATTTTCAGCGCCCGCTTTCATCACTTGGTCGAGGTAAGCACGGTCGGCACGCAGCGCACGATAACGCTCTTGTAGCGGCTCTAACATGCCCACTACCGCCTCACCTGCGGCACCTTTTAAGTGACCATACATCTTGCCTTCAAACTCGGCTTCGAGGCTGGTAATGCTTTGACCCGTGATACCCGACATTAAACTCAACAGGTTAGATACGCCTGGCTTGTTTTCCATATCGAAACGCACGACTGGCGGCTCATCACTGTCGGTCATGGCTTTTTTCAGCTTTTTCATGACCGCTTTGGGATCTTCAAGCAGGCCAATCACGTTGTTACGGTTGTCGTCCGACTTAGACATCTTCTTCAGCGGATCCTGTAGCGACATCACCTTAGCGCCATGCTCAGGGATAAAAGGCTCAGGAATGGTAAACGTCTCGCCGTAAGCGTTGTTAAAGCGAGTCGCGATATCACGTGTTAGCTCAAGATGTTGTTTCTGATCTTGGCCAACGGGGATTTCATTTGCTTGATACAGCAGAATATCCGCCGCCATCAGTACAGGATAACCAAACAGACCGACGTTAATGTTGTTAGCGTGCTTTTGTGACTTATCCTTAAACTGCGTCATACGGCTCAATTCACCCATTTGGGTATAGCAATTTAACGCCCAACCCAGTTGGGTATGCTGTGGCACTTGAGATTGGATAAACACTGTGCTCTTCTTTGGATCGACACCACAGGCTAAATACAGTGCAAGTGTATCTAAACAGGCTTCACGCAATGCTTGAGGGTCTTGGCGCACGGTAATGGCATGCAAGTCCACCACGCAATAAAGGCAGTCGTGGCTATCTTGCATGGCAACCCATTGACGCAATGCACCCATGTAGTTACCTATGGTTAATTCGCCGGACGGCTGTGCACCGCTGAGTACTATGGGTTTGGTCATTACGTCATTGCTCCAAATAAAGATAAAAAAGATTCGATTAAACTGGCTGAGCGAGATTTAGCCAGCGCAGGATCTCGACAAACTGCTCGCATACAGCGTCAGGGCCAGTGAGCCCAATATCTTCACCGTAGTTGTAGCCATAGGTCAAGCCGATTGATGCAACACCCGCCGCTTTCGCCGCTAAAATGTCATTTTTAGAATCGCCCACCATCAACAACTCACTTTTATCGAGTTGCCATTCGGCTAATAGATGCTGTAGCGGTAATGGATCTGGCTTCATCTTCGCCAGCGAATCACCGCCAAGCACTATGCTAAAGAAGTCATTAATCTTAAAGGCTTCAAGCAAGGGCAAGGTAAAGCGATAGGGCTTGTTGGTCACCACAGCTAGCTTAAATCCTGCATCAAATAGGATTTGCAGCACTTGATGCACATCGGCATAGAGTGCACTGTGCTTCTCAAGATTTTCTTGATAGTGATGCATAAAGATAGGCATAGCCTCATCCAATGCCGTTTGCTCAACGTCTGTACCTAAAGCGTGGCTCATCGCGCGGCGCATCAGCATTTCTGCCCCATTGCCCACCCAAGTTCTCACCTGTGCCTCGGTACAAGTTGCTAAACCTAATTCGGCGAGTGACGCCTGAGTCGCGACTGCAAGATCGGGCACACTGTCAATCAGTGTGCCGTCGAGATCAAAGGCAATCGCTTTAATCTGTTCCCGCATTATTTGACCTCAACTTTCGCTAACTCGGCGCGCATCTCGTCGACGACGGCTTTATAGTCTCGCTTACCGAAAATGGCAGAACCTGCGACAAACATATCGGCGCCTGCGGCGGCAATTTCGGCAATGTTATCCACTTTGACGCCACCATCGACTTCTAAACGAATATCGAAACCACTGGCATCGATACGCTCACGCACTTGGCGTAATTTATCTAAAGTCGAAGGAATAAAGGATTGGCCTCCAAAACCTGGGTTGACCGACATCAGCAGAATCACGTCCAACTTATCCATTACATGGTCGAGATAGTGCAGCGGTGTTGCCGGGTTAAACACTAAACCCGCTTTACAACCCGATTCTTTAATCAGTTGCAGGGTGCGGTCGATATGCTCAGAGGCCTCGGGATGGAAAGTAATAATAGACGCACCCGCCTTGGCAAAATCAGGCACGATACGATCAACAGGCTTAACCATTAAATGCACATCGATATCGGCCGTGATGCCATAGTCACGTAACGCTTTGCACACCATAGGGCCAATGGTTAAGTTGGGCACATAGTGGTTATCCATCACATCAAAATGCACTACGTCAGCCCCTGCATCTAACACGGCTTTAACGTCATCCCCTAAACGGGCGAAATCGGCGGATAAAATCGATGGAGCAATTAAAAATGGGCGCATAGGACACTCGCTGCTATTGAACAAAAAGTGCCTTATTTTACCCTTAGCTAGGTCATGCCTCTATAGCAAATGCCACATTTATCGCGATTGAAACCCAATAGAGGCGCAATTGGCGCACTCATAACGTACGGTAAACTCAAGGAGATGCTGAAGCGTTAGAAAGATTTTAGTGAAGATTGATAAATTATTGTTCATAAACTAAGCGAGTTTGTTATACTCGGGTCGCTATCGTGGATCATTTAGTGGTTGTAAAGGAAGTATCATGAAGGGGCGGTTAACACAGTTTTCACACATTTTAGGCTCGGTGACCTTTAAGTCATCGATGATGTTGGCATTTACCGCAGTGGTCGTCGCCTCCTTAGCCTTTGGCGTGGAAAAACTCACCGCAAGTAACGATACCTCCGCCTGTGCTTGTAGTAGCGATACTCGTTACAACAACAGCTTACCTAGCAGCCATCCAAATAACCGCTGTGCCGAACAGGCGCAAACCTTAAGCTGGAAGACCTGGCTCACTGGCAAAAATCGCTCTAGCCAGTTCCATTTTGTCGACTTGCTTGAACTACTCCATGGTCATCAAGACAAACCTATCGATGACCTGAAGCCCGCTAATTCACAACAGTCCTATTGATGCTCAGCCGGATCTGGCAAGTCTTTCACAGTACAATAGCCGCCTTCTTTGGTGTGCAGTCAGATAGAAATCGTCAAAAAGACTTCCAGACCAACTCGCCATTACCCTATATCTTGATGGGGATAGTGTTAGCGATTGCCTTAGTCGCCAGCCTGATTCTACTTGTTAGCCAAGTCGTTGGCTAAGCCACTCGATACGACAACTTAGTATCAATCATCCTGCGGATCATAATTCTCGTCGTACAACGCAATCAGCTCGTCGACTTTGTTGCGACCACTGCCATTTTGGCTAATGTTGCGCTGCACTTGGATCTTGGCAAGGTGGGCACCGCGATACAACTCACGTGTCAGTGGAATATCATGGTTACTAATCACGACCGGAATGCGCTGCTCTAACGCCATGTGCCGCGAATAACGCGCCAGCAGCGCCTGATCATCCAAGCTAAAACCCGCACCGACATAGGTGGTAAAACTTGCAGTGGTCGATAGCGGCGCATAGGGCGGATCGCAATAGATCACATCGCCTGTACGGATTTGCTCGAAGGCTTTTTCATAGCCGATGCACTTAAACTCGGCGCGCTGAGCTTTCTTTGAAAAGGCTAAGATTTCTTTCTCAGGGAAATACGGTTTCTTGTAGGAGCCAAAGGGCACATTAAAGCCCCCTTTGCGGTTATAACGGCATAGTCCATTAAAACCATGGCGATTCAAGTACAAAAAATAAACCGAGCGCAAAAAAGGATCGCGGGATTTATTAAAGTCTGTACGCACGCGGTAGTAGGCATCCTTTTGATTCATCTCATCGACGAATAGCTTCTTGGCCGCCTCAATGTATTCGGCAGGCCTTTCTTTCACTATGTTGTAGAGATTAATCAGATCTTGATTGATGTCGCAAAGTAAATAGCTGGGGTAGTCAGTATTTAAAAAGACTGAACCTGCGCCGACAAAGGGCTCAACTAAACGCTCACCTGTCGGTAAGTAGTTCGCGAGCTCATCCACCAATTTAAATTTTCCGCCGGCCCATTTCAGGAAGGCTCTATGTTTTTTGATCATTTAACTTGATGAATGCCGACAAAAATAAAGGCCATGATTGTACTCTGTTTATTCTGAAATTTCACCGCTTGAGCGCGTTTCTTGTAGTTGATAACCGCCGAGTTCTGCCCATTTTTTTATCAGGGGTTGGCTAAGATGATACTCTTTGACCAATTCCGCGGCCGCCTGCTGTGCCGATTGACTGTCGTTAAACTGCCCTACTAACACCACCCAAAACTGTTTGTATTTGACGACTCGCACCTCTGGCACATTATGCAGTTTCTTAAGGAGTGACTTCACTGTTTCACGCTGGGAGACAGTGGCAATTTGGATCGCATAGCCCGTTTTCGGCCGCATCGATACGGGTGATGCAGACTCAGGAGTAGCATGCACCAACTGAGCAGCTGAGTCATCTTTCGCGTGCTCTGTAGAAGCTGGCGCAGGCTCTGCGTTATCAACCTCGGTGGCGGTGCTGTCGCCCTTACTTGTCGCTTCATCGACTAGTGGTGCTATGTCAGTCTCTCCTTCCGCTTGAGGCTCTTCCCCATGGAACTTAGCCAATGGGTCCGCTTGCTCCACCGCTTCCGCTAATAATGCCTGCGTTAACGACTCGGCTCGCAGCTTAAAATACGGCGCTAATATCTGTTTGCCATGGGCAAGAAACTCTGCGGAATCCACAGCAGGATAAGTCACGACCTCAGGAATTGGCTCACTGGAAAAGGGTTTAGCCAGACCAAGCCAAATTACTATAGCAATCAGCACGCTGGCGAGCCCAATAAGCGCGACTTTGTATTGTGTCCATACTGATTTTTTCTCACCTTGGCCGTGTAGAGCTAGCTCCAGTAAGGCCACCACCTCCTGAGGAGTGCCCGTTTGCTTCTCAAGCTGAGCACGCACTATGTCCCTTGGCGTAAACGGATTTTGGTCACTATATCGCAGCAAGGTTTGATACAGCGCCTCGCGCTCCGGCAGGCTTAAGGGATCAATGCTTACCGGCAGGATTTGTCGTCTTAACGACTCTGGCAGCTGTGGAAGTAAGTCGGCTAAAAATGCAGGCGGTACAGCTAACGTCACGGCGATACGCTGACCCGCACATTGCACTTGATTGAGTATGATGCACTCGGCCCACAATTCTTTAGAGAGTAAATGAGCATCATCGATAATGATGTGCAGCGGCTTACTTTGTTTCGGCGCGACGCGCAGTATGGTTTCAGCGAGGGAGATTTCGTCATCAAAAATCGGAGATGACACCAATTGCACTAAAATCTTGCGACGAATTTCAGCATTGTCAGCATGCATAGGACAAATGACTAACGCAGCATTCGACTCATCAAAATCTGTGGCTAGCGCCGTGAGTAGTGTCGTCTTACCCGAGCCGTGCGCGCCCACAAGCACCAGTAGCTGGTCGCTATAACTGGCCACATGATGCAATCTTTCTACGAGGGCTTCCTGTGAAGGAAGCAAGACTTGCCCCTGAAACGTCACTCATCCACCACACAAGGTTTATGCGCAGCAGATAACCTGTTCTAGGGTAGATTCCGGAACTTGGCTAAAGACATCAGCTCGACCAATGGCCGTCGGGAGTACCAGCCGGATCTGACCACCTAAGACTTTCTTATCGCGACGCATATGTTTAATAAAACTGTCGAAATCCATCGATTCCGGCGCTGTTATTGGCAGATCGAAAGCGTGGAACAATTGCACAATACGACGAACAATTGACTCATCAATCAATCCCATGGACTTAGCCGTTTGTGCAGCAAGGACTGTGCCAGCCGCAACCGCTTCACCATGCAGCCAATTACCATAGCCCATCTCGGCTTCGATCGCATGTCCAAAGGTATGCCCAAGGTTTAATAATGCGCGGACGCCCTGCTCGGTCTCATCCTGGCTCACGACATCGGCTTTAATCTCACAGCAGCGAGAGATCGCGTAGACCAAAGCTTGAGTATCTAGGCTTTTCAATGCCTGAACATTGTTCTCAAGCCATTGAAAAAACTCAGCATCCCACATGATGCCATACTTAATGACTTCTGCCATCCCCGCAGCGAATTCTCGCGCAGGCAAGGTCTGTAAACATTCAGTATCGATAATGACGATCTGTGGCTGATAAAAAGCCCCGATCATATTTTTGCCAAGCGGATGATTAACGGCGGTTTTCCCGCCAACAGAGGAATCTACTTGTGATAATAGCGTGGTCGGAATTTGAATAAAATCGACACCACGTTGGTAACAGGCTGCAGCAAAACCCGTCATGTCACCAATAACTCCACCACCGAGAGCCACCAGCACTGAATCACGGGCATAATTGCGTTGCAGCAAAGCCGTAAAAATAGAATCTAAATGCGTTAAATCTTTAAATTGCTCGCCATCGGGAAGGATGACGCTAGATACCTCACCAAACGAAGCCATCGTGTCTTGTATTTGTTTGAGATACAAAGGCGCGACAGTTTCATTGGTGACGATAAGGATACGTTTTTTCAGCAGGTAGCGAGACAAGGTCTCGCTATCACTCATCAAACTCTGGCCAATGTAAATGGGGTAACTACGTTCACCTAAATCAACCTGAATTTGTTGTGTCATTCTGCCTAGAAACCTAATTTCTCTATGATTTGATTCGCAACAACCTTTGCACTTTGATCGTCAGTTTTAACGATCACATCAGCAATTTCTTCGTACAGAGGGTTACGGATTTCTGCGAGGTTCTCTAATACTTCTCGCGGATCATCTACTTGCAGTAATGGGCGACGCTTGTCTCTTTGAGTGCGCGCAACCTGTTTGTCGATAGTGGTTTCGAGATACACCACGATACCGCGAGCAGATAAATGATTACGGATATCTTTGCTCTGAACTGAACCACCGCCAGTGGCAAGGACAATACCTTGTTTTTCAGACAGATCAGCAATAACCTGAGCTTCGCGACGGCGGAAACCTTCTTCGCCTTCAACGTCAAACACCCAAGCAATATCGGCGCCTGTGCGTTGCTCAATCTCTTGATCTGAATCGTGGAATTCTAAATGCAGCATTTGCGCCAGATGGCGACCAATTGTGCTTTTACCTGCGCCCATTGGGCCTACCAGAAAAATATTACGTTTTTCAGCCATTTCTTGTACGTCTGAATCTTAATGAAAAGTATGCCTATGTCGACTCATGAACAAGCCGACCTACTGTATGTTACCTTGCTCTAATGAGACTTGACCGAGGATTATCTCAGTTTCATGTCTAGTCTGGCAAGTGATGCACGCTATTTATGATAAGAATTGTATTTCAGACACAATAAAGCCAGCAAGGAATGCTGGCTTTATTCGACTCGTAACAAACGATTAGAGCTTCTCGTTCACAATTTTAGGCGTCACGAAAATCAACAGCTCTTGGCGCTCATTCTTGTCGGTAGTGTTACGGAATAAGAAGCCAACTAAAGGAATGTCACCCAAGATAGGCACCTTGCTCACGCGGCTGATTAAATTCTGCTGATAAATACCACCGAGCACAATGGTTTCTCCATTATCCACTAACACTTGCGTACCAATACGTTGAGTATCGATAGCGACTGCCGGACCTGTGGGAGTATCCACCGTTTTACCCTGAGAGTCTTGAGTGATTTCAAGATCCAGAATCACGCGGTTATCAGGAGTAATTTGTGGTGTCACTCTTAATGACAATACCGCCTTCTTAAAGGTCACCGACGTCGCGCCGCTCGAAGTGGATTGCACATAAGGGATTTCCACACCCTGCTCGATATACGCCGCTTTTTGGTTAGAGGTGGTAATGCGAGGGCTCGCGATAATCTCACCTTTGTTTTCCTGCTCAAGCGCACTCAGCTCTAAATCTAAGATGGTGCCATCGGCAAGCTTTGCCACATGGAAAGCAATGCTGGTAGGGTTTGTCACCGCCGCAGGTAAATTCACGTTCAAACGGTTATCCAGTGTTGGCACAGTACCATTGGCAATGCTGCCTGCGCCTTCAAGGGTTCCTGACGTCCCTTTGCTACCCTGCTGATCAGTCACGCCCCAACGGATACCTAAATCTTCAGACACGTCGTCTTTTACCGTGACCATGCGAGATTCAATCAACACTTGGCGGATAGGAATATCGAGCACTTCAACCAAACGATGGATATTCTCGATGATTTCAGCAGTATCTTTCACTAACACTGTGTTGGTACGCTCATCGACAGCCACTGAACCGCGAGGAGACAATAAACTCGAATCAGCACCTTTTAATAGCTCTGCTATGTCGGTCGCCTTGGCATAGTTAATCTGAAGATATTCAGAATAGAGTGGTGCCAGCTCTTTAACTTCTTGTTTATTTTTAAGGTTTTGACTTTCACGAATCGCCAGCTCTTCACTTGGCGCCACCATAAGAATATTGCCTTCGATACGCTTATCGAGCCCTTTGGTTTGCAGAATCAAATCCAATGCTTGGTCCCAAGGCACATCATCGAGTCTTAAGGTGATATCACCTTCAACTGTGTCGCTCGTGACTAAGTTGAAGTTGTTATAATCGGCAATAATCTGCAATACGGTACGTACTGAAATATTCTGGAAATTTAACGAAAGGGTTTTACCGTTATATTTCTTTACCTCTTTTGTCGCCGCGGCACGCTCTACCTTGTTGATTGAGAGCCTAAAGAGATTATCTTCCTGTTTGTAATTGAACTCATAATTACCCGAGACATCGACTAAAATCCGGGTCGTTAAATCGTCCTTAAAGGTTTCAAAATGCTTTACCGGTGTGGAGAAATCCTGCACATCCATCACATATAACAAGTCGCTGTTAATATCTGTGTTGTAAAGCTGAACTTCAAGCTTGGCGCCAATCTGTTCAACGTTTGCAGCAACCGAGCGATTATTTAAATAGACTAATAAATCACCACCACCATTAGCGTTGCGACGAAAATCGATATTTTTAACGCTATTAACGAAAGGATTATTACCGGCTTGACTGCCTGCAACTTCATCGTTAATCGTTAGACGGTAGGAATTACCAACTACGCTACCTTGATAGGGTTTAACCTTAGATAACCCCAAGGTCACCATTAAATTAGCGTCTTGCTGGGTCGTCACTATATCCTTCACGCCGACTTGATTGATCGGGAGACGATCTTTAGAAAGACCCGAAATACTGTCATCGAAGGTTAATACCAACTGGGCAGGAGCAGCATTAGAGTCAATTTTGGGTGCGCTAATAGCGTCCTCAAACACTAATTCGACTTCTAATTGATGATCGACCAAAGCATGGTATTTGACATCCATCAATCTATTTGCCGCAAAACTCGATGGCAAAAATCCAAATACTAATGCGATCCCAATAACAGACTTAGCTAAGCCTGAAGATAAAAACGATAACGGGATTTTTATCGCGGCAGAAGATTTCATTATTCCCTCATCCTTCGCTTGTTATTTTCCAGAAAGTTCAATGTTGTTTGTGCGCTCAGCCCAACAACCTGAACCATCGGGAATTAATTCTACAACTTCCACATTTTGAGAAGTCACTTTAGCTATATGTCCATTAAACAACCCAAGATACTCACCCACGCCCATCCGATATACACTGCCATCATTGGTTTCAATAAGTGCCCAAATCACATTACCTTCGCTCAAGGTGCCGCGCATTTTAAGATTGTCTAAAGCATAGGTTTCTAAACGGCCCTTACGACGTTTCAAATCCGGCTGTAAGCAGTTTTTGCTGGTATCAACCACTTCTTCCGTTAGCTCCCTTGAAGGAGGGACAAAGGGACTACGCATTAATTCGGCTTGATACGCAAAATGCTCAAACTTTGGCGGTTCTTTTAAGGGTGGAATATGTGCCACATGCTGTGCCTTGGTAGTAGTAACAAATAGCTCTAAATCACTACGATCGCCAACACAACCCATTAAAAAAAGACTTAACGCTAACAGAGGTAAGAGTTTCATTATTTCTTCCCCTTGTTATTGGCAGGCTTCTCGGGCGGTAATTCAGCCCCTTCTTTAAAGCGATAGGTTTTAGCAAGAATATCCATGGCTAGATTACCGCTCTCGTCACGCTTAATGGTGAAATCGTGCAAGCTGACGATACGAGGCAACTTAGCCACGCCACTGACCATATTGCCTATTTGATGATAGTCACCCGTGACAGACATTTTGATCGGAAACTCAATGTAGAAATCCCGCTGAATTTCAGGTTCCCAATTTAAACTCTTAATCCGTAATCCAGCGTCGGTTGCCACAAAGGTTAAGTCATCGAGCAGCCCTGGCATTTCATTTTCAGAGGGCAGCATTTTAAGTAACTCGGCAAATTGCTCCTCCATTACAGCCAACTGTTCACGGTACAATTTAAGGTTCGCGGCCAGCTGGTATTTGGTTTTAAAATCTTCTCTTAGCTGCTCTTCCTTTCTTTGCTCAGCGTTATAAACATCGATGGCATCAGAAACTACCAAAAAATAACCCGCGGCAAACACGCAGAGTGCTAATAAAACGGCGAAGAAAACTTTGACTTGATTTGGCCAACCGCCGATATTCTCAAAATCGATATCATTAAACTGACTTAGATCGAGTTTCATTTACTCGCTCCTTTTGCCGTTTTAATAGGCTCATCAGCCATGGCACCTTTAATGCTCACCCTTAAGCTAAAGCGTTGCAGCTGTCTTAGCTCATCATCTTGAGTCACGATAGATTGCATATTCGGATCGGTTAACCACTCAGATGCCTTAACCTTACGCATCATATTCGCCACGTTGTTATTCGATTCACTTCGTCCTTCTATCAGCAATAAACTGCCTTTTTTCTCTAGGCTCGATAGATATATTCCGGGGGGAACAATACGCACCAGCTCATCTAATACGTGTGTCGGTAAATTACGGGATTGCTGAAGGTTCAAAATGATCTCGGTACGACGCTCAATATCTTTCTTACGCTCGGTGATCTTTTTAATCTCGGCGATTTGCGCATCGAGTTGTTGAATTTCGGACTGTAAATAAGCATTCCGTCCGCGCTGTTCATCGGTCATCATGTCGAGTAAAGACAAGGCTACATAGACTAAAACTGCTGAGCCTAAAAATACCGCCGCTAATATTCCAATATAATCGCGCTTCTGCTTTTCTCTTGCTTCCTCACGCCAAGGAAGCAGGTTTATGTTCGCCATTGACCGTAGCTCCTCAGCGCTAAGCCACATGCAACCATATATTTGCTAATGCTAGGTTGCAGTATATTTTTAACGGATTCATCCGCGTGCAGGCATCCTTGGAAGGGATCGGCAATTATGGTGTGAACACCTAACTCATTCGTTAATAAGTTAGCCATGCCTTCCAGTTTAGATGTTCCACCGCATAATACGAGATAATCGACTTTATCTTTACCACTCGAAGTACAATAAATTTGCAACGTCCGCTTAATTTGTTGCAGCAATTGGGTCTGAAAGGGAGATAACACTTCAAACATATAATTACGCGGCAAATCGCCTTCTATTTTGGCTTTTTCTGCCTGCTCGTAAGACATGCCATAAAAAGACAGAATCGACTGAGTAAATAACTCACCGCCAAAGGCTTGCTCACGGATAAAGGTTGTTTCGCCCGACTCCACGACAGAGAAGGTCGTCATATTGGCACCAATATCGACCATGGCCACCGCCTTCTGCCGAGCGCCTTCGGGTAACTGACCTAGCACCAACTCGACGGCTCGCCCTAAGGCATACCCTTCGACATCAACGACTTTGGTTTCGAGTTCGACTTCATCGAGCGCATCGACTCTGGCATCAATATTATCAGTGCGGCACGCACTCAGTAGCACATCAACCTTAGAAGGATCGGTACTGTTAACATTTAAGGTTTCAAAATCAATGCTAACTTCATCGAGGGAGTATGGGATAAGGTTATCGGCTTCAATCTCAATTTGTGCCTCCATTTCCTCCTCGCTCAGCGAGGCATCCATGTAGATGACCTTAGTCATCACCGCAGAACCAGAGACCGCAACCGCTGCATATTTAACCGACTTTGGCAAAATACGCTTGACCTGTTTGAGACATTCAACAACGGCATCGGCATCACGAATATCATGATCGTTAATAGCCCCCTTTTTTACGGGAACCGCTGCATGACTTAGTATTTTATATCCATCAGCAGTCTTACTCAGCAGAATAGCCTTTACTTCATGGGAACCAATATCAATCCCGACCATTTGCGGAGCCTGACGCTTCCATAAATTTGAAAGCATAGTCCGTTGTCACTTTATTATTTGTATTCAGTAGTAAAAGAGATTAGCACAAAATCAACCCGTTATACGTATTTGTATAGAATGTTTCAAGATTTTACAAACGCTATTTTAGGGACATCACGTTTTTGCTTCACCCAAACGTGTGCGCCTTATATACTGTCGCACTTAACTGAACATTAGGATCAATTTAGGTGAAGTGGTTAAAACGTATTGTTATAGCCCTATTCAGTCTAGCCCTTTTGGGCGTGGGCGCCATTGTTGCAGCATACTTTTATGTTTTGCCGGATCTGCCGGATGTATCGACACTAAAAAATGTGCAATTACAAACACCTTTGCGCATTTACAGTAGCGATGGCAAGCTCATCTCTCAGTTTGGTGAGAAGCGTCGCATTCCGCTGAAACTCGAAGAAGTGCCTAAAACGCTGCTCCAAGCCTTCCTCGCCACCGAGGATGCACGCTTTTATGAGCACGGCGGTATCGATCCTGTTGGGGTGATGCGTGCCGCAATCGTCATGCTCACCACGGGTGAAAAGAAACAAGGCGCGAGTACTATCACCATGCAGGTGGCGCGTAACTTCTTCCTGACCCGCGACAAGACCATTATTCGTAAAGTGAAGGAAATTTTTATTTCCTACCACATCGAGCAATTGTTAACTAAAGATGAGATTTTAGAACTCTACGTTAACCGTATTTATTTAGGTCAGAGAGCCTATGGTGTCGGCGCGGCTGCTCAAGTGTATTTTGGTAAAAACGTTCAAGATCTGACGCTTTCCGAAATGAGTATGATCGCGGGTCTCCCTAAAGCACCGTCGACTCTAAACCCTATTACCTCCCCTTCACGCGCACTTGCACGCCGCAACGTGGTATTGATGCGAATGAACGAAGTGGGCTACATCAGCAAGGCTGAATACCAAGCTGCTGTGCAAGAGCCGCTCGTCGCCAAATACCATGGTGCTGAAATCGACCTTTACGCCCCTTATATCTCTGAAATGGCTCGAGATTACATGGTGCAAAAATACGGTGAAGAAGAGGCCTACACGAACGGCTATAACGTCTACACCACGATTTCATCAGAGCAGCAACTGCTAGCACAGCAAGCATTACGCAATAACGTCTATGCCTATGATGAGCGCCACGGTTACCGTGGTCCTGCGGCAGTTTTATGGACCGACACTAAGCCAGACGATGCACAAATCAAAGCCGAGCTCGCTAAAATTACGCCTGTACAAGAGTTGCAACCCGCTGCGGTATTAAGCATCGATGGACAGCAAGCCAGTGTGTTAACCGCCAAGGGCGAAACCAAAGTCATCAAATGGGATGGCCTAAAATGGGCGCGTAAATTTATCACCGATAAACGCCAAGGCTCGGTGCCAAAATCGGCCTCGGATATGCTGAAAGTCGGTGAACGTATTTGGATCCGCGACAATGGCCAGTATCTACAATTATCGCAAGTGCCAGAAGTGGCCAGTGCCACTGTTGCACTCGATCCTACAAATGGTGCTATCCGAACCTTAGTGGGTGGCTACAGCTTTAGCCAAAGCCAGTACAACCGTGTAACTCAAGCGAAACGTCAATTAGGTTCGAATATTAAACCTTTCATCTATGCTGCGGCATTAGAGAAAGGCTTTACCCTCGCGACTCTGATTAACAACGCGCCGATTAACAAACCCGATATTAGCCAAGGTACTGCGTGGCGCCCTAAAAACTCGCCCGATATCTATGGCGGCCCAACACGCCTGCGTGTGGGGTTAGCGCAATCGATCAACGTAATGTCTGTTCGCGCTATGCGCCATATTGGTTTAGATGCGGCCATCGCCGAGCTGACTAAGTTTGGATTCGATCCTAACGACTTACCTCGTAACGAGTCGTTAGCCTTAGGTTCTCCTTCGGTCACCCCACTGCAAGTGGCAACCGCTTTCAACGTGTTCGCAAATGGTGGTTTCTTAGTTGAACCTTTCTATATCGAACGAGTAGAAGACTCCTTCGGTAATGTGATTGAGAAGGCCAATCCGACCTTGGCCTGTAAGCCTAACAACAGCTCCGTACAGCCTAGCAGCGATCCAATGAGTTTTGGTGAGCCCGCAGCTCAAACCGATGAGCCTGTGGCCTATTGCTTCGAACAAACTGGCCGTTATGCTCCGCAAATTATCTCTGAACAAACGGCATTCCTGATCACCGAAGCGCTGAAGAGCGTGATCTGGGGTGGCGGCGATTGGAGTAAAGGCACTGGCTGGCAGGGTACGGCTTGGCGTGCGGCGCAGTTAATCAAACGCCATGATATTGCGGGTAAAACCGGTACAACAAACGAGTCTCGCGATACCTGGTTCAGTGGTTTTGGCCCAACACTCACCAGCACCTTCTGGGTAGGGTTTGACGACCATGGTCGCCAATTAGGCAGAACCGCATGGAACCCGAATGGTGAGAAGGATCAGATCACAGGCACAGAGGCAGGCGCTAAGACCGCAGGCCCTGGCTGGAACGAGTTTATGAATAACGTGCTGAAGGGCGTACCTGAAACCACAGCGATCCCACCCGAAGGGATTGTCTCGGTGCGGATCGATCTGGCGACCGGCAAACTGACTCGTAAGACAGACTACACTAGCGCATTTGAATACTTTATCTCGGGCACTGAACCTAAGGAATACATCAGTGAAAGCCAAGATGAAAACAACCTATTCATCGATGCGCCGACAGACGATTTATTCCAATAGGGATAAATAACCATAAAAAACGCGACTCTTGAGTCGCGTTTTTATTTCTCAATTAAGGCATTAGCCCGCGTTCTTCGCCGCAATCGCTTGTTTAACCTGAGCCAGCGCAGTGCCGCCAAGGACATCACGTTTTGCCAAACAAGCTTCAATGGTGAGGTTGGGATACACATCATCTTCAATGATATCGGCGAACGTTTTAAACTCGGCCAGCGTAAAACCTTCTAATGGGATCTTCTTGGCAATAGCAGCAACGACAGCCACGCCGACCACATGGTGCGCTTCGCGGAACGGCATGCCTTTAGACACCAGATAATCCGCTAATTCGGTCGCGTTGGCATAACCTTGCTGCGCAGCTAACAGCGCATTCGGGCGGTTAACGACTAAGCCAGATAACACTAATGCCGCCATATCTAAGCAGATTGCCCAGCTGTCGACCACATCGAACAGGCCTTCTTTGTCTTCCTGCATGTCTTTATTGTAGGCCAGAGGCAGGGCTTTCATAGTGGTGAGAATGCCCACTAAGCTGCCATAAACACGGCCCGTTTTACCGCGAATAAGCTCCAGCGCATCGGGGTTTTTCTTTTGTGGCATTAACGATGACCCCGAGGTCACTTCATCACTTAATGAGATAAAGCCCGCTTCACCCGAGTTGAAGAAAATCAAATCTTCGGCCATACGGCTTAAGTGCATCATGCTGATTGACGCCGTTGAACACAGCTCAACTACATGGTCGCGGTCCGACACACTGTCCAAACTGTTTAAGGTTGGCGATGCAAAGTTCAGTGCCGCAGCCAGCGCATGTCTATCCATTTGATAGGCTGTGCCCGCCAAGGCGCCCGAACCGAGCGGGCAGGTATTGGCGCGCTTTAAGGCATCGGTTAAGCGGCTAAGATCACGCTCAATCATCTCCACATAAGCTAAGCACCAGTGGCCAAACGTGACTGGTTGTGCACGTTGCAAATGAGTATAACCCGGCATAACAGCGTCGAATTCACGCTCAGCAAGCGCGATAAGTTCGCTGCGTAAGGTTTGCAGGCGAGCCACTAATGCCGCACCTTCGGATTGGCACCAGAGTTTTAAATCGGTAGCGACTTGGTCGTTACGGCTACGGCCCGTATGGAGTTTTTTACCCAGATCGCCGACTTTAGCGATCAACGCCGACTCCACGAAGCTGTGAATATCTTCCGCGCCCGATGCGAGAATAATCGCAGGATCGCCCTTCACTTCCACCAGCAGCTCGTTCAGTGCTTTCTTCAAATCGCTGCATTCAGTGGCAGTGATAATGCCGACACTAGCAATCGCATCGGCCCAAGCGATAGAGCCGACCACATCCTGCTCAAATAAACGGTAATCCACAGGCAGTGAATCGTTGAATAATTTAAATAGCGCGCTGGTTTCGCCCTGAAATCTTCCACCCCATAAAGCCATGCTCAATCCCCTCGGTCACTGCTTTGAATACGTTAAAACTTAAGATATAAAAAAGGGCGCTAGGCGCCCTTTGAGTCAGCCTATTACTTAGCATTGAGCGCGCGAATGCGGCTTGCTAACGAGTACAGACGGATAAAGCCTTCAGCGTGTTTCTGGTCATACACTTGATCTTCACCGAAGGTGGCAAATGCTTCTGAGTACAAGCTGTTTGGCGAACGCTTCTTAACGGCAATCGCGTGACCTTTGTAGAGTTTAACCACAACTTCACCGTTAACAGACTCGGCTAATGACTCAGATGCCGCCAGCAGCGACTTACACAGAGGTGTAAACCAACGACCGTCGTACACTAAGTGCGCCATTTGGGCACCCACTTGCTCGCGCCAAGTACGGCTGGTTTTATCCAGTACTAACTCTTCAATCGCGCGCAGCGCAGCAAACATCACAGTGCCGCCTGGAGTTTCGTAACAACCACGAGACTTCATGCCCACTAAACGGTTTTCGGTGATATCGATACGACCCACGCCATGTGGTGCAGCGATGGCATTCAGCTTCATCAGTGCAGCGTAAGGTGTTAATGCTTCACCGTTTACTTTGGTCACACGGCCATGTTCGACTTCGAGTGACACATATTCTGCTTGGTTTGGCGCATCTTCTGGATCGGCAGTCAGCGTCCACACACCTTTGCTTGGCTCGTTCCATGGATCTTCCAACTCGCCACCTTCGTGGGAAATGTGGAATGCGTTGGCATCACGGCTGTAGATCTTAGTCGCAGAAGCCGACGTCTTGATATTACGCTCAGCTAAGTAAGCCAGCAGATCTTCACGGCTCTGCATGGTCCATTCACGCCATGGTGCAATCACTTTTAAATCAGGCGCTAATGCCGCAAAGCAACCTTCGAAACGCACTTGGTCGTTACCCTTACCGGTACAACCGTGGCACAGAGCATCGGCACCCACTTTACGTGCTACTTCAACCTGCGCCTTTGCGATGATTGGACGCGCCATTGAAGTACCTAACAAGTAAGTACCTTCGTAGATAGCACCCGTTGCCATGGTTGGGTAGATGTAATCTTTAACGAATTCTTCTTTCAGATCGACGATATGACATTCCGATGCGCCAGAAGCTAATGCCTTTTCAGTCAGACCCACTAATTCTTCTTCACCCTGACCTACGTCAGCGCAAAAAGCGATGATCTCACAGTTGTCGTAGGTTTCTTTTAACCATGGAATAATGGCCGAAGTATCTAGACCACCCGAATAGGCTAAAACGACTTTTTTCACGCCAGTGTTTTTGTTCTCGATAGACATCTTAAATTCCTATAACTCGTTTCTCACCTTGGAGAAAGTAGGCTGCTAAACAGGGTTAAATTAACTAAATAGGGTTACCAGTACTGCGTTTTGGGCGTGCATCCGATTCTCTGCTTGTTGCAGGATCAAAGAGCCTTCGCCATCCATCACTTCATCGGTCACTTCAACACCGCGGTGAGCGGGTAAGCAGTGCATAAAGAAGTGAGCACCCGCTTTCGCCATCAAGCCCTTATTGACCTGATAAGGTGCAAACTTATCCTTAATTTCCGCTAACGGTGTTGGATCACCCATGGAAATCCAGGTATCAGTATAGATAGCATCGTGACCTTCGATAGCACCAATATCTGAAGTCAGTACAACTTTGCCGCCATATCGGCTGGCAAGTTCTTGTACTTCGGCCACGACGTAGCCATCAGGAAAGTGACCCGCTGGGCAGATCACTGTCATGGTGGCACCGAGAATGGCCGCGCAATACATCAATGAATTCGTCACGTTATTACCGTCACCTACGTACGCTAACTTGACATCACTGATATTTTCAAAATGCTCGGCCAAAGTTAAGAAATCGGCCAGCGCTTGGCAAGGATGATATAAATCCGAAAGCGCATTAATCACAGGCACAGTGCCAAACTCGGCCAATTGTTCGATGGTCTTGTGGGAGAACGTTCTCGCCACAATAGCATCGGCCCAACAGGACAGGTTAGAAGCAAAGTCAGCGACCGATTCCCGCTTACCTAAGGCACCATTTTGTTGGTCTAGGTATAAACAGTGGCCGCCGAGCTTGTTAATACCGATATCGAAGCTAACACGAGTACGCAGGGATGGCTTTTCAAATAACATCACCACACTCTTACCGTCCAGCGCATGACGATACTCAGCGGGATTCGCTTTAATCGTCTTGGCTAAGGTAATCAGATCCAGCAACTGTTGCTGGGTTAACTCTTTTATCGATAGTAAATGCTTCATAACCTACTCCGCTTATGGTTGGATTTGTGTGCCCACGGCCTCACCTTTTGCTAATGCGACTAATTGGCTTGCATCACGCCATGAGGCAACTTGAACCGCCTGCCCCATCCACTGCGCCACTTCGAGCGCAGCTTCTACTTTGACTTTCATTCCCTTTTCGATCACGCCTTGCTTCACCAACTCGGCAATCTGCTTACCATTCAGCGAAGGGATTAATTGACCTTTACCATCGAGCACGCCAGACACATCCGATAGCAGCACCAACTTGCCACCGACCAACTTAGCTAATACCGTCGCCGCTTGGTCGGCGTTCACGTTCAGCATTTGACCATCGTCCATCATGGCAATTGAGCTACAAATCGGCATCCAACCTTGGGACAGAATAAACTTGAGGTAAGTGGCGTCTTTAGGAGAAACCTCGCCCACTAACCCTAAACGCTCATCTTTGATCTTGGCCGATACTGTGTTGCCATCGGCTAAGCTCATGCCCACACTCACAATCCCAGCCTTTGTCGCCGCGCCTTGGAGGATCTTGTTTGATGTTCCGGCCAGTGCACCGGCAATGATCGGCATTTGCTCCGGCGGGGTCACCCGCAGGCCTTCTAACTTGACGGTTTCCATGCCGTTTGCGGCTAATTGCTCATCGACCAAACAGCCGCCGCCATGCACCATCAGCACTTGCTGACCATCAGCGATCATTGCTGCCGCGGTATCCATTAAACGCGCCATCCCCATTTCACACTGCAGCAGGGCGCCGCCGACTTTAAGAACTAATACTGAGTTGTTGGTAGACATCTTGACGACTCTCTTAAATAAGGATGAACGGTTAAAGGTTAAAGTGAATCTTTATGCATTGCAGGGCTTGGCTCGCCGCGCCTTTCATCAAATTGTCGATGGCACTGGCAACCACTAAGTAGCCACTGTTCTCATCAAACTTCCAACCTAAGTGGCAATTCGGAGTCAGCACCACATCATCCACTTTCGGGAACTGGTTCTGTTTCACTGTCACCAGCGGAGCTTGGTCATACACACTGTATGCCGCAGCCACATCGGCAGTGGTAGTGCCTGGTTTTAGCTGTACCGTGATGGTCGCTAAAATGCCGCGCTTGAAGTTGCCTAGGTGCGGCGTGAAGATCACCTCTTGCCCCAGTTGAGTGGCAATTTCGGGTTGATGTCTGTGGCCTAATACGCCGTAGGGTGTGAGGCTCACTTCGCAAAAACTGGTATGCAGCTGCGCCTTACGACCCGCGCCCGTCACACCACTAACCGCATTGATCACTGGATAGGCTGACGTCAGTAAATTCTTTAATGGTTTCAATGCTGTTAATGATGCTGTTGGGTAACAACCTGGCACAGCAATCATTTTAGTCGCGGCGACTTCTTTGGCATTCCACTCGGCTAGACCATAGACGGCCTTGGCCAACACTTCAGGATATTCGTGCTCAAAACCGTACCACTTAGGGTACTGCGCCACATCGCTGAAACGATAGGCACCGCTTAAGTCAAACACGGCTAAACCTTGGTTATAGAACCACGCCGCTAAATGCAAACTCACCGAATGTTCGGTCGCTAACACCACGGCATCCGCCTCGGCGACGATCTTCGCCTTCGCTTCTTCAGTCAGTGGTGACAGAGCTAAATCAATGTGGCTGTAGACAGGGTACAAATCTGCTAAAGCTCTACCTTTATCTAAACTATTTTCAGAGACATACAGACCTTGAATCGATAATTCAGACTCCGCATGGACTAAAGCTGTTAGTTGTGCGCCTGTGTAACCACTGGCACCGATAATGGCGATGTTTTTCATATGTATTTTTATAAACCGAATCAAAGAGACTTAAAGAATAGATGAATAGCGTACACGCACCAGCGTATATCTATGATGACAAGACTATCGTCGTAGGAAATCGTAATGGGTCGTTATTTTATTCACTGACGGCTTAACGCTATACATCATGATATTTACTCTACAGGTCACAAGGGGTGACTCATCTCAACTGCTGGCTAGACTACCACAAAGATCTATTTATGCAATATATGTGAATATATATTTTTATTAAATTTTGTCTTTTATCTGCGTTCGAGCACGCTTAGCAAATAACACAATACTTCACTAACTGCTTAATAACTCAGTTATCTATGGATGAAAGACTGAAAAATCAGTCCTTTTTATTAACACCGAATACACATACCCGCAAAGCCGAAAATGATGCAGTTCATATTCACTTCCACTAAACATAATAAAATATTGCGTTAGCTCGCATTTATATTGAATATTCTTCAACAATTATCGTGATTAGTTGCATATAAGATAAGCCAGTCGTATAAGTTATAAGTTCTGCTGTTGACCATTGCCCTCAGTGGTGGGTATTGTGCTAGCGGGCTATATACCCAAGCGACCTGAAGACTCTCATCACCTAAAGGTTGTTTGGGTATATTGCGGATTTTTATATTTTTCAATTCGGAGTAACTATGGCAGGTAATGTGGCAGACAATGTGACCGACATGTATGCGTCGTTAAGATCGAACGTGAGTATGTTAGGGCAGATCTTGGGCGATACGATGCGCACCCACCTCGGCGATTCTTTCCTCGAGAAGGTTGAGCAAATTCGTAAACTCGCAAAAGATTCCCGCCGTGGCGATGAAGCAGCACGGGAGCAAATGCTAGAACTGCTGACCGCACTCCCCGATGAAGAGTTAGTGCCTTTTGCTAAAGCCTTTAACCAATTCCTCAACTTAGCAAACTTATCCGAACAATTTCATACTATTAGCCGTAACTGCGATGAGCTGGTTTGCGTACCGGATCCGGTCGAACAGTTGCTTGGCCGCATGCTTAATGGCCGTATCGATCAAACCAAAATGTTGGATTGCTTAAAAACGCTGGATATCGACTTAGTCCTCACCGCGCATCCAACGGAAATCTCTCGCCGCACACTGATCCAAAAATATGCAGCAATTGTGGATTGCCTCGCCGAGCAAGAAAACAATCAACTGTCGGACAGAGAGCGCCGCCAAATTAATCTGCGTCTGCGTCAGTTAATCGCCCAAATCTGGCACACCAATGAAATTCGCCGTGAACGCCCAACACCTGTGGACGAAGCCCGCTGGGGATTATCCACCATTGAAGAATCCCTCTGGCATGCTGTCCCCGACTTTTTAAGGCAGCTCAACGATCAAGTACAAGATCGCACAGGCCAGCAATTACCTATCGATATCGCACCGGTGCGCTTCTCAAGCTGGATGGGTGGCGATCGCGACGGCAACCCTTTTGTGACCGCTAAAGTCACCCAAGAAGTATTAGATCGTAATCGCCATGCTGCCGCCCGTTTATTCCTCAAGGATATAGTGTTGCTGGTTGGCGAGTTATCGATGGAAGAAGCCAACAGCGAACTGATGGCGTATACCAACAATAGCTGCGAACCCTATCGTTTTGTGCTGCGTTCATTAAGACAAAAACTGCGCGACACCATCGACTACTTAAACGCCCGCATCGAGGGCCATAACCCAGAAGTCGATAAATCGACGCTGATTTGGCAAGAAAGCGATCTGAAAGCGCCGCTAGAGATGCTATACAAGAGTCTATGTGATTGCGGCATGCGTTTGATTGCTAATGGTTTACTCCTCGACATTCTGCGCCGTCTCGCTTGTTTTGGCATCCATATGTTAAGGCTCGACATCCGCCAAGACGCAGGCCGCCACTGCGATGTACTTGCCGAGTTAACCCGCTATTTAGGTATGGGTGACTTTAATCATTGGGATGAAACCGAAAAACAAGCCTTCTTGCTGCGTGAACTCAGTAACCGTCGCCCGCTGATCCCAAGCAACTGGCAACCTTCTGCCGATGTGGCCGAAGTACTTAACACTTGCCGTTTAATTGCTAAACATCCGGCGAAGGCGTTGGGCTCCTATGTGATTTCCATGGCGAGCAAGCCTTCAGATGTATTAACCGTATTATTACTGCTCAAAGAAACCGGCTGCACTCATCCAATGCGCGTTGTGCCGCTTTTTGAAACCTTAAGCGACTTAAATAACGCCGCCGAGTGTATTACCGCACTGCTCGATATCGACTGGTACCGTGGTTACACCAAAGGTATGCAAGAGGTGATGATCGGTTATTCAGACTCGGCCAAAGACGCGGGTGTAATGGCGGCCGCTTGGGCGCAATATCGCGCACAGGAGCAGTTAGTCGCCGTCTGTAAACAGGCTGGCGTTAAGCTGACGCTGTTCCATGGTCGTGGTGGCAGTATTGGTCGTGGCGGCGGCCCAGCTCACAAAGCGATTCTGTCGCAACCGCTCGGCTCAGTTGATGGTCGTATTCGCGTTACCGAACAAGGTGAGATGATCCGCTTTAAGTTCGGCCTGCCTAAATTGGCGGTGCAAAGCTTAGCCCTGTACACCTCAGCGGTGTTAGAAGCGACCTTGCTTCCGCCGCCCGAGCCTAAGCAGGAATGGCGCAATTGTATGGAGCGTATTGCTGAGGAGTCAGTGAGTGCTTACCGCGGTATTGTCCGTGAAGAGCCTGATTTTGTGCCTTATTTCCGTGCAGCCACTCCAGAGGTTGAACTGGGCAAACTACCATTAGGTAGTCGCCCGGCAAAACGCCGTGTCGATGGCGGTATCGAGAGCTTACGTGCCATTCCTTGGATTTTCGCTTGGTCTCAAAACCGCTTAATGTTGCCAGCATGGCTCGGCGCTGGTGAAGCATTGCAGGCTGCCTGCCAACGTGGCGAAATGGGCTTGCTACAGGATATGGAGCGCGAATGGCCCTTCTTTAGCACGCGGATTTCCATGCTGGAAATGGTATACGCCAAGGCTGAACCTAACTTGGCGCGTTACTATGAAACCTGCTTAGTTCCGCCCAATCTTCACCACTTAGGCGAAACTTTACGCCAGCGTTTAGATCTCGGTATTAAAGTGGTGCTGGAGCTGACTAAATCGGATACCTTAATGGCGCATACACCGTGGAATCGCGAATCAGTCAAACTGCGAAATCCCTATATCGATCCATTAAACTTCCTGCAGACCGAGTTATTGGCTCGTACTCGTAAGGAAACAACCGAAGCTCCCGCTTCCGAACACGTGCAACTCGCCTTAATGCTGACGATTGCTGGTGTCGCGGCGGGCATGAGAAACACAGGTTAATGAAAAAACTCACGCTTAGCCTTTGCTTGGGATTATCTGTACTGCTTGGCGGCTGCGTCACGCAGTACAGTATCAGCGAGCATGAAATGGAGCAGTATCTCAGCAAAGAGATCCACTTTGAGGTGAAGCAAGGTAATCAACTCGTGGGCGCGCAAGTGCGCATTAACGACATCAGTGTCAGACTCGGCGAAAAGCCTGACACTATGAGCGTCAGTGCGGCCACTCAAGTGTCCATCACTAATCCTATTTTTCAGTTGAAGGCGCAGCTTTCAACCACCTTTGAGGCCAAGCCTTGGTATGACAGTGCCACCCACAGCGTCTACCTGCGCCAGCTTGAATTGGTGAAAGTAGAATCAACCCCTAAGGATATCGAGAAAGCCATCAGTAGTGCGACGCCACAGGTTATGGGCTACTTAAGGCATTTCCTCGAGAATCAGCCCGTTTATGTGCTCGATACGAAAGACAGTAATCAAGCGCTGATGGCCAAGATGACCGAGAGCATTCAAGTCGTCCCTGGCAAATTAGTCCTTAAATTCACAAAATAGCGGCTCGTGTTGCAAACCATTCTCCATAAAAAATGCTCCCTCGGGAGCATTTTTGTTAATCCAGCTAGACTGACTAAAACCCTTCAGCATCCAAAGAGCTACTTGCTGAAACGCCCTATCGATTGATAATCCACAATCACAGCTTCTGTGAGTAATTCACGTCTTAACATATCGTAGGCCACTGCCGCACTTAAGCTACGCACTAAATCCCGTGAGCGTCGCGGCAGTTTTATCATTTGGCTGTAGACGCCACTGCGAGTTGCCAAAGCAATTGCTACTGTACCGACGGGCTTCTCTTCGGTTCCGCCATCTGGTCCCGCTATTCCACTTGTCGCTAAGGCAAAATCACTGTCTAAGATAGCACGCGCGCCCTTAGCCATTTCTTCGACCGTGGGAATAGACACTGCGCCGTGATCGTCTAAGGTTGCAGGATTAACCCCTAACACTCGCACCTTAGACTCGTTACTGTAAGTCACCAGACCGTGTTGCAAATAGGAAGAGCTGCCGGGGAAATCCACTAACTGACTAGTAATCATCCCGCCCGTGCATGACTCGGCAACACTCAAGGTCAAGCCAGAATTCAGTAACTTCGCATGGATTTCCTCAGCAAGCGTCGCTTTATCTTCGGCGACAACCGCAGTACCCAGCACCATTTTAATGTGCCCTGTCACCCGCGGCAGCAAAGCAATCGCCTTCTCACCGCGGGCAAAGATCTTAATCTCAATATGCGGCATTGAGGAGCGATAACCAATGGTAATCCCCTCGGGCAACTCCAATGGCTCGATTTTGTCGGCAAGGGAAGACTCACCATGACCTATGGTCAGCAACTTCTTCAGCGCCACCTTAGCGTCGAGGCCAAACTCTTCACGGATAAAAGGAATAAATTGTTCCTTCACCATATGTTTGAGTTCAAATGGCACACCAGGGGTGAAGAATAACCAGGCTCGATTCAACTTCACTCTAAATCCACAGGCCGTACCGACGGGGTTATCCACCATCACCGCAGACTCAGGCAGCATCGCCTGCTTCAAATTACTGACTGGCATCTCACGGTTATTACGCGTAAACCAATCTTCTAAATGCTGACGCCACTCGCGATTCTCAACCAGAGACTCTCCCTTAGCCTTTGCCATTGCTTCGGCAGACATATCATCACTGGTCGGCCCCAAGCCGCCATTCACTAAAATGACATCGGCATGCAAGCTACGCTCTTGGAAAACCGCAATTAAGTCCTCGAGGCGATCACCCACAGTCACTCGTCGTTGGATCTCAATGCCATGCTCCATCATAGTGCTGGCAAACCAGGCCGCGTTAGTATCAACAATCTGACCCGACAGCACCTCTTCCCCAGTGCAAACCATCTCTAACTTCATCATAGATCCTTAGCTACCCCAATAAATTACTGCATAAGGTAAGTAACCTCTGAAGTAATAGCAAGAGTTGCCATCGGCAGGTATGGCTCAGAAACGTGAAGAAAATAAGGCTACAAGTCGCTATTTAGCGCACATTAGCGAGGGAGAGTGAAAGAGGCTGAAAATTGGAATGAATGATTTCAAAATCACAATCTAAAAATGGCAAACGCTAAAAACAAAAAAGCCAGCTTATTCAGCTGGCTTCTTCGTTTAATTAGGCGCTTGGCGATGACCTACTCTCACATGGGGAGACCCCACACTACCATCGGCGCGATTGCGTTTCACTTCTGAGTTCGGGATGGGATCAGGTGGGACCACAATGCTATTGTCACCAAGCAAATTCTTACTGGTTAATTCTACGTCTGACGGCATTGTTTCCTCACTCCAGTGCTCATGTACTACCGTACACTCCGCCCTTCGCTCGTCACGGCTTTGTCTGCCGTACCATTACCTGCGTAATTAACCTTTATTTGTTAATTTAGAAAGCTGTATTGAGTTGCACTTCTTAAGTGTTTGTATTCGTCTAAGTACTACTTAGCAAAACCCATCTGGGTTGTATGGTTAAGCCTCTCGAGTCATTAGTATCAGTTAGCTCAACGCCTCACAACGCTTACACACCTGACCTATCAACGTCCTAGTCTCGAACGGCTCTTTAGTGGACTTAAAGTCCAAGGGATGACTCATCTTGGGGCTCGCTTCCCGCTTAGATGCTTTCAGCGGTTATCGATTCCGAACATAGCTACCGGGCAATGCCATTGGCATGACAACCCGAACACCAGCGGTTCGTTCACTCCGGTCCTCTCGTACTAGGAGCAACTCCCCTCAATCATCCAACGCCCACGGCAGATAGGGACCGAACTGTCTCACGACGTTCTGAACCCAGCTCGCGTACCACTTTAAATGGCGAACAGCCATACCCTTGGGACCGACTTCAGCCCCAGGATGTGATGAGCCGACATCGAGGTGCCAAACACCGCCGTCGATATGAACTCTTGGGCGGTATCAGCCTGTTATCCCCGGAGTACCTTTTATCCGTTGAGCGATGGCCCTTCCATTCAGAACCACCGGATCACTATGACCTACTTTCGTACCTGCTCGACGTGTCTGTCTCGCAGTTAAGCTGGCTTATGCCATTGCACTAACCGTACGATGTCCGACCGTACTTAGCCAACCTTCGTGCTCCTCCGTTACTCTTTGGGAGGAGACCGCCCCAGTCAAACTACCCACCAGGCACTGTCCTTAACCCCGATTAGGGGCCCAAGTTAGAACATCAACACTACAAGGGTGGTATTTCAAGGACGACTCCATCAGAACTAGCGTTCCAACTTCAAAGTCTCCCACCTATCCTACACATGTAGGGTCAATGTTCAGTGCCAAGCTATAGTAAAGGTTCACGGGGTCTTTCCGTCTAGCCGCGGGTATACGGCATCTTCACCGCAATTTCAACTTCACTGAGTCTCGGCTGGAGACAGCGTGGCCATCATTACGCCATTCGTGCAGGTCGGAACTTACCCGACAAGGAATTTCGCTACCTTAGGACCGTTATAGTTACGGCCGCCGTTTACCGGGGCTTCGATCATGAGCTTCTCTTGCGATAACCCAATCAATTAACCTTCCGGCACCGGGCAGGCGTCACACCGTATACGTCATCTTGCGATTTTGCACAGTGCTGTGTTTTTGATAAACAGTTGCAGCCACCTGGTATCTGCGACTGCCGTCAGCTTAGGGAGCAAGTCCCATCACCAACAGCAGCGTACCTTCTCCCGAAGTTACGGTACCATTTTGCCTAGTTCCTTCAGCCGAGTTCTCTCAAGCGCCTTGGTATTCTCTACCCGACCACCTGTGTCGGTTTGGGGTACGATTCCCGCTAACCTGAAGCTTAGAAGATTTTCCTGGAAGCATGGCATCAACTACTTCATCCCCTTGGGGACTCGTCATCAGCTCTCAGTGTATAGTGACCCGGATTTGCCTAAGTCACCCACCTACCACCTTAAACGCGGACTACCAACGCCGCGCTAGCCTAGCCTTCTCCGTCTCTCCATCGCAGTTAGCGGAAGTACAGAAATATTAATCTGTTTCCCATCGACTACGCCTTTCGGCCTCGCCTTAGGGGTCGACTCACCCTGCCCCGATTAACGTTGGACAGGAACCCTTGGTCTTTCGGCGAGGGGGTTTTTCACCCCCTTTATCGTTACTCATGTCAGCATTCGCACTTCTGATACCTCCAGCGTGGGTTACCCCTTCACCTTCAACGGCTTACAGAACGCTCCTCTACCGCGCAACCCTAATGGATTGCACCCGTAGCTTCGGTGGTATGTTTAGCCCCGTTACATCTTCCGCGCAGGCCGACTCGACTAGTGAGCTATTACGCTTTCTTTAAATGATGGCTGCTTCTAAGCCAACATCCTAGCTGTCTAAGCCTTCCCACATCGTTTCCCACTTAACATACACTTTGGGACCTTAGCTGACGGTCTGGGTTGTTTCCCTTTTGACGACGGACGTTAGCACCCGCCGTCTGTCTCCCGGATAGCACTCTTTGGTATTCGGAGTTTGCAAAGGGTTGGTAAGTCGGGATGACCCCCTAGCCTTAACAGTGCTCTACCCCCAAAGGTGTTCGTCCGAGGCGCTACCTAAATAGCTTTCGAGGAGAACCAGATATCTCCCGGTTTGATTGGCCTTTCACCCCCAGCCACAAGTCATCCGCTAATTTTTCAACATTAGTCGGTTCGGTCCTCCAGTTGATGTTACTCAACCTTCAACCTGCCCATGGCTAGATCACCGGGTTTCGGGTCTACGCCTTGCAACTAAACGCGCAGTTAACACTCGGTTTCCCTACGGCTCCGCTATTCGCTTAACCTCGCTACAAAACGTAAGTCGCTGACCCATTATACAAAAGGTACGCAGTCACGGTCTCAAGTACCGCTCCCACTGCTTGTACGTATACGGTTTCAGGTTCTATTTCACTCCCCTCACAGGGGTTCTTTTCGCCTTTCCCTCACGGTACTGGTTCACTATCGGTCAGTCAGGAGTATTTAGCCTTGGAGGATGGTCCCCCCATATTCAAACAGGATATCACGTGTCCCGCCTTACTCGTTTTCATCAAAGGTTAGTTTTCGTGTACGGGGCTATCACCCTGTGCCGCTGGACTTTCCAGACCATTCCACTAACACCCCTCTGACTTAAGGGCTAATCCCCGTTCGCTCGCCGCTACTAGGGGAATCTCGGTTGATTTCTTTTCCTAAGGGTACTTAGATGTTTCAGTTCCCCTCGTTTGCCTCACTACACTATGTATTCATGCAGTGATAACAGCTTATGCTGCTGGGTTCCCCCATTCGGACATCGTTAGCTCAAATGCTTGTTACTAGCTCGCCAACGCTTTTCGCAAGTTACTACGTCCTTCATCGCCTCTGACTGCCAAGGCATCCACCGTATACGCTTAGTCGCTTAACCATACAACCCAAATGAGTTTCACATCACTTGCGTCGTTGCGACCAGCTGGTTTTACTTGTCTCATCTTCGACCAAGAAGATGGACTCGCCTTAGACTTGAATATTCAAGACACTTAAAAAGTGTTTTAAGAACTCAATTTTTTCGTATTAACACAACGACAGACATCATTGCATTAATTACTATCAGCTTTCCAAATTGTTAAAGAACAATGCTTACCGGCACGCGGCGCATTTCGCTCTCCCTCCTCTTTCGAGAAGTTCAACAAGCCATCTGTGTGAACACTCAACAAACATCGAGTTAGTCGTATAGGTAAGGAGGTGATCCAGCCCCAGGTTCCCCTAGGGCTACCTTGTTACGACTTCACCCCAGTCATGAACCACAAAGTGGTGAGCGCCCTCCCGAAGGTTAAGCTACCCACTTCTTTTGCAGCCCACTCCCATGGTGTGACGGGCGGTGTGTACAAGGCCCGGGAACGTATTCACCGTGGCATTCTGATCCACGATTACTAGCGATTCCGACTTCATGGAGTCGAGTTGCAGACTCCAATCCGGACTACGACGAGCTTTGTGAGATTAGCTCCACCTCGCGGCTTTGCAACCCTCTGTACTCGCCATTGTAGCACGTGTGTAGCCCTACTCGTAAGGGCCATGATGACTTGACGTCGTCCCCACCTTCCTCCGGTTTATCACCGGCAGTCTCCCTAGAGTTCCCGCCATTACGCGCTGGCAAATAAGGATAGGGGTTGCGCTCGTTGCGGGACTTAACCCAACATTTCACAACACGAGCTGACGACAGCCATGCAGCACCTGTCTCAGAGTTCCCGAAGGCACTAAGCTATCTCTAGCGAATTCTCTGGATGTCAAGAGTAGGTAAGGTTCTTCGCGTTGCATCGAATTAAACCACATGCTCCACCGCTTGTGCGGGCCCCCGTCAATTCATTTGAGTTTTAACCTTGCGGCCGTACTCCCCAGGCGGTCTACTTAATGCGTTAGCTTGAGAGCCCAGTGTTCAAGACACCAAACTCCGAGTAGACATCGTTTACGGCGTGGACTACCAGGGTATCTAATCCTGTTTGCTCCCCACGCTTTCGTGCCTGAGCGTCAGTCTTTGTCCAGGGGGCCGCCTTCGCCACCGGTATTCCTCCAGATCTCTACGCATTTCACCGCTACACCTGGAATTCTACCCCCCTCTACAAGACTCTAGTTTGCCAGTTCGAAATGCAATTCCCAGGTTGAGCCCGGGGCTTTCACATCTCGCTTAACAAACCGCCTGCGCACGCTTTACGCCCAGTAATTCCGATTAACGCTTGGACCCTCCGTATTACCGCGGCTGCTGGCACGGAGTTAGCCGGTCCTTCTTCTGTAGGTAACGTCACAGATAAGCCGTATTAAGACTTACCCTTTCCTCCCTACTGAAAGTGCTTTACAACCCGAAGGCCTTCTTCACACACGCGGCATGGCTGCATCAGGGTTTCCCCCATTGTGCAATATTCCCCACTGCTGCCTCCCGTAGGAGTCTGGGCCGTGTCTCAGTCCCAGTGTGGCTGATCATCCTCTCAGAACAGCTAGGGATCGTCGCCTTGGTGAGCCATTACCTCACCAACTAGCTAATCCCACCTAGGTTCATCCAATCGCGAGAGGCCCGAAAGTCCCCCTCTTTCCCCCGTAGGGCGTATGCGGTATTAGCAGTCGTTTCCAACTGTTATCCCCCTCGACTGGGCAGATCCCTAGGCATTACTCACCCGTCCGCCGCTCGCCACCTCAGGAGTAAACTCCCTTGTGCTGCCGCTCGACTTGCATGTGTTAGGCCTGCCGCCAGCGTTCAATCTGAGCCATGATCAAACTCTTCAATTAAAAGTTTTGTGTTTCCGAAGAAACGGCTCAATGAATTCTGAATCGACTTAACTTAATAAGTCGTTGTACATATTGCTATGAACACTCATTCATTGATGTAAATTTTGATTACTCGCCAAACGGCAGAGTAATTTCGATTAACTCAACACCTGTGAGTGTCCACACAGATTTCTTGTTTAGATTGTTAAAGAGCATTTGACCATTCACTTCGCGCTACCGCTCAGCGGGTCAGGGCTGCGTATTCTACGCATTTCCCTTGTCGCGTCAAGGCGTTTTTGCAAACTTCTTGAGGCTTTCGAATCAACTGCACATTTTGCATTCGATTCGCACTGATACCGCGGTTGCTTTCGCTGTCTGCCGTGTCAGTGGATGCGCATTATAGGCAGCAGAACTTTTTGTGCAAGGGCTTTTTTCAAGTTTTTTGCATTATTTTTCAAATACCTTTTTACACCCAAGCTAGACACATACTACCCACTGCTTATTCCCAAAGTTATCCACAGCCGCTGCATTTATCACCACTGCATGCCATCAAAATCATTAATTAGCGTAGTTCATCACTCGATTAAAACGTACCGCTGAAGCAAAAAAGGAATAAAGATGACATTCGGCAATTAGAATTGAAGAACAAATAGAGGAAGTGGCGACCTTATACTTATATAGCGACATATAAGTATAAGGCCGTGCAACGCGGCTTACTTGTGGTGTTAGTTAGCACTCCACAATAACTGGCCGCAATCGGTAAGGTCGTATCCACCTAACAACGCCGCCATTTGACGTGTATGCCCGCTGCTTAACATAGTAAAGAGCTGTTGCAGCTGCCTACGGAAGTAAATGCTTTGCGGCATAACAAAATCGAAGGACTCTTTGACGAGCGGCACAAAGCTTAAGCCACTTTCCAAGGCAACGGATTGGCAACCAAAACCAATATCGGCATCTCCACGTGCTATATATCCCGCAAGTTCACGTTCGCTATAGGCTGTTAGCACCACATTGAGTTGGTCTAAACGTGCTCCTTGCTTTAATAGCCATTGTTCTAAATGTTGTTGGCTCCCTGCGCCACCTTGGCGACTGACCCAGCGCCAGGGTAAGGTGAGTACCTTGTCCTCTTCTTGGCATCTGTGGTGCATATCGGTTCGCATGATCAAACCTTGCTGACGGGAATAGCCATGGACCATGATCCATTGCTGATGGTTCTGATACCCTTTGAGTAAGGCTGGATGGCGGATATTTCTATCCTCCATGCTGCCCCAGTGTAGAGTACAAACATCAGCATATCCCTTTGCTAATAGCTCTAACCCGAGGCGCGAGCCTGTTGCGCTGTAGCTGATCAGCTCACGACTACCAACCTGCGCCATTAAGCGTGCGACCAACATAGAAAGCAGAGGATCATCGCTGCCAGTGATCAAGAGTCGATCAGTTAACATGCCGCTGTGGCAAGAGTCCATCACCCAGCGATCAATTAGCACCTTAGGGAATAGCCATTTACCGGTGATTTTCGTTGCTGGCAGAATTCGGTCATTCGCCATGGCGTAGACCTTCTTCTCGTTCAGATCTAAATACTCAGCAACCTGTTTCGCGCTCATGTAAATCAATTCACTGGCGGATGTCATCTTATGTCCTTATCGTCCTGTCTCTCTGAGTTCAAGCAATACCATTTATCTCGGCATTAGTTGCCTGATGGGGTATTCACATCAAATTCGAGATTTTCACTACCGTGATAGATCAAAAAGTGGCGCCCTTTCGCTCGGGCAATAATAGTGATGCCCAGCTGTTGAGCCAGCTCCAAACCCATTTGTGTCACGCCACTACGCGACAGCAGTACGGGGATCCCCATTTTGGCGACCTTAATCACCATCTCCGAGGTGAGTCGTCCCGTAGTGTAGAAAATTTTGTTATCGCCCCGATCCTGTGCCAACCACATATCACCCGCTAAGGTATCCACGGCATTGTGGCGCCCCACATCTTCCACAAAGGCAAGGATCTGGTCGTTCTCGCAAACACCACAGCCATGAACGGCGCCGGCATTCTTATAAGTGTCATTATATTCGTTGATATTTTTAAGCAAACTGTAGAGCGTACTTTGCTTAAGGCTAGGAGTGGGTAGCTGGATATCATCTAAATCCTGCATAAAACTGCCATATACAGTTCCTTGACCACAGCCTGAGGTCACGGTTTTTTCCGATAATTTTTGCTCAATATCGGCAGTTTGTTCACGGGTTAATACGGCGGCGGAGTTCACATCCCAGTCGACAATTACAGAGTCTAACTGGCTGACATCTGAAATAAAGCCCTGATTTTTAAGATAGCCTAACGCGAGCGACTCGGGTTTTGCTCCTAAGGTCATCAAAGTCACAATCGGGCGCCAGTTCAGATAAACCGTTAAGGGCCTCTCGCAGGCAACATGCTTATCAATCACTTCACCCGATTCATCCACTGCTTTAACCGCTATAGTGAGTGGCACTTCTGCCTGAGTTTTCACAAAGGTGAAGGCTCGCTTGGGCTGCGACGGATTGTCATTGGACTGCATTTGCTGAGCAATATTAGAACTATTATCAGAAATCATAATGTTACCGCTTTACGAGTGATGGCATCAGCATAGCAATATTTATACCTAGGCATGAAACTCTGGGCAAAATGCGTGATCCGTCGCAATTATGAATATCCCGCTGGGCTTAAATGTCCCAGACGAAATGACCAACTAGACAAAATGTCCTAAATCCACCCTTATTTTGATGATCCACCTCAAACAAATACCCTATGTTTAATGGCATTAATATTGCAGTGACCTTTTATCGCAATCTGTAGGGGAAAGGGAACCGTTAGCTTAGGTTCGCCCCTCTCGGCTGAAACGGAGAGACAATGCAACATACCACTAGTGTTTGGCCTATGTACGTTTCACTCAAAAAAGTAGAGAAACAAATAGGTCGTTGGACCTCGGTACAATGGGAAATCGATCATCTACTGCCCGCCACCCACGAAGCCCCCGAAGGCGCAACCTTAGTCCTGCTCGAACTGCATAAAGATGAGCGCGCCAGTTACCGCATCAACCTCGATATGGACAATGCCATGCTGTACTTAGTCTGCGATGAAAAGGCAGATGGTACTTGGGTACCCGCGTTACTCTCGGCGGATCAGAACGTGGCAGCAGGCTGCCTTGAGGGCAACACTCCCGTTATCAATATGCTGATGCCAGAGGCTATCGCCTGCTGGATTGAAGCTTTTATCACCCAATACGGCGAAGTTGAAATCGCCGCCTATCGTCGAAAACACGTCGACCACCGTAAAAATCAAGGCCCTAGCCGCGATCCATTACGGAGGGACTAATGGCTGACTCAACCCCTAAGGCTAACGGCATCTTTAGCCGTTGGAACCAACGCCGCGAGCAAGTCGCAGCCGAAGAAGCCGCACTTGCAGCCCAAACTACGGCCGAAAATCTTGCAGAAGTAAAGCCTGAGACCACGGCGGCCTCTGCCACGCCGACTTCTGAACCTCAAGATGCTCCCCCAAAAACCGATGAGGATCCGAACCGTCTCATCACCGCAGAGGAATTGCCCAATCCCGAAGAAATTGAGATTGGCGGCAGCTTTGCTAAGTTTATGGGAGACAATGTTGACCCCGCGGCCAAAACAGCAGCGCTACGCGCATTATGGAAACAGCCCCATTTCAATGAGATAGATGGTCTTTTGGAATATGCGCTCGACTACAGTAATCAGCCAAAGCTGACGCCTGAGGTATCCGCTGAGTTAGCCCAAAAAGTATTCCGTTTTATCACCAAAGAGAATGAAGAGTCAGACGAAGAGCCGACCTCAATCCCCAGCGAAGCGGTGGTCAATACAGAAAATGCAATGGAATCAAAAAACAGTGATGTCGAAACCGAATTAGCAAACACGCAAATTGCGGACAATTTGGAAGGGGAGACTGATGACCTACCCCAAAATGCACCAGAGCCCTTAGCTCAGATGCAAAAGCCAGTTGTTTAATGTCAGTTTAGCTAATTTTTATGTCCATAACTTTGGTATGTGAATTGCTGTACTAAGGAATAAAAACTTAGATAAAAGCAGAAAAGGCAAGGACTTAGTCTCCAACCACCGCCTAAATCTGCAGCAAAACAGCTATAAAAGAGCAGCCAAAGTACTGTTCAGGAACGCAATGTGAGCACTCATTTGATGACCAATCAAACCCAGCTTGCGCTAAAACAAGCGCGGCAAAATGTGTTAGCCCAAACGCAGATTTTACAGAATCTGATCCCGCCAACAGTGAGCTACACCACTGAAGGCACAGTGCTAATTATTGGCCCAGAGGATCTGGCACGCCTCGCGGCGGACAAATTGTCCACTATGGCGAGCCGTGTGATTTTGGCTAACGAAGCGATTACCAGCCAAGATGAAGCGCACCTTGAAAAGGTGATGGCTGCGGCGACGGATGTCGAAAGCTACTATAACAAACTCATTGGCATTAAAGGATTTTTAGGTCAATTCCAGGTCAGCGTTGAGCATCAAGATGGCGCGGCGGAATTGAGTGTTGTCGCCATTCGTAAACCTCATTTCGACTTGATTCTCGATTTAAGCAGCACACCTTGCTTGAATTTAGAGATGCTGCCACCAGGTTATTTCTATGTCGGTCAAGACCAAGCCAAACTGGCTGATGCGCTGGAACAACTCCCAGAACTGGTGGGCCAATTTGATAAACCCCGTTACGTCAAAATCAATGCCGACCTGTGCGCCCATGACCGTAATGGCATCAACGGCTGTAATCGTTGCCTCAACTTCTGCCCAGCCGATGCGATAAGCAGTGTCGCCAAGAAAATCGAGGTCGATCCTTACCTGTGTCACGGTGCTGGCAGCTGCTCAAGCGCTTGCCCAACGGGTGCCATTGGTTATGACTTACCCACGCCACAGGCGCTGCATTCGTACCTGAATAAAATTATCAATCGTTACCGTGAGCAAGCCCAAACTGCGCCCGTGATCCTGTTCCATGACAATGCGGTTGGCGCGAGCTTGATAGGTGACGACTTAGCTGGGGATGTGCTCCCAGTCGCCCTCGAAGAAATCACCGTTGCCAGCATTGACCATTGGTTAGCAGCGCTAGCTTGGGGCGCTCGCCAAGTGTTAATCCTCAATACCGAGGCAACCGCTCCCACGCTCACGCAAATGTTGAAAGGTGAATTAACTTTAGCTAACAGCATTTTAGATGAAATGGGCCAACCACAGCGCCTAAGTCTTATCGATCCAAGCATGCTGGCGAATTTGGAGCCAATGCTCGACATCAGCCTCGATTGGCCAGTAATTGTGCCCGGCGCTTTTGCGTCCACCAGCAAACGTAACACTCTGTTTGATGCGATTGACCATCTGAACAGCCAGGCAGGCGAAATCGATAGCTGTTTAAGTATCAACAACGTTCCCTATGGCAACGTCAGCGTCAATGTTGAGAAATGTACTCTGTGTATGTCCTGCGTGGCGATTTGCCCCACCATGGCATTGCAAGATGGTGGTGACAAACCTGCACTACACTTTATTGAGCAAAACTGTGTGCAATGTGGCTTGTGTGAGGCGGCTTGCCCTGAAAAGGTCATCAGCCTGACGCCACAAATTAACTTTGATAAAGCTGCTCGTCAGCAATTACAAACCCTGAAAGAAGAAGCCCCGTTCGAATGTATTCGCTGCGGCTCTCCTTTTGCGACCCAATCTATGGTGCATCGGATGCTGGATATGGTCGGCGCGCACAGCGCATTCTCAGCCAATATTGAACGACTGAAAATGTGTGGCGATTGCCGGGTAAAAGACATGTTTGAAGACATTCTTCAAGATCCTGAAAAGCAACTGCGATAAGAGATCCGCTATGACCGAATCAGTAAGACAAGTATCAGAAAACGATCAGTTGAGAGCCGATATCTATCAACTGTTGGCCGCCCTGTTGCGTCGCCATCCAAGCCCTGAACTGCTGCAATTTTTGGCCAATCTTGAAATCGATGCCAATGAAGACAATGAGATGACCAAGGCTTGGTTATCCCTGCAATTAGCGGCGCAGCAGTTCAGCAGTGAACAATTAGAAGATGAGTATTTTGCCCTGTTCCTCGGTGTGGGTTGTGGCGAAATCCTGCCCTATGGCAGCTGGTTTATGACAGGCTCACTGATGGATAAGCCCTTGGCTCTGCTACGCCAAGACTTAATGCAACTCGGTTTTGAACGTGAAGAAAACGTCAAAGAACCCGAGGATCATGTGGCCGCCCTGTGCGAAGTCATGGGTACGCTTATTCTTGAAGCTCCAGGCTACCGTCAGCTGGCGTTCTATCAACGCCACATGGGCAGCTGGATTCAGCGCTTCTGCGACGCCGTCAGCAAAGCCCCGAGCGCTGCGTTTTATGCCACGGTTGCCCATCTTGCTAAGGCGTTTTTTGAGATGGAAGCCGCCGAGTTTGAACAGCTCAGTTTAGATATACCCGTTAATTGCCCTGGCAGTGCCGAGTTACAACCTGCGGCTAGCGATTTAGAAAAACAAGTGGAATTAATGAACTAAGCTTAACAGGGTTAGCGATGCACATACCTGTGCCTATCGCGCGTGAGTTTGATAGGCAAAGGTGGACTTAAGGTTCACCTTTGCCACAAAAAGGAAGCTTAGGCTTCCACAGTAACCGAGGTGGTCGTGGTATGCATCACCTCACCCAGTAACACAAGGAGACACTATGAAGAAGCAAGCTTCCGACATGGGCCGTCGTCAATTGCTCAAAGCATTGGCACTCGGCAGTGCGGCTGGCGCGGTTGCGACTGTCAGTAGCCAAGCTCTGGCTGCGACCCCAACAGTTGCCCCAAGCGAAACTAAGAGTGACAACTATCGCGAAACCGACCATATCCGTAACTACTATGCGTCGTTGAACAACTAACCAGAGGAGTGTGTGTGATGCGATTAACCCGCAAAACAGACCAAGTCGTCGAGCCAAAAGTGCCCGCCCTCGGTCTCAATCGTCGCCAATTCTTAAAATCTGCAGGTCTTGCCACTGGTGGTATCGCCGCCGCGTCTATGCTTGGCACAGGCATGATGCGTAAAGCACAGGCGCAGGAACATATCCCCCATAATGCACCGACTGAAGTCAAACGTACTATTTGCTCTCACTGCGCTGTGGGTTGTGGTATCTATGCTGAAGTGCAAAACGGTGTGTGGACAGGTCAAGAACCCGCGTTCGATCATCCATTTAACCAAGGCGGCCACTGCGCGAAAGGGGCTGCACTGCGTGAACACGGCCACGGTGAGAAACGCCTGAAATACCCAATGAAGTTAGAAGGCGGTAAGTGGAAGAAGATCTCTTGGGATCAAGCCATCAATGAAGTGGGTGATAAAATGACTGCGATTCGTCAAGAATCGGGTCCTGACTCTATCTACTTTATGGGTAGCGCTAAGTTCTCTAACGAACAAGCCTATTTATATCGTAAACTCGCGGCACTGTGGGGCACAAACAACGTCGACCACTCAGCCCGTATTTGTCACTCTACCACGGTAGCCGGTGTTGCTAACACTTGGGGCTACGGTGCGCAAACCAACTCGTTGAACGATATCCGCAACTCTAAGTGCGTCATGTTTGTGGGTTCAAACCCAAGTGAAGCGCACCCAGTCGCCATGCAACACATTTTGGTGGCAAAAGAGCGCGGCGCTAAGATTATCGTTGTTGATCCACGTTTCACCCGTACTGCAGCTAAGTCTGACGAGTACGTGCATATCCGCCCAGGTACCGATATCCCCTTCATCTATGGTCTGTTATGGCACATTTTTGAAAACGGCTGGGAAGATAAAGAGTTCATCAAGCAACGTGTTTACGGCATGGAACGTATTCGCGATGAAGTGAAAAAATATACGCCTGAAGAAGTCGAAAACGTTGCTGGCGTGCCTAAGGCGCAAATGTACCGTATCGCTAAAATGTTAGCCGAAACCAAACCTGGCACTATCGTATGGTGTATGGGCGGTACTCAGCACCACGTCGGTAACGCCAACACCCGTTCATACTGTATTTTACAGTTAGCGCTGGGCAACATGGGCGTATCAGGCGGCGGTACTAACATTTTCCGTGGTCATGATAACGTGCAAGGCGCGACTGACTTTGGTCTGTTATTCGACAACTTACCCGGTTACTACGGTTTAACTTCTGGCGCTTGGGCTCACTGGTCTAACGTTTGGGACTTAGATCCAAAATGGGTTGCAGGCCGTTTCGACCAAGGCGAGTACCTAGGTCAAACACCTCAAACCTCAACGGGTATTCCCTGCTCTCGCTGGCACGATGGTGTACTAGAAGATAAAACCAAGATCGCGCAAAAGGACAACATCCGTCTGGCGTTCTTCTGGGGTCAATCTGTCAACACCGAAACCCGTGGCCGCGAAGTACGTGAAGCACTGAACAAGTTAGATACTGTGGTTGTTGTCGACCCAATCCCAACCATGGCCGGTGTTATGCACCAGCGTAAAGATGGGGTGTATCTGCTCCCTGCGTCGACTCAATTTGAAACCTACGGCTCAGTGTCTGCCACTAACCGTTCGATTCAATGGCGCTCTAAAGTGATCGAGCCGCTGTTTGAGTCTCTGCCTGACCACGTCATTATGTACAAACTGGCGAAAAAGCTGGGTATCGAAAAAGAATTCTGTAAGCACATCCAAGTGAATGGTGAAGAGCCATTGATTGAAGACGTGACCCGCGAATTCAACAAAGGCATGTGGACCGTCGGTTACACAGGCCAGAGCCCAGAACGTCTGAAAATGCACCAAGAAAACTGGGGCACTTTCGATGTTAACAGCCTGACCGCACCGGGCGGCCCAGCTAAAGGTGAAGTCTACGGCTTACCTTGGCCATGTTGGGGTACTCCAGAGATGAAACACCCTGGTACCCAAATCCTTTACGATCAATCCAAAGAAGTGAAAGACGGTGGTGGTAACTTCCGCGCCCGTTATGGTGTTGAACACAATGGTGTGAATATTCTCGCCGACGGTTCATTCTCCAAAGGCAGTGAAATTCAAGATGGTTATCCTGAGTTTACCGCCGACATGCTCAAGCAATTGGGTTGGTGGGATGATTTAACTGAAGAAGAGAAAAAATACGCCGAAGGCAAAAATTGGAAAACAGATATTTCTGGTGGTATCCAACGTGTTGCCATCAAACACGGCTGTATTCCTTTCGGTAACGCAAAAGCGCGTTGTATCGTGTGGACTTTCCCAGACGATATCCCGCTGCACCGCGAGCCACTCTACACTCCTCGTCGTGACTTAGTCGCTAAGTACCCAACCTACGAAGACCGTATGGTTGCCCGCCTACCGACCCTGTATAAGTCAATTCAGGATAAGGACTTCACCCAAGGCTTCCCACTGACACTGACCTCTGGTCGTTTGGTGGAATACGAAGGTGGTGGTGAAGAATCTCGTTCTAACCCTTGGTTGGCCGAGCTACAACAGGAAATGTTCATCGAAATGAACCCGGCAGACGCTGCTGACCGTGGTATCCGTGACGGTGACAATGTCTTTGTTCATGGTCCTGAAGGCGCCAAGATCACAGTGAAGGCAATGGTGACACCACGGGTTGTTCCGGGTGAATGTTTTATGCCATACCACTTCGCCGGTATCTTTGAAGGTGAAAACCTCGCGAAGAATTACCCTGAAGGTACAGTACCTTATGTACAAGGTGAATCGGCTAACACCATTCTAACTTACGGCTATGACGTTGTGACTCAGATGCAAGAAACTAAGTCCAGCCTTTGCCAAGTTAGCAAAGCCTAACCTACTTGATGAGGAGATAAGCCATTATGGCAGTCATGAAATTTTTGTGTGACACCAAACGCTGCATCGAGTGTAACGGCTGCGTCACAGCATGTAAAAACGAAAACGACTCCGCACTTGAGTGGGGTATTCAACGTCGCCGCGTGGTGACGATTAACGATGGTCAACCGGGTGAAGCATCGATTTCAGTAGCATGTATGCACTGTACCGACGCTCCTTGCATGGCCGTATGTCCGGCAGATTGTTTCTACCGTACCGACGATGGCATTGTGCTACACAACAAAGATACCTGTATCGGTTGTGGCTACTGCTTCTATGCCTGTCCGTTTGGTGCACCACAATTTCCGAAGAAAACCGCCTTCGGTAGCCGCGGTAAAATGGACAAGTGTACTTTCTGTGCCGGTGGCCCAGAAGAAACCTTCTCCGAAGCCGAGCACAAGAAATACGGTGCAAACCGTATTGCTGAAGGCAAGCTACCTATGTGTGCTGAGCTTTGTTCAACCAAAGCGCTGCTTGCGGGTGATGCGGAAGTGGTATCAAACATCTACCGTCAACGTATGGCCTCTCGAGGCAATCCTAACGTGATTTGGGGCTACAACCCAAAGACCGGTGAGATTAACTAAGCAGAGTGAAGGTTAGGGAGTCATCCCTAACCTCTGGCAAGGAGTGAAAATGTTAAACAAACAGTTAAACAAATCACTGCGCAGTCTGTTTGCTCTGATGGTACTCGTGATGGGATTGGGCCTAGGTTCAGTAATGAGCGCAAGCCCAGTACAGGCAAGTGATCAGCAATCGAGTCAACAACAGGCGAAAGCGCAAACCAGCGAAGCCGATCTGTGGCGCGCGGTAAAGTCGGGTGAAACTGGCTATACCACAGCCAAAGGGGTCGAAACTGGGGTGTTGATTAACGTTGCCGGTAACCAAGGTAAAGAACTGAGAAACCAATACATCACCCCGATTATGGCCTTGGCTGTAACGGGTGTGTTTGGTGCTTTCTTACTGTTTTACCTGGTGAATGGTCCTTCAAGACTCAGCCACGGCTTTTCAGGCAAGATGGTAGCACGTTGGTCTAAGGCGGATCTGTGGATCCACTGGATCATGGCAATTAGCTGTCTCACGCTGATGTTTACCGGCTTAACCATTATGCTCGGTAAGCATGTTGTGCAAGAACTGCTAGGGCCGGACATCTGGGCACCGCTGATCTACGGCAGTAAAACCGTGCACGACTGGGCAGGCCCCATCTTTATCATGGCGTGGATTGTCTGCGTGGTGAAATGGATGCCGCTACAAACCTTTAAAATGTACGATCTTAAATGGTTCCTAGTGGTCGGTGGCTATATCAACTTTGGTCCATTCAAAGGTAAACACCCTGACAGTGGTTTTGCTAACGCCGGTGAAAAAATGTGGTTCTGGACACTGACCCTATTCGGGCTGTTTATCAGTGTCTCTGGCATCATGTTGGTATTGCCCGGCTTAGACCTGCCCCGTGAAGCCTCGATGGGCGCGCTGCTGATCCACTCGATCAGTGCCGTTATCCTGATTGCCTTTACCATAGTGCATATCTGGATGGCAACCGTACTCAGTGAAGGTGGTATGGAGTGTATGAAGTCAGGCTATTGTGATGAGAACTGGGCTATCCAGCACCACAATTTATGGTATGACGAAATCAAGGCCAACGGCAGTCTGCGTTATAAAGACTAACTAAAGCGTGATGCTTTAATCTGATAAAAACACCTCGCACTGCGGGGTGTTTTTTTACCCTTAAACCACTCATAAATCATTAACAAGTGCTTTATTTTCATCCGAAAAGCGACCGATTTTTCGCGATCACACAAGTGCAGAAACCATGAGCGAGTTAACGCTTTTGCATCGCAGTCCCTGCTTGTCCGGTCACAAACTGTTCTAGATCAAATCCTACTCAATCTATTCCTACTATATTGCCCTCACGCGCGATGATTAACGGCAAGCAAGATGATTTCATTATCTTTTCCACCTCTAATCTTCACTTTTTGATAACAAGCTCAATCCCTCGAAAAGTCGCGCCATCCAAGAACCATAACCCCTCATTCAGGAGTCAGCATGAAGCAACAACCTAGCGATTTATCTCGCCGTTCTTTGCTTAAAGCACTCACCGTTGGCAGCGTTGCCGGCGCCGCAATTGCCGCTACCGGCATGAGCGCAGCCCAAGCCAGCGAGAGCAGCAAGGTAACAACCAAAGAGCCTAAGGGTTACCACGAAACTGCGCACATTATCAGCTATTACGATAGCCTGCGTAGCTAATCTAGGAGAAGTCAGCGATGAAGTTAACTCGCAAGTCCGATGTCGCCCAAGTGGCCGACAAACCGACGTTAGGCATTAGCCGTCGTCAATTTATGAAGCAAGCAGGTATTACTACCGGTGGTATCGCAGCAGCTTCTCTGATGGGTACTGGCATGATGCGCCGCGCAGAAGCCAAAGATGTGCCACACGACGCGCCGATCGAAGTTAAACGTACGATTTGTAGTGCCTGTGCTGTGGGTTGTGGTCTGTATGCCGAAGTGCAAAATGGTGTGTGGACGGGTCAAGAACCTGCATTCGATCACCCATTCAATGCTGGCGGTCACTGCGCTAAGGGTGCTGCACTGCGTGAGCATGGCCACGGTGAAAAACGCCTGAAATACCCAATGAAATTGGTTGATGGTAAGTGGAAAAAAATCTCTTGGGAAGATGCGATTAACGAAGTGGGCGACCAAATGCTCAACATTCGTAAAGAATCAGGCCCAGACTCAGTGTACTTCATGGGTAGCGCTAAGTTCTCTAACGAAGGCTGCTATATGTACCGCAAACTGGCGGCCATGTGGGGCACAAACAACGTCGACCACTCAGCTCGTATTTGTCACTCTACCACGGTAGCCGGTGTTGCTAACACTTGGGGTTACGGTGCGCAAACTAACTCTTTCAACGACATTCAGAATGCCAATGCCATCTTCCTGATCGGGGCCAACCCAGCAGAAGCGCATCCAGTATCTATGCAGCACATTCTGATCGCTAAAGAGAAAAACAACGCGAAAATCATCGTTGTTGACCCACGTTTCTCTCGCACTGCGGCGCACTCAGATCTGCACTGCGCGATTCGTCCAGGTACTGACATTCCCTTTATCTACGGTATGTTATGGCACATTTTCGAAAACGGTTGGGAAGATAAGACCTTTATCCAACAACGCGTATTTGAGATGGAAACCATCCGCGAAGAAGCGAAAAAATTCCCACCTAAAGAAGTGGCAAATATCACTGGCGTAAGTGAAGAAGTCATTTATCAAGCCGCGAAACTGATGGCGGAAAACCGTCCAGGTACCGTGATTTGGTGTATGGGTGGTACTCAACACCACGTCGGTAACGCTAACACCCGTGCTTACTGTATTCTGCAATTAGCCTTAGGCAACATGGGCGTTTCTGGCGGCGGTACTAACATTTTCCGTGGCCACGACAACGTACAAGGCGCGACCGACTTAGGTCTGCTGTTCGATAACCTACCAGGTTACTACGGTTTAACCTCAGCCGCTTGGACTCACTGGACCCATGTGTGGGATCTAGATATGGAGTGGGTGAAGAGCCGCTTCGATCAAAACGCCTATTTAGGCAAAGATCCAATGACCACCCCTGGTATTCCTTGTTCTCGCTGGCACGATGGCGTGTTAGAAGACAAGAGCAAGCTGGCACAGAAAGACAATATCCGTATGGCCTTCTTCTGGGGTCAATCGGTCAACACTGAAACCCGTCAACGTGAAGTGCGTGATGCTTTAGACAAGATGGACACAGTAGTGGTTGTCGACCCATTCCCAACCATGGCGGGTGTGATGCACCGTCGTAAGAATGGCGTGTATCTGTTACCTGCTGCGACTCAGTTTGAAACTCAAGGTTCAGTGTCTAACTCAGGCCGTTCTATCCAATGGCGTGAGCAGGTTATCCAACCTTTATTCGAGTCAAAAACCGACATCGAAATTATGTACCGTTTAGCGCAAAAACTCGGTATTGCCGAGCAATACACTAAACGCATCGCCAAAGAAAACGGCTTACCGGTTATCGAAGAGATCACCCGCGAAATCAACCGCGGCATGTGGACCATCGGTATGACAGGTCAAAGCCCTGAGCGTATCAAGCTGCACACCCAAAACTGGGGCACTTTCAGCAACAAGACGCTCGAAGCCGTCGGCGGCCCAGCGAAGGGCGAAACCTACGGTTTACCTTGGCCATGTTGGGGCACACCAGAAGCTAAACACCCTGGTACCCAAATTCTGTATAACCAATCCAAACACGTTAAAGACGGCGGCGGTAACTTCCGCGCTCGTTACGGCGTTGAATACAATGGCAAAAACCTACTGGCTGAAGGCTCTTTCTCTAAAGGTGCCGAGATCCAAGACGGTTACCCAGAATTTACCGACAAGCTGCTGAAGCAACTCGGTTGGTGGGATGACCTGACTGCGGAAGAAAAAGCCGAAGCTGAAGGCCGCAACTGGAAGACAGACTTGTCAGGCGGCATAGTGCGCGTGGCAATCAAGCACGGTTGTATTCCATTTGGTAACGCTAAAGCCCGTTGTATTGTTTGGACTTTCCCAGACCAAGTGCCAGTTCACCGCGAGCCGTTATACACAGCACGCCGTGACTTAGTGGCTAAATACCCAACCTACGACGATATGCAAGTTCATCGTCTGCCAACACTGTACAAGTCAATCCAAGAGAAAGACTTCAGCGGCAAGTACCCACTGGTACTGACCTCTGGTCGTTTAGTGGAATACGAAGGTGGTGGTGAAGAATCTCGTTCTAACCCATGGCTGGCTGAGCTTCAACAGGAAATGTTTGTTGAAATCAACCCAGGTGACGCAGCCGACCGCGGTATCCGCAACGGTGAGTTTGTGTGGTTAGAGGGCGCCGAAGGTGGCCGCATTAAAGTACAAGCCATGGTAACACCACGCGTTAAACCAGGTGTGACCTTTATGCCATACCACTTTGCGGGTGTGATGCACGGTGAAAGCTTAGCGCCTAACTATCCTGAGGGCACTGTGCCTTACGTTATCGGTGAATCCGCTAACACGGCACTGACCTATGGTTATGACCCTGTGACTCAAATGCAGGAAACCAAAGCGTCGCTCTGTCAGATCGTTAAAGCGTAAGTGCAGCTTAAGCTAGGAGAATTGCCACTATGGCTACAATGAAATTTTTGTGTGACACCAAGCGCTGCATCGAATGTAACGGCTGTGTCACCGCATGTAAAAACGAAAACGATTCCGCTCTCGAGTGGGGTATTCAACGCCGCCGCGTAGTAACTATCAACGATGGTCAACCCGGTGAAGCTTCAATCTCTGTCGCCTGTATGCATTGCTCAGACGCGCCATGTATGGCGGTTTGCCCAGCAAACTGCTTCTACAAAACCGAAGACGGCATTGTGCTACACAACAAAGATGCCTGTATTGGTTGCGGTTATTGCTTGTACGCCTGTCCATTTGGCGCACCACAGTTCCCGAAAAAAGGTGCCTTTGGTAGCCGCGGTAAGATGGATAAATGTACCTTCTGTGCCGGCGGGCCAGAAGAAAACCACTCAGAGGCAGAGCGCCAAAAGTACGGTTCAAACCGTATTGCCGAAGGCAAACTGCCAATGTGCGCAGAACTATGTGCGACTAAGGCCCTGTTAGCGGGTGATGCAGAAGTGGTTTCTAGCATCTTCCGTGAGCGTGTGGCTTACCGTGGCGCTAAAAACGCGGCTTGGAATTAATTCAGGTCACAGGATCTGTCCACAGACTTAGCTTGGCGCCTGCTAGCAGGCGCCACTAAGCGAGAGAGGATGTATGATGAACAAATGGTTCAAACACATAGGTTTAGCCATAGCACTGCTATTTAGTGCCGTGTGTCTAGCCAATGGTGGTGATGAACAGGCGCTCCAACCTCAAGCCTCTGATGCCCAAATTTGGGCACAGCTGAAGGACGGCGCCACGGGATACACTACCTCCCAAAGCGAGTTCCACGCACAACCGATCAATACCTACGATCTGCGTGTGCTGGAGCTGCGTAGCGACTGGTTGGCGCCGGCCTTAATGGCAGCGTTATTCGGCATGATCATTATCTTTGTCTTATTTATCAAGGTGAACGGCATCTCCAAGCTACACCATGGTTTTTCAGGCAAGTTAGTGCATCGCTGGTCAAAGTTTGACGTTTCAATCCACTGGTTAGGTGCGATCCCGTGCTTAATGTTGATTTTAACGGGCTTAACCTTATTAGCGGGTCGTTTCTTCTTCCAACCTTGGTTGGGCGAAGGCATCTGGGAAGCCATCGTTTATGGCGCTAAACAAATCCACGATGTGATGGCGATTCCGTTTATGATCGGCTGGGCATTGATGACAGTGTTATGGGCGAAGAACCAGCTGCCAAAAATGTACGACGTGAAGTGGTTCCTCGTTGTGGGTGGTTACATCAACTTTGGTCCCTTCAAAGGTAAGCACCCTGACGCAGGTTTTGCTAACGCCGGTGAAAAAATGTGGTTCTGGGCCTTTGCCCTGTTTGGGTTAGTGATTTCAGCCTCGGGCATGTTGTTACTGTTCCCAAATCTTTTCGAACCAAGCCGCACCTTAAGCTTAATCGCGCTGGTATTGCACTCAGTGAGCGCTATCGTGATCTGCGCCTTCTCTATCGTGCATATCTTCATGGCAACGGTAATGTCTGAAGGAGGTATGGAGTGTATGGTGTCTGGTTATTGTGATGAAAACTGGGCAACCCAACACCACAACCTGTGGTACGACGAAATCAAAGCTAACGGCACTTTGAAATATAAAGAGTAAAAGTCGCTGAAAACACAAAACCTCCACAGCATGCTGTGGAGGTTTTTTTATGGGTAAAATAAGTGCGTTAAATCGAGCGCTTAGAAGCGGTACATCACAGAGACACCCAGATTTCTTGGGTCGATAATCGCCGCATAACCATCGGGATAACTGCGGCTGGCAGGTTCATTTACCGTCAAGGCTTGCTCATCAAACAGGTTGTTTACAAAGCCGCTGATTCTCCAGCTATCGGTTTGATAATCGAGGCTTAAGCGGGCAACGACATAATCGCCAGCCACCCGTGATTCGGTATTATTAATATCCGCATAATACTCACCCACATAGTTACCTGAAAAACCAAAAGAAAATGCATCGCCCAACCAATATTTTAAGCCCGCATTGGCGGTCACATGCGGCGCCGAGTTCAGCTGATTGCCGATAATGTCACCATAGCTAGGATCCGCTTGCTTGATTTCACTATCAAGTAAACCTACGCCCGAAATAAACTGCAGATTTTCGGTGAGCATGGCGCTGAATTCAGCCTCAATACCATAACTGACCGCTTTATCGATATTGGTAATTTTGCGGGCGCTGTTAGAGGCTTGGTAACCTTCGAAATCGTTGTAGAAGAGGTTGGCATTAAAGTTAACATCGCCATCCATAAACGCGCTGCGACTGCTGATTTCATAGGTATTAACGTACTCTTTGTCGTAGTAGTAATACTCACTTTCGGCTAACGACAACGCACCGCCGCCCGAGTTATAACCGCGACGCACGCTGGCCGCCAAAGTTGTGCTGTCATTCAGCGCATATTGCAGCACTAACTTCGGCAGGGTAACGGTATTGGCATTATCGAGTTTTTCCTGCAATTGACTGCCTTGATAGAGCATATTGAAGTTACGCAATTGCTCCTCACGCATCACGCGGCCACCGAATGTGACCCAGAGTGATTCGGCAAGGCCATAGGTCATCTCACCATAAATAGAGGTGGACTCAGTGCTATCATCCCCACTGTAGACAGAGCTGCCAGTACTACCAAAATCTTGATCGCGTTTAAAATAGGCTAAACCCACAAAGCCATTGAAATCTTTATCTTTTAGACCAAAGCTATACTTACCATCGACAGTGTAACTCTGGTCGTTCATATCCACATATTGCTGCGCCGTGGCAAGGGCCTCATAGGATTCAAAGCCCCAGTCATAATCCATATAAGCGACGATGAGATCGAAGGCGCGGCCTTCACCAAGGTCATAATCGACTTTCACTGAGTGAGTCGTGGATTTTGTCTCGATATAACGTTGGAAAATAGGCTTAAACGCCCAAGGATCATCACTGGTAAAATAGTTGCGCCCAGAGTCACCTTTCTCATCATTGTATGAAAAGCTGTAGAGCACTTTGAGATCTTCAATCGCACTCGGCTGCCACAGGAATTTACCGCGCCAGCGATTGGTGATCAGTTCATTGAGGTCAAATGGGACTGGATTTGTCTCATATTCCAAGCCTTTATTGAAGGTATTCCCTGTCACATTTTGTCCGCTCACCCTAAATGCCAGCTCATCATCGAGGATGGGGCCAGAGAGCATAACGGCGCTATCGATAAAGTTATCTTGATTGCGATAACCAACACGAGCCGCACCTTGCCAATCGAAGGTGGGGTCTTCCGTTTTAATAAACACTGTGCCACCAATGCTGTTACGACCGTTAATCGTCGATTGCGGGCCGCGGTACACCTCAATTTGTTGGATATCCCACAGGCCAGTATCACCAGTAAGATCGGCCACAAAAGGTTCAGCAACGCCATCGACTAAGGTGGATACCCGTGCTCGAGCACCGCCGGTAAAAGAGTTAAATCCCGAGGCTGAACCATTACCTGAAACCCCACGGATATCCGGCACAGATCCCGTAAGCACCACCACGTTAGGCACTTCAGATAAGGCACTCGAGGTGGATTGATATTGACCGCTGTCGAGCGCGTCTTTATCGATAACCGAAATAGAGGAAGTCGTATCCTTAAGGCTACGCTCAATTTTCTCACCATAAACAGTAATTTTTTCAATCGGTTCAGAAGATTCTGCGTCCACAGCAGCGTAAGCTGATGACATCACTAAACTCGAAACCATTACTGCAATTGCACTTTTCTTAAACGCCCTGCATTCCATAAAAACCTCGACAGCACTCATTGATAAACGGTGTTAGCTTGAAATGCCGACAATCTACATTAAAACAACCTTAAATCCAAATGATAACCAATATCATTTGCATTCAGAGTATAACTTTGTGACTAACCGCAAATTCGCGGGAGATGGTAGGCATAAGATAGGATGAGGAATAAACACCACAGACATTGATAGAGCGAACAAAATTCAATTTCAAAACATCAACACGCCATAGATACATTTATAAACATTTGTGTGTTTTGCGATCCGCCTCACAATCGCCTTTGGCGCTGTTAATAGGCTGTATAGTGACTGCTACGCCTGCTTTATTTTCACCATGAAAATCAATCAGCTGAAATTTTATTGAATTTTAATTACACAAATTATAGCAACCAGTACGCTATTCAAAATTAACACAATGAACACAACCTCTTTTAAAACATTGAATTGCGATAAAACCGTTCATAATATCACCTTGCAGTTGTATGAATCCAAGCGTTAAAATGACCTCGATATGTAATTTAATTACATCCCTTCTTGATTTATACCCCAGCAGGCCACCATGTTTAACAATGCAAAAACCAGCACATTGACGGCGCTGCCCTCAGTGTTTGCGAGTATTTTATTGATCATTATCGGCATTTCCTCCTATCGGGGCTTTGCCGAACTCAATGACACCAGCAGCAGACTTGTCAACAATACCCAGCTCGCAGAGACTTTCACGAGTGTGCGAGAATCGTTTTTCGAGTTGCGCTTAGCGACATTAGTCCATAACAGCGATGCCATCAGTACACAGCAACGCAATGTGCAGCAGCTCATTGAAAAACTCGAAGACTTTAATACCGATTTTATGGGGCAAGATGCCAGAACGATCCGCACGCTATTACCGCAAATTGAGCAATATGTGCGTCTATATCAGCAAGAAATCGCCTACGCCAAACAAACTGGCACAGAGCCAGAACTTACACGCGAGCGCGGGGCTCTTGGTCCCAAGGTAAGTCATGAGATTAATCAATTAGTTAAGTTGATCACTCAACGCAACCATGAACTGGGTAAACAGGCAGAAGATAAAGTAAACGCCACCGAGGCATTGCTCCTTGGCCTAATCCTAATTGCGATTGTCGCTTCCTTACTAAGCGCCTTCTTTATGAGCAGACGTTTGGTCAATATCGTTAATCAAATCAAACGCGTTGTTGAGCGCCTTGCCGATGGCGATCTGACTCAGAAGACCCAAATCAGCGGTCAAAACGAACTGTGTTCGCTCGGCGCCGATCTCGACCGAGTCATTGACCATTTGCGTCATATGATTTCCGATATTGCCCAGGCCTCTGAACATATGTCGGATCAAATTGGTCAGCTTAATGTGCAGTCCAACGCCAATACCCATGCATTGCAAACCCACGCGGTAGAAACCGACCAAGTGGTTACGGCCATGACCGAAATGAGTGCTACTGCCCATAACGTTGCCGGTGATGCCGCCTCTGCTGCACGCTTTACCCAGCAGGCAAATGAACAGGCGGATAAGTCGAAAAAAGCGGTCGAACAAGCGGCAAATACTGTTATCGCCTTGGTTGGTAAGGTCGATACCGCCGCCCACACCATAGCGGAAATGAATGAAAACACTCGCCATATCGCCACTATCTTAGGTGTGATTGGAGATATTGCCGACCAAACCAACTTACTCGCCCTTAACGCCGCCATCGAAGCCGCCCGCGCTGGCGAACAAGGCCGAGGCTTTGCCGTCGTCGCCGATGAAGTACGCGCCCTAGCCGCTCGCACCCAAGCGAGCACGGCCGAGATCAATCAAATGTTAGAACGCCTACGCACAGGTGCTAACAGCGCCGTTAATGCGATGGATGAGACAAAACAGAGTTGCCAAGATGCAGCGGACACCACTACGCTGGTGACTGAAAGCCTTGAAACCTTAACGACCTATGTATTTGATATTAATGGATTGAGCAATCAAATCGCCACCGCCGCCGAAGAACAAAGCGCCGTGAGTGAAGAGATTAATCGTAACTTGAATACCATTCGCGAAATGGTAGATGAACTGAATCAAAGCGGTAAAGCAACCCTCAATAGCGCAACCTCTTTGGCCGCCACGAAAGAACAGCTAACAGGCGTAGTCTCGCATTTTAGACTCTAATTCGAGTCAGCTAAGTCGTTACAATGGCCTAATATCGCAAGATGTTAGGCCAAACTTTTTTAGAGCTATGCATAAAGCCTTAAATAAACATCTAATGGCTTTCTTCAGCACCTAGCTATAATCTAGCCCATAAATACTTAACAGCTAATCAAAGCTATGACAGATATCCTAAAGACAAAGTCGATGTACCTCGCTATAGGCATGCTTATTGGGGTCGTTATTGGCTTTCTCTCACTATGGATAAGCAATTTGTTTATAGCGATAGCATCCATTCTTGGTTGGTTAGTGCTAATGGCTGGCGTGCCTTCCTCTAATAGTCACCAAGTTCGGATAGCGTTCTTCTTTATATTCGTCAGCCTATTACCCGTCTCGTGGGGAATTTACACAACTGCCAATTAATCTCGTATTCACCGCACTAGCGGCGATAAGGGTTTCGATCGCACGATAAGTGGATGAAGTGATGACCGCATGCTTTAGCAATAAAATAGAAGCCATAACAGGAATTACTCAACTTCCTCGCTCTGTTTCTTCTGCTCTAAGCTCGCCCAATATCCTGCCAGCAGGGCGCCTGAAAGGTTATGCCAGATCGAGAAAATTGCGCTAGGGACAGCGGAGAGCGGGCTAAAAAACTTGATGCATAATGCGGTCGCAAGGCCTGAGTTTTGCAGCCCTACCTCAATCGAAATGGTTTTACACACTGTATGGTTAAAGCCGAGCAAGCGGCAGCAGGTATAACCCAAGGCGAGTCCCACACCATTATGTAGAAACACCGCGAGTAAAATCACAGGCCCCACCTGCGAAAATTGCCCTGCATTTAGGGCCACAATAATGCAGATGGCCAGTACAATCGCCACGATAGAAATGATGGGCAATGCAGGGGCTAGTTTAGCCACCTGCGGTTTAAAGAAGTGATTCAACACCACACCCACAGTCACAGGGACAAGCACGATTTTAACGAGGCTGACTAGCATATCCATTAAAGGAATAGCGACCATCTCACCGATTAATAGCTCAATAATCAAGGGTGTGAGTACCACACCCGCTAAGGTCGATAGCGCAGTCATAGTGATAGATAAGGCGACATCGCCCTTGGCCAAATAGCAAATCACGTTCGATGCCGTACCACCCGCCACACTCCCCACCAGCACCATGCCTATGGTCAATTCCCGATTGAGTCCTAATAGCAAACTAATGGCTAAGGCGCTTAAGGGCATCAGAGTAAATTGCAAGATTAAGCCTGTGATAACGGCACGTTTCTGTTTGAATGCATTGGCAAAATCCCGCACATCTAAGGTCAATCCCATGGATAACATAATCACCACCAGCAACGGCACTATGCTGGTTTTCAATCCGCTAAACCATGCGGGCATCAAATACGCCGTACCCGTCCCAAGTAAGGCAAATAGCGGAAAAAAGCGGTTGATATTAACCAATGGGGATCCTCCAAGATTTCAGGCAGTTTGGGGAGATTAAGCAATGTCCGCAGGGATAATGACAGCCAGATACCCTCAGTACAAGTCAAAATGCCCACAAGTAAGAAGCTCAACTTTTTATCATTTCAGTCTTTCGATTGAGCACTAAAGTTAATCGCTCAAATTCAATAACAAACAGCCAAAAACCTCAGTAAATATGCATCTATGTTTACTAAAACATGATCTGCTTAACAAAAAGCCAGTGATTTCCTTGTTAGGAAACCGTAACTTATAACCAGTTCACGTTTTGCTTACTCCATACGAGGTAGTCTAATTGCGCTAGGTGGTCGTGAATTACCTAAAGCAATTTCGGTGTTTACGGTTAGCACTCTCAGATAGGAATCGTTATGTCTTCAGTTATTCAAACGCTCAATGGCGCGATCGCAACGCCTTATCAAGCGAATATTACCGTCCCTAACTGGATGCTCAGCTCGATGGAACGAGTCATGCAGTATTATGTCGATAAGAATCTTCGCCTCGATACGCTCTCCGCCGACATCATGCCCGCTCCGGTCGAAGGTAAAAAGTACATGCTTTATGCCCATGTGCCCTTCTGCCATACCTTGTGTTCTTACTGTACCTTCCACCGTTTTATGTTTAAGGAAGACAAGGCGCGCGCTTACTTTATCTCTCTGCGTAAAGAGATGGAGATGGTCAAAGCCTTAGGCTATGACTTTGAATCTATGTACATTGGCGGCGGCACCACCACAGTATTAGAAGACGAACTCGCCCGTACCATTGAGCATGCCAAGACCCTATTCCCAAGCATTAAAGAAGTATCTTGCGAGTCGGATCCACAGCATTTAGACAGCCCAGGCTTTAAGCAACTCAAGGGCTTAGTGGATCGTATGTCCATCGGCGTACAAAGCTTTAACGATGACATTTTAAAAATGACCGACCGCCTCGAAAAATTCGGCACAGGTCAGCAAACCTTCGACAAGATCATGGCGGCCAAAGAGCTGTTCCCCATTATCAACGTCGACCTGATTTTTGGCTTCCGCGGTCAAACCGATGAAGTGATCCAGCACGACTTAGACATGGCCTCACGCCTCGACCCCAGACAGATCACCACCTATCCGCTGATGATCACGCACCAAACGCGTAAGAGTGTTAAAGGTAAACTGGCAGCGCCACAGGCGGATATGGCCAACCAATATCGCCAGATCTTAAACCGTTTAAATGGTCAATATAATCAATTGTCTGCATGGGCCTTTGGTAAGGCGAATGACGAAGGCTTCGACGAATATGTTATCGATTACGATGAGTATTTAGGGGTGGGTTCAGGCTCATTTAGCTTCTTGAATGACACTTTATACGTCAACACCTTCTCGCTGCGTAAATACCAAGAGCGGATCGCCGCTGGCAAGATGGGCGTAGAGCAACAGAAAAACTACAGCAAAAAGGATGTGATGCAGTATCGCTTCCTGCTGGGGATGTTCTCTGGCCGTCTATCGCGCAAATACTTCCGCGAAACCTTTGGCGTTAACTTAGACACAGCCCTGTTTAAGGAAATGACCTCGATGAAACTGATTGGCGCCATCAAGAACGACCCCACAGATCCCGATAATCTGATCATCACAGATAACGGTAAGATGATGGGCCTGTTAATGATGAAAGAGTTCTACGCCGGCATGGATAACGTGCGCGCCCAATTGCGTAAGCCACTCAAGCCCTGCGATATGTAAATATCGGTTGAACCACAAAAGGCCCATGATGGGCCTTTTTGTTAGCGCCATTTCAGGCTACGCTTGCCACCACTCACGCATGAGTCTATCACCCAGTAATAAAGGAGTATTCGTTATGGGTTTTAATGAGCAAGAAAGACAAGCACTACTCGCCGTTAAGGGCGTTGGCCCGACTGTCATTAAACGCTTTGAAGAAATCGGTATTAGCTCACTCGCGCAGTTGGCCGAGCATGAGGTCGAAGATATCGCCAACCTAGTCGCCAGCATGCTACGCACCACTTGTTGGAAGAACAGCCCACAGGCTCGCAATGCCATCGCCGCAGCCATTAAGCTTGCCCGCCGCGCTTAATCCTTTATTGCTATCTTTTGAGATGTTTATGTCAATCCATATTCGCGCCTTAATGGGCGGTTTACTCGCGCTGCTGAGCACAGCAGCCTTCGCCAATGACAGCAGTTTTGGTGATGCTAATGGCTCTATCACCCTTAAATATCAGCCACATATCAGTATGGACAAGGAGTCGCTCTTTATCAGCGAGGCCGAAGTCAAGGTCGATTACCTGTTTACCAACACCAGTTCGCAGGATCTTATCGTCCCCATCGCCTTCCCTATGCCGCCGATGTTTTTTGGCTCCGCCGATCACAGCAGCATCGATAACTTCACCCTCAAAGTAAATGGCAAAACCCAACCAACTGAGCACAGGCTCGTCGCCCAACTTGCCGATAAGACGGATATTTCACAAGAGCTTAAAAAACTCGGCTGGGGCGTAGAAGAAGTCGCTTACTTTGCCGAGTATGGCGAAGTCCCCAAGGGCAAACCCGCGCTCCCCAAGGAATGGCTAGATGGGGACCAACAAATCGCCTTTACCCTGAGTGACTACTTTGTGTGGCAGCAAACCTTTCCCGCAGGTAAAGCCGTTGCCATCAGCCACAGTTATACCCCGAGCCTCCCAACGGGCGTGCCCGATACCGCCAGCAGTATTATCGATACTTACACTGAGCTTGCCTGTTTAGATGAAAGCGCCAAGCAAGGGATTCGTAAGCGAAACCTTATCGTTAAACAAGACGGCGAAGCTCAGGAGATTGGTGTCGAGTGGAGCCACCTTAGCTATATTTTGGTGACGGCCAATAACTGGCAAGGGGCGATTAAGGACTTCAAACTGACGCTGAAAAAATCCCAGCCAACAGATCTCATTAGCTTGTGTTTTGATGGCGAGCTTAAAAAAATCGACCCACTCACCTTTGAGTTTCAGCAAAAGCAGTTCACGCCAACGCAGGATCTCAGCATCCTATTTATCCGTAAACCGGATTACTAAGTGATCTTGAGTGCCATCGCTGTGAGCGCTGGGAGTGCGAGAACCTGACAAGATCAGAATATGCGCCGTTAGTTTGCCCCATCTCAGTTGAAGTTGTGCGCCACCTATAGCGCATTCATTTCTTCCTCGAGCTAGAGTATGCTGTTCTATCCATTCGATTAAACAGTAGTAACGTAATGCAAGATGTGGCCTTAGTGTTAGAGGGCGGCGGCCTGAGGGCAATTTATACCGCCGGTGTGTTAGATGCCTTTTTGCAGCAACAATTGCACTTCCCCTATGTCATTGGTGTATCGGCGGGGGCGATTTATCCCGCTTCTTATGTCTCACGCCAATTTGGCCGCAATTTACAAATTCAGCAGCAATATCTGCGGGATAAGCGCTACATGGGGCTGCGCCACTGGTTAACCACGGGCAATTACGTCAACACCGACTTTACCTATAAGCGCATGGCCTATGAGTTACTGCCTTTTGATTTTAAAACCTTTTTAGGCAGCGGAACCGAGTTTAAGGTCGGGGCGTTTAACTGCCAAACAGGACAAACTGATTACTTTGGCATGGCCGATTTTCAAGAACACGACAAATTGCTCGATGTGCTTATCGCCTCCTCTAGCCTGCCTTTTATGGCCAATCCCTATCGGATAAACCAGCAAACCTACCTCGACGGCGGTATCGCCGCGCCCATTCCGGTAGCGAAGGCGCAGCAAGAGGGCTATAAGCGACAGGTGGTGATCCTGACTCAAGACGCAAACTATCGAAAATCGCCGATGAAGTTCAACTGGTTAGCACGCAAGCGTTATCAAGCTTATCCGGCAGTGGCCGCCGCGCTCAAAGTACGCCACCAACGTTATAACCAATCCCTCGAGGAACTCGCCCAGAGTGTTGCCAGCGGCCATACCTTTGTGATCCGCCCTGCTGCGCCACTTAACCTCTCGCGACTTGACCGCAATATCGATAAAGTGACCGCCGTATATCGCCAAGGGCTGGCCGATGGGCAGGCGATTTTGCCCAAGCTGCAGGCTTGGCTAAACACTGGGGCAGATATCAGTTAGGGAGCGAGGCGCTGACTTTGTTAATAATCAGTTCCCGCAGCCATTTATGGCTGAGATCGTGCTCGAAATGCTTATGCCACATCAGCAGATACGCACCGGGGATCAGTTTAATCGGTGAGGGTAAATACATAAGATCAAACGACTTCATCACCGCCAAGGCATAACGGGAAGGAGCGCAGAGAATCAAATCACTCTGCTCACACAGGGCCAACGCACTCTGGAAGTCGGTCATATTCACCGCAATATCCCGTTTACGCCCTTGGATTTGCAGCACATCGTCTAACAACCAATGTTCCAAACCACCAAAAGCAACCTGTAATTGGCGATAGCTTAAAAAGGTATCGAGATCCCATTCCTGCGATAGTGCAGGATGGTCACGGCGCATCAGGCACACTGTGTAATCCTGAACCAATTCAACATAATGGATATCGTCCGGAATATGGTTTACGTGCATGGGCGAACGTTCATCCCATTCGCGACAACCTATGGCTAGATCGATATCGCAGCGCTGGAGTCTGTCCATGGTATCCAGCCGCCAGGTTTGGCAATTAATGCTCACACCGGGCGCCTGCGCTAAGAGCGAAGGCATAAAGTGTGGGAAGGTCAGCGAATAGGTCGTTTCGACCAGATGCATCCGAAACTGGCGCTGGCTTAAGGCGGGTTCAAAACTGTCTGGCCGGGTAAATTGCGCTAATTGCTGTAAGCATTGACGTAAATCGGGCGCCAGCGACAGTGCCTTGGGCGTCGGCTTGAGGCCGTAGGCGGTGCGCTCGAATAAGGGGTCATCAAACACTTCACGCAGGCGAGTCAATTGCTTGCTCACCGCCGACTGACTCAAATGCAGCCGCGCCGCTGCGGCCGTGACACTCTGCTCCTCGAGGAGAATTTCCAGTACGGGCAGTAAGTTTAAGTCTAAGTGTTTTAACATCTAACCCCTCGCTTTTAAGGGATTCCACCTCAAGTTTTGCGGCAACTTCATCAGCAGTAGCGACAGCAAAATCACTAAAATCCCTGCCCACTGGCGCATATCTAAGGCTTCACCCACAATCAATACGCCTAATGATACGGCAACCACGGGATTGACTAAAGCCACCATCCCCATGATTTCTGGTCCTAAATTTCGCATTGACCAGAGCCAAGCCCAATAAGCCACTGCGGTATTGGCGGTAACCAACCAGATTAACGAGGGAACCACATCCATACTGGGGATCTGTGGCGGCCCCGCCATAAACCAAGCCAGCGGGATCAACATCAATCCCCCCAAGAGTAATTGCCAAGCGGTGAGCACTAAAAAGTCGCCCACATCCCAGCGCTGCATCCAACGGGAAGAAAAGGCAATCAGAGTCGTCGCGCTCAGCATACACAGTACACCAATCGGGTCGAGATCCGCCGAGGGATTCAGTAATAGAATCACGCCACCGAGGCCCATTAAGCCAAGCAGTAACCACTTCATCCCCGGGCGTTTTTTATCAATCAGCCAAGCGAGGATCAAAAAGATTAATGGCAATGTCGCACCCAGCGTGCCCGCAACGGCGCCGGGTAGCCGATAGGCGCCAATAAACAGCAGCGCAAAGAAGGCGCCAATATTACAAAACGCCAGCAAGCTTAATTTAGACCATGCCAGTGTCGGCAAACGTGGGCGCAGCATCAGCAGCAAAATGCCCGCAGGCAGCGCGCGCCAAACCGCCACCCAGTAGGGTGACATATCCTGTAAGTAAAGACTCACCAGTGCATAGGTGGTCCCCCAAAACACGGGGGCGAGTAACGCAATCACAAACGGCATAATGACTTCTTAAAAAGTATCTTGATACTGAGATATATTACTTTGAGAGAATAGAACAGGCAAGTGCTGAGATAAGGTTAATAGGGAGAAAAGAAAAATGGATTCGCGTTTATACTGCTTTAGATATGCGCACGCAGAGCTGCGCTTAAGGCTTGTTTGCCGTATAATCGGGCGTCATTTTTTACAGGCGGGCAAGCATGTTCCATATCGCACTCTATGAGCCAGAAATCGCACCCAACACGGGTAATATCATTCGCCTTTGCGCAAACAACGGCAGCCAACTGCATCTAATTGAGCCACTAGGGTTTGATTTTGAAGAGAAAAAACTGCGCCGCGCGGGCCTAGACTATGCCGATTTAACCAATGTGACTCGCCATAAAAACTTCGATGCCTTCCTCGAAGCCATGGCAGGCAAACGCATTATGGCCTGTACCACTAAGGGCAGCCGCCCTCACACTGAACTCAGTTTTGCCAAGGATGACGTGCTATTATTTGGCCCAGAAACCCGTGGGCTACCTATGCCAATTATCGAGTCGATCCCAACCGAGCAGCGATTACGCATTCCGATGGCGGCCACCAGTCGCAGCCTCAATCTCTCCAATGCCGTGGCGATTATCAGCTACGAAGCCTGGCGTCAGCTCGGGTTTGAAGGCGCAATTTAATAGGTAGGAATACTGATTTGGATTAGGCTGGACTTCACCAGCCAATTTTCCAATCACTCAGCCAAATCATTCAGCCATCCACGCCGAAAGATCGCTTTAACTCAATTCACACCAAAACCAGATAACCTTGCCGCTATGTGTACAGTATGAATTGTCATTGTTACCTCAGTGACACGCCGCCTTTTTATTTAACAAGAGTTATCCCTATAGGCTCGACGGCGGCATCCATGCCGCCAACGGTCACTGGTGCAACAAATGCCAATCTTCACTAACCCTTTCGCTGCTCATTCAGCTAAAAAGGTATTGTCCCTTTTCGAGTTAGAATAAAAATTCATTCATATTTTGATACTACAGATTTCCCCTACTAAAACTTATCTAAAGGGCGTAAAGAAGCCCCCTGTATCCTACTTAGATAACAAAGGGGCGACCTAGTTTGTTCCACTTATCACTAACACACTGATTTTTCTTTGATATAAAAAATAAAGGCGGCATTATAATGATACAAAAGATGCAGATTAGCTGCTTAAGACGCGTTATGTACTAGGGGATTTTGAATGATCATCAGCAGTAAAACGAGTGAAAAACTTCGAGACTTAATAAACGAAGAGACTGAGTATCGTTCTGGGCCAAATTTGGTTAAGTTTTTTAATGCTCTAGGTTTTAATCACTCATATGGACAAGGCTTCCCCTCTCGTTGGAAGTATACAGACGATTGTTTAGAAGTAATCAATGGAACACCTCAACTTGATAAGTGCATTAAAACAGTATTCAATCCCGTCAATTTTATTAGCCGCATTGACAAGTTGGATCGCTGTATTGTCGAATTTAACCAGTATTTAGCTTTTGATAAATGGCAAGTTGTTAGAAATGAAGCTGAAATAACCTTCAAGAAGCTTCATAAAGTGGAGTTTAACGAGGATAGAGTGAAATCAAGTAGTCTGTCTGAGTCTGATTTTTTAAGTCGAGAGTTTAGTGGTTTCACTATCTCTGATTTAGGCTTGGACCCAAATGTAACTGATGTACTGAACAAACGAGTCGATGAAATTGAAAAAAATTATAATTCGGCAGCTTACCTTTCTACTATTTTAATCGCTGGTAGTACTTTAGAAGGTGTTTTTCTTGGATTAGCTTCTATTTATCCACGAGCATTTAACACGGTGAAGTCTTCCCCAAAAAATCGTGACGGTAAGGTTCAACCATTTCATGAATGGACTCTCGCTGCCTTTATTGATGTGGCAAAAGACTTAGAACTAATTCAGTTAGATACCCATAAATTTTCACATATTTTGAGGGACTTTCGTAATTATATTCACCCTTATCAACAAATGTCATCAGGCTTCACACCAAGAGAGCATACAGCTAAGATTTGTTTACAAGTACTTAAGGCTGCAATTACTGAAATAACTCTAAGCATCAATAAGCTACGTAATTAATGCGGCTAAGCTTCATTCAAATAGTGATATACAATGAAATTAAAACATTTATTACAGCATGATTTTATAAAAGACTTTGAAGGGCTCTTAGTTACTGAGTTTGAAAAAACATTATTTGTAGCGAGCCTAAGAAACTATTGTTCTCATGGAAATCCGTTGAGGTTTCACAACTTTGCTTTCTCAATGAGAGAGCTTGTTTTACGGATTATTGATCGCAGAGCTCCTGATAGCAAAGTTAAGTCTGCAGCTTGGTATTCGAGAGAGAGTGATAGATTCGAAATAACTAGGCGTCAAAAACTCAAATATTGCGCTCAAGGAATGCTGTCAGACGCTTATTTGGATACTGTGTCGTTAGAAGATCTAAATCACAGCATTAAAGACTACCTCAAAGAATTTAACTTCTTCAATAAATATACCCATATTACAGAAAAACACTTAAACACTTGCCCTAAGCAGTTTTACGCAGATATGAAGTTTATTATTCAGCGCTCTAGAGAAGTGATTGAAGAAATTGATTCGATGGAAAATTTAGTAGTCAATAGCATTCATGATACCTTACAAGATCACCTATTCGACTACGTTATCAATAACTTTCCAAGTGAGCTAGACATCCTAGCACACAACGTAATAGTTGAATCTGTATCTCCAGAGGAGCTTGTGGTTACTTATCTAGAGGAAAACGGTATCACTGTAGCGGTCTCGGGTACAGTTTATGTTACTCAAGAATACGGTAGAGGGGAGGACTTTACAGAATTATATGAAAACTATCCTTTTAGTGTTTCTATTGACTTAACTGTTGAGGATCCTACTGATATTACTATTGACCAGCATGACTTTAAAATTGATACGTCATCGTGGTTTGAAGTTGAGGAAGAGCTTGAAACTGAAGGTTGATCAGTGTTTAAGGCTTCAAGATATTATTTCTAATCTCAGTTCAGCGAGCTAGAACAGAAACTCTAGCTCGTTTATGTCCCCAAAGTGAGTTGCGTATTGTCGAGTATGAATAATTCGGCTTAATGAGATGGTGCGACAGGCGTCATCTCTATCCCACGAAAGAGCTGATAGCGGTCGATATCATCGTCTAAATATTGGATATTTTGCGTCCATAGCCATGCGCCTTGGGGCGATTTAGCTTCGAATAACAGTTGGATTAAGGCGGCGCGCGCATTCACGACTCCCTCGCCAAGCAGGGAATAATCGCCATTTTGTTGATATAAACTAAAGAGTTGCTGCTTTTCCTGCGAGACACCGTCGTAGTAGGTTAACAGTACTTGCTCGCCTTGCTCCCGAAACCACCAAGTCTCGCTGTAGGGAGCACGCGTACCGACACTTACGGAGAGGATCAACTGGCGCTGATCATGGGAGCAAAAGCCGTTGACGATAACTTGCTTCGGGATTTCCCCCACCTTAGCGGCATTGCCCTGCCACTGCCCCACCATTTGCGGGCAAAAAGCTTTAAAACTGACCTTAGCGGCTTGCGCAGGAAAGAGAGCTAAGCTGCCCAAGGCGAGTATCAAGACATTTTTTATCAATAGCTTGCCCAGTTTTTGCGGGATGATTAACGCCATATTCGAGTCCTATTTCAATCTTCCAATACATTAGCGTTAAAACCCCTTAGCCACAAATACACTACGACAGTTTGCGCCATGTCAGTCATACCTCGTCATCAAAATGCGGCCTGTGGTTACAGTTACTTACATAAAAGTCCGTCTCAACCTTCACAGACTCAGCTTGATTTCATGCTCGGTTTTTATACTTTGGGGTTTAATGGGAAAAATAACGATAACACTCTGAATGATAAGGAGACATCTAGTGAAGAAGGCAGGAATTATACTGCTGAGTCTGCTAATGCCCCTCAGCACGGCATTTGCAGAAGCCAGCAAACCACTCTCAGTCGAATTACTTTGGCAACTCAAACGCATAGGTAGCCCAGTGGTATCCTCCACGGGCGAGCACATTATTGCGCCTGTGACTGAATACGACCTTAAGGAAGACAAGGGCTCAACCCAACTGTGGCGCTTCGACGGTGAAGGTAAAAATAACCGTGCGATTACCGCCAAAGGCTTAAAAGTCAGCGAGCCAGTATTTTCGCCAGACGGCAAAACCTTAGCTTTTATCAGCGAACGTAACGATGATGACGCGGGCCAAATTTACCTGTTACCTATGGATGGCCCGGGTGAAGCCAGCAAACTCACGGATATACCCACCGGCGTCAATGGCATCAAGTGGGTTGGCAAGCATTTGTATTTTATCAGCAATATCTTCCCTGAGCAGAACTGGGAGCAAATGAAGGCCCAGCTTAAAACAGACAAAGATAATAAAGTCTCCGCCCGCCAGTGGAATGCGCTGCCCTATTCGCAGTTCGATCATTGGTTAGATGAGCGCCGTCAGGCCCATGTATTTAGGATCCCAGCCACAGGCGGCGCGGTTGAAGCCGTGACTCAGCCGTTAGGCCATGAACTGCCACGCTCAAGCCAAAGCAGCTCAAGTTATGATATTTCCCCCGATGAACGCTTAATTGCCTTCAGCACCTATGGTTCGGATAATCGCGTCGACCCTAAGTTAGATCTGTTCCTCGCCACCATTGGCGGCAGCAAGGCTGAAAACATCACTCCAGATAACCCAGCGCCGGATCTAAACCCAACATTTAGCCCTAACGGCAATACCCTCGCCTTTACTCGCCAAAAAATCCCCGGATTTTATGCCGATACCGCAAGGTTGATGCTGATGGATGTGAGCAGTCGCAAACTCACCACGCTCACCGCGGATTGGGATCGCTCAGTGTCTCAATTCGAGTGGACACCCGACAGCAAGGGCTTCTATGCCAGCATTGATGATGCAGCGACAAACCGTATTTATCATATCGATGCCAAGAGCGGTAAGGCCAAGGCCATCACCCAAGCCACCGACTTTAGCCAGCCAGCTATCGCTAAAGATGGTCAGTTGATTGCGACCAATCAGAGCTTTTTGTATCCCGCGCGTTTAGTCAGCATCAACCCTCGCAATGGTAAAACCGAGCGTTTAGAGCAGTTTAACGACGAAATTTTAAAGGATGTCGATTTAGGCACCTATGAGTCGGTCACCTACAAGGGTTATCAGGGCCAAGATATTCAAATGTGGGTGCACTATCCACCTGGGTTCGATCGCAGCAAGAAGTACCCGCTATTTATGTTGATCCACGGTGGCCCACACAACGCCATTAGCGATGGTTTCCACTTCCGCTGGAACGCACAAACCTTCGCCTCGTGGGGTTATGTCACCGCCTGGCCAAACTTCCACGGCTCTAGCGGCTTTGGACAAGAGTTTGCCGATGCCATTAACCCAGATTGGAAAAACAAATCCCTCGAAGATGTGCTCAAAGCCGCAGACTGGTTTAAGCAACAAAGTTGGATCGATAGCGATCGTATGGTCGCCGGCGGCGCCAGCTATGGCGGCTACTTAACCTCGATTATTTTAGGTCAGCCGCATCCCTTCAAGGCGCTGCTGATCCACGCAGCGGTGTACGACATGTACTCACAAATGTCGGCGGACTTTGCCGTCCACAGCACTCGCTTTGGTAACTACTGGGATAATCCTGAGCTGTATAAAGCCATTTCGCCCCATTACTTTGCCGCCAACTTTAACACTCCAACCTTAGTCAGCCATGGGCAACTCGATTATCGCGTACCCGTCGGCCAAGGTTTTGAGCTGTTCCGCACCTTGCAAACACGTAATGTCGAATCGCGGATGATTTATTTTCCCGATGAAAACCATTGGATCATGAAACCCAACAACTCCATCTATTGGTATAACCAAGTGAAGGATTGGATGACTCATTACGCTAAGCCCGGTGCGCAATAACACCTAGAACAGAAAAACAAAAGGTCTGCACTATGCAGACCTTTTTATTGGGCGAAATACACTAACGCCAGTGGTTACTGACCAAAACCCACCGCATTAATATCAACGGTTTGCACTTGGCCATACTTGGCCGCGATAGGCGCTATCTTGCTGGCGTTGCCAATCAGCACAAACTGCAGGTCTTTTTGTGGGAAGTAAGTTTTCACTAACCTTTGGGTTTCTTCTAAGGTTAAGCCGTCCACTTTGGCTTGGAACTCATTGATAAACTTATCATCGAAGCCGTAGAGATACATGCCAGATAAGAGTCCAGCCAATTGGCCCGAGGTTTCAAACTTAGGCGGGAACTGACCTTTAACATAGGCCTTAGCCGAATCAAGAGTCGCTTGGTCGACGCCTTTTTCCCATAAACGAGCATAGGTTTTCAGCGCTAAATCAATCGCTTCTTGAGTGGTTTCCGTCTTAGTGAAGGTGCTAATGGTAAACACGCCCGAGTCGGTATAAGGACTAAAACCGGAGCGCGCGCCATAGGTTAGCCCCGCATTCACCCGCAGCTCATCGTTCAGCCAAGAGGTAAAGCGACCACCTAAAATGGTGTTCACTACCGTTAGCCCCACATAGTCTGGGTTATCACGGCTAATGCCTAAACCACCGATAACAAAGGTAGTTTCCATCGCATCTGGCTTATCCACCAGCAGCACTTTGGCCTCAGTTAACTTAGGTAAACCTTGGTTTAAGTCGGGCTGAACGAGTTTTTCGCTGCCTTTCCACTGACCAAAAGTCTGGGTTAGCTTGGCCTTCATCGCTGCCACATCAAAATCCCCCACCACAGTTAATGCGGTATTTGCAGGTTGATAGTAGCTTTTGTGGAAGGCGCGCAGCTGCGACACTGTGACTTGCTCAAGTGACTCGCGATTACCCGATGAGGCATTACCGTAAGGATGGGCACCGAACACCAGTTTATCGAAGTAGCGACCAATCACGGCGCGCGGGCTTTCTTTATCCTGCTGTAAACCCGCAATGGCGCGCTGCTTAAGCTTGTCGAATTCTGCTGAATCAAAGTCGGGGCTTAATAGCGCGGCGCTGAATAGGCCGAGCATGACATCGGTATCTTTCGCCATAAAATCGGCGGCCAGATAACTACCTTCTTTGTCGGCTTCGGCCCCTAAGCTAGCGCCGAGAAAATCCACTTGCTGCTCAATCTCGGCCTTGGATTTACCCGCCGCGCCAAGGAGTAAACCTTCGGCGGTCATTTGGGCGATACCCGCTGTGGTGTCGTTTACCGCCCCGGCACGCACGACCGCGTTTAGGGTGATTAACGGCACTTCGCGCTGTGGCATTAAATACACTGTTAGGCCGTTATCTAGCACTAACTTGTCGTAACTTGGCATGGCAAAGCTGCCAGTATCGACTCGTTTTGGTGCCGTGGTGGCGCAGCCGGATAAGGCTAAGCTAGTGCCTAGGGCTAATGCGACCATTAACTTAGTCGGCTGCAGAGATGATTCTATAAAGGATGATTTAACAAAGGAGAATTTCATTGATCCGACTCCTCGTTTGCCGCCAATACCGCAACAGTGCGATTCGATTTGCGTAAATAGGTTTGGGCAACACGTTGGATATCCGCAGGCGTTACCTTGTTATAGGCCTCTGGCGCATTAAATAATTTATCGTAGCTACCAAAATACATTTCATAGGTGCCTATGGTGTTGGCCTTACCATTGATGGTTTCCATCGCACGATAAAAGTCCATCAACTTGATATTTTTGACTTTATCTAGCTCTTGCTGAGTCACGCCATTGGTCACTATGCTATTAATTTGTTCGATCAGCGCACGCTCTAAGGTGTTAGCATTCACTTCAGGCGTGGCTACGCCCATCACATAGAACAGGTTAGGATCGACCGACATCGGCATATAGGTCTCGGCTTCGAGCGCGACTTGCTTATCCACCAGCGCTTGATATAAACGCGAGCTATTACCTTGGCTTAGGATCGAGCTGAGCAGATCCAAGGCATAATAATCGGCATGGGTCGCCGCTGGCACATGGTACGCCAACATTACGTTAGGTGTACTGACCGAGGCTTTTTGTACGAAGGTACGGCGCTCCCCCTTTTGCAAAGGCTCGACGGTACGCACGGCTTTAGGCGGTGTTTGCGCGGGGATTGGCGCAAAATACTTATCCGCCAATGCCTTAACTTGAGCCAGCTTTACATCACCGGCAATCACTACGACCGCATTGTTCGGCGCATAGTAGGTTTTATGGTATTGCACTAAATCTTCTAAGGTCCAAGCGGCAATATCCGACTCATGGCCAATCACAGACCAAGAGTAAGGGTGCGCTAAAAAGGCCACGCCTTTAACTTCGCCTTCGAGGGTATTCCAGTTGGAGTTTTCAAGCCCAGTCGAACGCTCCGACTGTACTACGCCACGCTCGCTTTCAACCATATCGGGATTGATATCTAAGTTGGCGATACGGTCGGCCTCGAGGTCGAACATGGTTTCTAGCGCATTAGCTGGGAACCAGTCGGTGTAGACCGTCATATCCTCTGTGGTGTAGGCATTGTTAGCCCCGCCAGCGGCTTCCATAGTACGGTCGAACATCTTAGGGCCGTATTTTTTCGAGCCGTTAAACATCATGTGTTCGAAAAAGTGTGAGATACCGGTAATCCCCGGAACTTCGTTGCGGGAACCGACTTTCCAAAACAGATACATGTTGGCATTGGGAATAGAAGAGTCCTCTAGCACCATGATTTTCATGCCGTTGGCTAGCGTAAAACTCTTGATGTCTTCTGCCGTTGTGGCCTGTGCTTGGCTTAAGGGATTAAAGAGTCCCATCGCCAACACCAGCGCCGATAGCGTGCGCTTCATCTTGTTCGCTCCTTGCTGTAAAAATCCACATATGAAGGCAAATTGCCTAGCAAATCAAGCGTGGGAAGACCTTCCCACGCCGATTTTTTGTAAGCTCAAGTTATACCGAAAAGCTGACGGAATAAGGCTTAAGCGGTTTATTGCGCCTTAAGTGCCGTAAGGGCAACCTTGGTCATGGCCTCAACACCAACTTTTAACGCACTTTCATCCACATAGAAGGCGGGAGAATGGTTACTGGCCGCCGTTTCAGGATCTGTGCCTTTGGGTGTTACCCCGAGGAAGAAAAACATCCCAGGTGACTCTAGGGCATAGAATGAAAAGTCCTCGGCACCTGTGATTAATCCTGGCTCAATCAGCATCTTATCGCCGACCACACTGGCAAGCACTGGGCGCATACTGGCGACCAATTCAGGATTATTCACCACCACGGGATAACCTTGATGGATTTCGGTTGTCGCTGTGGCACCTAAGGTTTTTGCCGATAACTCGGCGATTTCGGCCAAGCGCACCTTAATATCGGCACGCATAGGTTGGTCAAAGGTGCGGATGGTGCCAATCAGCTCCACTTCATCGGGAATAATATTCGAGCGAATACCGCCATTGACTGCGCCAAAACTCACCACGGCGGGCGCTTTGGTAATATCCACCTGACGACTGACAATGGTTTGCACATTGGTAATAATTTGCGCCGCGGCGACAATAGGGTCGACACCATTCCACGGACGCGAACCATGGGTTTGGCGACCTTTCACTTTGATTGTAAAGGAATCTTCACTCGCCATGGCAGGGCCACTACGCACACCAATCATGCCGCTTGGCATACTCGAAGTCACATGCATGCCAAACACTTGGTCGGGTTTACGCTTGGCAAACAGCCCTTGTTTTAGCATTAATTCCGCACCGCCCTCTTCACCATCGGGCGCACCTTCTTCGGCGGGTTGGAAGATAAACATCACATCACCGGCAAGGCTATCTTTGACTTTCGCTAAATTCTCGGCCACCCCCATCAACATAGCCACATGGGTATCGTGGCCGCAGGCATGCATCACCCCTACGGTTTGACCGCGATAGGTATCTGTCGCTTTAGAGGCAAAAGGCACATCGACCACTTCGGTCACGGGCAAAGCATCCATATCGGCGCGGATCGCAATCAAGGGACCGGGTTTACCGCCCTTTAAGATGCCTACAACGCCAGTATGGGCAATGCCCGTTTGCACTTCTAATCCGAGGGATTTCAGATGCTTTTCGATAATCTTGCTGGTGCGAAACTCGCGATTAGATAACTCAGGATGTTGGTGCAAATCACGGCGCCAGTCGATCACCTTTTGCTCCACACCCGCCGCCAACTTAGCCGCATCGGGCTGCGCCGCATAGGCAGTGCTTACCCCTGCACCCATTAAGCTCAAGGTGACGATGGAAGCGAGCAAGCTCTTAGTCAGTTTGGATGAACTCACACCGAGTGAACGGGAATAAGGTGCAAAGGATGTAGCTACAGAGGATGTTGATAACGCGCGCGATACCGAGAGTACAGTCATAGCGATAACCTATTGTTGTTTTTATAAGCTATCTAAACTACACGGACATTGAGAAATTGTTAATAGATTTAATAGTAAGGAGACATTACGCAGTGAATGTTTTACTACACTCAGTGTAAATCACGCGGCTTGCAAAATATGCCGACAATCCATTGTTGATGGTCTTATGAAATCAAAAGCCGAGACAATGCGATTACTCGCATAAGGTGAGTCAGTCGGGATTTTGAAAGATTTTCACACACCATACAAAACCTGCGACAGCTTTTGTCGCAGCCTTTGATTAATATAATGTTATTCCGCTAAACATCGAAAAATTCATCATGCAGCCTAACTTTCAACGCCAAGTGACACTACTGAGCTTAATCCCGCGGGCGCCACGTAAAATCTCGGTGAACGAATTAGTCGAGCGGCTGGCAAACCGCACGCAGGATATCAGTAAGCGTTCGGTGCAAAGGGATTTAAAGGCCATGTATGAAATGGGCACCTTTGGCTTACGCCTCGATGATAGAAACAAGCCCTATGGTTGGTCGATTGAGTCCTGCTGGCGCGGGTTGAACCTAGATCTAATGGACCAACATATGGCGCTGGCTTTAACCACCTTAAAGCGCAGTGCCAGTCAGTTGATGCCACCACAAAGCTTGCAACAACTACAGCCCTACTTCGACAGGGCCGATCAGGTGCTGGCTAGCGATCCCGAAAACCCTTGGCTCTATTGGGCGTGCCGAGTCGCACAGCTTCCCGAGCCTTACCCCTTTATCCTGCCGCAGCACCAACCTCAGTCTTTAGAGGTCATACAGCAAGCGATTTTGGATAAGAAACAAATTCGCTGCGATATCAAAAAATGGATCAATGGCAAAATGCATTGGCTGCATTACAACCCCATTAATCCACAAGGTATTTTGATCCGCGATGGGGTGGCGCTACTCGCCTTTACCATTGGCAGCTTTGATAAGCGCCGCCACCACAAACCGATTGGCTTACTGCGTAACGCGCAGCTATTGCCCAGCGCGGCGGTTAAGAGTGCCGATTTTGATATCAATAAAACCGCACAGGGCTCGCGTGGCGAGAAGATGCGTCTCGAACTGCTGCTCTCCGATAAGGCGAGTTTTATCATGCGCGAAGCCAAGTTTAGCGATAACCAGACCATGCAATTACGCGAGGATGGCCGCTTTTATGTAGTCGCAGAAGTCACTGATACCCCAAAGCTGCGCGCAGCATTGTGGGAAATGGCCGATACCGTGGAGGTGCTGGCACCGGTAAAACTGCGGGAGCACTTTGCCGCCCTCAGCAAAAAAATGGCGGCGAAATACCGTTAAACTGTTTATCGCATTGATGCGACAAGCTGAGTCGCAACTCAAGGTTAGTCTTGCTTTACCATTGCTAACTGTGAGAGTGCTATGTTTGAACTAATTCATGAAACCGCCACTGGCGCCATGCCTAAATTAACGGTATTCGGCGTCGGAGGTTGTGGTTGTAATACCATTAATCAACTCAGCCAAGTCAATCTGCCATCCAGCGTAGAATTAATTTCCGTCAATACCGATGCCCAAGCCATGGCAGCCACCAGCAGCCATTACCGCATTCAAATTGGTCCACAAACGACGAAAGGCTTAGGCGCAGGCGCCAAGCCCGATGTCGGCTGCGCAGCAGCGATTGAGTCGGCGCAGGCATTAACTGAACAAATGCAGCATAGCGATATCGTGTTTCTCACGGCGGGATTAGGCGGCGGCACAGGTACGGGCGCGCTACCGCAGGTGGCAAAGCTCGCTCGTGAGTTAACCAAACCTGTTATCGCCGTTGTGACCATGCCTTTTAGCTTTGAGGGCCAGCACAGAAAGACCAATGCCGAAGCCGGACTGCAGGAATTATTGGAGAGCGCCAATGCCGTTATCGTTCTCCCCAACGATAAGCTTGCCGAGGTGCTTGGCGCCAAAGTGACCCTGCTTAATGCATTCAAAGAGAGCAATAAAATTTTACAGGATGTGTTACTGGGGCTTGCCAATACCATCAGCCAAGCTGGGCTTATCAATATTGATTTAAATGACTTTATTTCCGTTATCAGCCGTCAAGGTCGCGCCGCAATGGGCGTGAGCTGCCTTCAGGGCGACGAGGATCTGATCTCGGCGGTTAAACGCGCCATGCAACATCCTTTGCTCGATAATATTGAACTCAATCAAGCACAAGCGGCAATTGTCAGTGTTGTCGCAAAAGACACGATAGAGCTCAGTCAATACAACCAAATCGGCGCAACTGTACATGAGCAATTACCGCGGGATGCCCTAGTGATTATTGGGCTCACTATCGACCCGAACCTCGAATCGGAGCTCGAAATCATGGTGATAGCAACGGGGATTGGATTCGCTCCGCCGGAAATTCAAACTCCTATCCAGGCTGTCAATGACAACTATATCAATGTGCATGATTTTATTAAGCGTCAGGCAATATCCATCGCCGAGCCTGCACCAACCAAGTTCGATTTAGAAAACTTACAGATCCCAACTTATCTGCGGCAGCAAAAGCCCCAAGCGCATTAGTTAACCTGAGTTCAGGTTAACTAGCTTGATGCAAAAACACGACGTCTTTGTCGATGATTTCCAGTTGCCAGCCGTAATGCTCGGCGAGCCATTGAAAGGTGGCTTCGGAGTAAAAGTTAATATGGGTGGGATCATTTTTATAATGCCAAGTGCTAAAGGCCGTGGGATTGAGCACTCGCTTCGTCATCACGGCCAAAATGCCCTTGGGTTTGAGCAAGGAATTTAATAAGGTCAGTAACGCATCGGCATCACTCACATGCTCGATGACCTCTGTTAGGGTAATGAAATCGTATTGCCGCGTGAGTAACTCGGGGTGGTTGGCGTAATAGAGATCGTAGTTTTCGACCCGATAACCCCGCGTTTGCGCCAGCAGACTCAACGCCTTGCCCTCACCACACCCAAAATCGAGCCCCAATGCCGTTGGCGCAAAGCGGCTCAACAAGGGGGCGAGGGTTCTGTCTAGAAACTGCTGATAACCAAGATCCTGCGGGTGATTCTCGTGCTTATCGTATTCAGCCTTTTCGGCTGCAGGACTCAGATAAAATTCGGCAGGCACGCTCACCAAGGCACACTGCTGGCACTGTTGGTAACGACGGCGTTTATCTTGGTGGTAAGCCACTAAATCGGCACTGTGGCAAAGGGGGCAGGTGTTCAACGGCAATTCCTAGCAGAATCAAAGGGCAAACGGTGAATATTGCCCTTAATGTAAAAAAATAACTAAGGTTTGGGGATTTTACGCTCTTTGGCGGCCGCTTCCTTGGCTTCTTGCAGATATTTTTGCTCGCGGCTTTCCCTTTCATCGAACTGCTTTTGAGCCTTAAGCTTTTGTTGGGCTTCCCAATCCTGCGGATTGGACTGTTGGCGGATTTTTTCTTCCCGTGCCGAGGTCTCTTGGGCGGCTCGGCGGGCCTTTTCAAGCTGCGCCTGCTCGATACGCTGCGAGTCGATGCGCGCCTTATCGGCCCGTTGCTCTAAGGTCAGCCGTGGTTTCGGCTGATCAGCCGCGTGCGCGGTAGGTAATACTAGGCCGACAACGACACTTAATGCGATAGTGGGGATAAGTTTTTGCATCCGATATTCCTTAGAGTCCTTCCTCGGCTGATTGACACGGCAAACTGGGTATTCAGGGCAAAACATAGCATAAAACCGTATTTTGCAGTGATGAGTTAGAATGATTTTCGTGTAAGTCGCTGAAAATCAGCTATCTTAGACTGTCAGTTTTTAGTTGTTATTTGAGCAAAACCTCGATTATGTTTATTTTAACCTCGCTGGAATGATGTACTATTTGAATTAATTTCGTTATAAACGAAGTACCTAGCTATAGGATGTGACCTTAATTTGCGTCACAAGGGAGTATCCTAAATGATCAGATGGCAACACTTGCTCAATAAACTCAGTACAGATGACCCTGTATTGCAAGATAAGCTGTCATGCTGGCAAGCCGATCCGCACCAGACTCCCCTCGCCCTAATCCAAGGCTTTAGTTTTATTAGCGCAAATAGCGCCACCCTCGATTACTTTGGCACCGAATACGATGCCTTAGTGAATACCACGCCCTATGACTTTTCACCTAGGATCCAATCCTCCGGACGCAATAGCGTTGAATTTGCACGGGAAATGATTATTGAGGCGGCATCGGGGAACCATGTCGAATTTAGTTGGCTCCACCTGAGCCAACAGGGTAAAGAACTCCCCACCAAGGTAAGACTCTACCCTTGTTATTTACAGCAACAAGCCGTAGTGCTCGTTGAGCTACAAGCCCTCAACCGTCGAACTCAAGTTCGGCCGTCGATCTCCGATGGCTTTGCCCATATCCCACGGGAAATTATGGCGACCACACTTGAAGAGAGTGCCGAGGCCGTTTACATCACCGATGCTGATAATCGCATATTGGCCGTAAACAAGGCTATGTGCCGTATCTGCGGTTACAGTGCCGAGCAATTGATCGGTAAAACCCCTGAGTTTTTAGAGGCCAAACTCCTGCCACCAGGGCAAGAAACCGATTGCCAAGCCGCCATGAAACTTCGGGGATTTTGGCATGGTGAGACGCTTAAACAGCGATCTGACGGGAGCCACTTTCCTGCATGGCAGAGCAGTCGCCGAATCGAGACCGATGACAACGCCCTATATCATGTGAATATTTTCAGCGATATCAGCACCAAAAAACTGCTCGAAACGCAGCTCACCACCCGTGCTATGTACGACACATTAACGGGGTTGCCGAACCGTTATCATCTCAAGCAAATACTCAATAGCGCCCTCGATAAACTGAAGGATGATCCTTCCGCCCTCGGCGCACTGATGTTTTTAGACCTCAATGGTTTTAAGAACATCAATGACAGCTTTGGTCATTCCATGGGTGACAGGGTGTTACAACTGGTGGCCGCGCGTTTAGAAGCGGGCTGCATTGAGAAGGCCGATATCGCCCGTATGGGGGGCGATGAGTTTACCTTAGTGCTGCAGGAATGCAGCTGTAAGGAAGAAATTCAATTATTTGCCGAGCAAATACTGAGCCTATTCGACAGTCCATTTGAAATCGAAGGGCAGAAGTTCTTCCTCGGTACCAGTATTGGTATCGCGCTGTTCCCAACCCACAGCGATCAAGCGGGACAGCTGATTAGCTTAGCCGATACCGCCATGTATAGCGCGAAGAAAAATCAGCCGCACTTAGTCTTTTATGACAAGGTGATGAGCCAAGCAGCTGAGCTTAAATTAAAGCTTATCAACAATCTAAGGCATGCCCATAGCCTCAAACAGTTCAATCTTGCCTATCAGGCGATAGTGGATTTACATACCAATAAGCCCATAGGTGCCGAGGCGTTACTGCGTTGGCAAAAATCCCCCAACGAGCATTATGAAGCGGCCGAGTTCGTCCCTTTACTCGAGGAAACAGGGCTGATTATTACCATTGGGCAATGGGCACTGGAGCAAGCCTGTAAGCAGGCCGCCATATGGCGCGCGAGTTATCAGCCTGATTTTAAAGTGTCGGTTAACGTATCGCCCTTACAGTTGGAGCATGTGGATTTTGTCGGCCAAGTGATTAGCGCCCTAGAAATGGTCGCCCTGCCCGCCGAAGCGCTGATTTTAGAAATCACCGAGTCAGCGCTGTTACGTCAACCCGAGTTAGCGCGCCAGACCCTTGAGCGCATCAAAGCCTTAGGTGTCGGCATCGCCATTGACGACTTTGGCACAGGTCTCTCATCACTCAGCCGTTTAGGAACCTTACCGATAGACAGTGTCAAAATTGATGCTGAATTTGCTCTGCGTTTACATGATGCCTCGGGACAAAAACTTTGCCATGCCATAGTGCAATTAGCACAGGCTCTCGACATTCACTTTGTGGCAGAAGGCATTGAAACACAGCAGCAAAAAGACATCATTACCCATATGGGACAAGGTTTTGCGCAAGGCTTTTTGTTTGGCTATCCCAGCTCGGTTGAACAGTTTACTCAAGCCTTTTTAGCCGAAAGGTGTATCGCTTAAGGTTGAGCTGCAACGCGGTGATAATTGACTGGTTTATGGGTGGATTTTTACGAATTGACTCATTGGCTCGATAGCCCTGCCAGCACACCATAAAGAATGGAATCACTCCCCTGCAAAGCAATTGGCTGGCAAAGCTATCTCATCATTTGCGCTGCAAATGAATCACCGCTATTAAACCTTGTTTTACGTTACGTTAGCGTGATCTGAATAAGATTTTAACTATTTTAATTCGTACGGGGTCTCAAAAACGTAAGAATTTAAAAACACTTATTCTCCGCCCTGATAACGCAACCTTACCTGAGCTGGCATCGCCCGAATGCGCATCTCCACCATAGCATCGAAGGCATTCAATAGAGGCGACACATCTAAATCCGGCTCGAGTGCTTTTAGCATATAAGCACTCGCTTCTAAGGTTGATAAACTGTCACTGCGACTCGATTTGCGGATCTTATATCTTGATGCATAACCTTCGCCCAAGTGCACCGCAGGCAATTGAGCCAACCATGAATTGAGCTGCAAGATTTTAAAGGCTTTGCGCCAGGTGCCATCGATCAACAACAGTACACAATCGGCGCAAAGCTTCTGTTGTTCGACACTCACACTCTGCTCAGAGGGATACACAAGATAGACAGGGCGTTCGCCATTCATCAATTGTTCGCGCAATAAGGCAAAATCCGCCTCAGTCTCCCCCACATATACTTGGGTATTGGGGATTACTAGACTTAACACCTTGACGCTATTCTTTTTATGCTCGACTTCGGAGGGGTGTTGCAATATCACTAGCTGCGTTTGCGGCTGTATCGGCTGCACATGGGCGCAGAGGCACGCATTCATCGGATAACAGCAAATAGGACAATAGTGGCGACTCAAAGCAAACTCTCTATAAAACGTTTATCCTGCAGTATAACAGCTCGCATTACCCATAAAAAATGCCCGTAGTTATGGTCAAATAAGCTACGGGCAAAGGGTGTTTTGGGTTAGCCGTTTAGGGCGAATTAATGCTCTGCGGCTAATTGCTCTTGGTGCCAGTGGTCGAAGCGGCTGAGCGCCATCATTGAAAGTAATCCGACAGAAAATACTCCCATTACTAAGGCCACTGCATAGGGGGCGGTCAGGTTTGTTTGCTGTACCAATCCAGCAATCACCGATGCACCACTCATCTGAATAAAACCTAACATCGCCGTTGCTGTTCCTGCACGCTCACCAAAGGCTGACAGTGCCATACTGGTCGCAGGGCCTAATAAGAAAGCAAAACCGATACACAACAACATCATAGGTAGCATAAAGGCAAAGGCGGCAGCCATACCCACACTCGGACCAAAGGCTTGCGCCGCGATAATCAATACCGCCGAGAGCACCAGTAGCACTAAGGCAAGGATGGCGGTTGGACGGTTGCCTAACTTGCGGATCACCACCGGCGCGGCAAAACAGGCCACAATATTGACTACAGCGTTCAAACCGAACAAACCGCTAAATGCCAACTCAGACACCCCTAAATGGCCGATAAGCCACACGGGAGAGTAAGACACATAACTTAAAATTGCCGCCATCGCCGACATACAGGCAAAGGCATAAAACAAGAAATGGGTATTGCTCAGCACCGGCTTATAACGACTCCAACGGTACAATGGGCCTGTGCTAACGGTATTGGCCGGACGGGTTTCGGGTAAACGATAGCCCACCAATAGCATCATCAAAATCGCGTATAGCGTCATAAACACAAAGGTCGAGCGCCAGCCAAATTGCATGGCTAATAGTCCGCCAAGGGTAGGTGCCAAGGCAGGAATAACGCAAATAGCACCGTTTAAGTAACTGTAAATACGGGCGCCTTCCTTCGGCGAATAACAGTCACGCACAGCGCTAAAGACCACAATCGAAGTTGAACACGCCGCTAACCCTTGCAACACGCGAGCAAGTTGTAACCAGTGAAATTCAATCGCAGCAGCGGCGAGCAAACTGCTCGCGCCATACAGCAACACACCAAAGAGTGCCACGGGGCGACGTCCATAACGGTCGGCCAAGGGGCCAATCAATACCTGTCCCACACCCATAGCAAATAAAAACAGTACTAAGGTGGACTGTACTTCGCTGGCAGACACGGCGAACTCTGCCGCCATAGTGGGCATAGAAGGGAGGTAAATATCAATTGCCAGAGGGCTAAGTAGCACCAAAGACATCAAAATAGGTAACAGATTGCGCCGCATAAAACTTATCTCGGTTAAACAGTAAAAAGTATTTCAGTGGGCGCTATTTTAAATAACTCAAGGTATGAACAGAAATGGTATAATTTCCAAAGTGAATTTCCTTTAAGGAATATCTATGAATCTCGACAACTTAGCCAGAATCGATCTCAACCTACTGGTGATATTGAAGGTTTTGCTCGAAGAGCAGAGCGTCACCCGCGCAGCGAGTCGATTACATATTAGCCAGTCGGCATTGAGCAAGAGCTTGAATCGCCTGCGAGAAACTCTAGATGATCCCCTGTTCCAACGCACTGCCCACGGCCTAAAACCCACGGCACATGCGCTCAATATTGGGCTTAAATTGCCGAATATTTTGCAGGACTTATATCAACTCACTCAGCCACCGACGTTTACGCCGGCCAGCAGTAACAGGCAGTTTTCCTTTGCCATGGTTGAAAGCGCCTACGAAACCTTAATTCCCTATTTTATCGGCCCATTGTTAAGCACTGCACCGAATCTGAAGCTCGACTCCTATGTGTGGACCGAGAAATCGATGCACGATTTGCAGCAGGGGCAAATTGACTTTGGGATCTCGGGGCGGGATCTACACCCACTGTCGGACTCGCAAACGGACAGACTCCCAGATGGCATTAGCTGCCAAACCCTGTTTACCGACAGGCAAGTGTGTTTGGTGCGCCAAGATCATCCCTTGATGACTGCACTCACCTCGCCCCAATGGGATTTATCCATGTACTTGGATATGGCACATGTGCAGGTTCGTTGTGAAGGGAGTGATTGGTGGGCGCTGGATTACTTTCTGGCCGACCTTGGCCACAGGCGCAAAATCAGCACGACTGTACCCGATTTTTATGGCGCGGCCAGCATCTGTGCCCACAGTGATTTAATTTTCACTTTGCCGTCGAGCTTTGCACTGCACGCATGCAAGCTGTATCCACTGAGGCTATTGCCTCTGCCCTTTGAATTTATCCCTATGGCCTATGTGCTGCTCTGGCATCAGCGCAACGATGAAGACCAAGGCCATAAATGGATGCGTGATACCATCTGCCAAAGTGTTGAAAAGCTTATGCAACCTTAGGACAAAAGCCATAAAAAAGCCCAGGGCACAAGCGTATCCCGGGCTTATTGAACTCAACACACTTAGAGAATAAAAGTCGCGACCTGTGCATTAAGATCGTTTGCACGCGCCTTTAATCCTTGGGCTTGAGTCAGATCCGATTTCGCGGCCTCGGTGATTTCGTCGGTCACGTCCTTGATCGCAACAGTATTTTGGGTGATTTCCCCCGTAACTTGGGTTTGCTCTTCGGCGGCAGTGGCAATTTGGCCTGCCATATCCGAAATCACATTTACGGCTTGGGTGATTTCTTCCAACGCCTTTGCCGCGGCATTCGCATCTTCGACGCTGTTGCCAGCGAGCATTTGACTGCTTTCCATCAAACTCACGGCTTTTGCTGTGGTGCGTTGCAGGGTTTCAATGGTCGCGTGTACCTCTTGGGTCGAATCTTGAGTCCGGCGCGACAATACCCGCACCTCATCGGCGACCACGGCAAAACCACGGCCCTGCTCACCCGCGCGGGCAGCTTCAATCGCCGCGTTGAGCGCTAATAGGTTAGTCTGCTCCGCAATCCCTTGAATAGTCGCTAAAATGCTAGAAATCGACTGTGCATGGCGACTTAAATCTTCAATCACGTCTGTTGCCTGAGCGACTTCATCGGCTAGGGAATTGATCGAGCTGCGGGTTTTATTGACCAGCTCTTTGCCTTGGAAACTGCTCGCGGCCGACTGCTGCGCCGCTGTCGCAGTGTTTTCCGCATTGGCGGCAATTTCATTGGTCGCGCTTGCCATTTCGGTCACCGCCGTTGCCACCATAGCCACTTCCTGCTGCTGACGTTGCAACTCTGCCACGGCAATATGGTTGGTTTTAAGACTGCGCTCGGCATCCGCATCTAGCTCACTGGCTAACTGACGAATATGGCTGATGAGTTGGTGCTGGCTGCCGACAAAACGGTTAAAGCTATCAGCTAGCACGCCCACTTCATCCTGTGTGTCGACCTCGATGCGTTGAGTTAAATCACCATTGCCGTCGGCAATGCGTGCCAGTGCCTGTGACACGCGTCCGAGTGGACCTAGCAATAGATTAACCAACCAGGAAATCGCCAACACGCTCAGGAGTAATACAACGGCGGAAAGTCCAAATTGCGTCAACAGAAGATCGGTCAGAGGTGCCTCAAGAGTCTCCTTATCCAGCACTATCACCAATTCCCAATCGGTATTGGGAATATCGACGCCCCAGACTAACTTGTCGCGGCCCTCATTCTCAAAATACATGGGCAGCAAGGTTCCCGCTTGGCGGCTCTGCTGCGGTAAATCATGATTCAGATCGTTGTCGATTTGGCCGACAGGCTTCATGGCCTTTGAAGCATCTTTGTAAGCAATCACAGTGCCGTCTTTGTGCATCATGATCGCATAGCCATTGGCGGGGAGTGTCATGCGATTCACGCTCTCGACTAGGCTCGCAATTGAGAGATCGCCCCCCACCACACCTTGCGAGGTCGCCTGTGCCATAGTGACCACTAACACGTTATAGGCCACGTCAACATAGGGTTTTGTCAGGATAAGACCGCGCTCATTCATCGCCTGTTTATACCAAGGGCGCGTTCTCGGATCGTAACCCGTGCGGTCGATGCTTGGATCTGAGTCCAACATCTGCCCTGTCTCAGTACCATAATAAGTCAGCTGGAATCGCCCAGAGGCCTGCGCCTGCTGTAATGCACTTAAACTGTTACCTTCCACCTTAGAGACTAATGCCCCAACGATATCTTGGCGCCCTGCTAGCCACTCTTGAATGCGCTCGGCCTGTTGTTCACCCAAGCGCTGCACTTGCTCTAGGCTATTTTGCAGCAACAATGACTTTTGACTGGAATAGCTTTGCCATGACAGTGAGCCGATGACGAGGGAGAGCGCGATCACGACCGAAATCAGGATCTTTTGTTTAAGCGAATATGAGTTCATTTTGGTATCTACGGTTTTACACAGCAGTGAAGGAAGGTAATGATGAGAGGCAGGCAGTTAACGTCGTAAATTTACAGTTTTAGCCAAAACCAATCAAAATATCGGCTAAATTTTCGCACATATTGCACAACAAACAAAGAATACGTTACAGTCGGAATAACAAATAATTAAGCAAAAACATTAAGATAACCAAATAACACCAAAAACAAACCTCAGGCAAACACAAAGATCACAGCCAAACAAAAGGCACAACAATTTCGGCTTCATAGACGTAAAACAACGTAAATTAACCCAAATTAACGTGACCCAATCCGTTTATTTATTGCACACTGACTCTCCATAGCATTGGGAAAGAGAGGCCTTCGATTACACCAGTTTGGCAAATCCTTAGACTATTCCCCTTACGCCTCGCCCATTTTGATTAGGAGTTCTTATGATCTATCAACAATTTCAACAGAGCCCATTTCAGCCACGCATTTCAGGAGCTCGGGCTTGGTTAGCCATGGCGGTCAGCGTCAGCCTAATCTGCTTATCTCTGTTTTTATTACCTTTTGTGCTTTTATTCGGTGCCATTGCGCTCGGCTGTGTTGTGCTATTTAGCCGTTTTTATGTCGCACGCCAAATGAGTAAGTTTAATCGCACCCAGGCGCAAGCACAGGAGGCGGCAAGCCAAGCATCGGACTTTTATCGCTCGGCGAATGTGGTACGCGAACCCCATGCAGAGCAATATCGTGGCCGCACCTTCGAGCATCAACAGGATGAGAAATAATACTAGGCGCTTAGTAAGGTTTTTGCGCGCTTAAGGGTTTGAATCTCGCCGGGATCTTGAGTCATCTCCAGCACAGTATCAATTTGCAGCGCGAGTGATTGCCAGAGAGGCTCGATGATCTCGGCCTCTTTGGCATTAGCATGACGGCGCGCGAGGTTGAGCAGCGCCGCAGAGCCCACCACATCGATGCGCCCTAAAATACCGTCCGCGAGTGCCATGCTCAACTCAATCATGGCTGGCACGCTGTGACCGTATTTAATCACTTCACGCAGGTAACGCTCCGCCTGACTCACATCGCCACCCAAACCACTTTCATCGTTTAGCATGTGTTGTGCGCGGGTAAGCATGGCATCGAGTTGGCCCTGTTCCGCCGCTTCGGCCATCCAATATTCACTCACAATAGGATCGCGCTGACAACCATCGCCATTAGCGAGCATTAAGGCTAAATGGTACTGGGCATGGGGATAACCCGCTTGTGCCGCTTTATTAATAAAATGATAGGCTTGGGTCAGATCTTTCGCCTGATAGTAAAGCACGCCTAAATTCGCCATGGCTTCGGTCTGCTCGCCCTCGGCCGCCAATTGTAAATAGTGCTTAGCCTGCACTAAATCCGGCTTAAATGTCTCGCTGCCCACCAGATAAAAATACCCGAGTAACGCCATCGCATTGACGACACCCGCCTCAGCGGCCTTGGCAATTGCAGCTTCGCCCTGAATGGCATCGGCCTGTCCTTGATAGCCATGGATAAGCCCCACCCCATGTTCATAGAGAGCATCGGAATGTTTTGGCGCCGCGAGGGCAAACCAATAGGCAGCTTTGGCAAAGGTATCACTGGCTTTTTGCGCCACTTCCTTTACCGCTGGGCCATTTTCATCTTCATTACCATAGGATTGGTCAGCTAAGGCAAGCTCTTGTTCTTTAAGCATTAATGCTTTGGTTTTAAAAGAAATCCCCACAAGATATTGTGCCTTAGGGTCGTCTTCCATCACCGCGCGGTAACAGAGATCTTTAATGGTAACAGCATCGCTGGCTTGGTAACGATAAGCGGGAGCCGCACACCCAATCACCTTAGGATACAAGTGCTCAATTAAGGCCAACACATCCTTAATGGCCTTTTGGGCCAAGGCGAGCAATTGTTCTTGGGTTAAATGGTATTTTTCAGGGTGGGCACCACGGTTACCATCGCCACGCAGGCGATGCAAGGCTCTGGTCGTCTTCACATCGATCAGCCGCTTTTGGTTTAACAGCTCGATACGATCATAGAGGTTGGGACTGGTGAAGGAGACGGCTTTATCCTGACCGAGTAGTTCGGTCAGCCTGTGGGTAAAACTGCGGATATGTAGCAGTGACTGGGTGGGCACATCCTGCACATAGTTTTTGGCGTTGAGGTAATCATCGAGGAGAGAGGCCGAAAACCCTTGGATAAATTCGCTATCCAGTAACTCAGCCACTGTCCCCATAAATCCTTACCTCAGTTCAAATGTACTCAGTTGATATTATTCCGCGGTAGGCTTTTTCGTCACCATATACAGGCGGAACAGCGCTAAGTTCACGAATAGACCGATAAATGCCATCAAGGTATCCGCCAACATTTGCACTGGCAGGCCGCCCAGAGAAGCCGCGCCAGAGAGCTGCGCACCCACGACAGAAAGCGGCAAATAAAGCATCAATAAGGCGATGGTTTTCAGTACGATAGGACCGCTAAAGCTAAAGCTTGCCTTAATGGCTTCCAGCGGTGTGAGACGTTCAACCACCACCATAAAGTTCACATAGGCGAGTCGCGCAAACAGATAGAAACTGATGACGAGGCCGACTAACCACAGTGGACCGAACGCAGCAAATAGCATCACAGGCGCTAAAATCGCCAGTCCCGAAAACACACCCGCCAACAGCAGGGGCGGTACAAAGGGTAAGCTGGCCTTCAATACCATTCCCGTCGGGGGATTATGTCCCTGGGATCTCAGCTCTAAAAATAGCGTTAATGCGGCGATCAGCACCGAAAAAATCAATAACAGTAGCATCATGGCGATCATATGTGGCGCGCCAAACTGTGGGTTTTCCAGATCGACTTTGCTCATCTCTGTGCCTAGCCACAGCTGGATCCCCACCTGCACTAACAGCAATGGCACTGTCAGCATGGCAAGCTGAGTGAGATGATTACGGAAAAAGTTATAAGCTTCGGTCAAAATTGCGGATAGTGACATGCGCCTTTCCAAAATAATTGAAGTAAATTAACACCGTGAATTGCCGCTAAGGATACCCAAAATCCCGCCCCAATGCACAACACAAATCACTTGAGTGAACCGTAAATCACAGAAAAGGACTGCAACAAAAGTCGCAAAGCCGTTACACTGTGGGCCTTTATTGCGCGCAAACCCTCAAAGGATGCCACTCATGAAACACACTCTCACTCTCTCAATCCTGATCAGTGCCACGCTTTTAGCGGCTCCCGCCAGTGCAGGCTGGTTAGATAACCTCGCAGGAACACAAGCAAAAACAGAAAAAGTGGCCACAGGTACCGCGACTCAATCTAACGAGTTAGTCGGTAGCGTAATGTCGCAACTCGGTTTAAGCCAAAACCAAGCCGAAGGCGGTTTAGGCAGCCTGTTAGGCCTAGCCCAGTCTAGCCTAGGTTCGAATGATTACACCAAATTAGCCGCCAGCATTCCTAATGCCGACAGCCTATTAGCCGCAGCGCCAAAGCTTGACGCTAACTCGGGCGTTTCAGGCCTATTGTCTAAGGCGGGTAATATTGGATCTTCCCTTCAAGGCAGCGCAATGGTGTTAGATGCTTTTGAAAAATTAGGTATTTCTAAAGATCTCGCTATGCCGATGATCAATATCGCCAAGTCTTATCTTGAGACAAATGGCGCCGAAGGCAGCTCAGATCTTCTGATGAAGGGCCTAAACTCTCTGCTGTAATCTTCGCTTTCACCCTAAGCACACGGCTTAGGGTGAACTTTAGCGCCGTAAATCACTCTATTTAGTTATCCCTTCTTGCCAGAGCAGTGCCCTTTTATGATTGCTAAGCTGAAACGATTCCTTCAATCCCACACCCAGGCCATCTCCCCCGAGGAGAAAGCCCACCAGCTCAAGTTGGCGGCCGCGAGCATGTTGCTCGAAGTGGTATTTGCCGATGAAACCCTCGCGGCAGAAGAAATGGCATTACTGCCAACCTTGCTGACGGAAACGTTGTCGATGCCAACGCAGGAAGCCAATGAACTGATTGAAGAAGCGAAAAAAGCCCAAGGTAATGCCACCTCGCTGTTTGAGTTTACCAATACCATCAATACCGAATTTAGCTTGGAGCAAAAGCAACAATTGCTGTTAGCTATGTGGCAATTAGCCTATGCCGATGGACAACTATCCCAGTACGAAGATCAAATTATTCGCCGCACCGCCGATTTGCTGTACCTCAAACACAGCGAACTGATCCAGATGCGTAATCAGGCTATCGAAGCGACCCAAGCGGCATACTAAAAGCCCCCATAAAAAAGCATGAATCGCAGTGCTGCCATTCATGCTTTGAGTTTAACGTTTTAAATTGCCGTTTGCGGGTCAAACAGTCTTAAGCAAGGGCCTTACCTATTTCGAATCCAGCGCCTCTCAGTTCTGTTAACTTGACTCGCAATCCCCCCATTTCCATCTTTAAGCCCTTCTTGGTCGCTAATTGCGATAACCAACTGGTTTTATCGTCATCATCTATGCTGTCCCACTCCTCCAGCACTTTATAGGCGAGGCACAACAAGGCGGCCAATTTAGAAAACGGATTCGAATCCTTGGGGTGATCCTGATAAAGAATCCCCTGCACCAGCGCGGGGGTGAATTTCCAGTTTTGGGCCAACAGGGCGCCAATATCGGGCGAGTCATAGCCGAGCAGTTCACGCTCAAACGTATGCTTATCTTTGCCCTGAGCGACGGCTTCGGTAATCTTCTCGGCATCTTCGGGGGAAATCGCCGCAATCAGTAAGTCACCAATCCGATGGAGGATCCCACAGGTAAAGGCCTCATCGGGCTGTACCCCACAACGTTTGGCCATCTCTTGGCAATAGAGTGCAATTTCAAAGGTCTGCCCCCAAAACTGCGCGAGATCGACCCCTTGGCATTTAGGCACTGAGCCCATCACCGCCGACGCTAGGACTAACGTCCGCAGCGTCTGCATGCCAAGGCGCACAACGGCTTCGTCAATACTGCCCACCTCGCGGCTGTGACCATAGTGGGCGCAATTTGCCAGCCTCAGCACCTTAGCGCTGATCAAGGGATCGTGGGACACCTTAGTCGCAATATTTTTGACCGTGGCATTATCATCGTTAACTACTTCAAGCAGCTCACTAATGGCTTTAGGTAAACGGGGTAAGTCATCGACTCGACTCAGTAGCGCAGCAGAATCCATATTTATTCTCCTTCGACATGAATGATCAAAATATAGAACACAGAATTTAGCCTCGCTTGCAAAGATATCGCCGTATATCAATGGCGTCTGGCACTTTTGTCTTACTTCAAACGATATTGAAAGCAGGCAGTGATTGCCACAAATCCGCTCGGCAAGCGCGATTGGCTCGTGCTTTATGCCATTACAGCCCATCAAAAATTGCTCAACAATTATGCTTATTTGTAAATAAACATTTCTAAAATTTAGTGATAGGTGATATAGATTAAATCTTGTTCATCCATTGTAAGGAAACACTATGGGCCAACATGCACTCGTTAATCGCACAGGTATTATCCTTGTTAGCGCACTGATCACCTTAGGTTTGTTCGTGTTTATGGCGCAACTTATCCATAATCCGCAGCCCTTGAGCGGGCAAGCGAGCGATGCACCGCAAATCAATATTTTGATGAGCGAGCGAACACCCATTCCGCCTAAGGAAAACCGTAAACCCGAACCACCTAAACCCATTCCGGCTAGGGAGCGCGTTACCGCTCCGGGTGAGAGCAATCAACTCGTCGACTTCAATACTCAAACTTTTACTCCCGAAATGCCGAGCCAAACCACACTCTTTACCCAATCGGCAATGACGGCTGAAGCCTTACCCGTGGTGCAAGTGTCACCTCGCTATCCCATTGATGCGGCACAAAATGGCAAGGAAGGTTATGTGGTCGTGGGATTTGATATTACGGCGGATGGTAGTGTCAGCAATGTGCGCGTGCTCGATGCCAATCCGAAGCGAGTGTTTGATAAGGCGGCACTGTCAGCGGTGCAAAACTGGAAATATAAACCTAAGTTTGATTCGGGCAAGGCCGTGCCACAGCTGAATCAACAGGTGCAGCTCGACTTTAAACTGGATCAGAAGATTTAAGACTAAGGGACCAGAACGCACGACAGTTGGCGTTCTGGTCCGTCATTCAGAGATAGTTCAGCACTTTGACCACTAAGACGCTTTATTTACCGCTAAGCTCTGTTTGCGGCTGATATGCGTCTTCTGCCACCACAGGAATGGTGCGACGAACAAGATCAACACCAGCACGTAGGCCATGCTTGCCCCAAGCGCGATACCTAAGGCCAAACAGAAGCCACAACCTAATACCACTAAGGGTAAGTTACTGCGGGGCAATAACTTAGCCGCGGCTAACATCGCCATTAAGTAGATCACCACGAATACCCCATTACTCCAGGCAATCAAATGCTCGAGCTCTTGGCCCGTGGTGTGGGTCAGTACAATCACACTCGCCATCACGCTGAGTAACGCCGCCAAGGCGCGGATTGGTACACCGTGACGATTTTTTACCGCAAAGCAGCGTGGCAAAATGCCTTCGTTACCAAAGCTCCAGATAAGGCGCGCAGCACTGGCGGCGTACACGTTAACCGTGGCAAGACCGCTGGCAATCCCCAATACACCTATCACTTGTGCGCCATAGCCACCCAAAAGCGCATCGAACACACCAATCATGGCCACGCTTTTATCGGTCGGAACTAACAGTAAAATCAAGGTACAGGCCACATAAATAATGCCCACCAGCACAGTACCCATCATCATCGCTGGGATCATATCCTGCTGCGGACGGCGGAAATCATCGGCGAGGTGAGTCATGGCCTCAATCCCAAGGAAACTCCAAAAGGCGATACCTGCGGCAATCATAATGGTGGGAATTTCTGGCGTGCCATAGCTCGCTAATGAGGTTAAGTGCCCAGGTTGCACACTACTCGCCCCGAATAACAGCACCACAATCGCCATAATACAAAGGGTTAAGCCAAATTGCAGTTTGGCCGAGACTTGAATACCACGCAGATTAAGTAGGAATAAACCGAAAATCACTAATACCTCAGCACCCACTTTAGACCAGCCATCTAAGGGGATGAGTGCATTAACGAATTGGAAGGTCATCAAAATCGCGGCCGGCGCGCCCATGGGCACCACCAGTAAAAAAATCAGCCCAATAGTACGGCCAGCGGTGCGGCCAAAAGCCTTTTCGACAAAATAAGCGGGACCCGCAGCATGGGGAAAGACACTCGCCAATCGACCAAAAATCAGTGCCACCGGAATAATGGCTAAGGTCAGGAGTGACCACGCGATAAGCGCGCCAGCTTGGGCTTTGTCGATTGTCATTTGCGGGAGAATAAACACCCCTGTGCCCAGCAAAGTGGTGGCCATCAAGCCTGCGCCTTGCCAACGTCCTATAGTTCCGCTATGTGAGTTCATCTGTTAAAATTCAGTGGTTTTGAAGCCGTCAGTATAGTGAGATTTTACGCCGCAATCTGCCGTCAATCTCAGTGTTCTTCATGGCAAACACCGGCAAAATGACGGCAAAAATGCATATTTCCGGCAAAATGACGGCGCAGCCCCAGCGCAGGGTGTTTAACTGATATTAGCCTGCCTTGGCGATTTGCCTCGCGCTTTTTTACAACCCGTTTTTATCGGAGCTCAAGTTGGATAAGTTTGATACCGCCATCATCCACAGCCTACGCCAAGATGCTCGCCAGAGTGTCTCCAGTATCGCTGAGCAGGTTAACCTTTCCCGGAGTGCGGTTGCCGAACGGATAAAAAAACTCGAGCAAACTGGGGTGATCCGCGGCTATCAGGTTTTGCTGAGCGAATCGCAAAAGGAAGGCGTGTCGGCCTATTTCGAAATCCAGCATAAATGCCCGCGCTGCGCCGATGTGGTGCATGTGTTCCATGCCATCCCCGAGGTGATCACTTGCCGCGGTATATCCGGCGATATGGATTTGCTGGTGTATGTGCACGCCCCGTCGATGCGCCGCTTGCATGAAATTCGTGAATATATCGATACCCACACGGACATCATTAAAATCAAAACCCATGTGGTGATGAGCGAGTGGATAAATAACGCGGGTGAATAGGCATGCTTTGCCCCCAAACAAGAAACGCCACCCCTAAGGAATAAAGGTGGCGAGGCCCTTGTGGAGGCAGGGCAAACAATATCAAAAATATGGCTTCCCTTCCCAATAACCTCCCTGTGACAGCAAATCGCGACAAGGCAACCCACCTTTAACTACTTCAGCCAGTGTAATCAAAGGAGGTTAACTCACAGTGCATTCCTTAAGCACCGCTTCGCCATCCGCCGTTATTCCTTCTTATCTTTAACTTGGGCAAACCGTGCCCTATTAAACGACCGTCATTTGCCCCGTGTAGAGAATAAAGTTACGCAGCAGTAGTACACCAATAAGACTTAAGCACGCGGTTCCAGCCACATAGGCCCATTTACGTTTGGAGGTAGCCGTCATAAACAGGTTCATCGCCAATGGTCCCGATAATCCCAGCCCAACTATGCCAATCCAGAAGACCCATCCCCAGAAGCCATAACCTATCGCATTAAAGGCGGCAAACTTACTCTGACCTCCCGACAAGACGAGCCCCATAAAGAAGGTGAAAATCAACACTATCTCCAACAAAATCAATGGGATCTCAACTTTATGGATAAAGTGTACTTCCTTGGCATTGGGGTTGGCATTAAGTAGCACGCCACCCAAGAGGGAAGATGCGGCGCCCGATGAAAGCCCCGAAGCCAAAAACAGCAGCGGCAACACAGGGTTTTTCAACATCGGATAGCCGGGCAAGGCCGACAGTAAAAAGCCGGTATAAGCCCCAAGCGCGAGGGAGAAGATCACCAACAAGCCAGTAATCGTTGCCTCGAAGCGACTCAGCCAGGCCGTGAACTTCAGCACTATGGGGAAGCGACTCTCACACCAAGCATCAATAGGTTTACGGAATAACAAGCCAATCCACATAAACATAAAGACTTGGTAAATCAGCAGAATCAACACCCCCATCGACATCACTGACTTGGGATTATAGAAGACTAAGATCTTCCAAAAATCTAAGGGCTTAGTTAAGTCCAAGACTAAGATGCCCAAACCCGCCATCACAGCCACGGGCGCCACAATACAGGCCGCTTGTACAAAGCCAGACTGGTAGGCGTTATGCTTTAACACAAAATGTTTGAGTAACACCGCAAAGAACATGGCGCCGGCCGATGCGCCAGCTAAAAACAGGTAAATCGCGATCGGCCAATGCCACACTAGCGTATCAAAATGTAGGGCGCTCATATTGCAACCTCCCCTGATTTGGCCACAATGCGGAACAGTTTTGGCCGCGTTCCTAGGTCAACCTTAGCCCTTTGGGTCGGGTTAGCCTTCAGCACTTGTACCACCTGTGAACTCGGATCCTTTAAGTTGCCAAACACTAAGGCCTTAGTTGGACAAGCCGCGACGCAGGCGGGCTGTTTACCTTGGGCCAGATTAGTCTCACGGCAAAAATCACACTTGTCCGCGGCATGGGTAACGGGATTGATAAAGCGAATTTTGTAGGGACAAGCCGCGATACAATACTGACAGCCCACACACTTCCACGCATCCACCGACACGATTCCCGTCTCTTTATCGATAAAAGCGGCACCGGTCGGGCAGACATTGACACAGGGGGCATCTTCACAGTGCTGGCAAGACTTACGACTGAAGTGATAAAACTGGTTTGGATATTCTCCGTAAGGTCCGGTTTGTTCTATCTTCAGCCGCGCCACGCCCTCGGGCACCTGGTTGGTTTCACGGCATGCAACCTCACAGGCCTTGCAACCTATGCACTTAGTCTCATCGTGGATCAGCGCATACTTCACGCTGGGTTCGGCCTTCGCCTCATTCGAAGCACTGACAGTCGCGAGTAGGGTCGCTCCCGAAGCGCCGGCCAACAGGGCGCATGTCCCTTTGAGAAATCTTCTTTTTGAATTTTCCATAACCTTACTCCTGCTGGCCTGTATGACAGTTACGGCACAGCTCACTGCGAACCTTAGGCGTCATGTCGGCCATAGGTTCAGTTGGGCTATGTAATTTATGGCAAGCGGCGCACGCCACTTTTTGCGCATGCACATTATGCGTCCACTCTTGGGAACTGAGTTTGGCGGGCCTGTGGCATTTTTGGCATGCCTGTAATTGCACTGTGGTTTCGGATGCCTCATTTAATCCAAAAACCACTAAATCATTTGGTTTTTTAGGGTGATCACCCTTTTCACCGTGACAACTGGAACAGGTCATTTTCATGGCATCCTGGCCGTGATGCCCTAACATTTGACCATTACGCTTATGACACTTCATGCAAGCATCACTGTTAATTTGCCGAGCAGGTTCAGCACTCGTAGCAGAAAAACTGAGCAACACAGCCACGACACCCAAGCGTAATGACCACAGCCATTGTCGTGTAGACATAGCGAGTCCTCATATTGATAGATGGGGAAATACAGAGGAAGTCAGGGTTCGGAAGGCTCCGAACCCGACAGTCGTGGTCAGACGGCTAAAGCTTGCTTAAGGCTTTGGGTATCCCACTGTTTATGCTGGTTCATTTCAATAAAACCAATATTGAATTTACTGAACAGCTTTTTCATGGGTGAGTTAATTTGCTTACCAGCGTCGCTGATCACCATTTTGACTTCAGAAGAGTCATGGTCAATCAACACATAGTCGAGACGGCATTCGTGATTTAAATCAGCATCATGCTGGTCCATATCAAATACAGTGTCTAACGGCACATTGCAGCAGACATCATATTTACCTTCTACGACAGTTTTGAGTGATTTAAAAAAGCTGAAGCTTTCTTCATCAAATAACACTGGTTTGAGTTTCATTTCATGATGAGCGTCATCAGGATCTGCTCTAAAAAACTTAATGCAAGTCATGACAAACATTACAAACACGAATGGAACTGCGACGAATAGTACAAAGTACATAAACGCATAGCTGAGAATGACTGAAGTGTTCATATACGCCTCCAATAACACAATTATATTTTTGTTTTCTCCTTTAAAGCAGCTTCAGTATTATTGTTAATCCCATTTATTTTTTTGACATAGATCACATTTAAAAATACAAAATTACACATAAACAACAAGTTAAGATACAGAACACATTACCGTTTAACATAAATCTAAAATGCACATATTGATAATGGTTAATTAATAAATTGAAATTCAAATAGTCAAATATCACAAACTAAAATTTCAAATTAAATTAAAGATGTTTTTTGAAAAATAAAAAATTCAAATCTAAATTTCCTGTTACACATAGATAGAAAAAAGGTGCTAGACTTGAGACTGGTTTCACATTAATTTTAATTACCAACACCATAATAATTCCTTGCGTATCTAGTGCTTGCCCAATATTAAGGAATATAAAAAATGCATATTAATAACATGGACAACCTCGATATTTTGAGTTTAAAAATATTGGTTTCATTATATGAGAACAAATCTGCAACCTATGTATCAAAGGCGTTAGATATCCCAGCCCCAAAAATAAGTCGCAGCCTAAAAAATCTGCGGGAAACATTTGGCGATGAACTTTTCATTCGTAAAAAATACGGTTTATTTCCAAATGAGTTTGTAACTCATTTATATCCTATTGCGAAACAAACCATAGAATGCTCGGATAAATTTCAAAAGGTGCGCGCGGCAAATGCAAGCCAAGTCAAAACCCATGTTGAAATTGCAGCGCCGGGCCTCATTGCCTATGCGTTTCCTAAAGCCTTAATGCAGGCCATTAAGGAAGAACAAAAGCCGATGCAGATTAATATCACACCTTGGTCGCTGCACACGACACAGGACATCATCAATGGCGATGTGGCCTTAGGCATTTGCTGCAATAAGAGCACCGCCGATGTGGCGGCCTTTGGTGATAAGTTGCAAACCACGACGCTGCAACGCATGGACAAGGTTTACCTCATCGCCAGCCGTAACCATCCGATTTTTAAACGCGAAATCACGCTTGAGAGCATTGCCGAATACCCCTATGTCAATACAGATCTTGGCAACCCCAGCACTCGCCTCAGCCCATATCAGGAGTTCTGCATTAAAAATGGCATAAAACTCAATACTGAAATTACCATTACCAGTATTTCTAGCCTGTTTGAATATCTCGGCGAGAGCCAGACAATTTCATTACTGCCCTATCGAGTGGTTTACGAGATGGTGAGCGATATTCCCGAGTTACACACTTGTCAGCTGTCGCAACTGGAGGCCGAACGTTTGTACGCCCATACCGAAGCGCCAACGATTTTCCTCGTGCAAAAAAACCAACCGAATAAGGTGAATGAGGACTTGTTCTGGCTAAGCGGACAGATAAAGAAAATTGTCGACCATATTATTTAGCGGCTCCTTATCCTGATTTTTCATCTTGTTATACGAGGTGATAGGCATACTCTGCCTTAGCTTAGGCTCCACCTCCCCCTCCTGCGCACAACCCCAAGTTTTGTTAAGCCAGGCATACATCTTGCTCGCCAAACACGTTACACTAAGCCCATCTTTATCCTGATAGATCTTGCTATGCGAACCGAAAACACAGCCACACTGAACCTGATGTGGGGCGCACTGATTCTGGAAGAATTAGCACGTCTTGGTGTGCAGCATGTCTGCATGGCACCTGGCTCACGCTCGACACCGCTAACCTTAGCCGCAGCTCAGCAAACCAAGCTTAAACGTCACTTGCATTTCGATGAGCGTGGCTTAGGTTTTATGGCCCTCGGATTAGCCAAAGCCAGCTGCGCCCCCGTGGCGATTATCACCACCTCAGGCACGGCCGTCGCCAACCTTTATCCTGCGATAGTCGAAGCTTGGTTGACCCATGTGCCCTTGATTGTCTTAAGCGGTGACAGGCCGCCAGAGTTACTCGGTTGCGGCGCCAACCAAGCCATAGTGCAGCCGGCGATTTTTGCCAATTATGCCCAGCAAGTAAACCTGCCCACGCCAGATGCGCACATTGCGCCGCAGATGTTGCTCACAACGCTCGATGAGGCGGTGGCAAACCAAACACGCCCAGTGCATATCAACTGCATGTACCGCGAACCTCTATATCCGAGTGAGATGAGTGGCACCATTCTCGATAGCGAATCGCCTTATCTGAGGCCACTGCAAACTTGGCTGCAACACGCCAGACCCTACACTCAATACGGTAAGAGTGAACAGCTCAGCAGCCCGAGCGATGATGCCATTATGCGTTTCGTCCACGGTAAGGGCGTAATCATCGCGGGTACACTCACGCCGGAGCAAGATCCACAGCAACTCATCGCCCTCTCACAAAAGATTGGTTGGCCATTGCTGACCGATGCACAGTCACAACTGCGGCAACATCCTGCGGCAATAGGCAATATTGACCAACTACTGCAACACCCTAAGGCGCGCAATCTGTTGCAAGAGGCTGACCGCGTGCTGGTGTTTGGTGGGCGCTTATTGTCTAAGCGTTTGATTGCTTACCTTGCCGAGCAAAACTGGCACAGTTACTGGCAAGTGCTGCCACAGCAGGACAGACTCGACCCAAGCCATAATGCCAAACACATTTGGCACGCCAACGCCGCGCAATTTGCTCAACTTAACTGGTATCGCTCCTCTTCGGCCAATTGGGCCAACACCTTAGTCACCTACAACGATGAATTACATAGTTTATTTGTGCGTAATATCGATCAAGGTGAGTTTGGTGAGGCGCAGGTTATCCGCGCCATTGCCAATACGCGGCCGTTAGAGCAGCAATTGTTTATCGGCAATAGTCTGCCCGTGCGGTTATACGATATGTACGCCCCAGTGAGTTGTTGCACGGCCACCACTTATACCAACCGAGGCGCATCGGGGATCGACGGCTTACTGGCCACCGCCTGCGGCATTGCCGCGCATCAAGGTAAACCCACGAGCTTGATTATTGGGGACTTATCCCAGCTGCATGATCTCAACTCGTTTGCCATTGCCCGCAGCTTAACCAGCCCGCTGGTGATCATTATTCTCAACAACGACGGCGGCAATATCTTTAATCTCTTGCCCGTTCCCAATGAGGAGCTGCGCAGTGATTACTACCGCTTAAGCCATGGTTTAGAGTTTGGTTACGCCGCTGCCATGTTTAATCTGCCATATAATCAAGTGGATAATTTAGCCGACTTCCAAAGCTGTTATCACGAAGCGCTGGATTATCAGGGCGCCTCGGTGATCGAAGTCAGTGTAAGCCAACACCAAGCCAGCGAGCAGATCGCCGCGCTGAATTTATGGGTGAAACAAAGCTAATGCCAACCGTGGCCCGTTACGGGGAAGTCTCGCAGCCAAACTTAGTCCTGCTTCACGGCTTTTTAGGGACTAAGGCCGATTGGCTGCCGCTTATCCCCGAACTGAGCCAGCATTTTCACTGTATCTGCCTCGATTTACCCGGACACGGCGATAATCAGCATGAGCTGCCATCGACGCTCACCAATGGTTTCGAGCATTGTGTTCAAGACATTATCAGTCGCCTCGATCGCCTTGGTATTGAATCCTTTTATCTCTACGGTTATTCCCTCGGCGGCCGTATCGCTCTGCACCTTGCCAAGGCGTATCCGCAGCGCGTTTTGAGCTTATGGCTGGAGTCCTGTCATCCCGGGCTAACCGATACCGCAGAGCAAGCCGCACGCAGTAAAAACGACAACCTGTGGGCCAAGCGCTTACACAGCTTAAGCAGTCGGGATTTTTTACAGCTTTGGTATCAACAGGCGGTGTTTGCCGATATGACCGACAAGGCGCGGCATGCCTTGGTAGCAAAACGTGCGTCGCTGCTCGACCAACATCCCAAGCAGACACTAAAACAGATCTTTTTGGCCACATCCCTGGCTCGCCAAGCCTCTCTCTGGGATGTACCTGAAAGCCTTGGCTGTGAATGCCATTTTTTTGCGGGCAGCCAAGATGCGAAATTCACTGCAATAGCAAAGGATTGGCAAGCACAACAACCCATCATCTTGCATCAGATTGAACAGGCTGGGCATAACATACATCAGGCCAATCCCACGGCATTAGTTGCCTGCTTAAGCGCGCTAAAGCTTAAAAAATCGATGACTTGATACAGATAAATTTAGGGAAAATATGATCTTAACTTCGCTCAGCTTGTACTTATATCGCCTACCCTTAGACCGCTTTTTACCCGTGGGGAAACAACGCATCGACCACAGAACCGGCTTAGTGTTGCAGGTAAAGGCACAAGCAGAGGGCGAAGAAAGCGAGCAACTTGTTGAAATCGCTCCACTCTCAGGGTTTGATATCGACCAGCAGCCATTGTCCGGTTTTAGCCGCGAGAGCCTAGACGAAGTACAACAGGCCTTAGTGGCACTGTTGCCTAAGCTGCAAAATCAACCTATCGATTACTTACTCGAGCAGGCCGAAGCGAGCCCCTATCCGTCCATGGCCTTTGGCTTAAGCCTATTGCACGCCAAACTTAGCGGAAAACTCGAGTCGGTGCGGCCAGTTACCGCCACTGTGCCGTTGATTTATCAGCCGTTGGATGCGCCCAAAACCGAATTGATAACTAGCATTGCTAGTCTTGATAGCGGCGTGCACTCAGTCAAAGTGAAAGTCGCACAGACCTCAATGGAAGATGAATTGAGCTTGATTTATGGCATCTTAGGCCAGAGACCCGATCTCAAGCTGCGCTTAGATGCTAATCGCGGCTTTAGCTTAGAACAGGCCCTCGACTTTGCCGCCTGTTTACCACTAGAGAGCATTGAATATATTGAGGAACCTTGCCAGCATCCGCAGGATAATCAAACCCTGTATCGCGCTATTCCTCTGCCCTACGCCTTAGATGAATCCCTCAATGACCCGGATTATCAATTTGTGATGCACGAGGGGCTCACGGCACTCATCATCAAACCCATGCTACTTGGCAGTATTGAAAAACTTCAGCGCCTTATCGACGAGGCCCACAGCCATGGCGTGCGCTGTATCTTAAGCTCAAGCCTTGAGGCCAGCTTAGGCCTCAATGACTTGGCCCATTTAGCCGCCATACTGACGCCCGATGAAATCCCAGGGCTCGATACATTAGCCGCCTTTAGCCAAGACTTAATCGTACCAAGCGGTAAGCCCCAATGCTTAAAGCTTCATCAACTTAAGCTTGTCGCCAGTACGCAGCAGGATTAATCGCCAATGTCCGAATCTCACACATTGGCACCATCCCAATCCATTGCACAGCAAGGTATCTCGCCATTACATAGCGCGGCGTTCACCTCACCCACACAAACGGCGGTTAAGTGTAATGGACAAGACATCAGCTACGCCCACTTGAGCCATATGGTGCAGGCCTTGGGTGAACAGCTCACGCGCATCGGCGTAGGTCCAGGGCAACCACTGGCATGTATCAGCCGCAATAATCTAGAGATGATTTGCTTGTATTGGGCCTGTGTGGATATTGGCGCAATCTTCTTTCCTATCTCGCCACGTTTTCCGCTGGCGCAAGTTCAAGGGCTTATCGATAGCCACCACATTCCTTTCTATTGGAGCGAAGCGGCGCTGGCCTTGTCAGGCAGTCATCAACTCACGCTGGATTTTAGCCTCGATACGGCCCCTAGCGCCGACCTCGCCGCGACAGCTTTTGATATTTATCGTCCAAGTAATGTGATTTTAACCTCTGGCTCCAGCGGTTTTCCCAAGGCGGCCGTGCACAACCTTGCGAATCACATTGCCAATGCCGAGGGCGCCCGCAGCCTGATCCCGCTGGTCACAGGCGATGCTTGGTTGTTGTCGTTACCTCTGTTTCATATTGGCGGCCTCGCCATTCTCAACCGCTGCGCCTTAGTGGCGGCGACGGTAGTACTACCGGATCCAACTCTCCCGCTGCAGGTGCAAATCGAGCGCGACGGCTTAACCCATGCTTCCCTCGTGCCTACACAGTTACTCAATCTACTCGCCGACAAACAGGCTTCACTCAAGAGCATTAAAGCCCTACTGCTCGGCGGCGGCGCAATTTCTATCGATTTACTTAAACAGCTCGAACAGCGGCATATTGCCAGCTTTACCAGCTACGGCATGACTGAGATGGGCTCGCAAATCACCACAGGCCCGGCGCGAAGCGATGGCACCAGTGGCAAATTACTCCCAGGACGTGAGCTCAAAATTATCGATGGAGTAATTTGGGTGCGGGGAGATTGCTTATTTATGGGCTATCTCACGGATAAGGGAATAGAAAAACCACTCGATGCCGAGGGTTGGTTTTATACCAAAGACAGGGGCGAATGGGATGCTAACGGCAATCTTAAGATCTTGGGCCGCGTCGATAATATGTTTATCAGTGGTGGCGAGAACATTCAGCCAGAGGAGATTGAAGCGGCGCTAAAACTGCATCCGCTAATTGATGAGGCGATCGTCTTTCCTCAGCCGGATGTGACCTTTGGCCAACTTCCCGCCGCCATTATTCGTGGCGACATTGTCCGCAGCGGAACTGTCAGCAACAACACAAGCCAAGAGATAAGCGCAATAGAGGCTGAACTTGAAGTCTTTCTCGCCAACAAAATCGCTCGCTTTAAACGACCGCGCCGTTATTACCCTTGGCCAGAGCATGCCGAACAAACGGGGTTAAAGGTGAATCGCAAGCAACTTATTGCCGCTATTCAATCCGAATCTTGATAACTCTTGGTAAATTCAGCCACAAAAAAACCTGCCGCAGCAGGTTTTTTATGTTCTCACGCCGAGCCTAATTAGGCTTCCATACAAGCCTTAAGCTTGTTCATGGCGTTTTTCTCTAACTGGCGAATGCGCTCAGCCGAGACTTGATAGGTTTCTGCCAATTCCTGCAGCGTGGTTTTATCATCATCTAACCAACGAGCACGCAGAATATGCTGGCTACGCTCGTCTAAGGTTTTGATAGCCGATAATAAACGACCTTGGGCATTGGATTCCCAGTTATCGTTTTCGATGTTTTCGGCTAAATCCGACGAATGATCTTCGAGATAATGCACAGGGGCAAAATCCTGCTCATCATCATTATCACTGCTGAGGTCAAACGCAGGATCCTGCGCCGCCATACGTGATTCCATCTCAGTCACATCGGCCTTAGATACACCTAAGTTTTCTGCCACCATTGCGACTTCATCATCGCTAAACCAACCGAGGCGAGTTTTCGCTTTACGGATATTAAAGAACAACTTACGTTGTGCTTTGGTGGTTGCGACTTTAACAATACGCCAGTTTTTCAGCACATATTCGTGAATTTCAGCTTTAATCCAGTGCACAGCAAAAGACACTAGACGGACGCCCACATCGGGATCGAAGCGCTTAACCGCTTTCATCAGACCGATATTGCCTTCTTGGATCAAATCCGCCTGTGGCAGACCGTAACCTGAGTAGCCCTTAGCAACGTGCACCACAAAACGTAAGTGCGACATAATCAGTTGCTTCGCCGCTTGCAGATCACCCGTTTCCTGCAAACGCTTGGCTAACTCATACTCAGTCTCAGCGTCTAACATTGTCATGCTAGTCACTGAATGGATATAAGCTTCTAAACTACTGCTGCCCTGAGGGACTGTTAGTGCCATTGATTGCGTTTGAAAGGTCATTCGCGCTCCTACTCTCTTACTACTTATCAAATATAAGTCGATTTCATCCTGTGGTTTAACTCAAAACACCTTGAGGATGAGCTGACGAACTATCGGCTAATTGACAGAGTATGTCAACCTTCGCTCGTCTGGGGTGTTACTTTTAACCCCGTTGAATAGACATTGCAAGTGAACAAAAGTTCATCGCTTGCCTTATCTACCCGTATTTTTAAACGATAAACGATTGATTATTAAGAGGGTTCAATCGCTCTTAAATGTTGCCTTACCGAAAGGTAAGAACCCAGCCAACCTAAGAAGGAGGCTAAGCCCACTAATTGTAGCAGTTCGGTAAAGGTCAGAGATTTCATCTCTAGCTGACTGCCGTACAAACCGAGCAGCTCAGCGAGGGCAGAATCTAGATACCAAACCAATAGGTTAATGATAAGCCAAGCCAATACACCGCCAATGACCCCGTACCAAATGCCCGTATAAAGGAAGGGGCGCTGAATAAAGGACTCAGTGGCGCCAACCAGCTTCATCACTTCAATTTCGGTGCGACGGTTCATAATCGCTAAGCGAATGGTGTTACCTATCACCAACACCACGGCGAGTACCAGTAGGGCAGCAATCGCCATCACGGTACGTTCGAGTAAGCGCACCACGGCTTGCAGACGCTCTAGCCATTCGATATCTAAACGGCCAAAACTGATTTCAGGCTCGCGCTCCAGCTTAGACAACAACTCACGGGCACCCACTGGAGTAGAATAACGTTGAGTCGGCGTCACGGTAATCACCGCTGGCAGCGGGTTTTTATCGAGATAGGCTAACGCTTCACCAAACCCCGACAGGCGCTGAAACTCTTCGAGCGCTTGATTGCGGTCGATATACTGCACCTTTTCCACTTCGGCATAGGCTCGGATGCGGGTCAGTAAACTTTGAATCGTCTGCTCGCTGCGATTTTCATCGATAAACAGTGAAATCTCCGCCGCACTGTTCCAAGAGCTAGTAATGGTCTCGGCATTTTTAACTAATACTTGCAGCGCCGCAGGTAAGCTTAGACTCACACCGAGAACCGCCATCGTCATCAGAGAAGAAACTGGGCTGCGCCACAACTCACCCATACTCGCCATGGCTTGCTGCACATGACGAATAAAAAACATCACGATACGCCCCGAAATGGGCAACTTGCTGCGCGTTAATTTAGCGTTGTCACTCATTGCGCATCACCTCGAGCAGTCGCGTGTCCATGGTGTAATTCCTGTGCGCCGAGCATACGCCCTTGTTTCAGGGTAAAAGTGCGGTACTTCATCCGCGCAATCAGCCCCAAATCGTGGGTAGCGATAAGCACGCTAGTGCCTGCATCGTTAAAGGTTTCGAATAAGCGCAAGATATCCATCGACAACTTAGGGTCCAAGTTGCCCGTCGGTTCGTCGGCCAGCAATAGTGGCGGTTTATTCACAATGGCGCGGGCGATACCGACACGTTGCTGCTCACCACCGGATAACATGATGGGGTTATGGCGCTCTTTGCCATACAAACCCACCATATCCAGCGCGCCAGCGACACGTTTGCGGATCTCACCGTGGGAAAAACCTTCAATCACTAATGGCAAGGCGACGTTGTCGAATACGCTTCTGTCCATCAATAGATGATGGTTTTGGAAAATCATTCCAATATTGCGGCGCAAATAGGGCACGTGTTTAGGGCTGATTTTGGCAATATCGTGGCCATTAATCGCCACCCGGCCGGTGGTTGCACGCTCAATCACTGTGATTAATTTCAACAGGGTACTCTTACCCGCACCCGAATGGCCGGTTAAGAATGCCATTTCACCTTTTTGTAGATGAAAATTCACCTCTTCCAGTGCCATTTGGCCACCAGGATAAATCTTACTGACCTGCTGAAAATCAATCATAAATTAGCTATCCGCTTTCTCTTGAGTGAACAAGGCATCAATAAATTCTTTAGAATTAAAGGTACGCAAATCATCAATTTGCTCACCCACGCCAATATAACGTAGCGGGATTTTAAACTTATCGGCAATCGCAAACACCACGCCGCCCTTGGCGGTACCGTCGAGCTTGCTGATGGTCATGCCAGTAACGCCAACAGCCTCTTGGAATAGCTGCGCTTGGCTAATGGCATTTTGGCCCGTGCTCGCATCTAAGGTCAGCATCACTTCGTGTGGCGCCTCAAGGTCGAGCTTCTTCATCACCCGCACCACTTTCTTTAACTCTTCCATCAGATGCGACTTGTTTTGCAGACGACCCGCGGTATCGGCGATCAATATATCAATCTTACGGGCCTTGGCCGCTTGCAGCGCATCGAAAAGTACCGAGGCACTGTCTGCGCCCGTATGCTGAGCCACCACGGGAATATTATTGCGTTGACCCCAAACCTGTAATTGCTCAACCGCTGCAGCACGGAAGGTATCGCCCGCCGCTAACATCACAGACTTACCCTGACGCTGATATTGCTTCGCCAGTTTACCGATAGTGGTGGTTTTACCCACACCGTTAACACCGACCATTAGAATCACATAGGGGCCGTTAGCATTTTCAGGCACTAAAGGGATAGCGACAGGATCGAGCGTCTTCTGCATTTCATCACGCAGCAGGTCGTAGAGCGCTTCGGCATCCTTCAGTTGCTTGCGAGACGCATGTTCGGTCAGGCTTTGGATAAGGCGTGAAGTCGTTTCGACACCCACGTCGGCGATTAACAGCTGCTCTTCCAACTCTTCAAACAGATCATCATCGATTTTTTTACCACGAAATAACCCGATGAAACCGCTACCAATATTTTCGCTAGTGCGCATCAAGCCGCGTTTTAGTCGGGCGAAAAAGCTTTCTTTGGCGGGTTTTGCCTGAGGTTCGGGTTGTTGCTCAAGGGGTTGTTCAGCTTGGACCTGTGCAGCGGCAACTCGCTCTGCTTCTGCTTGGGCTTCTGCAGCAACTCTTTCGGCTTCTGCTTGTTCAGCGGCTAACTGTTCTGCCTGAGCTTGCTCCGCCGCTAAACGCGCAACTTCGGCCGCCTGTTGTTCGGCTAAACGTGCTGCTTGCTCTTCAGCAATGCGCTGGGCTTCTGCTTCTGCTTCTGCTTCTGCTTCTGCTTCTGCTTCTGCTTCTGCTTGAGCTTTTGCCGCTTGTTCTGCGGCAACTCTTTCGGTTTCTGCTTGTTCAGCGGCTAACTGCTCTGCTAGAGCTTGTTCCGCCGCTAAATGCGCGGCTTCGGCCGCTTGTTGTTCGGCTAAACGTGCAGCTTGCTCTTCGGCAATGCGCAGGGCTTCCGCTTCCGCTTCTGCTTGAGCTTTTGCCGCTTGTTCTGCTGCAACTCTTTCCGCTTGCGCTTGTTCAGCGGCTAACTGCTCTGCTAGAGCTTGCTCCGCCGCTAAATGCGCGGCTTCGGCGGCCTGTTGTTCGGCTATACGTGCAGCTTGCTCTTCGGCAACACGCTGGGCTTCTGCTTCTGCTTTTTCGGCCGCTAATTTGTCGGCTAAAGCCTGTTCGGCGGCCGCCTTTTCAGCCGCGAGACGGGCTTCTTCAGCGTGCTGCTTTGCTAATGCTTCGGCTTGCTCGGTTTGCGATGGAGTAGAGACTGGGGTTTGCTCGACAACCTCATCTTGTGATTTATCTTTACGAAACCAGGAGAAAAAACCTTTCTTTGCCATGTGTAATTCCAGCGCTCTACTTCAGTGTTGAATTTAAAATAAGACCCTGCCGTTATACCAGATTACCGCGGCAATTACGCCCAAAAAGTCGGCAATTAGTTCTGCTCTATCAGCCTTCTCACCTTTTACTAGGAGTTTGATATAAAATAGTGGCCTTTATTAAGGTGGCATAGTCTACCACTTTCTTTCTTCAGGCAAAATCACGGGGGCACTTTGGCTAATAATCGTGCAAACAACAAGCAAGTGACCAAGAGTCAAACGGCCAATAAGAAAGCCGGTAGTGGCCAAGTGCGGATCATTGCCGGGCAATGGCGTTCGCGCAAACTGCCCATCCATGATTTAGACGGCCTGCGGCCGACCACAGATAGAGTCCGCGAAACCCTCTTTAACTGGCTTGCCAATGATATTGCCCATGCAAGGGTGCTCGACTGCTTTGGTGGCAGCGGCGCCTTGGCGCTTGAGTCTCTCTCACGCTATGCCAGTTATGCCAAGATTATCGAGCTGCAACGTCCTGCCGCCATGCAACTTAAAGCGAATCTCAATACCCTCAAGTGCGACAATGCCGAGGTACTCAACGCCGACACTCTAGTCGTGCTGCAAAATGGCTGCGACCAAGGGTTTGACGTGGTGTTTATCGATCCGCCTTTCCGCAAAGGCTTAGCAGAAAAAACCATTCAACTTTTGGACAGCCAAGGTTGGCTTAATGATGGCGCGCTAATTTATGTGGAGATTGAGTCGGAATTAACTCAAATGGCAGTCCCTGCGACTTGGCAACCGCTCAAAGACAAGACCGCAGGGCAAGTCAGCTATCGCTTATATCAATACCAAGCCGAAGACTCTCAGGCGAACACCGAGGAATAGCATGTCGTTTCTGATCAATATGGGCAAAGCCATTACCTTAATCGCGTGGCTGATGATGGCTTATAACCTTGTAATACCTTTTGCAGGCAATATCGGCATTATTCTCAATATCTTGCTCGGCATTACTTGCTTGATGCATTGCTTCCAAGTCGCCATCTTCCATATGCTATTTAAAAACCTGCTGACGCTACGCAAGCAAGATTATCTGCAAGTGTTTATCTTCGGTGTGTTTAGCCTTTTGGCTTTTCGCAAACAGGTTTTATCCCAATCCAATTAATGCTCGGAAAGCAAAAAGCCCTCTTACGAGGGCTTTTAATTTGAACATCAGGCTATTGAAGCGCTAAACCTTATCCTTTTGGATAGGGGTGAGCGACACCTTTGTGGCAATCCACACAGGTCTTTCTCGCTTCAGGATCTTTCTTGAAGTTGTTGCTGTGCATTCTCACTGCCATTGGCTTCATAGATTCAGGCTGGTTCTCATAAATGCGAGTATGGCAGTGTTGGCAGTTCGCAGAATCATTACCACGGAAGTAAGCCAATGCTTTATCAGCTTGCTCTTTGCGGTTTTCGTCTAACCAAGCTTGAGTGTTAAAGCCATCGATAGTTAAGAAACCATATAAGTCTTTAGATACGATAATTTTCTTAATTAAGTAATCCACTGGACCGTGGGGTAAGTGGCAGTCTTGACACTGTACTGTCACACCCGCACGACCACCGCCGTGGGCAGAGGCTAACACTTCATCTTTCAATGAGTGGTTGCTATGGCAGCTCATACAGAATGCGTCTTCGCTTGTCGCATGTAAGGTTTGCTGGGTTGCAAAGTAGCCCACAACACCGACAACAATACCGACGACGATCAGCGCCAGGATGGAATATTTTGCGCTTGGTTTAAATAGTGCACGCCAGTTCATCACTCTATCTCCAAAAAATATTGTCAAAATTAGTTTTTATAAGACTATTTTATATTTTTTCATTTATTAGAAATTTGATTTTAAGCCTAAAAATGCCCATTAATTTAAACTTAAAAGTGCAAAATGAGACTTAGGTCTAACTCTTAATACATAACTCACTCAACCCAGCTTAGCAGAGCTTGAGGGTACTTCAACTCACGCTAATACATTAATCATTATGCTAAGCGACCAATGATTAAGTACTACCTTATGAAGCTAAGGCAATGAAATCATTTTTAGAATACAAAAATGTGATCAAGACGACATTTAACCTGCAAAGCCACAGTGTGATACATAAAAAAACAAAATGAGTATGAAACTTTTCACCAACTTTAATGGTCATTAGAGGTAGACATTATTTTAAGTGAGTTTTTATGGCTAAGTTTTGGATCACCATAGCACTGTTATTTTCACTTATCGCCCAATCGGCGATGGTGAATGCTATGCCAACTTCAGCGATGAATGACTTCCACGATACGCCCAGCATGCAAATGGTCGATGGCAAGATGAAGTGTACTATGCCCGATTGTCCTTCGGACGAATGCATGCTGCATTGCCAAGACTCCCTCACCAACCACTGTAAAACCCATTGTCTCGCACAACTTTATCTCTCTACGTCACAACCCCAACTCGCACTGATGAATCATGCGAGTAAGCGTATTGCAGTCCAAAGCTGGGCGATTCAAACGGCCGATCTCGGGTTAACCACACCCCCTCCCAACTCCAATTTGCTGTAACCGATCTGTTTTAAGTTTTAGCAATTAAATCGATTCAATATTCCGCGATGATGACGCCACGATTGCGCGCTCACGCGATATAGCAAATTTTTGGAGTTTATTATGAAAACCACTTTAATTAACAAAACCTTAGTTGGCGCGACTTTAATCATGAGCACTCTGGCGATTAGCATGACGGCTAACGCAGCAACCCTAAAAGGTACAGAAACACTCAATGTTGTCAGCATTAATGGTCAAGCCACTAAAGCGTTTAAACCCGTTGAACTGCCCGAAGGTAAAGTACTGGTTGAAGTTAAATATCAAGATGTATTCAACTACCGTGCGGACGACAGCGGCACTTGGGTGAAGTCAGAACCTTTATTCTTTACCTTAGATGTTGCATCTCAGTCTAATTACCAAATTAGCACGCCTAAATTAGTCAGTGAGGCGGATGCGAGACGTTTTATTAAAAATCCCAGCATTCAATTAAGTGTGGATAATGCGACGCCACAGCCACAGCCATTGCAAAACCACAGCCAATTAATGGCGGATATGTTGGAAAACCATCCCTCAAAATAATTAAACCGTAGGAGTTTATAAACAGGGGCATTAACTGAAATGTGAGTTAACTCATTGCAGGATAATGCCTCTATGCTAAAATCGAGCCGTTCATTATTTGGAATATTTATGCATCACACACTAGGTCGTTCACTATTAGTCATATTCACTTTACTCGCACTCGTCGGGCAAAGTGTTGCGTCTAATGGTCACGCTATGGTGATGCGCTCTATGGAAATGAGCGCTATGGTTCATAACCCTTCCAGCCAAGGAATGGACCATGCCGCCATGATGCAGATGAACACAGAGAACCGAGCTGATTCAGGTGCAATGGCCAGTACAGATTGCTGTAACGATCAAATGCTTCCCGGCGCGAAGCAGCACTGCTGTGATGGCACCACATCTTGTCTTAATGACTGTGGACATTGTTTAACGATTTCAGTTGCCGGCACTCTTTTCAGCCCACACCTTTGGCCCAGTGTTGGACTGAGTGATACCCCAGTGGCCACTCCTATGCCTCATTTCCACTCTATCTCCCTGTCTTCGGCCTTTAAACCGCCGATAGCCTAGCCTCATTGTGCCCTTTTTTCAGGGCGAACAAAGCTAACAATTTATTTCGCCGTTTATTGTGGTGCACCAACAACTCAGCACCCAGAGTAAAGCAAAAGCGTAGTACTGACCCAGCTGACCGCTATGGCAGCCCTATTCGCGCAGGTTATCGGCGCAGAATAATACCAGTCACGTTTTATGCACTCATATCCGGCTACCAAACCCGATGGAGTGAACAATATGAAAACCTTAACTAATCTTGCCTTAGTTGCATTTTTAATGACCAGCACCAGTGTGTTTGCTACGGCAACGCCCCATGAGCACCACCATGACAATGCAGCGCCACAGGAACAAGCTCAAACCTATGTTTGCCCTATGCACCCAGAAGTGACAGGTAACAAAGGTGACACTTGCCCTAAATGTGGCATGAATTTAGAGCCAAAAGCGACTGAAGAGAAAATGGCTGACGGTGCAATGCACAAAGACCACGCGCACCACTAAGCTAGGCTGGAGATGAGGCATATGAAGCAATTTTATAAAGTAAAAAAGCCGGGCCCTAAGGCTGTATTGATACTCAGCAGCCTACTGATGGGAACGCCTTGGTTAACCCAAGCACAGCTCGTTAATGCTGCAACACAAGCTGAAGCGGGCCACGAACATGCGCACGATACTAACAGCGCAAATCAAGTCAAAACCTACACTTGCCCAATGCACCCCGAGGTTGAAAGTCACGAACCCGGTCGTTGCCCTAAGTGCAATATGTTCCTCGTTGAGAAGGAAGAAGAGGAAGAGGCAAGCGCTGCCGGCCAACATGCGGATCATCAAGCCAGTGGCGCAAGCCAAAATGCGGCGCAAGTCTTTGATACACCAACGCCTAAAGCCAATAGCTTAGTCAAGAATCAAAGTTCAGGGGCAACCATAAAATACGTCTGCCCTATGCACGCCCACATTATTAGTGATGTGCCAGGCACTTGCCCTATCTGCGGCATGAATTTAGAAAAGGTTGAAACCGGCGGTAATACCCAAGAAATCAACCTCAACGTCTCTGGCAGCATGCAGCAAGCACTCGCCCTGAAAGTCGCCGAGGTTAAACGCGATACCCTATGGAAATTTGTCGAAACAGTGGGCCAAATAGACTACGACGAGAGCCAAATCAACCATGTGCACGCCCGTGTTACTGGCTGGATTGAGAAGCTGATGATCAAATCCGTTGGCGATTCAGTCAAAAAAGGCCAGCTGTTATACGAGATCTATTCACCCGATCTGATTAACGCCCAGGATGACTATCTATTAGCGCTCGATACCTCTAAGGCTTCGGGCAATAATAACCGTTACCAAGATTTAGTGCGTAAAGCGGGGCTGCGTTTGTCATTACTAGGGATGAATGAAAAGCAAATTCAACAACTTGCTGACTCACGTCAGACCCAGTACCGCGTGCCTTTCTATGCCCTGCAAGATGGTATTGTTAAAGCACTCGATGTGCGTGATGGCATGTATATCCAGCCCTCTACTGAGGTGATGTCGGTTGTCGACCTTTCCAAAGTGTGGGTGATCGCCGATGTGTTTGAAAACGAGCAAAGCTGGATTGCCCTAGGGCAGAAAGCCGAAGTCTCTGTGCCCGCCATGAATATCAGCGGTATCGAAGGCACCATTGACTATATCTACCCAGAGCTTGACCCCATCACCCGCAGCTTAAGAGTGCGTGTGGTGCTGAATAATACCGATGTCTCCCTCAGACCTAAGACGCTTGCCAAGGTCTCGCTCTTCGGCGGGCCCAATAAAGATGTGTTAGTGATCCCGCAGGAAGCCCTAATCCAAACGGGTAAAGAAAACCGCGTAATAGTAAAACAAGCCGATGACAGCTTCACCGCTAAGGCCGTGACGGTCGGCATGATGAGCCAAGGTAAGGCCGAAATAGTCTCGGGTCTCAGTGAAGGTGAACGCGTGGTGACATCGGGACAATTCCTACTCGACTCCGAGGCCAGCCTCAAGGGCAGCTTAATGCGTTTAAGCAGCGGCCATCAGCACTAGGAGCGGATTATGTTGAAATATATTATCGAGTCCTCGATCAGACAAAGGCTCATGGTGTTGATTATCGCCATGATGATCACTGTCTGGGGGATACAGGAGCTGCGTAAAACGCCGCTCGATGCCCTGCCGGACTTATCCGACGTACAGGTGATTATTAAGACTCCTTATCCGGGTCAAGCGCCAAAATTGGTTGAAGAACAAGTAACTTACCCACTCTCAACCGCCATGTTAGCCGTGCCCGGTGCAAAAACCGTGCGGGGTTTCTCGATGTTTGGTGACTCTTATGTGTATGTGATCTTCGAAGATGGCACCGACATCTATTGGGCGCGTTCGCGGGTGTTGGAGTATTTAAGCCAGATCAGCAGTCGCTTACCTCAAGGGGTACAACCCTCACTCGGCCCCGATGCCTCAGGCGTGGGTTGGGTATTTGAGTACGCACTGGTCGATCGCTCCGGCAACTTAGACCTGTCTCAGCTCAAGAGCTTGCAAGACTGGTATCTCAAACTCGAGCTACAAAGTGTTGCCGGCGTCTCCGAAGTTGCGACCGTTGGCGGCATGGAACAAACCTATCAGATCGTGCTTGAGCCGGACAAAATGGCGATTTATAAGCTCGATATCGCCGCCGTTAAGCAAGCGATCGATAAAGCCAACAGCGAGGCAGGTGGTTCTGTGGTCGAAATGGCCGAAGCCGAATACATGGTGCGCGCTAAGGGTTATCGCCAAACCTTAGAGGATTTCCGTGAAATTCCTTTAGGGATCACTAGCCCATCCGGCACAGGCTTGTTGCTTAAGGATGTTGCGACCGTCCGTAAAGGCCCAGCTTCTCGCCGTGGTATTGCCGAGCTAGATGGCGAAGGCGAAGTCGTGGGCGGTATTGTGGTCATGCGTTACGGTGAAAACGCCCTCGCAACTATCGATGCGGTCAAAGCCAAACTTGAAGAGTTAAAAACCGGTCTGCCTGACGGCGTGGAAATCATTCCAACCTATGACCGTTCGCAACTGATCCAAAAGTCCGTCGACAACCTATTCAGCAAAGTGGTCGAAGAAATGCTGGTCGTGGGCTTAGTGTGTCTGCTGTTTTTGCTGCATGCGCGCTCAACCTTAGTGGCCGTTATCACCTTGCCACTGTCGATTCTCATCGCCTTTATTGTGATGAACAAAATGGGCGTGAATGCCAACATCATGAGCCTTGGCGGTATCGCCATTGCTATCGGTGCGGTCGTTGACGGTGCCATCGTTATGATCGAAAACCTGCACAAACATTTGGAGCATTTTAAAGCCGAGCACGACCGTGAGCCTTCGGTAAAAGAGCATTGGCGTATTGTGACCGAGGCTTCGATTGAAGTCGGCCCAGCGCTATTTTTCTCGCTGATTATCATCACCTTAAGCTTTGTGCCCGTCTTCGCGCTAGAGGCACAGGAAGGACGCTTATTCGCACCGCTCGCCTACACCAAAACCTTTGCTATGGCGGCGGCCGCATTTTTATCTATTACCTTAGTGCCCATTCTCATGGGTTACTTTATCCGAGGGAAAATCCCAAGCGAGCGCAGTAACCCTATCAGTCGCGTACTGATTGCCCTGTATCAACCGGCATTAAAACTGGTACTTAAGTTCCCTAAAGTCACCATAGTGCTTGCCTTAGTGGCATTGGCGAGTGCTTGGTATCCTATGACGCGCATGGGCAGTGAGTTTATGCCCGCCCTCGAAGAGGGGGATTTACTCTATATGCCAACGGCACTGCCTGGGATCAGCGCCAGTAAAGCCGCCGAAGTGCTACAACAGACCGACCGTTTGATTAAAACCGTCCCTGAAGTGGCCCGCGTATTCGGCAAGGTCGGCCGCGCCGAAACCGCAACCGATCCCGCGCCGCTGACCATGCTCGAAACCACGATTATGCTCAAACCCCATAACGAATGGCGTGAGGGCATGACCTTAGACGGCATCATTAATCAGTTGCAGCAAACGGTGAAAGTGCCCGGGTTAACCAACGCTTGGGTGCAACCGATTAAAACCCGTATCGATATGCTGTCGACGGGGATTAAAACCCCCGTGGGGATTAAGATCACCGGCGCCGATGTCAATGAGTTACAAACCCTAGGCGCTAAGATTGAGGCTATCTTGAGTAAAGTGCCGCACACCAAATCGGCCTACGCCGAACGCAGTGGTGGCGGTCGCTATATTGATATCAGCCCCAAACTCGATGTAGCCGCCCGCTATGGTATGACACTACAGGATATCCAAGATGTAGTACGTTACGCGATTGGCGGTATGGATATTGGCGAGTCGGTGCAGGGCTCAGAGCGTTACCCCATCAACCTGCGTTACCCACGCGAACTGCGTGACAATATCGAGAAACTGCGCGAACTGCCGGTGATCACTAAATCAGGCCATTATTTGCCACTGCGTAACTTGGCCGACATCGAAATTACCGATGGCGCGCCAATGCTTAAGAGTGAAAACGGCCGCTTAATTTCGTGGGTGTTTATCGATATCGAAGGCACTTCGATTGGTGAATATATCGCGGCTGCCAAAACAGCCTTGGATGAGGAACTCGTGGTCCCAGCCCGTTACAGCTACAGCTTTGCGGGTCAGTACGAGTACATGCAGCGGGTCGACGCTAAACTCAAGCAAGTGATCCCCATGGCACTCGGGGTGATCTTTATCCTGCTGATGATGACCTTTGGCTCGACCATGCAGGCCAGCATTATTATGCTCAGTCTTCCCTTCGCCCTCGTGGGTAGCACTTGGTTGTTGTATCTACTCGACTACAACATCTCGGTCGCCGTTGCCGTGGGGATGATCGCCCTTGCGGGGGTCGCCGCCGAATTCGGGGTGGTGATGTTGGTGTACCTCAATAACGCCATTAAACATAGGCAGGAGAAAAACACCTACCACACAGTCGAGGACTTAAAAGAAGCCTTGATTGAAGGTGCGGTAATGCGTATTCGACCTAAAGCAATGACAGTAGCAACCATCTTCTTCGGCCTCTTGCCCATCATGTGGGGTGCGGGTTCGGGTAACGATGTGATGCAAAAAATCGCCGCACCTATGGTCGGCGGTATGGTGACAGCACCGATATTGTCGCTGTTTGTTCTGCCTGCACTGTATCTGTTGATCTACGCTCGCCAAATCAATAAAACCGAATAACCCTTTGCTTTAATTCACCATAACCCCTAGCGAGATTAACGCTAGGGGTTATGTTTTTTGAATTCAAAGTAGTTTTTCAGTCCATATCCTATTCGCGTATTCGGCAATTTCACTGCACAATAGCAGCTTGCAACACTATGTGTTTGTGCCACCGCCATAGCAGAAAGGACGCCAGCGAATGACAGCTTTATTTTCCCCTCCCATCCACAACCGCGCAGGTATTTATCGCCATAGCTTTGGCTTACTGGGGCTGTTTTTAATAGGTTTTACACCCATCGCACTTCAGGCGGCTCCTGCCTCGGGAGAGTTTGTCGCTAGCAAGCGCTGCGAACTGTTTCAGTCTAAAAATAAACAAACCAATCCCGATAATTGGCAGAGCAATATTGGCGAGCGTTATCCCGTTGCCGAAATTTTAGGTAACAGTGCCAACCCAGATTGGCTCAGGGTGCGAACCAATGCCAACAGCTCGCCACTGCGTTGGATAAAAGGTGATTGCGGACAATACAATGTCGCAGCTACAGCGCCCGCCGAATCCATAGCGACCGCTCAGCCCACCGCGAATGTCGAGCCCGCGCAAACAAGCCTCACTAGCGAGAGCACGGCAGTTAAGAGTGAAAAACCGCAAGAACGTAGCACGCCAGAGAAGCGCCAAGGCAATGTGTGCCAAATCGAGGATAACTACGACTCCAATGTGCTCGCACTGAGTTGGCAGAGCACCTTTTGCGAACTCTATGGCAGCCGCAAACCCGAGTGCCGCGCCTTAAGCCAGAACAGTGACGCGCCTCAGTGGCAACACTTTAGCCTGCATGGCCTCTGGCCGAATCGCCAGCAATGTGGCACCCGTTACGGCTTTTGCAGCAGCGTGAAACAACAACCGAGTGATTTTTGTGATTATCCCGAGGTGACGCTCAATGCCTCCGTCCAAAAAAATCTCGAGGAAGTGATGCCAAGCGCCCGCTACGGCAGCTGTTTAGAGCGCCATGAATGGTGGAAACATGGCACCTGTCGCAACCAAGACCCTAATGACTACTTCTTACTGGCGACTCAGCTGACACAGGAAGTGAATGCCTCGGCATGGGTGCAACTATTTATCCATGAAAGAATCGGTAAAAAAGTGACTCAACAGGAGCTAAATCAGAGCTTTGATGCCAGCTTTGGCCAAGGTGCGCACACTAAAGTCACCCTAGACTGCGCCAAAGGACTCTTGAGTGAAATCCGCATTAACCTGCCTCAAGTCATCAACAACTCCGACTCTTTGCCGAGTCTGCTCGCGAAGGCGCCGAAGGCGAAAAAAACCAATTGCCCGGCCACACTGTTAATCGACAATCCAAACTAACCGCGTACGGCCAGTGGCGAGGCATATCGCCACTGGCAACCGCTTATAAACCAAGAGGCTAAAAACGGTTATCCCTCGCAAACGCCCTCGCCCAATATTAACGAAACTTCATTTAAGCTGTCCCTTTACCTCAGGATATGTCTCCTATACTCAAACAAGCCGTGCCTAGTACAGGAGCTAGCGCTTTAATCCAAGCCATGGAAGACAAGTTTATTCTGAGGTAACTATGTTTTCTATCAATCAGTTAACGCTCACTAAAAAGCTTGCAATCGTTCCTGTCTTTCTCGTTGCCATGCTTATCACTTTAGGGGTATTAAGCTACTTTGCCCTGACCGACATTGATAATCGGATGCGCGCCGTTACCGAAGATCTTGCCCCAGAAAGCGATCTCACCAGTAGCCTGCTACAGGAAATTTATCGCCTGCGCCTCACGGTAAAAACCTATGTCAAAACCGGCTCCAGCGAGACGGCAGCCGAATTTAGCGCCCAAGACAGCAAAACCCGCGACATATTGGCAAAGGCCAAAGCCCATATAGATAATCCTGAACGAACTCAAATGCTTGAGCAGATCATTGCCCATGAAAAAGAGTACGTGGATATTTTTAATCGCCAAGTCGTAACTAATCAGCAGCAAAGAGCCAAGCTAGTCACCGGCATACTCGACGTTAAAGGGCCCGAAATCGAGAAAATTATCTCCCAGATCATGCAGTCATCTTTTACCGATGGCGATGTTCAGGGCGCCTTCTTCGCCGGTAAAAATCTGCGTGAACTGCTCTTGGCTCGCCTCTATGTCAGCAAGTTTCTCCTCGATAACCAAGCCGATCAGGCTCAGCGTTTTCGGGATGAAATCGTCAACACTCATACCACTATGGATGAGCTTGCCGCCGCGCTCGATAACTTGAGCTATCAATCACAAGTCAAGCAAGCCGCCGGACTGCTCAGCGAGTATGAACAAGCGGCCAACGGGGTTTTTGAGGCGATTAACAACCGCAATCAAGCCATAGTGCAGCTCGATAATATCGGCATCGAAATGGCGCAGATAACCTCAGATCTGCAAGACAATACCATGAAGTCTCTCTCCGAAGCGGGCGATATCGCCGCCAAGGAAGTCAGCCAAAAAATCATCTTTATCAACATTATCCTGCTGATCGCGATTCTGCTTTCCGCCTTTATTACCGTGATAGTGACCCAAAGCCTGCTGCGTACCATACGTGAAGTGGTGGCACTACTGAATGAAATCGCCGATGGCGAGGCCGATCTCACCCAGCGCCTCCCCGTAAACGGCCATGACGAACTGACCCAACTTGCCAAAAACTTTAACCGCTTTGTGCTGCGGATCCAGCAGTTAGTCGCCGAAGTTAAAGACACAACGGTCCAAATGGTTAGCGCATCAACCCAGTTAAACAGTGTGACTCACAGTGCGACTCAAGACATGAGTTTGCAGCAGAATGAAACCCAACTCGTCGCCTCGGCCATCACTGAAATGGCCGCCAGTGCCGTCGAAGTTGCCGCCAGTGCAGATACTGCCAATAAGCTCTCAGAAGATGCCAAAGCACAAGCCCTCCTCGGCCGCGAGACTGTTACCCGCGCCACCCATTCGATGAGGGAACTGGCGAGCAAAGTCGAAGCCTCGGCCACCACCATAGAACAGTTACGTAATGACAGCGATAAGATTGGTGCCGTGCTGGATGTGATCCGCGCCATTGCCGAGCAAACCAACCTGTTGGCGCTCAACGCGGCTATCGAAGCGGCTCGAGCAGGCGAGCAAGGACGAGGCTTTGCCGTGGTTGCCGATGAAGTACGTTCACTTGCCAGCAGAACGCAAGAATCGACCAAGCAAATCCAGCAAATCATCCAAACACTGCAGGATAGATCGGGCTCAGCGGCGACCATGATGGGACAAAGCCGAGAAGCCACCAACAGTACGGTCGAGCAAGTGACCCAAGTGGAATCGGCCCTCTCGACTATCACCGAAATGGTCATGTCGATCACCCACTCGGTCTCGCAAATGGCCCACGCTGCCGAGCAGCAGTCGACCGTGGTGGAAGAAATTAATATGTCGATCAACAGCGTGAATGACAGCGCCAACCGTACTCTGACGGGGGTTAAACAGGCTGCCAGCTCTGCCAATGGCTTGCTGGGGATAGGTCAACAGCTGGATGGTTTAGTGAGTGAGTTTAAGGTGTAGCCAGTAGCGGATAAAGGAATAAGCGCATCGACATAAGACCATATAAAACCTAGGTATGACTCAATAAACCTAGGTTTTATTGTCTTTTATGCTGAAATCTCTCCTCGCCAGCTTAAGATAGCGCATTTAACTTGATGACCGCGAAGGTTGCCCCTTGCGCGTCGGCAATCACCGCAAAACGTCCCACATCGGGGATATCGCTTGGCGGCACGCATATCTGCGCACCTAGCCCCTGCGCTTTAGCGGCAAAGGCATCACAATCCGCCACGACAAAATAAGGCATCCAATGGGCAGGGATCTCGCCCCATTCCGGCATCATTTTCATCATGCCCCCCATAGACTGGCCGTCGATTTGCCACTCGGTGTAATCGATGCCGGGTACATGGCTAGGAAGTGCGGTCCAAGGAAACACTTGAGTGTAAAAACTGGCTTCGGCGCTAGGTTCGCGGCAGGCCAGCTCCACCCAACACAGGGTATTTTCTTCACCTTGGCGACGCGAGCCTGAGTGATTTTTTGCTTGCCACAGGGCAAAGCGCGCCCCTTCGGGGTCGCTCACTTGCGCCATCACGCCCGCGTCACCCACCACATGCGGTCCCATGTGTAATTGCCCACCCGCGGCCAGGATGGCGGCAACCGTCGCCTCGATATCCTTAACCGCAAAATAGATCCGCCAATGGCTAGGGATCTGTGGTTCCGACTCAGGGATTTGATACATGGCCCCTAAATCGTCTCCCTCCAGATTGAACAGCGAGAAATGACCATTAGGAATCGCCATTTCCACCGCATTCCAACCAAACAGTGCGTGGTAAAACCCCTGTGCGCCCTGCCAGTCATGGCTCGCCAGTTCGACCCAACAAGCCTGTCCCTGTGCGTACTGAGTAATCCTCATTGCAGACTCCAATCAAACAGATAATGTGTTCGAGTTAAGCTGGAGTTTGAGCAACTGTCCAGTTTTGACGATAAAAAGATGAATATAAAGAAAAAGCCCTCAATTTGAGGGCTTGATTCGTAGGCGAAATACTTAGGAGAACTGCGGCAATAAATTCGCCATCGCGAGTAGATGACAAGCCCCTGTCACCACGCCATATAGCACCACAAGGATAATTAAGGGCGTGCCACCAAAGACTCTAAAACCTTGATGGTTAGGGAACTGCTGTCTCGATTTATAGGCCATCAGAGCGGGCACTATGACGGCCCAAACGGTTGCCGCTAAGGCTGCGAAACCAATGGCAACCAAAAAACCATCGGGGAACAGCAAACCTAATATGGTCGGCGGCACAAAGGTGACAATTGCCGTTTTCATCCGCCCCGAGCGCGTATCGTCGAACCCGAATAAATCGGCCAAATAATCGAATAAGCCTAAGGTCACGCCAAGGAATGAAGACGCCACAGCCAAGTTAGCAAACAGGGTTAACATGCTGTTTAACCAGCTACTTTCCATCACTTTCGACAAGGCACCGACTAACACACCCATATTGCCACCCTGGGCAATAATCTCACTAAATTGGCTGCGGGGAATGTTGCCCATAGTGGCGACTAACCAGCAGGCATAAATGATCAGCGCAATGAAAGTGCCGACGAAAATCGCTTTGATGATGGTCGATGAATCTTTGCCATAGTACTTCACCAGACTCGGCACATTGCCATGGTAACCAAAACTTGCCAAGCCAAAGGGCAAAGCAGCCCACAGATAAGGCATAAAGCTTTGATTGCCATCCGGTTCGAGCAACTTAGTCACATCAATCTCGATCAGTAAATTACCAATCGCGAGGAAGAAAGTAATAATCATACCGCCGAGCATTATGGTCGTAATACGGTCCACCGCCTTGGTACTGATCAACACGATACAAGCCAGCACAACCGCAAATACTAATCCAGCAACACTCTGGGGTAACTCAATCCCCATACCCTGTAGGCTATGGTTAACAATCGAGCCGCCGCCACTGATGTAGGCGTAGGTTAAGATGTAAAGCACGAAGGCAATCGATACCCCATTCACGATCCGCCAAAACTGACCTAGAGTTTCCTTGGTCAGGGTATCGAAACTCGCTCCCGGTTCGAAATGCAGGTTGGTTTCGAGCAGTAACAATCCCGACATCAACATGCAGAACCAAATACCGAGTAACATCAGTACCGAGTAGCCAAACCACATGCCAGCGCCCACAACGGGCAAAGAAAACATCCCCGCCCCGACTGTGGTGCCGGCAATAATCATGGCACCACCGAGCAAAGACTTGCCCACCGGCTTATTCTTCGCCGCATTCATATGGTTAGCCATTAAACGATATGCTCCGCGGTCACGCTCGCTACTATGGTTTGTCTCACTGAAGCTCTGAGCAAGCTATTGGCTTGATCGCGAATGCGCTCAACGTCGGATTTATCTTCCTTCTCGGAGAAATAACCCAACTCTTTAAGCTTAACACTCAAGGTGTTATAGAGTTTCTTGTCGTAGAATTCTGGTGCGGTAATTCCATGCAGTGCCCCTAAACGTTGGGCCAGCAGATGGCTTTCAGACTCCAGTTCCGAACGCTCCATCTTAGGTCTGTGGGCCAGCAGATTGAAGATAATCGCATAGCGTTGCAAGGTTTCGCTAACGCTTCCGGCCAGCAACAACATTTGGCTGGTGTGCTCGGTCACCACCGACAGCGTATCGCTTTCCTGCACTAGACCCTGCTCAATAAACAGATCCAGCACTTGATTCACATAACTTGGGAGGTCCTTGATACCCATGAATAACTCCGCCTTCAGTAGCGGATAGAAGTCACTCACAATCCCTAGGATATGAGCTCTTGAAATCTGCTTATTGTTGGTTAAGCAGCTGGCAATCAACGACGGAATGATAAACAAGTGGATGATATTGTTACGATAGTAAGTCATTGAAATCGCTTGATTCGCGTCAATAGATACTATCTCACCCAGAGGATCGGCATTGATGGAGAACTTATTCAGCTCTAAACCTTGCTGCACTAAGTGCTTGCCATCACCTTCGGCCACCGACGTAAACGAAGTGTAAGGCACACGCTTAAGCAACGTCAGGTACAAATCTAACTGACGCTCGAGCAAGCAACGCTCTAGGGCATTTTGCTCCGACGCCAATAGCACTAAGCTGGTCAAGGTGATAGAACTGGCGGCGGCGGCATCGTTAATGCGGGTCATCACGCGATTCGCTAACACGTTCACCGCAGGGGTTAACCAAGTTGGTTTTTGCTCGGGATCGTCGGCCACTTCAGCGCGCCAGTTAGGCGCGGTTTCATTCAAGAAGTTTTGCAGTGTAATCGGCTCACCAAAGTTAACATAACCTTGGCCAAAATTACCTAATTTACGAATAGCACCAAAGACTTGCCATACAGATTCTTTCTGTTTTTTCTTACCGCTCAGCTCTTTATGATAAGTCGCCACTTCCATCACGTGATCGTAGCCTAAATACACAGGCACTAAGGTGACAGGGCGTTCGATACCACGCAGCACACTGTTGATCGTCATGGCGATCATGCCCGTTTTCGGCGCCAATAGACGACCGGTGCGAGAACGGCCACCCTCAGAGAAATACTCAACCGAATATCCCTTAGCAAACAGCTGATCGAGGTATTCACGGAACACGGCCGTATAGAGTTTATTGCCGTTAAAACTACGGCGAATAAAGAAAGCGCCGCCACGGCGGAACAGCGGCCCCGCAGGCCAGAAGTTTAGGTTAATCCCCGCCGCAATATGCGGTGGCACCATGCCTTGGTAATACAGAATGTAGGATAACAGCAGGTAATCCATATGGCTGCGATGGCAAGGTACATAAACAATCTCGTGACCATCATGGTGAAGCTGGCGGATTTGTTCAGCACCTTTGATGTTGATACCGCTGTAGAGCTTGTTCCACAACCAAGTTAAGAAACGCTCAGCAATACGCACTAGGCTGTCGGAATAATTCGCTGCAATTTCATCAAGATATTCAATTGCTGTTTCACGGGCTTGGGTTTCGGAAATCTTCTTACTCGCCGCTTCTTCCTGAATCGCCTTGCGTAAGGATTCGGATTTCAGCAGGGAGTGGAACATTGCCTGACGATTCGGCAGCACAGGCCCTGTCATCACCTTGCGTTGGCGGCGGAAATGTACTCTGGCCACCCGCGCTAGTTTATGGGCAATCCCCATATCGGTGCCGTGTTCATCGGCCATGTAACGCAGCGATACCGCATTAGAAAACTGCACAAAGTTGTGACGACCTAAAAATAAGATCATCAAGCACTTACGTAACCAAGTTGGATTCTCGCGCTCAAGAACAGCTGCCTTCATGGTGTCGTCTTCTTTACCCGGAGTACGGCCCCAATACAGACTGACAGGCACCAGCTGAATATCTAACTCTGGCTTTTCCTTATGGACGGCCAACAGGCGCATAAAACATTCGAGGAATGGCTCATTACTGGCACGCTCGCCAAACAAAGGCTTACGGCCTTCGAGGCAAACGACGCGGGGCGCGACAACGCCATTTACCACGAGCGGCTCATAGGGGCTTGGCAAACCCAGCTTAGTGGTGATTTCGCTTAACGCAGCAATATCACTCAGGGATTCTGTTTTCATTACATAAGCAAGCGGTCTGGACGCGTCCAGATTCAGATCGGCAAAGGGATCCTGCGGCACAACAATAGTGTGCACTAAGTGTTTTTGAATCCAGCGTAATGATTTCAACCAAAGAGAGTCTTGTTTAGGCATTATTCTTATGCAATGTAAGTACGTTCATTAGCCCCATAGAATACCAGATTCTAGGGAATATTCGCTAATACTCTCCAATCGCGTTAAAAAGTGGTTAATACTTGCACTACGAATAATACTGTATATACTAACAGTAACTGTATAGAAAAACAGGAAAGAACATGAGACCGTTGACGCCACGCCAAGCCGAAATTTTAGAGCTGATTAAACGTAATATTGCCGAGACTGGCATGCCACCCACCCGGGCCGAAATCGCCACCCGTTTGGGTTTTAAAAGTGCAAATGCCGCCGAGGAACACCTTAAGGCATTGGCGAAAAAAGGCTGCATCGAGATCATGCCTGGCACTTCCCGCGGGATCCGCCTCCCAGTTGAGGAAGAAGATAACAGCGAATCTGGCTTACCACTAATTGGCCAAGTGGCTGCGGGCGAACCTATCCTCGCCCAAGAGCATGTCGAACAGTATTACCAAGTCGACCCCAGCATGTTCCACCCAGCCGCCGATTTCTTGCTGCGCGTCAGAGGCGACAGTATGAAGAACATCGGCATCCTCGAAGGGGATCTGCTCGCCGTTCATAAAGTACAGCAAGCGCGCAATGGCCAAGTAGTTGTTGCTCGCGTTGACGATGATGTAACAGTTAAACGCTTTGAAAAGAAAGGGAATCTCGTTTATCTACATGCTGAAAATGAAGATTACTCCCCGATTAAAGTCGATTTAAGTTTCCAAAGTCTAACAATTGAAGGGCTCGCCGTAGGGGTGATCCGCAATGGAGATTGGCTATGAACAAACTACTAGGTAATGCCCCGCGTCACCCCGGTTTATGGCTCGATGCGGTACGCGAAACCGATACAGACTGGCAGCATACGCCTATCATCACTATGCCCACCGAGAGCCAAGGGCGCCAAGAGCTAATGCAACTTAGCAAACAATTGGCACAACTGAGCCAACAAGGCCGCTGGGTCGTGCTCATCAACCCACCCAGTATTGGCTACAAACAGTTACTGGCCAGCGCTGGCGTGCGTATGGATCGTGTACTCTTAGTCCATGCGAAAGATGAAGTGGAAACCCTGTGGGCCATGGAAAAAGCCTTAACCAGTGGCACTTCCAGCGCAGTAATTACTTGGATCCACTCACTCGATGCCCGCGATAATCGTCGTTTACAAATTGTGGCCAAGAGCGCCCGCGCCATGGGAATCGTGCTCGAAGGTGTCGTAAATCACTCATCTACGGACGCGACACTCAAGCAACCAGCTCACTTTGCCCAAGGTAGTTTTTTTAGCTCTGTTCATTAAAATTTTTGCACTGCGTATTTAGCCTTGAAAGCCGCCTCACCTGTGAATGTGGGGCTTTTTTTTTGGCAATTTTTCAGACAATTAGAAAAAGAAGTGATCTTGATCAATTTTTAAACAGCAAGTATGTTTGATTCAGGCGAGCATAATATATCGCCCGTTTAGGCAAAAAATATCGACGATTTATCGAATATCTCTTGCCCACAAAAATCGAGAATAATGGGTTTATTCAGCAGTATGTGCCAGTGTGGCTAATACCAGCAGTAACAATACTTAATCAAAAGTAAGCCGCCAACGCACGTTGAAGTCAGAGAAGCTTTTTTGGGAACTGAAGAGTTTGCATAGAGTTGAGACTTACTGTGTTGCTCTTCTTTGTAGTTGCTATTCGCAATTGGCAGAGGAGAAGTCTTGTGAAGCAATGGTTGTATTGTTTACTCGTGGTGCTATTCGCCCCACCGTTGCCCGCAGCGGACATGCGGTTCAACATGACCCCCGGCGTAACAGAAATCAGTGGCAAGGTTTATCACTTACACATGACGATTCTGTATATCTGCTGCGCGATAGGCCTAGTGGTTTTTGGCGTGATGATTTATGCCATGATCAACCACAGAAAATCCAAGGGCGCGGTCGCGTCTCACTTCCATGAGAGCACAAAAGTCGAAATCGCGTGGACGATTATTCCTTTTGTCATTCTGATCTTAATGGCGATTCCCGCCACGAAAACTCTGATTGCCATGGAAGATCCCAGCAATGCCGATCTCACGGTAAAAGTCACAGGTTCTCAATGGAAATGGCATTATAGCTACTTCGATCAAGATATTGATTTTTACAGTATTCTCGCGACTCCAAGACCTCAAATCGAAGGAAGTGAAGCCAAGGGAGAGCACTACTTACTCGAGGTCGATAAACCCCTAGTATTACCCATCAATCGTAAAATCCGCTTCTTGATGACCTCAGAGGATGTCATCCACTCATGGTGGATGCCCGCCTTTGCGGTAAAAAAAGACGCTAACCCAGGTTTTATCAACGAGGCGTGGACCCGTATCGACAAACCCGGCATTTACCGTGGCCAATGTGCCGAGCTTTGCGGTAAAGACCATGGCTTTATGCCGATAGTGGTACAGGCATTGCCCGAAGCCGAGTTCGATGCATGGGTTGAAGAACAAAAACAAGCCGCCAATGCCGCTGCGCAAGCCGCACAAGCTGCGTTATCGCAAACACTGACGAAAGAAGAGCTGATGGCTCAGGGTGAGCAAGTTTACCTCGGTCACTGCGCGGCCTGTCACCAACCCAACGGTGAAGGTTTACAGGGGGTATTCCCGCACCTCAAAGGCAGCCCCATTGCGACCGGACCACTGAGCGGCCATCTTGAAATCGTGCTCAATGGTAAAGCGGGTACGGCCATGCAAGCCTTCGGCAAACAATTAACGGCCCAAGAGATTGCCGCCGTAGTTACCTATGAGCGTAATGCGTGGGGCAATAACACGGGGGATGCGGTACAAGCCAAAGACGTAGATGCCCATAAATCCGGTGGCACCAATAGCGAACCAGTTGCAACGACTCCGCCTCCAGCAACTACCGATGCGCCTAAGCCGGCGACAGAACCCGCCGCCAGTGTCGACCCCGCGAGTCTTCCCACGCTTAGCCATGATGAACTGATGGCCGAAGGGGAAAAGACCTATGCCACGATTTGCGCCGCCTGCCACCAGCTAACGGGTGCTGGCATGCCTCCCGCCTTCCCCGCCCTTGCTGGCAGCGCTATCGCAACAGGTCCGGTAGCCAATCACATCGACATAGTGATGCACGGTAAACCGGGCACGGCGATGCAGGCATTTGGCACACAACTCACGCCACAACAGCTTGCCGCCATCATTACCTATGAGCGCAATGCGTGGGGCAACAATACTGGCGATACAGTGCAACCCGCTGATATTGCTCGCCATGGACAGTAGGGGATTAAGATGAGCACACTGACTCAAGATCAAATTGCCGCCCATGATGAACACCATCACGGTGCACCTAAAGGCATCATGCGCTGGTTACTCACCACTAACCACAAGGACATTGGCACCCTGTACCTGTGGTTTAGTTTCATTATGTTTTTAACCGGTGGTGCGATGGCCATGGTGATCCGCGCCGAACTCTTTCAACCCGGATTACAACTCGTTGAGCCTAACTTCTTCAACCAAATGACCACTGTGCATGGGTTAATCATGGTATTCGGCGCCGTGATGCCGGCCTTTACAGGGCTGGCTAACTGGCTGATCCCGATGATGATTGGCGCGCCTGATATGGCGCTTCCACGGATGAACAACTGGAGTTTTTGGATCCTGCCCTTCGCCTTTACTATTTTACTGAGCTCACTGTTTATGGAAGGCGGTGGCCCTAACTTTGGTTGGACCTTCTACGCACCACTCTCGACCACTTATAGCCCTGACAGCACAGCATTATTTGTTTTCTCGATTCATATCATGGGGATAAGTTCGATCATGGGTGCCATCAACGTGATCGTCACCATAGTCAACCTGCGCGCTCCCGGCATGACGTGGATGAAGTTACCGTTGTTTGTCTGGACTTGGCTGATTACCGCCTTCTTGCTGATCGCCGTGATGCCCGTACTCGCGGGCGCCGTTACTATGGTGTTAACCGATAAGTTTTTCGGTACTAGCTTCTTCGAGGCGGCAGGTGGTGGTGATCCTGTTATGTTCCAGCATATCTTCTGGTTCTTCGGTCACCCCGAAGTCTACATCATGATTCTGCCTTCCTTCGGCATCATCTCCGCCATAGTTCCGGCTTTCAGCCGTAAACCATTATTCGGCTATTCATCCATGGTGTATGCCACGGCGAGTATTGCGATTCTGTCCTTCCTCGTGTGGGCGCACCATATGTTCACCACAGGTATGCCTGTGTTTGCCGAGTTGTTTTTTATGTACTGCACTATGCTGATTGCCGTGCCGACTGGGGTAAAAGTGTTTAACTGGGTAGCGACTATGTGGCGCGGCTCATTGAGTTTTGAAACCCCAATGTTGTTCGCGGTGGCCTTTATTATCCTGTTCACTATTGGCGGCTTCTCTGGCCTGATGCTCGCCATCACACCGGCCGACTTCCAATACCACGATACTTATTTTGTGGTGGCTCACTTCCATTACGTGTTGGTCACTGGTGCGATTTTCTCCATCATGGCGGCGGCCTATTACTGGTTGCCAAAATGGACCGGCCATATGTACAGCGAAAAGCTCGGCCAGTGGCATTTTTGGTGCTCGGTGATTTCGGTCAACGTGTTGTTTTTCCCTATGCATTTCTTAGGTCTTGCGGGTATGCCAAGGCGTATTCCCGATTACTCGATTCAATTTGCCGATGTGAACCAAATTGTGTCGATTGGGGGTTTTGCCTTTGGTCTTTCTCAGCTGATTTTCCTCGTGCTGGTGATTAAGTGCATTCGGGGCGGCGAAAAGGCGCCCGCCAAACCTTGGGAAGGCAGCGAAGGCTTAGAGTGGACCCTACCCAGCCCTGCGCCCTACCACTCTTTCACCACGCCACCCGAGGTGAAATAACATGCAAGGCCAACCCCATCAGCCCAACATCAAGTCCAACCGTAAGCTCATCAGCCTGCTGGTGCTGGGCTGCCTTGGGATGTTTGGCTTTGGGTTCGCCTTAGTGCCGCTCTACGATGTGTTGTGCGAAAAACTGGGGATTAATGGCAAAACCTCCAATACTGCCAGCAGTTATCAAGCGATCACTGTGGACAAGAACCGCGTGGTAACGGTGGAGTTTATCTCGCAGGTGCAGACGGGCATGCCGTGGAAATTTGAGCCACAAACGAAACGGCTCGAAGTGCATCCAGGAGAACTCATTCACACGGCATTTCTGGCTCAAAATGTCTCTAACAGAGCGATCGTTGGCCAGGCGATTCCTTCTATTTCGCCCGGACAAGGCGCGGCTTATTTCAATAAAACCGAATGTTTTTGTTTTAACCAACAACACTTAGCCGCCGCGAGTCGCGCCGAGCTACCGTTGATCTTCTTTGTGGATCCTCAATTACCCGAGTCTATCCACACCTTAACCCTCTCTTACACCCTCTACGACATTACCGACAAGCAGTTAGCGTCTGCCATAGAGCAAGGAGCTGCAAAATGACCACTAAACATGAGACTTACTACGTACCCGCCCAGAGTGCTTGGCCGATTGTTGGTGCTATCGGCTTGTTTTTAACTGCCTTTGGGGCAGGACATTTTGTACATCAACTCAAATCTGGCGCTTCGGGTGGCGGCTATATTCTACTGGCAGGCATAGCCGTCATCCTGTTTATGCTGGTTGGCTGGTTTAGAACCGTGATCAAAGAATCGATGACGGGCCTCTATTCCCATCAGATGGATAGATCGTTTCGCCAAGGCATGAGCTGGTTCATCTTCTCAGAGGTGATGTTCTTTGCCGCCTTCTTCGGCGCCTTATTTTACGCCCGCATGGTCGCAGTGCCTTGGCTCGGCGGTGCCTCTAACAATGCCATGACCCACGAAGTCCTGTGGCCACACTTCGAAGCCGTTTGGCCACTCGTCACCACGCCTGATGGCACCAAAACCGAAGCCATGCCATGGAATGGACTACCGCTAGTCAACACCATAGTGCTGCTAACCTCCTCAGTCACGCTGCATTTTGCCCATATCAGCTTAGAAAAAGGTAAGCGTTCGGCCATCACCCTCTGGCTTGGGCTCACGATTTTGTTGGGAATTAGCTTCCTTGCTTTGCAAGCGGAGGAATATAGCCATGCCTACCATGAGATGGGGCTAACGCTCACCTCGGGCGTGTATGGCAACACCTTTTTCCTGCTGACGGGTTTCCACGGCATGCATGTCACTTTGGGCACTATCTTTCTATTAGTCTTGTTTTTCAGGGTGTTAAAAGGCCACTTTAGTGCGGATAAGCATTTTGCCTTCCAAGCGGGCAGTTGGTACTGGCACTTTGTCGACGTAGTTTGGCTCTGCCTATTTATCTTTGTTTATGTGCTTTAAATATTCATTGAAACAATAAGTTGAAAGCTTAAGGCGTGGGATTGAGACCAAGTAGTCCAGTCCCCAAAGCCACCAGCAAGAGCAGGATCACTAGTACAGAAAATATCACCCTACGGCCCAAATAGCGGCTCATAGGCACAGGGTGATCAGCGGTTTGATCGTCACCTTTAACCATAATGATTAAGGCTCTGCCTAGGTTAAAAATGATAAACAGTAACAGCAGTACTAAAACACACTTAAAAATGAACGGGATGTTCATACGCTATCCTTATGTTTTGCTGACCAAATTAATGGGGTTGCCAAGATATATTTGGCTGCATAGGGCAATGTTGTTACTGCTGATATTGACTGTGGTGGTATTTGTGATTTTGGTCAAGCTGGGTTTGTGGCAAATGGATAGGGCCGCGGAAAAAACCGAACTACTCGCACAAATGGAGGCCAGACAATCCGCTGCCGCACTCAATCCTGAGCAGCTGATAGCTGAATTGGCTAAAGGTGGCGTTACTGGCTATCGCCTTGAAGTTCAAGCCAGCCCCGTTAATCCACAAATCTGGTTACTCGACAATCAGGTCTATCAAGGGCAAGTGGGCTATCTCGCCTTTCAATTACTGCAAATAACGTCAGAAAATCAGACAAATCATCGCGAACAACCTTGGCTGTTACTCGAACTCGGCTTTATTGCCGCTAAATCCCACCGAGATGCCTTGCCCGAAGTCAGCCCCATAGTCGGTGAACTGCCTCTTACAGGCCGCCTCTATCAAAAACAGATTAATCCCTTGAGCCATCATTTATTAGCAGAACCCTTCACCACGGAGCAAGGTGAACGGATTCGGTTTCAAAATCTCAATCTGCCCGAGATGGCACAAATGTTAGGACATCCCATCCTGCCCGCGGTGTTACAACCCGATGCCTTGCCCCAATTACAACCCGCGCAGGCCTTACCCCACCCTTGGCAGCCTTTCCCGCTTTCGGCCCAAAAACATTGGGGTTATGCGTTGCAATGGTTTGCCATGGCAACTGTGTTTGCGGGGCTGATGGGCTGGCAAGCAATGAAATACCTCAAAAAATCACGACAACGGCATCAAGCCGATAAGGAAGCGACTAAAACCGAGTAACAGATACCTGCAAGATGTTAATAAAAAACAATAAAACAAAGCATTAGGGACAATAAGAGGAGCAAATATGGACTCCCAACAAACAGCCAAATACCGCGCATTGGGGTTATTGCTACTGGCCTTTATCGCGCCTGTGGTCATCGCTAAGTTAGTGCTGAGCATGCATTGGTATCAAGGCGGCTCCACCAACCACGGTGAGCTCATCAGCCCAGAAACCAGTTATACCAGTCTTGGCCTTAACAATCCTCAGCCTAAGGAATGGCAACTGTTGTATTTATTGCCCGCAAAGTGCGATGAAGCTTGCCGCGAGCGCTTGTATATTCTGCGTCAGAGCCATACCGCCTTAGGGCCAGATCAGGCTCGTGTCGAACCGCTTATTCTTGTGAATCCAGACAGTGACTTAAGCGCATTAAGCAGCTTTAACTTCTACACTCAGCCCGCCAGCCAAAGTCTTATTCAATGGCTTGACCAACAGCAGTTGATTATTGTCGATCCACTCGGCGCACTCGTGCTGCGTTACCCCCAAGTGCAAGGCAAGGCGGCACATTTAGCTCAGGGTAAGGCCTTGGTCGCGGATCTGCGTAAGTTATTGAAACTATCGAGGGTAGACTAATGCAACTGACTTGGCTCCTACGCGTCACCATAGTCTTTACCCTGTTAGTGATTTTAATGGGGGCTTACACTCGGCTGTCGGACGCAGGACTTGGCTGCCCAGATTGGCCCGGTTGCTACGGCCATATCAAAGTGCCCACACACGACCATGAGATCTCCCATGCCCAAACCCTATTTCCTGACCACGATATCCATCCCGAGAAAGCTTGGCTCGAAATGATCCACAGGTATATCGCGGGCGCCTTGGGCATACTAGTGTTACTGATTTTGATCCTTTGCTTGAAAACATCCCAAGCCCCCAAGAAACTGCCCTTTGCCATAGTGCTACTCATCATCTTTCAGGCGGCGTTGGGGATGTGGACTGTGACGATGAAACTAATGCCGATTGTCGTGATGTCCCATTTAATTGGCGGCTTTAGCTTGCTCTCGCTCCTGCTCTTACTGTATCTGCGAACACGTCCGAGGCGAATTTTCGAAACCGCTGATATTCACAGTCAGCGTGGTGCGGGCGCAGGATTTAATGGCGCCCATGGTTCGCGGATAGGCACTAGCCTTAAATTTCTCGGCCAGAGCAAACATTTGCCGAAACTGGCGCTGTTGAGTCTGCTGGTGCTGATAGGTCAGATCATGCTTGGCGCCTGGACCTCCTCCAACTATGCCGCACTCGCTTGCACGGCTTTGCCGATTTGTGAAGGTAATTGGATGGATAATCTCGCCATTGCCGATGCGTTTTCCCCTTTCCAAGGGCAACACCCAAGCTTTGAATTTGGCGTATTGGATTACCATGCCCGCATGACCATTCATATCGCCCACCGCGTTGGCGCCATTATTACCGCCAGTCTATTGTTGTTGCTCGCCTATCGGTTATTTTTCAGCACCCAGCTCAAGGCCCTTAGCCTATTGCTGGTCGCCTTAGTGATACTTCAGGTCAGTTTAGGGATTTCAAACGTGGTGATGCATTTACCACTGGGGATTGCCGTTTCCCACAATGGCGGCGCGGCGCTGTTACTACTCACCTTAGTCGCGATTAACTATTTCCTTTGGCGCAGGGCACCTTAATCATCGGGGGATTTATCATGGCAAAACCACTCTCTATCAGCAGTCACCCCAGTGTCCATTTGGCTTGGCGTGCCTATTTTGAGATGACCAAACCTAAGGTTGTGGCTTTAATGCTGCTCACCGTCTTAGTCGGCATGTGTTTAGCCATGCCCACCATACTGCCAGTCAAACCCTTAGTGGCAGGCTTACTCGGCATCGCCATGATGGCGGGGTCGGCCGCCGCCTTAAACCATCTGATTGATAGGCGAATCGACGGCATGATGGCACGCACTTATAACCGTCCGCTGCCCAAGGGCCGAGTCTCAGCGAGAAGAGCGTTGTTGTTCGCGGCACTCTTAGGCAGCCTAGGTTTTGTGATCCTCTATGTTTTTACTAATCCGCTCACCGCTTGGCTCACCTTTGCCAGCTTGATTGGTTACGCCTTGATTTATACCGCCTATTTAAAACGGGCCACACCTCAAAATATTGTCATTGGCGGTTTAGCGGGCGCAATGCCACCGCTCTTGGGCTGGACGGCGGTGACGAATCAATTCCATGGTCATGCGCTATTGCTCGTCATCATCATATTCCTGTGGACGCCGCCGCATTTTTGGGCACTGGCAATTCACAGACGCGCAGAATATGCCAAAGTGGATATTCCCATGCTGCCCGTGACCCATGGGGTAGAATTTACTAAGACCTGTATCTTGCTCTATACGATTTTGCTGGCGATAGCTTGTCTATTGCCCGTGTTAGTCGGGATGAGTGGACCGCTCTACTTTGTGTGCTCAAGCTTGCTCAGCACGGGGTTTATTTATAAAGCGTGGCAGTTAAAGTATCAGGATAGCGAAGGGCTGGCGATGCAGGTGTTTCGTTTTTCGATTTATCATTTAATGTTGTTATTCATGGCATTACTGCTCGACCACTATCTTTGGGCTTAATGTGCAACGAGCAATAGGGCGAGCATGGTCAAAGGACAAAATATGCAAGCAAGAATCTCCAACAAAATCTTAGTGATAGCGATTCTGTTAATAGGATTGGGTGGACTATTTGCAGTGAAGTTCAATCCACCTAAGCCCGTTGAGCTAGAGAGTGGTTTTTTGTTTCCTGAGGCGTTCGAGCTAGCGCCCTTTGAGCTTGTCGATCAACAGCAGAAACCCTTTACTAATGCCAATTTGAAGGATCAATGGAGCCTATTCTTTATCGGCTTTACCTATTGTCCCGATGTCTGTCCGACCACCTTAAACAAGCTCGCCGCCGCCTATCCTGAGCTGAAAAAAATTGCCCCCATTCAAATCGTGTTTTTATCCGTAGATCCGAAGCGGGACACCCCAGAGAAACTCCTCACCTACGTGAATTTCTTTAATCCTGAGTTTAAAGCGGTGACGGGTGAGCAAACCCAAATATTCCCCCTCACCCGCAGCCTAGGGCTCACCTATGCCATGGTCGGCGAAGGGGATAATTATCAAGTCGATCATAGTGCTGGCTATGTACTGGTTTCTCCCCAAGGCACGCGGGTCGCGGTGTTTAAACCCACGGCAGCCTTAGGTAAAGCCCCTCAAGTACTCAACCAGGCCTTGATCAGCGACTTCGATAAAATCGTTAAAAGCTACAAACCTAAATAACCACCGCAGAAGTGTTACTCTTTAACCCAAGTGCCGTCGTCTTTGGGTCTCACCCATGCCTGCGAAAACCAGTAATAGCCGTTGCGCGTCTTGCTTGGTGCCGTGCAATTGTAGCGCGAGCGACCCGCCGGCAGGGCTAAATCGGCTTGAATACTAAATTCATTGTCACTGCTCCAAGTCGGCGTTTTAGCGCCTTGCCCTTGGATATAACACATGACTTGCTTGGCCGAAATATCGCTCATATCCAGCTTAACCTTAAGCTCTGGGCGCCAATGCCCGCCCTTCAGCTCAGGATCGCTAGGCGTTTGCTCAAGCACTGGCATATTGAGGCTGTATAACTTGGCTTTTAGGCTCTTTAGATCCGCATATTGCCCCGCTACAGGGAAGCGCGGCAGCGCCGTGAGTGGCGAATACGGCCCCGCCGCCCCAGACTGCTGGCCAAAGGCAACGAAGCCATTTTCGGTCAACATGTCCTGAATCGCCTGATTGTATTCGCCATAGGGATAGGCCAGCATTTTAAAGTTCTGCCCCGTCGCCTCACGAATCGCGTTTTCGGTGTCCTGAATATTGGCTTTAATTCGTGCCAGCCATTGGCTTGGGGATTCATTGTCTAGCCTGCGGATCAGATGCTCATGGGCCCAGCTGTGGTTAGCAATGTCGGCCCCCTCCTTGGAAAGCTTAATCAGCTCATCCCAGGTCATCATCTCGGTAAACTTTTGTTTAATCGGCTCAATTGCCACAAATAGGGTGTAGGGAAAACCAAATTCCTTTAGGATAGGGTGCGCTGTGGTCGCAATGCTGCGATAACCATCATCGAAGGTGATCGCCACCGTTTTGGCAGGTAAATCTTGCTTGTTTTTGATCGCCTCAACCACTTGGGATAAGGGAATAACCTTAAATCCATCGTCCGCCAGAAACTGCATTTGCTCACGAAATTGTGCAGGCGTGACGCTCGTCGCCGCCGGCGTGGTTTCTGACACATGGTGATACTGTAAAATGACCACAGCATGGGCCGAGAAAGTCATCAGCCCTAAGAGTGCCAATAGCGCACGTTTAACCATAATGTGAATACCTCTGAAATCAATGACTACCGCAAAATCCACCGCACTCGCGCTCCTGTTGAATGGCACCAAGAATCGCCAGCTGCTCGCGCTTGCCCTGCCGATGATCCTCTCCAATATCACGGTTCCGCTGTTGGGATTGGTCGATACGGCCGTCATCGGGCATTTAAGTGACGCCTATTATTTAGGGGGCGTCGCACTCGGGTCAACGATTATCACATTAATCATTTGGTTATTAGGCTTTTTACGGATGGCGACCACCGGATTGGTCGCACAGGCCTATGGCGCAAACGATACCGCGCGCCAATTAAAGTTGCTGGTCCAAGGCGCCATGTTGGCAACTGGGCTGGGTATCGCGGTGATCCTATTACAGATCCCGATACTGAATTTAGCGCTCGGCCTCTCCGAGGCGAGTGTGGAAGTGGAGCGTTATTGCCGAGAATATTTTCAAGTCCGAGTCTGGTCGACGCCATTCGCCCTGCTCAATTTAGTGATGCTCGGCTGGCTCCTTGGCAGACAACAGCCCAAGGCGGCCATGTGGCAGCTCATCTTCGCCAACTTAGCCAATATTATCCTCGATGTGTTGTTCGTCTTGGGTTTAGGCTGGGGAGTCAAAGGGGCCGCACTTGCCTCAGTATGTGCGGATATCACCGCCTTTAGCGTTGCGCTCTACATGGTATTACAACAGCTTAAGTTAATACCTCGATTCCAATTTGCCGATATCAGAGTTCACCTGAACTTGTCGGGTTACGGCCAGCTGCTCAGGCTCAATACCGATATTTTTATCCGCAGCCTATGCCTGCAAACCGCCTTCGCCTTTATGACTTTTCACGGTGCAGGCCTTGGGGATAATACGGTCGCAGCCAATGCGGTCTTATTGAATTTACTATTATTAATCGCCTACGCCCTCGATGGCATAGCCTATTATGCCGAGGCGGAAGTGGGCAAGGCCTACGGGCAACAACGCACACAGCCACTGCGTGAAGCAGTACTCCTCGCCTGGTGTTGGTCAGCCATCACAGCCCTAGGTTTTAGCCTGATATTTTATCTTTTTGGAGACCATATCATCGGGCTGCTAACCAATATTGATGAGGTGAGAACCACAGCGCAAATTTATCTGCCTTGGCTGATATTACTGCCGCTTTGGTCTTTTAGTTCCTATCTGTTTGATGGGGTTTATATTGGCGCCGCTAAGGGCAAAGTCATGCGCAATAGCATGATTATCGCCACATTTGGCGCCTTCTTCCCGACATGGTATTTGCTGCAATCGCTGTTGCCTTCCGAACAAGCTAACCATGCACTGTGGGCGGCCATGACGGCCTTTATGCTAGCACGCAGCCTCACCCTAGCGACACATTACCGCTTTAGCAAGGCATTTATTCTTAATTAGTTCTGTAAAGACAGTAGCTTACTTAAGGTTATCCCATTAAGATACGCAGCATTATTGTAATAAAATTGTGATGCGCTATGAAAAGGATTTTACCTTTGTTACTCCTGTGGCTAAGTCTGCCACTGCTTGCTCAAACGGTACCACAGCTTCCGGTCGAGGCTTTTGCCAGTATTCCCGATGTCAGCTCAGTCCAACTGTCGCCCGATGGCAAAAAAATTGCCTCTATCGTTCGGGTCGATCAGCCCAAACTTAAGGGCACTGTGGTCAGTATTCTCGATTTAGAAACGGGCAACAAAGACTACGCGATTCACACCGATAACCAGAAGTTTGTCCTACTGTCATTACAGTGGGCAAATGACACTACTTTGCTGATCAGCGCTAAGTTTCCGGCAAACCGCTACGGTACACCGACCACAGAAACTCGCTTGGTGAAGTACGATTTAACTACACGAAAAACCACGAGCGTACTCGCCCGTAGCGTCATCGACCGACTCAGTTGGATCCCCCAACATCAGGGACAGATTATCGATATGATGCCGGATGACCCCGATAATATTTTGCTCTCCCTCGATGGTATGGGCGAAGAAGTAGGTGAAGACAGCGTGCTGAGAGTCAATCTCTCTCAAGGAAAATCCGCATTTATTCAAAACTCTAAACGTAAAATCATCGGCTGGATTACCGACAGACAGCACAAGGTCCGTATCTCCATCTATAACGATGACACTGAATATAGGATCTACGAGCAACCAGAACAAAAGGCAGAGCCACGCTTACTCTGGACCTTTAAAGCCTTCTCCGACGAGAGCGTCTGGCCACTGGGCTTTGATGCCGACCCCAACATCTTATTCGTACGCGCCTACCACCAAGGCTTTGAAGCTATCTTCAAGGTGAATTTAACCGCTCCTAAGCTCACGAAGGAGCTGGTGTACGCCAACGAAGATACCGATGTTGAAGGCAATCTCATCTATTCAGAACTCAAGAAAAAAGTCATTGGGATCAGTGAAGGCGACGGCGAAGAATATACCTTCTGGGATCCTGAATATGCGGGTCTGCAAAATGGGTTGAAAGCGGTATTGCCCAATGCCCATAACTACATCACCCAATTTAGCGCGGATGAACGCCGCTATATCGTCTACTCCACCAGTTCGACTCAACCTGGCACCTATTACTTCGGCGATAGGGATGAAAAGGCGCTGTTTCCGATTGCCGATAGATATAGCCAGCTAAGCAGCGAGCAACTCGCCGACACTCAATATCTGAGCTACGAAGCGCGGGATAAACTCAAAATCGATGCTTACCTGACAGTGCCAAAGGGCCTCGAAGCCAAGCAACTCCCCACCATTATCTTCCCCCACGGCGGGCCGATTAGTTACGACAGTAACGATTTCGATTATTGGTCGCAGTTTTTCGCTAACCGTGGCTACGCGGTGTTTCGAATGAACTTTAGGGGCTCGGCGGGCTACGGCTATGAGTTTATGAAGGCCGGCCTCAAAAGCTGGGGACTCGAAATGCAAAACGATGTGGAAGATGGTACACGTTACTTAATCAATCAAGGGATTAGCGATCCACAGCGTATCTGTATCGTCGGCGCGAGTTATGGTGGTTATGCCGCCTTAATGGGCGCGGCGATGACACCTGATCTGTACCGCTGCGCGGTCAGTGTGGCAGGCGTAACAGACGTGGCTTACCTGGTAAAATCCAGTCGCCGTTTCACCAATTATGAAGTTGTTAAAGAACAAATTGGCGATGATTTTAGCGCCCTCTATGAACGCTCACCCGTTAGTAAGGCCGATAAGATTACTATCCCGGTATTACTACTGCATGGCAATAAGGATCGAGTGGTTAAGGTGCAACATAGTCGCGAAATGTTCGATGAACTGAAATCACGTAAGAAAAACGTCGAATATATTGAGCTCGAAAATGGCGACCATTACTTAAGTAACAATGACCATAGGCTAACCACCTTTAAAGCGCTCGATAAGTTTTTAGCCGACAATCTTAAAACCCAGCTGTAGCTACAAAACGCCATAAAAAAACGCGACTCACAGGTCGCGTTTTTTATTCAGTTCAACACCAGCTTAAGCGTAAGAATGCGCGCCGTGTTGGTGATCGGTCACATCGCTCACACCAGAGAGTTCACCTGGGAACATATCGAGTAGTTGCTTCTCGATACCATCTTTTAGGGTGATATCAACTTGCGAACAACCGTTACATCCACCGCCAAACTGCAGTACTGCTACGCCTTCTTGGGTGATTTCAACCAACATGATGTTACCACCATGGCTTGCCAGTTGTGGGTTGATTTCAGATTGGATCACATACTCAACACGCTCGGCTAAAGGCGCATCTGAAGCCACTTTACGCATTTTAGCGTTAGGGGCTTTAAGGGTTAATTGCGAACCTAATTGATCGGTTACGAAGTCGATTGAGGCTTCTTCTAAGAAAGGCGCACTCTTCTCATCAACCATAGCGCTAAAGCCATTGAATTCTAATTCAATATCATCGCTTTCAACGGCGTCAGGCGGGCAGTAAGACACGCCACACTCGGCTTGTGCGGTACCTGGACTGATCACAAATACGCGAATATGAGTGCCTTCAGGTTGATCGGCTAACAACTTTACAAAATGGGCCTGAGCCGCATCGGAAATAGTAATCATGGAAACCAGCTCCGTCAGGGGATACCTGAGTGTTTTAGTAAGAATTAGGCGTATGATACTCCTACTCACACGCGCTTTGTAGTCCCTAGGGTAGCAAGTTCTGGAATTTTGCAAAATCCATCACGCTTTCAATGCAACAACTTAACCTGTAGATCACTAACGGATAGCTAACGCGGAATGTCGTTTTCACCCGCAATATCATCCAACAACCCCGGTGCTTCGGCTCTGGCGAGACACCATATTTGCACTTGTATATATCGCGCCTCGAACAAGCGGGCAATTTCTGCCACTGTGGTCCCCGTGGTGACCACATCGTCCACCAGCGCAATCCGTTGATAGGCAAAATCGGCATTTAACTCGAAAGCATCCTGTAGATTTCGCCGGCGCTGTGCGCCATTGAGTCCGGCTTGTGGGCGCGTATCCTGCCGCCGAATTAATCCGTCACTGACCAGTGGCAGCGAGAGCTGCTTCGATAATTCATGGGCAATTAACCATGCTTGATTAAATCCACGTTGGCGCAGCCGATTGGGATGTAAAGGGACTGGCACTATGGCCTGCGGTAGAGTGATTAAGTCTTGCTGTTCGAGCTGACCAATGCGCGCTACTAAGGCTTGGCACAATATGGGTAGAGCGGCGAGTTGCCCCTGATATTTAATGGCCGCTATCCAAGGGCCAAAGCCTTGATGATAGCTGCAAGGTGCGATGACTTTTCGCGGTTGATGCCTTAGGCACTCACCGCAATATTCGAGTTCAAGCGGCATGGATTTTCCACAACCTAAACAAATTGGGCTGTGATATAAGCCCGTTTGCAGGCATATCTGGCAAAATCCGGCTTCCTTTGCATTGAGGGATTGGTGGCACAGTAAGCAGCGGTTAGGTAAACTGCCCGCCAAGTAACGCTGCCCCAAATGCGAAACTATGCGTAACAGCTTCGCCCCCTGTTGCGACCAAGTCCATTTGCTATCGCCCGACATACAACTTCCTATTAGAGGTATTTTAGTGAACTCTGCGACGCCAGCCCATCATACCCAACTGCATATCGACATCCGAGGCCAAGGGCCGGATCTGGTCATGCTCCACGGTTGGGGCGTTAATAGCGCCGTCTTCACGCCGCTCCATGAGCAGCTTTCTGAGTATAGAGTCCACTATGTCGATCTGCCGGGCTTTGGCTTAAGTCAGCCAATAACAGGTGGTTTATACACTTGGGTGGATGCGCTAATTCACGCCTTACCCGCCAATGCGATTTGGGCCGGCTGGTCACTGGGTGGCTTAGTGGCAACTCAAGCTGCCATAAGCTATCCATCCCATGTCAGAGGATTAATGACCATCGCCTCCTCGCCCTGTTTTATGGCAAGGGAGGAAGAAGCATGGCCCGGTATTCCACCGCAGGTGCTCAGCATGTTTGGCGAGCAGCTTGGGCAAAATTTACCAAAAACAATTGAGCGCTTTTTAGCGATTCAGGCCATGGGCAGCGAAACCGCTAAAGACGATATCAAGCAGCTGCGGGATTTAGTGCTAGCGCGCCCGCTACCCGATGCTGCGGCCTTAACTCAAGGTTTGGATATGTTGAACCAAATCGATCTTAGGCCGTATCTCTCGGCGATACAGCAACCTTGGCTGCGGATCTGGGGCCGACTCGATGGACTCGTGCCCAAACGCGTTCAACCTCAAATGCCCACCGCCAGTCACATCACTGATGTCATGCTTGCCAAGGCATCCCACGCACCGTTTGTGTCCCACAGGGAAGAATTCTTGCAGGCAATCACACCTTGGCTGGCGCAATTCAAGGACTAGTGCTTTATCTTTGTGCAATAAGTGGCTAGTATTTAACCATTAAGGCCACAAGGAATTTTTCATGCTGCTTGTCAGTAATTACCCCCAAGTTCCGATAGCGACGACCAATGTCGCGACGGACTCGGCTCGGGTCGACAATCAGCTCAAGCCCGTTGTTATTCCGCCACAGGCCGCGACTAAGGGCCATGAAGAACGTGCCTTTAATCCGCAAAATGAGCGTACCGCAGATCAAACTCAGCAACAGGCACGTTTGCTCGAGCAAAATCAGCAACAAGTTCAAGACAAACAGCAACAGCAGCAGTCTTCACAGCAGCAGAGCCAGCAACAGCAAGAAAAGCAAGCGCCCATAGTTGCTGCCGATCGTGCGCTCCCTAAAACCCTTAAAGTGCCAGTGCGCGGCCCAGCGGCGCTGCAGCGTAAAGATATTCGGTTAAAAGTCGGCCAAAATACTCCCCGCCCCGCCAATACTACAGCGAAAACCACGACTGCGGCGGCGCGTCAGCCGATGCAAGGGGAATCCCCTCAGTTTTATCAACAGGTTGGCCAGCGTATTGGGCAATATTATGCGCAGCAAACTCAGCCCGAAGCCGAACCTGCTATGTCGGCTTGGATTTAAAATCTGCTGGTTTAAAGATAAGTTTCAAAATAAAAATGCCGCTAATCAGCGGCATTTTTCATTCGGTTATTTACCCGAGCGATACAGCTCTTGCTGGTAGGCTAGGCTGCCCCACAGTGCCCAACCTAAGGCCTTTTTCTCCAACGCCTGCGCCGCAGGGGCATAAGGCGTTAAGTGCTCGGTCTTTTCATCGTACTGGAAGCCCTGCGCCGCTTTCTCTGGCTGCAGGATAACCACATCTTTACCTTCCATCAGGGCAAAGTTTTTATCGTATTGCATTAGCGCACGACCCGGCCAATCCTCGCTGACCTGAGTTAAGTCACGACCTAACATAGGGTAAGAGTCTGAAATACCAATCAAAGATAACAGGGTTGGTGGCAAGTCGATTTGGCTCACGATACGGTGGTCGCGTTTTGGCGCAACATTATCCCCAAGGATCAACCCCGGAATACGAAAACGCGGTACAGGCACAAGATCGGCGCCACCGACACGACTGTCGTGATCGGCTACCACGATGAAGATAGTATCCTTCCAGTAGTCTGCATTTTTCGCCAACTTAAAGAACTCACCAATCGCATAATCGGCATATTTTGCCGCGTTATTACGGGTTTGCTTTGGCTGTTCATACAGCTCAATACGACCGTCGGGGAATTCGAATGGGTCGTGGTTACTCGAGCTAAACACCAAGCTAAAGAATGGCTTACCTTCACTGTGAAGACGCTCAAACTCACTATTCGCCTTACGCATTAAATCTTCATCGGAAGCGCCCCAAGAGCCTACAAAAGCAGGCGACTGATAGTCCTTCTGATCGATAATGTCGCTAAATCCATTGCCGAGGAAGAAACTGCGCATATTGTCGAAGTGGCTCTCACCACCATAGATAAATTGGGTGGTATAGCCGTGGTTTTTCAGCAATTCGGCGAGGGTGAAAAAGCCCGTCTGGCTCTTACCGAGTTTCACCACGGCGCGGGCCGGCGTTGGGGTAAACCCTGTGGTGACCGCCTCAATCCCGCGCACTGAACGTGTGCCTGTGGCGTAAAGATTATCGAAATACCAGCCTTCCTGTGAGAGCGCATCAATATTCGGGGTTAGGGGCATGCCGCCTAAACTCCCGACAAAACGGGCGCCTAAGCTTTCCTGCAGCAGGATCACTAGGTTTTTAGGTTTACCGCTGTAACTGGCTTGGTTAAAGCTCAATGAGGGAACTTCGTTCGAGGTAAAGGCTGTCTCTGGGCGACCACTCTCTTGTCTGATGGTCTTGATGATCTCATCTTTGTCTAACGAGCCATACACTTTAGAGGCATCTTCTTCGCTACCCATTTGCTTAATCGCAAACACCAACGAATAAGCAGAGTTAATCACTAGGGAGTTAACCAAGGGATCGTCGGCAAATGCCACCATTGCTGGGTTGATAGGTCTATGGCCTAAGGTTGAGCGCGCGCCCAATAGGGTCACGACGATCACCATGACAGCTAACACAGGACGCCAATACCAACGTGGAAAACGTAAATTTTTAGACAACTTACCGCTGAGTTTCCAACCGCCCCACAGGGTGACTATGCTAAGCAGCACCGAAAAAATCAGCTCAAGCTTACGTCCCGCCCACAGCATAGAAAGCACTTCTTTAGGATAAATCAAATACTCTACATACAAGCGGTTCGGGCGAATGCCGTATTCCTCAATAAAGGCTGGCGTTGATACCTCAAGAAACACAATGGCCCACAGACCTAAGGTTAGCCATAGGCGCAGCACCCATTGCCAAACTCGACCAAGCAGATGATCGCCCGAAAACAACGCCGTACCTAAAGCGGCGACGCCCCATAACCAACACAGGGTTGCGATATCGACACGAATACCTTGTAGTAGCAGATGCGACCAACCGTCAACAGCGGCCACACGTTCGCCCTGCCACAGACCTAAGCCGATACGGCTTGCCGTAGCAATAGCGAGTACTAACAGACTGAAAACAAGAATGACGCGAAATGGCCCATGGGCGGACTGGCGTCCACGAGCGGATGAACCTGACTGCATGTATAACCCCAAAACATTAAACTTCCACTCAGCTTTGGAGTGTCAATTTGAAAAAAATCGGTGAAAAAGTTGTGGTATGACAACCGATTTTGCTTAACGTTGCATTAAATGCCGACTTTATATTACCTAGGACAGCATATATGCAACAATTTTGTGGCTAACAAGTAAAAAATGTCGACTCGAACACAGGTGTGTATCCGAGTCGACCTGAGTCAGATTACTTTTTCAGCTTTGCGAAAGCGTCGGCAAAGGCATTGCCCATGGCCGCATTGACAGGTGCCGCTTTTGGCGCAGGACGCGAAGACTTATGCTGGGCATTGCCCTTATGAGCCTGTGGCTTACCTTGAGATGGGCTGCGTGTTTGAGCCTTGCTCTGATCGATAGCCTCATCCAGACGCATACTCAAACCGATACGACGACGCTCGACATCGACCTCCATCACCTTCACTTTCACTACATCACCCGCTTTCACCACTGTATGGGGATCGGTAATAAATTTGTCGGTTAATGACGAGATATGCACTAAACCATCTTGATGCACACCGATATCCACAAAGGCACCAAAGTTAGTCACGTTGGTGACAACGCCTTCGAGGATCATCTCTGGTTTCAGATCCTTAAGCTCCTCCACCCCATCCTTAAATTTGGCGGTTTTAAACTCACCACGGGGGTCACGACCCGGTTTATCCAGCTCGCTGAGGATGTCGGTCACTGTCGGTAAACCAAACTCAGGGGTCGTAAACTCCTGCGGCTTGATATTGCGTAGCAGCTCAGAATTACCGATAAGGCTCGCCAACTCCACTTGCTTAGTCTTAGCAATGGTTTCGACTAGCGCATAGGCTTCGGGGTGAACCGCCGACATATCCAAGGGATTGTCGCCATCACGGATCCGCAAAAAGCCTGCAGCTTGTTCAAAGGCTTTAGGGCCTAAGCGTGGCACTTTCAGCAGCTCTTTACGGTTTTTGAAGGCACCATTGGCATCGCGGTAGTCAACCAGGTTTTTCGCTAAGGTTTTGTTTAACCCCGCCACCTGCGACAGCAAAGGCACTGACGCCATGTTTAAATCCACGCCCACACCGTTTACGCAGTCTTCGACCACGGCTTCGAGCGAGCTAGACAACTGGCTTTGGCTTACATCGTGCTGGTATTGACCCACACCGATGGATTTAGGCTCAATCTTCACCAGTTCCGCTAAGGGATCCTGTAAACGGCGTGCAATCGAAACGGCGCCACGAATAGACACGTCCAGCTCAGGGAACTCCAGCGCAGCGAGTTCTGAGGCGGAATACACGGAAGCACCAGCCTCACTCACCATCACCTTGGTTAGTTGCGGTTGGCTATCCTTAAGGCTGGCAATCAACTCACCCGCTAACTTGTCAGTTTCGCGTGATGCAGTGCCGTTACCAATCGCGATTAATTCCACCTTATGCATTTGCGCTAAGTTGGCTAAGGTACGAATCGACTTGTCCCACAAATTCTGCGGCGCATGGGGGAAGATAGTCGTATGTGCGACCAGCTTACCCGTGTTATCCACCACGGCCACTTTAACGCCCGTGCGTAGCCCCGGGTCTAGACCCATAGTCGCCTTGGCGCCCGCTGGTGCGGCCATAAGTAAGTCGCCTAAGTTGCGGGCAAACACTTTAATGGCTTCTGCTTCGGCGCGCTCACGCATTTGCGAGATAAACTCGGTTTCCATCTGCAGGGCAATTTTAATCCGCCATGTGGCGGTCACAACGGTCTTAAGCCATTGATCGACTGTGCTCTCGCCAAGTTTTAAGCCTAAGTGCTCGCTAATGATCACTTCACAGTAACTGCCCTGACCCGCTTCTGCAGCAGGATCGGCATTCATGGATAGAGATAGGAAGCCCTCATTGCGGCCACGCAACATCGCCAAGGCGCGATGTGACGGCACTTTCGCCAGAGGTTCGTTGTGCTCGAAATAGTCGCGAAACTTAGCGCCTTCCTTCTCTTTGCCGGCGATAACGCGGCTCTCTAACACACTGTTTTGGCTTAAGTGCTCACGGACTTTACGCAGTAATTCCGCATCTTCGGCGTAACGCTCCATGAGAATATAACGAGCGCCTTCCAGCACGGCTTTGGTATCGGCAAAGCCCGCTTCGAGATTCAGATAACCCGCAGCCAATGCCTCGATATCGGCATTGCGATCGGCAAGCACAGCTTCAACAAGCGGCTCTAATCCCGCTTCAATCGCAATTTGGCCCTTAGTACGGCGTTTAGGCTTGAAGGGAAGGTACAGATCTTCGAGACGGGTTTTGCTGTCCGCGCCTTCAATTTCCCTTTGCAATTCAGGCGTTAACTTACCCTGGGTTTGAATGCTGGATAAAATGACCTGACGTCTGTCATTCAGCTCGCGTAAATAACCTAAACGAGTGTGCAGCGTACGTAACTGGGTGTCATCTAAGCCCCCAGTCGCTTCTTTACGGTAACGGGCAACGAAGGGAACGGTAGCACCATTGTCGAGCAAATCTATGGTGGCAGTGACTTGATGCTCCTGAACATTCAGTTCCTGAGCAATAATTTGGGCAATAGTCTGCATAAATAAAGTATCGTGCCTAACGGTTTGATTGATCCTAATTGCGCCCAAGATACCACAGGCGCAGTCGTTATTTCATATGATGCTCTCGATTTCAGCATGAAAATCGACGAGAGTTTGATCTACTAAAGGTTATTCAGGCTCGCCCTCGAGCGGCGTTTCGAATGGGGTATAGCGGATGTCGTTGATATACCATTCCTTTGGACCCGAAGGGGTTTGCACGACCACTTCATCATCAACCTGTTTGCCGATCAGTGCCCGCGCCATGGGAGAGTCTATGGTGATATAGCCCAGTTTAGTGTCGAGCTCATCCTTGCCGACAATACGATAACGCACGCGCTCGCCCGCTTCGTTTTCAAGCTCGAACCAAGCGCCAAAGTAAATTTTGCCTTCTTGCTGGGGAGAATAATCGACGATTTTAAGTTCTTCGAGGCGTTTGACTAAGTATCTGACACGGCTATCGATTTGACGCAAAAGCCTTTTGTTGTAAGTGTAATCCGCGTTTTCACTTCGGTCGCCCTGGGCGGCGGCCTCTTGCACTTTGAGCGTGATCTGCGGACGATATTCCTTCCACAGGTATTTTAATTCTTTATCTAAGGTCATCCAGCCTTGGCGGGTGATCAAATGCGCTTTCATGTTAAGACTCTGTAGTTAACTAAAACGAGCATAAATATAAACAGGCGTGCATTGATAATACTCAGAGTCTCCACCAAAGTTAAGGACTGGCAAAGACACATCACCCAGAAATGTCAATTTAGTTACAATTTCATATGTATAGTGATTATATTCAACGATTCCCATGCAATTTCATTTGCTTAGTATTAACATGAGTTGGCAATTAGCCGTATTCGGTCGACATTGACTCACATCATGAGCTAGTCGCTCAGATTGAATCCAGCTATATTAAGCACATTCTTGGCAGATTCGTTTTCAATTTCAGCCAGTTAATCTTTGTTGTATGACGGCATAAAGAATAAAAGCAATAATCCGAGCAATTTAAGGACATCCCATGGGACAAGAAACCTCGAAAATCCTCGTCGTCGATGATGATATGCGCCTACGAGCACTACTCGAGCGTTACCTGATGGAGCAAGGCTATCAGGTACGCAGTGCGGCCAATGCCGAGCAGATGGACCGTTTATTGGAGCGTGAAAACTTCCACCTAATTGTGCTCGATCTGATGCTCCCCGGAGAAGATGGCTTATCCATCTGCCGTCGCCTGCGCCAACAGGGCAGCACCATTCCCATTGTGATGCTGACAGCCAAGGGCGATGAGGTCGATCGGATTATCGGCTTAGAATTAGGTGCCGATGACTATCTACCGAAACCCTTTAACCCCAGAGAATTATTGGCACGGATCAAAGCCGTCATGCGCCGCCAAGTGCAGGATGTGCCCGGTGCACCAGCGCAGCAAGAAGCCGAAATTACCTTTGGAGAGTTTTCCCTCGACCTAGCCACCCGTGAGATGTACCACGGTGATGAGGCCATCACACTCACCAGTGGCGAGTTTGCCGTATTAAAAGTGTTAGTCACCCATCCACGCGAACCTTTATCGCGGGATAAACTGATGAACCTCGCCCGTGGCCGTGATTATTCGGCGCTGGAGCGCTCGATTGACGTACAGGTCTCGCGCCTGCGCCGTTTAATTGAGAAGGATCCCGCCAACCCAAGGTATATCCAAACCGTGTGGGGCCTTGGCTATGTGTTTGTGCCCGACGGCGCCGCCCGTCGATGAGCCACTCTTGCCTTAAGTCGTCAGTGCGTTGGCATCAAGATGAAATCTAAGTTTTGGTGGCGCTTTCTTCCCCGCAGCGCCTTTAGCCAAACCGTTATGCTGATTGGTTGTCTATTGCTGATCAATCAGCTGGTTTCCTATGTCACTGTGGCTGTGTATGTATTAAAGCCCAGTTATCAGCAAATCAACCAGTTAATTGCCCGTCAAATCAATCTGTTATTTGTCGATGGTATCGATATCGGCCGCGAACACTTAACCATAGTCGATGCGCTCAATGCCAAAGTCCGTGACGATGGCATGAAGGTCTACAACCAACAACAGGCCCGCGAAGCGGGAATCGAACAGGCCACCTACTACGGTTTTTGGTCATCGCAGATGTCGGAATACTTAGGTGGTGAGGCAGAAGTTCGCGTCACTCACGGCACAGTGCTACAAATTTGGATCCGCCCGCCACAGGCGCCATCGGTATGGATTAAAGTACCGCTCATCGGCCAAAACGTTTCCGATTTATCGCCACTCACCTTGTACTTAATGGTGATCGGTGCGCTCAGTGTCGCCGGTGGATGGTGGTTTGCCCGCCAGCAAAACAGGCCACTCAGGCGCTTACAAAAAGCCGCGATCTCGGTCTCACGCGGCGAGTTTCCCGATCCTTTACCGCTAAAAGGCTCGAGCGAACTGGTGGAAGTGACCAATGCCTTCAACCAAATGTCCCACAGCATGAAGCAGCTCGAACAGGACAGAGCCCTGTTGATGGCGGGTATTTCCCACGATTTACGCACGCCACTGACGAGGATTCGCCTCGCCTCCGAGATGATGGTCGAGGAAGATCAATATCTTAAAGATGGCATCGTCAACGATATCGAAGATATGGACGCCATTATCAGCCAGTTTATTGCCTACATTCGCCAAGATCAGGAGGCGAGCCGCGAGTTAGGGCAAATTAATAAACTCATTCAAGATATTGCGCAGGCCGAAGCCAACCGCGACGGTGAAATTGAAGTCGTACTGAGCGACTGCCCCGAGGCGCTGTTCCAAGGGCTAGCGATTAAGCGAGTGCTCAGTAATCTGGTCGAAAATGCCTTCCGTTATGGTTCGGGCTGGGTGCGGATAAGCTCGCAATTTGATGGTAAGCGTATCGGTTTTAGCGTTGAAGATAATGGCCCTGGGATTGATGAGTCACAAATTCCCAAACTGTTTCAACCTTTTACCCAAGGTGATATTGCGCGCGGCAGTGTTGGCTCGGGCCTTGGGCTCGCCATCATCAAACGGATTATCGACCGTCACCAAGGCCAAGTCACCCTATCTAATCGCGCCGAAGGTGGCTTAAAAGCCCAAGTCTGGCTTCCCTTGGAATAACTCCTCAATTCCGGATGACAAGGCTAACTCCCATTCTGTGTTGTCATATTTATGTCACGCGAAATTCATAAACTCTAGGCAGTTAACTTCCTAAAGTTTCCAATGAAGATTGCATCATGAAGATTTCAACGCTGTCACTCTCAGCTTCGGCGCTGTTGTTATTGCTTGCTGGACTATTAGCAGCCGTAGTGCTGTGGAGCAGCGACCAAAGGCAACAGATTGAGCAACAAACCCAAGTACTTCAAGGCCTACAACAGGATTTTCTCGTAGGGGTGCGCCGCGATCTCGATGGCTATTTAGCCAGTGGTAACGCGACCCAACTCGAAGAAGCCAAAGCCAAACTGAGCAAGATTAAAACTGAGCTCAGCGAGCTCAACCTCGCCGCAGCGGGCAGTGCCGATGAGGAATTACAAACTGGCCTTAGCCAATTCATTCAAGACTTAGACACTAAATACCGCGCCGCAGGCAAACTCGCTGGCAACCCAAGACAACTGCTGGCCCACGCCGAATCTGAAATGCTCGACTATAACCGCCGGCTCGGCAGTTACGCCGACAAAGGCTTAGCGATTAATGCCACTGTGGCCGAACAATATCTGCAATTAAGCCGTGACTTACCCAGCATTGTTTATCAATTATCGCAGCTTACCGATGGCTATCTCATCGATAAAAATCAGCAACTTAAAAATATTCTCGACAGCACCAGCAAGGAGCTAAACCAATGGCGTGACCGACTGAACGCCTTGCCGTTAATCGGCGTGTTCGAGCAGCAGGAAGCCGATGAATTTGCCCTCGGTGCGAGTGAGCCAGAACAAATTGAAGTGGGCGAAAATGATCGCAGCGAGCTGTTAAGCCTTGCCAACCGATACAATAAAGAAGTCGCCAACACCCACCGACTGCTGCAAGCCAATCAGGAAATGCAAGAGCAGTTAATTCAAGCCATTAGCAGAGTTGAACAGCAGCTCATCGCACTCGGTGAGGCGCAGGCCGCCAAAAACCAACAGCTCAAATATGAGTTACAAGTCATTCTTTATGCGATGGTTTCGATTATGGCGCTGTTTGCTATCGGCTATTTAATCCTGCAACAGAACCGTGTGGTTAAACCCCTTAAACGCCTCAATCAAGCCTTTATGCAATTAAGCGAGTCTAACAGTCGTGAACGCTTGGACATCAATCGCCGCTGCGAAACCGGCCAAATTGCAGGCCATTTCAATCAATTACTGCACAGATTCGAGCAAGAAGACGAACTCCAGCGCCAACAAATGACTAAAGTATCCCAATCCTTAAGTCAGTTGGTCGCGCGCATTACACAACTGTCGCAGCACACCGAACACACTCAGACCATAGTTGCCGACACTCAGTCGCAAACCGAGCATATCCGCAGCCTCGCCAATGAGGTCAGCCACACCTCGGCCCTTGTTGAACAAAGCGCGGCCGAAACCATGCGCCAAATGCAGTCGAGCCAAACCGAGGCCGAAGCCGTGCTGAGTGCCACAGAGCAAACTCAAACGGCGGTTGGCCTTTGCCATGCCTCGCTCGAAAGCCTGAATAACTCAGTGGCAGATGTCGCTAAAATCATTGATGTGATTGGTAATATTGCCGAGCAAACCAATCTGTTGGCACTTAATGCCGCTATCGAAGCCGCCCGTGCAGGCGAACAAGGTCGCGGTTTTGCCGTGGTCGCCGATGAAGTGCGAAGCCTAAGTCAACGCACTCAAGTGTCGTTAAATGAAATCGTGAAGATCCTGCATCAGCTCACCCAGTCTAACCTCGCACTCGGCGAGAGTGTCGATGGCATTGCCCAAGCGACCGATAGCCAAAAACAGCGGGCACAGAGCCTATGGCATGTGGCACAAACCGTGCAAAATCAAGCGAGTGAAATGGCCAATACCGCCAAGCAGGGTTCGCTTAACGCCAAGGAGCAGGTCGATTACCTCGATGAATTTGTTCGCAGCATGGATAACCTAAAAGACCAAGCGCAAACCAGTTCGCAGCAAAGCGAAGTGATAGCCCAAGAAGTACAGCAAAGCGTGGAAGATATTGAGACCAGCCTAGGCATAGCCGACACCAACACAGTATCTGCCCGAGCGGCTTAAGCTTAATGCCAATAAAAATGGGAGCCTAGGCTCCCATTTTGTTTTTTTAATCAGGCATTAAAGTGCCGCTAATACCACTTCGGCTTTGCTCACTTCAAATGACTTAGGTGCTTCTACATTCAGTAAAGTCACCACGCCGTTATCGATGATCATCGCATAACGTTGTGAACGTACACCACCAAAGCCAGCGGTATCCATCTCTAACCCAAGCGCCTTAGTAAAGCTGGCATCGCCATCGGCAAGCATCAGTAACTCAGACGCATTTTGCGCTTCGCCCCAAGCTTTCATCACAAAGGCATCGTTTACCGATACACAGGCAATTAAATCAACGCCTTTAGCTTTAAATTGATCGGCCAGCACCACATAACCTGGCAAATGCGCTTCAGAACAAGTTGGTGTGAAAGCACCAGGCACTGCAAATAACACCACTTTTTTACCCGCGAACAACTCGGTAACTTGATGATTTACCATGCCATCTTTAGTTAGTTGGCTTAGCGTCGCCGCTGGTAATGTTTGACCTTGAGCAATCATGACTCTCTTCCTTTAGTTAACGTAACTTGCCCATACTAGCCCGAATCCGAAATGATAAACACAGAGAGAAAAAGGGGATTTGTAGCCAAGGGAGCAAAGTGCCGATAAATCGCATGGTTGCTTTTGTTACCCGCATTGAAAAATAAAAAAGCAGCGTATCGATGGATACGCTGCTTTTAGTATTAGCCACGCAGTTTACTCTAAATAGGCGCTGACTTGGTAAAACCCTGATGGCTTACAAAAGAGTTTATTTCAGGATATTAAACCCATTTTTCACGCTTGCGCAGTGCAGCGAACAACCCAAGGCCAAGCAAGGCAAAGATAGACAATGCACCGCCGCTTTCTTCCACCACAATCACTTCGTCAACACGGTCACGGTCGCTACTTTCCAGCGGCAAGGCATATAAGCCATCGGTGTCATCGGCGCTAATGGTGGCGACAATATCGCTATAACCCACTTCATAAACATCGATTAATACATCGTAGTGATCCGTTGGATAGCCAGTGTAGAGTGTAGTCAGCACTTCATAATCGTCCTGCGTTGAATCACCGTAAATGGTAAACACGTCCGTGGTGTAGTAATGCACCCAAGGACCACCGTTACGGCTGAGGTATAACTCGGCAAACAGGTCGGCGCGCTCATTAAGATATGAGCCAAACACATCTACATCGAAGGTCACGCTGAAGGTTTGATAAAACCCATCGTAATCAAAGTCTTCAAACAAACGGCTGCTGGCATCAAAAATCCCAAAGCTGTGATACACGGGTGCGCGATAGGGATCTTCACTGGTCGCACTCGAGCTTGGGATAGGCTGACTCGTGTGCTTAGCAATCACTTGTTCGCGGGTCATGGGGGTCGCGCCCATCAATTGCACGCGATGAGCACTCGGACTCTTTGGCGCCAACGACGGCGCTAAGGATTTAACGGCGGCCGCAGCGGCTTCACCCACATTTTGAGCGGGCGCTGACTGCTGCAATAGGCTTAGGGCTTGTTTTTCTTGCTCTGCGGCCTGCTCGGCATCGGCTTTTTTTGCCATCCCAATACTGGCCGCGCTAAAGGGGGCCAAGTTTGGCTCATCGAAGGACTCTGCGCTCACCATGGCTGGCGCCAGTAATGCGCCTGCCAATACCATTGCCTTCACAAAGGCTGTGTGAGTTGTGCCTACGATACCTGATTGATTGAGTGTGCTCATCTTGAATACCCCATTGGATAATCCGTTCAAATTGGTGACATTAGAGGGCACTCAAGGTGAACATAAGCTGAACATTAAAAACCGTGATTTTTGGGATAAAAAGCCGTTCAGCCTCAATTCATCTGTTTTGGTTAACACTGCTAATATGTCACAGGATATGACTCCTGTTCTGTATAGAGGTTCGATGGGGATTAACTCGATAAAATCCCACGAATCGCAGTGAATTTTAAAGGAATTGTGTTTACCAATTGGCTGATCTCTATGTGTTTGTTATGGTGATAAGGTATTCTTAGTCGACTCGATAAGCTATCCACCTAGCTACTCACTTAAGATCGCCGAACATGCGCGGGTAACAGATATGAAACTTGGTTTGACACTGACCCTAGTCGCTTGCTTATGCACCTCCTTTGGCAGCATGGCGGGCAATGATAAACACGATGATCGTAATCAATCGCGCGGCCAAGGTGTGAAGAATGAACAGCGCCGCCTTGTGGTCAACAGTCCAGATCAAGCCGTGGCGATGGCGCAACGTCAATATCGAGGAAAAGTGCTCAGCGTGCAGTCGAGTGGCTCAGGCTATAGAGTCAAAATCCTCAATAACGATGGCCAAGTTTTTTCTGTTTCGGTGGATGCCGCCACTGGGCGTGTTTCGAGGAATTAATATGCGACTCTTACTCGTTGAAGACGATTTAGCGCTTCAAGCCAACTTAAAACAGCACTTGCTCGATGCTCACTACAGCATAGATGTCGCCAGCGACGGTGAAGAAGGCCTGTATCAGGCCATTGAATATAATTATGATGCCGCGATTATCGATGTCGGTTTGCCTAAACTCGACGGCATAAGCCTTATCCGCCGCGTGCGCGAAAAAGAACGCGCGTTCCCCATCTTGATCTTAACCGCGCGGGATAGTTGGCAGGATAAAGTCGAGGGCCTCGATGCGGGTGCCGACGACTATCTCACTAAGCCCTTCCACCCCGAGGAATTAGTGGCTCGGCTCAAAGCCTTGATCCGCCGCTCGGCCGGTAAAGCCAGCCCAGTGATTACTAATGGCCCCTTTAGTTTAAATACCAGTAGCTTAGAAGTGCGCAAAGGGGATGAGCTCGTCACCCTAAGCGGCTCTGAATACAAGCTATTTGAGATTTTTATGCTGCATCAGGGCGAAGTGAAGTCGAAAACTGCGCTCACCGAACATATCTACGATCAGGATTTTGACCTCGACTCCAACGTTATCGAAGTCTTTATCCGCCGTTTACGCAAAAAGCTCGACCCAGATAACCAATACAATCTGATCGAAACCCTGCGCGGCCAAGGCTATCGTTTAAGAGTCATCTCCCCAGATGAGTAAGCGCGCGCTTGCCTGGCAATTATTAAACTCCCTCAAAACTCGGCTCGTCCTCAGTGCGCTGCTGTTTATTTTGGTGCTGCTGCCGCTGATTGGCGTCGCTCTCAATGACGCCTTTGCCGAGCAGGTAAAAAGTGCCGCTAAAAACGAGCTGAGTGCCTATGTGTATTCGGTGTTAGCGGTGACTGAGGTTGAAAACAAACGGATTTTTATCCCCGAGTTGGTGCTCGAAAACCGCTTTAACCTCATTCAATCAGGCCTCTATGCCATTGCCACCACAGAGGATGCCGAGCATAAGCAGAATATTGTCTGGCATTCGCAGTCCTTTATTGGCATCACGCCGCCGGCGCAGTTCACTATTCCGCCGACGGGCAAGAGTGCCTTCGCTCAAATCGATCTCGCTGGCGCGCCACACCTTATCTACAGCTTTAGCGTGAGTTTTGCCAGTCTGAATGAAAACGTGCCAGTCACTATCCATATCATTAAGGATGAATTGGAGTTTCAACAGCAAATCTCCCAATTTAATCAACAACTTTGGACTTGGTTGCTGATCTTGATCTTAGTGATGCTGGTGTTTCAGTTAAGTTGGTTGATTTGGACCATTAGGCCGCTGGCGCGCTTTACCCAAGAACTCCACGATGTCGAACAGGGTAAATCGACCCAACTCAGTAGCCAGTATCCGACTGAGCTGCAGGAAGTCGCGCGGCAATTGAATATCCTGCTCAATACCGAGCAGACCCAGCGCAAACGCTATCGCAATGCCCTTGCGGATTTGGCCCACAGCCTAAAAACCCCGCTGGCGGTGATTAAGAGTCAGGCGGACTTAAGCGAAGCCTCGAGCGAGCAAGTGTCGAATATCAGTCGTATCATCAGCCACCAGCTGAAACGCGCCCAAACGGCGGCGGCCGCTTCCTGGCATTTAGGCATTAAGGTGGAGGAGGTCGCCGCCAAACTGCTGCGAACCTTGGCCAAGATTTATCGTGAGCCGCAGATTGATCTCAGCGGCGATCTGGCACCACATGCCGTATTTAAGGGCGATGAGGCCGATCTGACCGAAATTTTAGGTAACTTGCTCGATAATGCCTGCAAGGCCGCCAAGTCGCAGGTCAAATTAACCGTCACAGGCGACGCCTATCAGCTCCAACTTTGTATCGAAGACGACGGCCCGGGGATCAGCGAAGTCCTGCAAACTCAAATATTTGAGCGTGGGATCCGCGCCGACTCTTATCACCAAGGCAACGGCATAGGTTTAGCCATAGTGCGCGATTTAGTGGATAGCTATAATGGCCGCATTTCCGTATCCCGTTCAGAAAACTTAGGCGGCGCCAAGTTTACGGTTAACTTCACCCACTCGGCTTAAGCGTTTATTTCATCAAGATAACTAGGGCGTGTTGACGTTTCGAGATTAAATTTTGTTCGTTCTGGCAAGCTCGTGCTTGCGAAACGAGGAATGATGTGTAGTTATTCTACTCAAATGACGAGTGACAAAGAGCAAGGGCTTGCCAGACGAACCCTTCGGGCAGCATTTGGCTGGCTTTTTTGCTGCGTTATCGTCCGTTTATGTAGAATAACTACACTGCACGGACTTTGCCTTGCATAAAATCCAGCCACATTGCTGCAAAAATAACCCTGAAACGTCAACACGCCCTAATGAGTTAGCTAAAAATTTGTGCTGCTTTAGGCATTTTTACCACACAAAATACTTTCAGCTTATGTTCATATTCACGCGCCTATGATGCCAATAACATCCTCAAATAGGATTATTGGAGCGAACCATGAACAGATTACATCGATGGAAATGGCTAGTGTTATCGGCGGCATTAGTTGCCCTGCCGTTCACTGCGCCAACTCAAGCCGCAGGCGTATCAGTCAGCCAAGGTTCAAGTTCTTCACTGAGCCAAGCCGAACTCGAACAGATGCTTGCGCCCATTGCTCTCTACCCCGATAGTTTATTGAGCCATATTTTGATCGCCTCCACCTATCCACTCGAAGTGGTGCAGGCGCAGCGTTGGTTAGAGGATAACCCTAAGTTATCGACCGACGAAGTAATGTCTCGCACCGAAGACAAGGACTGGGATCCGAGTGTTAAAGCCCTTATGGCATTCCCTAACGTCTTAGAGAAAATGAGCGAAGACTTAGATTGGACCCAAAAACTCGGCGAAGCCTTTTTAGCCGATGAAGGCCAAGTGATGGATGGCATTCAATCGCTCAGACAACAAGCGGATAAAGCCAACAGTTTGGCCAATATGGACAACATGGCGGTGACCCGTGCGAACAACCAGATCATCATAGAACCCGCACGCCGCGAAATCGTGTATGTGCCCTACTATGATCCCCGCGTGGTTTATGGCACTTGGCGCTGGGGCGTGGCCTATCCCCCTGTTTATTGGGAGTTTGGTGGCTATGGGGGCTACCCTTACCGCCCAAGTCATAGTTACTTTTACTGGTCACCCGGGATCCATATTTCCTTTAACTACTTCTTTAGCTCGTTCCATTGGCACAGCCACAGAGTCGTCGTTGTCGATCACCGTCACTCCCACCATTATCGCCCAAGGGAGCGATACTCAGTCAGCTATGGTGCTCAACCTTGGAAACATAAACCCGAGCACAGACGCGGTGTGGTTTACCACAATCCAGTGGTGAAAGAGCGCTACTACGGCGATAGTAAGTTCCGTAGCCGTGACTCCCACTCCAGTGGCAGTGGTCAGCACTTTACCAGCCAATATGCCAAATCGAGGGAACACCAAGACGCACGTTATAACCGCGACAACAAGGGCTATGACAAGCGCCAAGATAAGGACAGAGGTAACAACCTAAGCCGCGACAATCACTACAGCCGCGAGCGTACGCCTAGCTTCCAAAATACTCAGGCCGAGTTAAAAGAGCGCCGCGTGGCACCGACAAACTCGGCGCAAACCAAAAGAGAAGGTTACCAGAAAGAGCGTAACGACAATTTCCGTCAGGATAATCAAGTAAGACAAGCGCAGGCAAAAGCGACGAGGGAGCAAACCAAGGACAGTCCACAGCGCCAGTATCAGACTCGAGAGCAGCAACCACGCAGCTTTGAGCCACGTACTCAGCCACAGAGACAGGAAGCTCGCCCTGAAGTGAGACGCGCCGAGCCGCAACGTATGGAGCAGCCCCGCCAAGCGCCGCCAAGACAGCGGGAAGAGAATCGAGTCAGGCAGAATGATTCACGCCAAAATATGCAGATGGCCCGCAGCCCTGAACATAATCAAGGCAGATCGGCACAGAGCCAAGAACGTCGTCACAGGGAATAACCCGAGCCAATAAAAATAGCGCGAATATTCGCGCTCTTTTTTTATGCCTAAGTGATTAGAACTTTAAGGTCAAGGACTGGCCTTCTCCCATGCCCTGCCATTCGAGGGTTAGCTCCATTATCTCATTGATAATATGTTCAAAGTCCGATTGAGACACCTCGGGCAGAGCTAATTTTCGATTACCGCAGCTCTGCTCTAACAGGTATAAAAACCCCGCATAGGTCGGCGTATCGGCAGACCACAGCAGAGATTGCAGGGATTCGACAATCGACTCAGTTTGCCAAATTAAGGTCTTATCCGCGACGGCGAGGGAGGCTTCGTTGTGCTCAAGGGAAAAGCTGATATCGGCGCCCGCGCGCACTTGGGCGAAAAATGCGCCCTGAATATGCAGCCGTTTTTCAACGACATAGTGGATCATGTCGTGGGGTGCAATCCCCTGTTCGGGCATTTGAGTTTGGGTTGCACTGCCGTCCATACGCACGCAGCGCAATTGTCCGTAACGCTTCGAACCTTTGGTGAAGATAACTTGCATAAAGCCGTCCTTAGTTTATCCATCTTTCCATCGCCGAATGTAGCCAAGTATAGTTCTAAATGGATAAAAAACGGCTTAAAAATTGCGCTCGATAAAACGTAAACAATCTTCGGCAGCTAAGGGCTTACTAAAATAATAACCCTGCACTAAATCGCAGCCCATGCTCGAGAGCAGCACCAACTGCGCCTCATTCTCGACCCCTTCGGCCACTACGGTGAGCCCCAACTCGTGCGCCATTGAAATCGTTGCCGCACTGATGGCGGCATCGTTCGGATCGCTCTCAATATCCTTCACAAAGGATCTATCTAACTTGAGTCTATCTAAAGGTAATAGCTTCAAATACGAGAGTGACGAGTAACCCGTTCCAAAGTCATCAATCGCCAATTCGATGCCATGCTGACGCAGCTCGGCCAGTAACTTGGCATTTTGTTCGGGATACTGCATGGCCACGCTCTCGGTAATTTCAAGCTCAAGCGCTCCCTTAGGCAACTTATGCTTGGTCAGCACATTGATAATATCCGCAACTATGGTGTCTTTGCGTAGCTGATGAGCAGAGAGATTGACCGCCATCCGCAGTCCCTTGGCGCCCTTTTCGCGCCATTCGGCCAACTGAGCGAGCGCCTGCTCTAGCACCCATTGGCCGATAGGGATAATCATGTCGATCTCTTCGGCGATAGGGATAAAGCGATCGGGAGCCACCAAGCCCAATTCCGGATGTTGCCAACGGATCAGCGCCTCGACGCCGACCATTTGCCCTGTGTTGATATCGATTTGTGGCTGATAATGCAGTCGTAACTCATCACGGGCAATGGCTTGCCTGAGTCCGGTTTCGATTTGCTGGCGCTCGGTCACTAAGGTATTCATCGCGGCGGTGAAAAACTGATAGTTATTGCGCCCCGCCGCTTTGGCGCGGTACATGGCCATATCGGCATTTTTCATCAGCGCCTCAACACTGTCGCCATCGGTCGGGAACAGGCTGATGCCTATGCTGGGTGATGAATGCAGTGGCTTGTTATCTATGATGTAGGTTTGATTCAAACCACTGCGCAGGGCTTCCGCCACCTTAGCAACGCTATCGTGATCCGTATCGGACAACACCACCACAAACTCATCGCCGCCTAAGCGCGCGACAATATCGTCGCTGCTCACAATATTCTTCAGGCGCCGCGCCACTTCGAGCAGCAACATATCGCCGACATGGTGCCCCAAGGTGTCGTTGATATTTTTGAAATGATCCATATCGATAAACATCACGGCAATCTGGGTTTGACTGACAAAGGCCTCCTGAAAAACCGTCTCCAGACGTGATTGCAGACTCAAACGATTCGGCAGCAGAGTCAAAGAATCGTGATGCGCTAAGAAGTGAATGCGCTCCTCATTGACTTTGCGTTCGCTGATATCGGTAAAACTGCCGATGTAATGGCTGACCGATCCCGTCTCATCCCGCACCACTGACATCATCAGCCATTTGGGAAAATCATATCCATCCTTATGCCGATCCCATACTTCACCCTGCCAAAATCCGGTCTGGTCTAGGGCGGCACGAACTCTGGCATCGATACTGCGGTCGGTCCGTTCAGCCTCAAGGGAGCGGCAGTTTTTGCCGATGATCTCGTCTCTCGAGTAGCCGGTGATCTGCGTAAAGGCGCTATTCACATCCACTATGATGTCATGGGCATCCATAATGGCGATGCCTTCGCCGCTTTGCTGGAATACCTGAGCCAACAGATTCACCCTAGCAACGGTGCGCTCCTGCTCGGTAATGTCTTCCACAATAAACAGGATGAGCTGCTCGCCGTTGGCGGCAGTCACTAGGGAACCGTTCAGCCTCACGGCGACCATTTGTCCATCCTTATGACGGTAATGCTTCTGGTATGGGCCGTAACGGCGAGTCTGCTTGAGGCGCTCGAGCTGCTCGGTTTCACTCAATCGATAACGAATAGGTGTGAGTTCCCAGGGGTCTAGGGCCTGCAACTCTTCGAGGGTATAGCCGGTAATATCCATAAAGGCTTGGTTGATGGCGACAAACTGCCCATCCTCTAGGCGTTTTAAGGCGTGCCCCACTGGCGCCTTGTCGAACAGGGTACGATACCTTTGCTCACTCTCCACTAAGGTAGCTTGGAAGGTCTGGCTACGGGCAATTTCCTTTGAGAGCGCCATGGTTTTTTCCGCCACCTTTTCGGCAATGCGGTAGCGTTCTCCCGAAGACACTAATGTCATGCCGCCCACGACGGCGCAGGTAATAAACGCCAGCAGCAACAGCAGCAGCGACAGACTAAAAGTGTCCCCCATCAAGGCAGAGTAAGACTCGTAGATCACTATATGCCAGTGTCTATCGGCCAGCATCAGGTTGGCCTGATAATACTGGCCCATCCTGTCACTATGTATGTTCCCCATAAACTCAGGGAATATCTTCTGACTATTAGTGTAGAGTAAGGCGCCGCCGGCACTCATGTCCGTAAGGCGCCAATGTAAGCCTTTAACCTGTTCCACTTCATTGATAATCGATTGCAGATCGATCACCGCCGAGCAAAAGCCCTCAACAATCCCTAAACGGTCGAATACGGGCGCGAGGATCAGTGTCCCACCCGGACCATTGGGATCTTCCGCTAGTTGGATCTTACCCGTCATCACGGGTGATAGGGTCGCACGTACTTTTGCAATTGCAGCAGCACGAGTAGGTTCGCCATTCAGATCGAGTCCAAGGGCGGCACGGCTAGTATTCATCGGCTGAACAAACTTGACTGGCACCAACCAACCGTCGGGATTCGGTTGCCCTCCGGCTAAGTATCGAATACGGTAATTTTCACCGATTTCATTACGGGTCGCCGCCTCAAAATTATCTTTATCCGTTGCGGCTATCAGCGGTGACCAAGCCCAAGCTCGAAAGCCATCTAATTGCAGTTGGTTACGCTTACCAAACTGGATAAATTCATCCTCAGAAACCTGCTCGCTATTATCGAATAAGCTCGCGAGCGCAATCACTTGCTGTAGATTCGCCCCCTGAAAGCTCTCAACACTATTGATAATCGCATTAGACTGAATTTGGAATTTATCTTGCAGCTGCTGTCGCTGGTTCATATCCGAGTAATAGTACACGACGACACAAAATGAGAATCCGACTAACAGCGGCAGCCCTGTATGAATGCGCCTTGAGCGCCAAATGGAACGCTGATCGAATAACAGCATAATCAGCGGGATAAAGATCACTGCCCCGAGTAAATCACCCAGCCACCAATTTACCGTACTCCCCAAAGCATCCTTAATGGGGATAGCGCCATGGGCCACTAAGGCAGCATTGCCAAATGTCGTGGCAATCATGCAGGTCAGCGCGAGGCTAAGGCAAGACTTAATCACGGTATTAGGTCTATCTAGAGTCACCAAGGGATCGATACGACGGATAGCATTGGCGGAGACATAGGCCTGTAAGCTAGAGGCAGAGGCAATCACTAAGGGCAGCCAACCTAAATGGTTCTCACCACCGATATTGATATTTATCAGCCAAGAACCGACCAATATCCCAAGCCAGGGTGAATACTTGTTCCAGATCAGACAGGAGGCAATGGCAATACCCGCCGCAGGCCAGATGGCAGCTGAATAACCTGGGGGTAAGGCAATCAACAACCCCATTTTGCCAACAGCAAAGTAAGCCAAGGCAACGAGTAGATTGACCTTAAGGTAGTGAGCAAATGCTTTGATATACAATCCCTTTTATTACTAAGCCGCGACTCAGATAGGCCACATAATGCCCTAATCTACAAATCAATCTCAAGCTTAGTAAAAGCTCAGCGTAAATTCAGTATTAAAAAAACACCTCATCCGACCTGGTTAAGATTCTGTTTGCTGTCGCTCAATCTGCTAGACTCGCGCCAAGTGCTCAACGGCTGGACAAAGTGCAGTGCGTCGACGGAAATATTTAGCCAGTTCCCCTTTCGCGTTGAGACACTCGGCTAAATCTCAGCAAACCTAGGTAAGTTTGGTGATTTTCCGCCCTCAATTTGTTCACATTTAACCCAAGGCATTTTCTGACGCCGCTCACATTAACCATAATTTTTGCGAGTGTAATCAGTGTAATTTAGGTTAAATTGGTTAATAAATTGTTTTTATTTGGTTTTAATTAAGGTTTTTTTAATGCAAAAGCCGTTTTGAGCCTGGTATCCGCTTTCAATCAATCCCCGCTTCTTGTTATCCTCCCGCCCGCACAAAAAAGTTGCAGCTTGAATTTTTATTCAACCAACGATTTCCTTTCGTTCAGCCGGACCTGTTAATTGAAATTCGCACTCAGCCAATTTATCGCTGAAGGATTGAATCTCGTTGCGAGGTTCTCACACTTCAGTATGACAAACTTAGCCCTGCTTTTTGGGTTACTGTTTGTGCTGCCCGCAGCTGACTTAGTGTCAGTGATGGTCGGCGGCTGCATCGATATTGGTGAGTTAATCACCCTGAGCGATGGATTTTTAATCGAGTTTTTCAGCGCCACTCTGCTGAGCATTTTGCTGCTCAATCCCCAGATTATTAAGCAATTGTGGAATCTGTTCGACAATGGCTTCAAGTTTTTCAACAGCTTAGATTTAACTAATGCTGCCCTGTTTTTAGCACCCCCAAGGCTAAAATCCCTCGAGCACCTTGCGCACGGTTGTCGCGCCCCACCATTGTAACTCTCTGTTTTAAAATTCAAATTTAGCATTAAGCGCTGAAAGTCGATCCTCAATCTTGCATTGGGGTGGCAGGCATTTTTGTGCCGCGCTCGAGCCACTTTCGGATTTGCCTTCGGATAACGCCGCTCAATGCTACTGCCAATCTCTCTGGGCAGAGTTGTAAACCTTAGGGTTAGAGGAATCTTCCTTTGTTAATTCGAAATTTAAGTAAAGTAGCATTCGCGGCGATAGCCCTGATGCTCGCAGGCTGTGATGGCGGCGTATTGGATCCCAAGGGCCAGATCGGTGTCGATGAAAAGCACCTGATCATCATCGCTACCCTACTCATGCTGATTGTGGTTATCCCCGTGATCTTCATGACTTTGTTCTTCGCATGGAAATACCGCGATGGCCGAGATCATGAGGTTTACGCCCCTAAATGGTCCCATTCAAGCGCGATTGAAACCGTGGTTTGGATTGTGCCTATTGTGATCGTATTGATTTTGGGCGTGATCACTTGGGGTTCAACCCATGATCTCGACCCTTACAAACCACTCGAACACGAGGCCAAGCCAATTACGGTTGAAGTGGTTTCTATGGACTGGAAATGGTTGTTTATCTATCCAGAACAAGGTGTTGCATCGGTAAACGAACTGGCTTTCCCAGCGAACGTACCAGTGAACTTTAAGATCACCTCTGATACCGCAATGAACTCTTTCTTTATCCCGCAGTTAGGTAGCCAAATCTACTCAATGGCTGGGATGACGACTAAGTTGCACCTAATTGCCAACGAACCCGGTACCTATGACGGTATTTCCGCTAACTATAGCGGCGCTGGTTTTGCGGGCATGAAGTTTAAAGCCATTGCCACGCCAACGGCGGCCGACTTCGATGCTTGGGTAGCCAAGGCAAAACAACAGGCGACTAAGACCTTAGACTCTGCGACTTACCAAGCCTTAGCACAGAAGAGTGAAAACAATCCTGTTGAATACTTTGGCTCAGTTAGTCACGGCATGTTCGATCAAATCGTTATGCAATACATGCACATGGACTCAAACGAGCACATGGCAGGCCATGAAGGTATGGAACACATGAGTGCCGACCACAATATGGCTGGCATGCACCACGATATGGCGCATATGGCGAGCGAACAGAAGATGGCCGACATGGAAAGCTCAACCCATTCTGACACTTCATCAACAGAACACTCATCCACTCACCAAGTGGAGGCGGAGTAATCATGTCTTTTCTCGGTAAATTAAGCTTAGATGCGATCCCGTATCATGAGCCTATCATCATGGTGACCCTTGCGGTTGTTGCCGTGATAGGTCTGTACGTCGCAGCCTTGATCACTAAACACAAAAAATGGGGTGTGCTTTGGCACGACTGGTTAACCTCGGTTGACCATAAACGCCTCGGTATTATGTACATAGTGCTTGCCTTCATCATGCTGATCCGCGGTTTTTCCGACGCCATCATGATGCGTACCCAACAGGCACTGGCCACCAATGGCGCAGCAGGTTATCTGCCGCCAGAACATTACGACCAAATCTTCACTGCCCACGGCGTGATCATGATTATCTTTATGGCGATGCCATTTATGATCGGTCTAATGAACTTAGTGCTGCCACTGCAAATCGGTGCCCGCGACGTTGCCTTCCCCTTCTTGAACAACCTCAGCTTCTGGTTAACCGCGTCAGGTGCCGTGCTGATCAATATTTCATTAGGTTTAGGTGAATTCGCCCGTACCGGTTGGGTAGCTTACCCGCCGTTGTCTGAACTGGCTTACAGTCCGGGCGTCGGGGTCGATTACTACATCTGGGCGCTGCAGATTTCGGGGATAGGGACAACCTTAACCGGGGTCAACTTTATCGCGACTGTGCTTAAGATGCGTGCTCCAGGCATGAAGCTGATGCAAATGCCTATCTTCACTTGGACTTGTACTTGGGCCAACATCCTGATCGTGGCGTCGTTCCCGATCCTGACCGCGGTTTTAGCGCTGTTAACACTCGATCGCTACATGGGTTTCCACTTCTTCACCAATGATGGTGGTGGTAACGCCATGATGTATATCAACCTGTTCTGGGCTTGGGGTCACCCTGAAGTGTACATCCTGATTTTACCTGCGTTTGGTATCTTCTCGGATGTGATTTCAACCTTTACCTCTAAGCGTCTGTTCGGCTATTCCTCAATGGTATGGGCCAGTGGCGCGATTTCGATCCTCGGTTTTATCGTGTGGTTACACCACTTCTTTACCATGGGCTCGAGTGCCAACGTCAACGCCTTCTTCGGCGTGATGACCATGGTGATTGCGGTCCCGACTGGGGTAAAACTGTTTAACTGGTTGTTCACTATTTACCGCGGCCGCCTGCGCTTAACCGTGCCAGTGCTGTGGACCTTAGGCTTTATGGTGACTTTCACCATTGGTGGTATGACGGGCGTACTATTAGCCGTACCTGGCGCCGACTACGTACTGCACAACAGCTTGTTCCTGATCGCTCACTTCCATAACACCATTATCGGTGGTGCCGTGTTCGGTTACTTAGCTGGTTTTGCTTACTGGTTCCCGAAAGCGACGGGTTTCCACTTAAATGAGCGTTTAGGTAAAGCGTCATTCTGGTGCTGGCAAATTGGTTTCTATGTGGCCTTTATGCCGCTGTATGTACTCGGTTTTATGGGTATGACTCGCCGTATCAACCACATTGATAACCCAGCATGGAACATGTGGATCTATATCGCTGCCGTGGGTGCTTGCATCATCATGGTCGGTATCATTCTGCAATTCGTGCAACTGTACGTGAGTATCCGTGACCGCGACCAAAACCGTGACACCACGGGCGACCCATGGAATGGCCACACACTGGAATGGTCAACCGCATCACCACCACAGTTCTACAACTTTGCTAAGTTGCCACAAGTGTCTGATATCGATGCCTTTACCGATGCCAAAGAAAAAGGCACCGCCTATCAACGCCTCAAACACTATCAGCCAATCCATATGCCGAAAAATACCCCGAGCGGTATCTTAATGGCGCTGGGCATTACTGCCGCTGGTTTTGCTGCGATTTGGCACATTCTGTGGCTCGCGATTGTGGGCATGGTGAGCGCGTTTATCGTGTTCTTATTCCGTGCTTATAACAACGATGTCGACTATTACGTTCAACCCGATGAAGTGGCACGCATTGAAAATGCTCACTTAAACAATGTAGTAAGGGGCTGATATGAGTGTTGCAATCCCAGCTGATTTAGAAGTTGCTCACGCCGAGGAGCACCACGAGCACCATGATACGGGTGGCAACACCCTGTTTGGTTTTTGGCTCTACCTGATGACCGACTGCATCCTGTTTGCATCGGTATTCGCCACCTACGCCGTGCTCTATATGAACACCGACGGCGGTGTATCGGGTAAAGACATTTTCGAACTGGACTTTGTGCTGATCGAAACCGCAGCCCTGCTGCTCAGTAGTATTACCTATGGCTTTGCCTTGATTTTCGCTAAGCGCCACAACAAGGCGGCAACCCTCACTTGGTTAGCCATTACCTTTGCACTGGGCTGTGTGTTTATCGGCATGGAAGTTTATGAGTTCCATCACCTGATCGAACATGGCAACGGCCCACAACGCAGCGCCTTCCTGTCATCTTTCTTCACCTTAGTGGGCATGCACGGCTTGCACGTGACCGCAGGGTTAATTTGGATGGCAATCATGATGATTGAAGTCGGCAAAACGGGCTTAGGCAACCGCAGCATCACTCGCTTGAGCTGCTTAAGCTTGTTCTGGCATTTCCTCGACATCGTGTGGATTTGCGTATTCACCGTTGTGTACTTATTGGGAGCATTGTAATGGGCGCACATACTCATTCGCATGATCATAGCCATGGCGCAGACGATCTAGCCGCCAGCATCAAGTCCTACTTAGTCGGTTTTGGGCTGTCAGTGGTGTTAACTGCCATCCCATTCTGGGCGGTAATGACCCATCACTTCGAGCAATCGACGACGCTTGCCATCGTCGTTGTCACGGCACTGGTGCAGATTTTGGTACACCTTAAGTACTTCCTGCACTTGGACTTCTCTAAGGAAGGCAAGGTCAACACCTTCTCCTTCCTATTTACCGCACTGATCATAGTGATGGTGGTTGGCTTGTCGGTATGGATCATTCTCGAAGCTAACGCTTTGATGATGTAACGAGACACAGCAAATGAACACACAAGCTAGATTGACATCGACGCAATGGAAAGCACGCTTCAAAGGGTATGTACAGGTAACTAAGCCTGGCATCATTTTCGGGAATCTGATTTCCGTTGCTGGCGGCTTCCTATTGGCCGCTAAGGGCGATGTGGATCTGGTCTTGATGCTGGCAAGCTTAGTGGGATTATCCTTAGTCGTCGCCTCAGGCTGTGCGATTAATAACTGTATTGACCGTGACATTGACGCCAAAATGCAGCGCACCTGCAAACGCGTCACCGTCACGGGCGAAATCCCCCTAAGCCATGTCTTGCTGTTTGGCATCGCCTTAGGCGTGCTTGGATTTGGCATCTTAGCCTTGTTCACCAATACCTTAGCTCTGCTGTTTGCCGCTATTGGCTATGTCGTGTATGTCGGGATTTATAGCCTCTATATGAAGCGAAACTCGGTTTACGGCACCTTAGTCGGCAGCTTTTCGGGCGCTGTACCGCCCGTGGTGGGCTATTGCAGCGTGACGGGGCAAATGGATATGGGCGCAGTGATTTTATTGCTGATGTTCAGCCTCTGGCAGATGCCACACTCCTACGCCATCGCGATTTTCCGCTTTAATGACTATGCAGCCGCGAAGATCCCCGTGCTGCCAGTCGCCGAAGGGATGGCCAAGGCGAAGCACCATATAGTGCTCTATATCGCAGTGTTCGCCTTGGTCAGCACCATGCTGCCACTCGCAGGTTACACAGGCACCGCCTTTATGGCCGTGACCTGTGCCACCAGCCTCTGGTGGCTAACAATGGCCCTCAAAGGTTATCGTCAAGATGTGGATATGCCACGTTGGGCCAGACAAGTGTTTGGTTTTTCAATTATTACCATCACAGCACTCAGTGTAACCATGGCGCTGGATTTTCAAGCGGTCAGTCAAACCCCACTGTTTACCTTAGTGCGATAAACATAACCTTTATTCAAAAACAAAAGCGCTAACCTAGGTTAGCGCTTTTTTATTGCCTTAATCCTCAATAACTAAGGGACAAGAGGGCGTTAAAAATGGATGAAGAGCACTACTTCATTGCCGATTTCACATAGACATCGAAGCGGTTTTTCTTCGTTTCGATAACCATACTGGGCTTAACGCCAGCGAGGTCTTCGGCATAATCGGGGCGCTTTACCACAACACGCTTACTGGCTAGGGCCATGGCGGGGGCGAGCAAACCATCGGCGTCGAGGTCTGCACCGACTAAGGTTTGGAATACTCGCATTTCTTTTTTGACTAAGGCTGATTTGTCGCGGTGGGGGTACATAGGGTCGAGGTAGACCACATCAACCTCTTGCTCCAATTTGGCGAGTGCTTCGAGGCTGGATCCATGGAAAAGCTGCATACGTTCACGCATCCAGTCGCCGATTTCGGCATCCTGATAGGCGCGGCGCAAGCCGTCTTCTAATAATGCGGCCACCACAGGATGGCGCTCTACCATAGTCACAGTGCAGCCCAAGCTTGCCAGCACAAAAGCATCGCGGCCTAGACCCGCAGTGCCATCGACCACTTTTGGCGTAACGCCTTGTTTTAACCCAACAGCCTTAGCAATCGACTGCCCACGACCGCCACCAAACTTGCGTCTATGGGCAACCGCGCCAGTTACAAAATCCACCATTATGCCATCGAGCTTAGGCTCATCGCGCTTATGTAGCGTCAAGGTGTCTGATTCAAAACGCAATTCAAATGGCGCATCGGCATCAAAAACCAGTTGCCAACGGGCACAAATGTCCACAAGAGTTGGAAATTGCTGATTAAAAAAGACTGGAATAGGCAAAGGGATCACTGTTTGACAGGTAGAAATTGCCGCCATTATGCCAAAAGCAAGCAGAGCTGAATACTCTCTTGCATGGCGAATTCGGGGCAGCACTTAGTGTGGCTAATTTACCCCAAGGAGTATTGTCCCTATAATTGCCCCATTGAATGCGGGTATCTCACCTGTACTGCTCACCTTGGAAGATCCGATGTTAAGTTACCGCCACGGTTATCACGCCGGCAATTATGCCGATGTGCTGAAACACGCTATTTTGCTGCAAACCTTGCAGTTAATGCATAAGAAAGACAAACCCTTAGTCTATATCGATACCCATGCGGGTGCCGGCGGTTATGCATTAACGGATGAGTTTGCTCAGAAGACGGGTGAATACCTCGAAGGCGTAGCTAAGCTTTGGAATAAAACCGATCTGCCAAAATCCCTGCAGGATTATGTAGATGCGGTGCGTCACTTTAACGAAGACAATCCAGAAGAACTCAACTTTTACCCAGGTTCCCCCGCCATTATCGATATGGAGCTAGGGCCGAAGGATCGTATGCTGCTGCACGAGCTGCACGGTACCGATCATCTGCTGCTGGATGAGTATTTCGAGCAGGATAAGCAGGTAAAAGTCATCAAGGGCGATGGCCTTAAAGGATTGATTGCTGCGGTACCGCCACTAGAGCGCCGCGCACTGGTACTTGTCGATCCCAGTTATGAGATTAAGACCGACTATCAAACGGTCGCCGAGACCTTAATCAAGGCGCACAAACGCTTTGCTACGGGCGTATTTATGCTCTGGTATCCCGTAGTCAACCGCGCGCAGACGGAAGAAATGCTTTCCCGCTTAGCCGACAGCGGCATTAAGCGCCAGCTACGTATCGAGCAGGCAATCAAGCCGGACTCCAATGAATTTGGCATGACCGCCGCAGGACTATGGGTGATTAACCCACCTTGGCAACTGGATGAAATCGCGACTGAGATGCTCGATTACCTCGGCAAAAACTTAGGCCAAGCCGATGGCAATGTCATCGTCAAATGGGAAGTCGGCGAATAAGCCAATCCTATTGCGTCATCACCGTATGCAGCAGAGCAGCGTCACCTCTTAGGTACGCTGCTTTTGTTTTTAAGCATTAAATAGGTCGTGGCTGTGTTGCTAGACTTTGGCGCTGCGGTAACGTTTTAGCAGAATTTGCACCCGTTCCACATAGGCTTGGGTTTCTGGATAGGGCGGAATACCGTTGTACTGAGTCACAGTTGTAGGCCCCGCATTATAGGCCGCGCAGGCTAGCGCAATATCACCATTGAACTGTTTTAGCATTTGCGCCAAATACTTACTGCCGCCGAGAATATTCTCCTCCGGCAAAAAGGCATTGGTCACGCCCATCTCTTTGGCGGTTTCGGGCATTAATTGCATCAGGCCCATTGCGCCTGTACGCGACAAGGCTCTGGCATTAAAGGCCGATTCGGCGTGGATCACGGCGCGGATAAGTGCAGGGTCTAATTGATGTTTATGGGCCGCACGGCTGATCAAGCTATCGTAATTGCGGGTAAACAGCCGAATACCATTCCAGTCAATTTTGGAGTCAGGACGACAGGCAAAGCAGTCATAGAGCAGGATTTGATACTCATTGGTGGTCGGCGCTTTATCGGTAAAAGCCGTGACACCATTGGCCTGTAGATATTGATAAACTTTGACTTTTTCTTGCCCAGTGTTACTCACAATACCGCTTTCAGAATAACGGGCCACAATACGGGGCTTAGGCTTAGCTTCGTCGGCAAACGCGGCCGCAACACTTCCCCAAGCCAACCACAAACCAAGGCTAACGGTGGCTATCGACTTAAGGCAAAGTGGCGAAGAATACGTTGCTGACATCAAAGTCCCGTGTGTTCGTTTAGTTTAAGTACTTCAATAATAGCAAAGAGTTGCTTCATCTCACGGTTTAACTGGCTAAATTCGGCCGAAAAATTAGCACTGTCGAAGATAGATTGCATCTGGAAACGACTGCGACGATTAGGCAAAAACAAGATCAAACGATTGCGGAAGAAGGCGCATTGAATATCTCCATCGAAGGACTTTGCCAATTGCTGCAAGCGCTCCATAAAGGCGGTATTGAGCAAATAGCGCGACTCGATTTGATCCGTTGAAAACACATCGAACTCTTTTTCGAACAGGGGATCTTCAAGCTTCACCCTCTGCAGCCCTGAGTGGCTGTCGGATAAGAAATTTGCCAGCCCACCGCGATCCTTTAATACCACGGTATGACCAATAAATTGCTTATGGCTACTTAGCTCAACCACAGTGCCGCGAAAACGGGTCTCGGTGCGGGTCACGGTTCGGCGTTTATTGCCGTCCCACTCCTCCACTCGCACGTCTTTGGTTAGGGTTAACTCATTGACGACTAACTCGATGCCCTTGTATTGGCCTTGAATATAATCACCAAAGCTCGCCTTATCGTAATTAGGTAGCACCTTAGCCGCACTGAGGCGATTCATGTCGAGGCGCATCTCGCGGTTGTAGATAAAATCCTCACCAAAGTACTTAAACATGATGGGATAAATTTCTTGCTGTACTTGCCGCTTAAACTGCCGAGTCGGTGTAAAACTCCAAAAACCTAATCCCAATAGCGCGACTAACGGCAGCGGAAACAGCATGAGTCCACGGTTATGCCCCAATAGCGCTAACAACACGAGACCTGCGACTATCGCCAAACTAAGATATAAGCGTTTACGCGTGGCCTTAAGGCTGTTGACGCGCTTAGTTTCATAGCGGGCGGCGAGCGGCGCCAGTTGGGTATCGTAGTACTCCTGCAGCGACTCCCTATCCGAAGCGTCGGCCGACAATCTTGCCGCCTGCCGCTGAGCCTTGATGGGACTACCTAAGATAAAGGTCAGTATATTCATTCAGTTAATATGTTTGCGGAGCCTATCTTGGCCCCGCAAATATCGAAGGATTACAGATAATCCGCCGCGTCTATCGGCGCTTTAGAGGCTTCATTCACCTCGTAGAATGGCATCACCTTAATGTTTGCCATCGACGCAATAATCGACCCGGGGAAAATCTCAACGGCAGTATTTAACTCAGACACCGCCGAGTTATAGAAACGGCGGGCAGCAGAGATATGGGCTTCAACCTCGTTATAGGTTTGCATCGCCTCAAGCATAGTATTGTCCGACTTCAGCTCGGGATAGCTTTCAACGCTCACCATCAAGGCACCCATTTTATCGTTCAGCTTCTCAGCTTGCGCAATATGCTCTTTCACCGCATTCGGATCTGTCTTGTTGTAATTGCGGGTTAATTGGGTGCGCAGCTCAGTGATTTCAGTGAGTAATGACTTTTCATGATCCATAAATCGCTTGGCGATTTTGAGGATATTGGGCACAAGATCGGCGCGCTTGGCTAACTGCACATCGATCCCCGACAGGGCTTCGAGGGCGGTATTGCGCTTTTTGACTAGGCTGACGTACCAAAGGTAGGTGACGATAAAAATCAGCGCTAATCCTAATAACAGTTTGTCCATCTTCCATCCTTAGGGTTTATTCTTAGTCTCAACGGGTACAGCTAAACATAAATGGCCAAGAATTTCATCTAAAGCGATAGCTAACGCAATGAAATATTAGCTTTAGCTACTCTGGTCAGAGCATTAAGCAACAAAATGACCAGCGAAATTATTCAGCTTGGATACAGAAAAACTAGGCTATAGTGTATATGCACAACGTTAAGAGCAACCTTTTTGCTCGTGAATACTGGACTCCTAGTGAGTCCATTTTTTTACCCCGTATTTCCCCCATAATCCGCCGCACAGCCACAGTTGCAACATTTAAGTTTCAATTAAAGCTTAACCATCATACTTTTCGGCCAATTTTTTAACTTTCACCTTAGCGTTAATCCAACCACTTGGGCCAGACATAGCTCTGCCAAGTACGCCGCATCGATTCTGCTCCCGGGTAAAGAATGCGCTAGCAAAGGTCGACAGAGGCAAGAGAATGAGCTCGAAATCCAACGATATTCCCATCAATTCACCACAGGCCGACGACATGAGTTCTAGCGGCTGGTTTGTCCGTTTTCTTAATATTGTCGAACGCTTAGGGAACCTACTCCCCCATCCTATTACCTTGTTCGCCCTGTTCTGTGTCGCCGTGATCTTAGTATCAGGCATTGCGGGCTACTTTGGATTAACGGTAACCGATCCGCGCCCCGTGGGCGCCCACGGCCGAGGCGCCGATGGACTTATCCATGTCGTCAGTCTGATGAATGCCGAAGGCTTGCGGATGATAGTGTCCAACTTAGTCACTAACTTCACTGGCTTTACGCCCTTAGGCACTGTGTTGGTCGCCCTACTGGGTGTGGGTATCGCCGAGCGTTCGGGACTGTTATCCGCGGCGATGCGTGCACTCGTTATGGGCGCATCGAAGCGTTTGGTGACATTAACTATCGTGTTTGCCGGCATTATGTCGAACACGGCGGCAGAGCTTGGATATGTGGTATTAATTCCCATGGCGGCGATGATCTTCCACTCCTTAGGTCGCCATCCACTGGCGGGGCTTGCCGCGGCATTTGCTGGGGTATCAGGAGGATACAGCGCTAACCTATTGCTCGGGACTGTCGATCCGCTGTTATCGGGTATCACTGAGGCGGCGGCGCGGATGATCGATCCCGACTACAACGTCGGCCCCGAGGTTAACTGGTACTTTATGTTTGTCTCGACCTTTGTGATCACTTTCCTCGGGGCCTTTGTGACCGAGAAAATTGTCGAGCCGAAACTGGGCAAATATCAAGGCGATGATGCCGATGAAACCGTGCACCAATCCATGGGCAATGTCACCGAGCTGGAAAAACGCGGCCTCAAGTGGGCGGGATTATCTATGCTGGTGCTAGCGGTAATCCTTGCACTGTCAGTCGTTCCAGAGGGTGCACCACTGCGCGATCCTAAAACCGGCCTAGTCTCGGGTTCGCCATTCCTCAAAGGCATCGTCGCCTTTATCTTTATCTGTTTTGCAATCCCGGGTTTTATCTATGGCAAGGTCGTTGGCAGCATTAAAAACGATAAAGACGTTATCAATGCCATGTCACACAGCATGAGTACTATGGGGCTGTATATCGTACTGGTGTTTTTTGCGGCGCAATTTGTGGCCTTCTTTAACTGGAGTAATCTCGGCGCCGTGTTAGCCGTGCTGGGTGCCGATGCCCTGCAATCCATTGGCTTAACTGGGCCAATCCTGTTCCTGTTTTTTATTATGATCTGTGGCTTTATCAACTTGATGCTGGGTAGCGCCTCGGCCCAGTGGGCCATTACCGCACCGATTTTCGTACCCATGCTGATGTTAGTCGGCTATGCGCCTGAAACCATTCAAGCGGCCTACCGTATTGGCGACTCAGTGACTAACTTAGTCACGCCTATGATGAGTTATTTCGGGCTGATTTTGGCCGTGGCTTGCCGTTACCAGAAAAACCTTGGTATAGGCACACTCATCGCCACTATGCTGCCGTACACCTTAGTATTTTTCGTTGGCTGGACGGCGTTCTTCTTCCTGTGGGTGTTTGGCTTTGGTCTGCCTGTGGGGCCAGGCGCAGCTACTTACTACACACCTTAAGCCGAGGTTTGCCTCCATCCCTTACCAAAAGGGCGTCGAAGCTAAGCTCGACGCCCTTTTTGATGTCCTAATTCTGGTGTTAATTAACGACTTCAGTCGTACAACCATTCCATTAAAAAACTACAGATCAGCAAGAAAACCCCCAGATTAAACACCACAGTCTGTAACTTTGCCTTAGGCGATTTATCCTCGGCCTGACTCATCACTTGGTTGAGGGGAGTAAAAAACATATTAGGGTCGAGCCCCATGCCAATAAAAAATACTGCGACGGCAAAGAGGCGAGTCAGCTCAGGAACGGCAAGTTGCTCAAGATAAAACTCATAGGCGCCATAGGCGACCATGCCCAGCGCGATACAATGGCAAACGACTGCCATGATAAGCTGCTTAGTCATAAACCCTCTCACCGATGACACCACTTTGCTCCTCAAGCCAACGCACTGTTACTCATTATGCGGCTGATAATATTCGGCGCGCAGTCTATCTCTTTTACGTTGTAGCCGCACCCAGTCAAACCAACCAAATAAAATACCTGCCGCAGGATAAATACAGAGTGCCCGAGCTAACTCGCCCCAAAAGGATGTATCTGAGGTGAAATAATGGATAGTGGCGACCACGAGGGAAGTCACCCCACCCCAAAACAACACGCCAACCACTAGGATAAAAAACCACTTTCCCTTGGCTATGGCTTTATCAAGTGCTGCAAGTTCCTGTGACGACATACCAAGTTCCTCATCCATTATGATTCCACCAATATGCCCGAATTGGCTAATGCTGGCTATCCATCGTAGTAACGATACGCTAACAAAAAGCCCTGCAGGTGCAGGGCTTTAATAGTGTTAGGCTGTAGATTACTCTGCCGAGGTCGGCTTTTCTTCTTTACCTTTCTTCTCGCGCTTACTGAAGATACGTTCCACAATCACGAAGAACAACGGCACGAAGAAGATACCTAAGAAGGTCGAACTCATCATACCGCCGAGTACACCAGTACCGATGGCGTTCTGGCTACCAGAACCTACACCCGTACTAATCGCTAACGGTACCACACCCAGACCGAAGGCGAGTGACGTCATCAGAATTGGACGCAAACGCACACGTACCGCATGTAAGGTCGCCTCGATAAGACCCGAACCTTTCTCATAGAATTCTTTGGCGAATTCCACAATCAAGATGGCGTTCTTCGTCGCCAAACCGACCGTCGTCAACAGACCTACCTGGAAGAACACGTCATTTGGCAAGCCACGACCATTCATCGCCAGCAAGGCACCGATAATACCGAGCGGAACCACTAGGATTACTGCGAACGGTACGGACCAGCTTTCATACAGTGCAGCCAATACTAGGAACACTACTAGAATCGACAGGGCATACAGCGCTGGCGCTTGGTTACCCGATAAACGTTCCTCATAGGATAGGCCGTTCCACTCGATACCAAAGCCAGGTGGTAACTGTTTCACCATATCTTCCATGATATTCATCGCCGCACCGGTACTGAAACCAGGAGCCGTTGCGCCTTGAATGTTCATGGCAGGTAAACCGTTGAAACGTTCTAGACGAGGTGAACCATATTCCCATGCGCCAGTCGCGAAGGCCGAGAATGGCACCATGTCGCCCTTGTTGTTACGCACGTACCAAGTGTCTAAGTCTTCAGGTTGCATACGGTATTGAGCATCGCCCTGTACGTAAACTTTCTTCACACGACCGCGGTCGATAAAGTCGTTTACATAAGAACCACCCCATGCGGTTGCGAGTACGCTGTTAACGTTCGCAATCTCAATGCCTAAGGCACTCAGTTTGGCATGGTCGATATGCAACTGATAGATTGGCGCATCTTCCTGACCGTTTGGACGAACGCCTACTAGGTTTGGATTCTGTGCTGCCATACCCAGCAATTGGTTACGCGCCTCGAGTAACTTAGCGTGTCCTTGGCCACTCTTATCTTGCAGGTACATATCGAAACCGTTTGCCGTACCCAACTCGATTACCGCTGGCGGTACGAAGGCGAATACGAAGGCTTCTTTCATTTGGCTGAATACGCCCATAGCACGGCCAGCAATGGACTGTACATCCATACCCGGCGCTTCACGCTCTGACCAATCCTTCAAGCCAACGAAGGCAATACCCATGTTTTGGCCTTGACCCGCGAAACTGAAGCCCGCCACGCTGAATACCGATTTAACGGCATCTTCTGCCATGTAGTGATCAGAGACTTTCTCTAACACTTTCATGGTGCTTTCTTGGGTAGAGTTGGTTGGCAAAATCGCCTGCGTAAACAAGATACCTTGGTCTTCGTCAGGTAAGAATGCCGTTGGCATGCGCATGAAAATCCAGCCCACAGCCACGACTAAGGCTGCATAGATCATCATGACTCTGAAGCTACGCTTCACAATACCCGCAACGCTCGATTCGTAACGGTTAGTTAAGCGATCGAAGCCACGGTTAAACCAGCCAAAGAAGCCCGTTTCGATATGACCGTGGCCCTTCTTCAACGGTTTCAACATGGTCGCACAGAGTGCAGGCGTTAAGATCAAGGCCACCAGTACAGACAGCGCCATCGCAGAGACGATAGTGATCGAGAACTGACGATAAATAACCCCGGTAGAACCCGACATAAACGCCATAGGTACGAATACCGCTGACAGTGTCAGACCGATACCGACTAACGCGCCAGTGATCTGATCCATCGACTTACGGGTCGCCTCGAGTGGACTTAGGCCCTCTTCGGCCATAACCCGCTCAACGTTTTCCACCACCACAATCGCGTCGTCCACGAGGAGACCAATCGCCAGCACCATAGCAAACATGGTGAGGGTGTTGATGGAGAAGCCCGTTGCCGACAGAATCGCAAAGGTACCCAGCAATACCACAGGCACAGCAATCGTTGGAATTAAGGTCGCACGGAAGTTTTGCAGGAAGAGGTACATGATGACGAACACCAGTACGATCGCTTCCAGCAGAGTGTGTACTACGCCTTCAATCGATTTCTCAACGAATGGCGTTGTATCGTAGGGGTAAACCACATCTAACCCAGCAGGGAAGAAGGGACGTAACTCTTCAACTTTAGCGCGAACCGCTTCCGCGGTATCCAGAGCGTTAGCACCGGTAGCCAGTTTAATCGCAATACCAGAAGCGGGTTTACCGTTGTAGAGAGACTCTACTGCATAGCTTTCTGAGCCCAGTTCGACACGCGCCACATCAGCCAAGAACACGTTCGCACCCGAAGTATCGGATTTGATGATGATCTTGCGGAACTGTTCAGGCGTTTGCAGGCGGCTCTGCGCCGATACTGTCGCGTTTAGCTCTTGTCCCGGCAGCGATGGCGTGCCACCGAGTTGACCCGCAGAAACCTGCGCGTTTTGCGCACGAATGGCGCTCACCACATCTAAACTGGTGAGGTTGTATTGGGTCAGTTTCAGTGGATCTAACCATATACGCATCGCGTATTGGGCGCCGAATAACTGAATTTCGCCCACGCCCGGTACACGGCTCATAGGATCTTGGATGTTAGCGCCCACATAGTCGGCGATATCACCCTTGTCCAAAGAACCGTCGGTCGAGACGAAGCCCAGTACCATCAAGAAGCCAGAACTTGACTTGTTAACGTTAACCCCTTGCGATTGCACCTCTTGAGGTAACAAGGTCATCGCGCCCTGTAACTTGTTCTGTACTTGAACCTGAGCGATATCGGGATCGGCCTCAGCGTTAAAGGTTAAGGTAATAGACGCGTTACCGAAGCTATCACTGGTCGATGCGATATAACGTAGGTGGTCGATACCTTTCATACGTTGCTCAATCACCTGAGTCACTGAGTCTTCAACGATTTTGGCCGATGCACCTGGGTAGTTCGCACTGATCACCACTGTCGGTGGCGCAATACTGGGGTACTGCGAGACTGGCAGGGATCGAATAGACAATACCCCCGCCAACATAATGATTAACGCGATCACCCACGCAAAGATGGGGCGATCAATAAAAAAACGTGCCATAGCTATGCCCTATTGTGCTTGGGTTTCAGAAATAACTTTGGGAGTGACTGGTGCACCTGGACGGATCTTTTGTAATCCTTCCACAATCAACTTATCGCCCGCTTCCAAACCTGCAGTAATACGCCATTGATTGTCGATAACTTCAGCTGTGGTAACAATTTTTGCTTCAACTACGCCTTGATCGTTCACCACCATAGCCACAGCTTGTCCCTTCGCATTTCGGCTAATGGCCTTTTGCGGCACCAAAATGGCTTGAGGATCGGTACCGGTATTCAATACGGCGCGAACATACATGCCAGGCAATAAGATGCCATCGGGGTTCGGAAACTCTGCACGCAGGATCACTGAGCCAGTGTTCTCATCCACGCTCACTTCGGCAAATTGCAACTTACCGTTGTGACCATAAACAGTGCCGTCTTCTAAGACTAACTGCACGTCAGCATTATCGGCCGCCTGCAGTTTACCTTGCTTCAACTTGGCTTTTAGGCGTAACAGTTGAGCACTTGACTGGGCGATATCCACATTGATTGGATCGAGCTGTTGAATGGTCGCCAATGTTTGGCTTTGGTTAGCCGTTACTAGCGCACCCGCTGTCACACTCGATTTACCGATACGGCCGGAAATAGGCGCTAACACTTCGGTGTATTCGAGGTTGATTTTCGCGGTGTTGATGGCAGCTTCAGCGACAGTGACACTCGCCAGCGCTTCTTTGTAAGCCGCTTCAGCTTCGTCGAAATCCTGTTTACTGATAGCGTTAGTCTTCACTAACTGCTGATAACGAGCGGCTTTTGCTTTGGCAGAAGCAAGACTTGCATTCGCTCTGGCTAAATCGGCATTCGCGCTCACGAGTGCAGCTTTGTAAGGCGCTGAATCAATTTGATAGAGGGACTCGCCCTGCTTAACATTGCCGCCTTCAACAAAACTACGTTTGGTAATGATGCCATTCACTTGAGGACGCACTTCGGCTTCGAGGAACGCCTTGCTACGGCCTGGTAATTCGACTTGGATAACCTGAGGCTTAGCCGCCACATTGATTACCCCAACTTCTATGCTCTGCGGCCCTGCGCCGCCATGAGCGGCTTTATCCTCTTGAGGGCTACAAGCTGCCATCCACAACGCCACGCTGATTACTGAGGCAAGTTTAATTGTCTGCCGCATGAGAACTCCTTTAAATATTAACGCTACCGTTTGCACGCTATAAGGGCGAACTGACGGTCGTAATTATAACTAATAATCAAATCTGCTACTTATCGCATACCCTATAAGGATGAACAAGAAAGATAAACCAACTAAAATGTAAACTAATGAAAATATTCACACCCTGTCGCATACCTTTTTCATTGAATTGTTACCTTAATGAAGCAATATGCTAATAGTGGATAAGGTTGTTAGCGTTATACGATACAAAGCACTTATCCAGCCTACTCTATATCAAAAATGTTGCAAACATGTTTGGCAACACAGGTTTCGTCACTATTAATGCTGAATGAGCATTTAATTGATAACGATGCTATATATTCGCTTACGCCTCTCATAAATAAGACTTTACGCATATATCATCAGCCCTTTCACGACAGATGTTTGATAAACAACAATGAGTCATATCGCCTTGTTATCCAACTAGATAGTCAAAAACGTAGGCGAAAATTACTCTTGGTACCGTGAAATAATATATGACTTATGTAAATTCGTTTTAAATCTACATCTTGGAAATGAGAGACGCCCAAAACCTTGGACGCGACATTTTATGACCAAGTGTAATTTAGGGCAAACCCGAAATGGCTTTTTACACCCCATTAAATGAAACTCTGCTTCCCAAAAAACGCATTTTAAAAAACTAACACTTTCAGCAACCACGTTATTTCGCTGCTTGTTCACATTCATTCACATCTTTTCGTCATTGGTTCATCCCACGCTGCATGGCTATTCACAACTTATTTTTACGATAAAGGTGCGCTAACAATTACCAATACTTTGAGATGATGATTATGAAGACTCGTACTAAATTTCTGCTGACAGGAGCATTGCTTTCTTTGGCGGCAAGCTCTCACGGCGCCGAAGATAATCAACTCTTTGGTGGCACTATTAATGGCAATGTTAACTTTGCTTCAGATTATGTTTTTCGCGGTGAATCTGAAACTTTAGACGGTGATATTCCCGTCGTACAAGGCACACTAAGCTGGAACCACAACCAAGGCTGGTATGCGGGCGTATTCAGCTCCAACATCAAATTTGCCGACCCTAACCTAGAGATAGTCACCGCGCCATTTATTGGTAAAGCGGGTGAATTTGGCGACTCGGGTTTTACCTATGATGTGATGCTGTTTTCATACCTTTATCCCGGTGCGTCCTACTCCAACTATACCGAGTTATGGTTAAAAGTGGGCAAACAATTTGGCCGCGCAAATCTGCAACTCGAAGTCACCCCAACGGTGGATGATTGGTTTGGTGTCGATGGCTGGCACGGCGTTAACTATGCCTTGCACCCAAGCTATAGCTTTGATAATGGTGTAAAAATCTCAGCTTCCGTTGGTTATCAAGACTTAAGTGGTAATGGCGCCGAAGGTTGGGGTCACTGGAACATTGGCCTAAGCAAGGCTTATTACGGCCTTAACTTCGACCTACGTTACCACGGCAGCACTGTGGAAAGTGACCATAAAGTCTATGGCACACAAACTGAAATCTTCGATGACAGAGTCGTCATTGGGATCAGTAAAAGTTTCTAATCCTCTATTTGCTTATACGTTCATCCCGCTGCTTCCCTGCAGCACTCCAATTGCTTGAGATATCGAGCCTTGACCAGCCAAATTTGGCTGGTCCTTTTTTATCTAAATACGGTTATCCCCAACGCTGCAGGCTAAGACGCGACTGATATCCGCAAGACACCGACCCGATTCTTGCTGCCATTGGTTGAATACCGCTTGCACCTGCTTTAGCGCCGTTTGCGAGCTAAAGCCCGCATCCACCAACTTGTGGGCTTTAAAGTAGCCCTGCACATCATCGGTTAACAAAAAGGTGTCCTTACCAATACCGCGCAGGAAATACGGCCCCGTATTGCCACCGAGGCGAGCGCCTCGTTTCTTTAAGAGTGCCCAAAGCCCGACTATATCCTCGGTCGGCCAGTCGGCAATCAGCTTTGCCAAGCTGCCATGCTCGCGGGTAATATCGTGGATCATCAAGGCATTATCATAAACCGCTTGGGTTTTCTTAAGGTGACGGATCAGAGTCGCATCCGCGGCGCGAGCTTGGATCTGCTCTGGCGATAACATCAATACTTTTTCGGGTGCAAAATGAAAGAAGGACTGCTCATAGGCAGGCCATTTGTTATCGACCACGCGCCAGACAAAACCACTCTGAAACACCTGGCGGCTCATGGCTGAGAGCAGCCTTGCATCATCATACTGACGAAGCTCGGCACTGCTAAGGCAGCCGGGTAATAATGCTTCGAGTCCCGCTTTACCGCCCTTACGTTCACTCGCTCTGGCATAGATGGATGAGAAACTTTCTAACTGGCTCATACAGCTCCCTTGATTTGTCCGTATTGCGTTGCTTTTATCTGAGCGGTAATAGTACCGAATTTTAGCTTGGGTGGATCATTCCGTATGGCAAACCACTTTTACGCCAATTCCACTGCTTTTAAGGAAAAATCCCACAGCAAGCGCCTTGATACCGACTAAAGTTAAGACGTAAAGTCAGAAAATGCAGGGGTTGTGAGGTCGACACCTATGGAGCTTTTTTATCATCCGTTATCACGTTATTCACAGAAGGTGTTAATTGCACTCTATGAAAAACAAGCTAACTTTTACCCGCGGATCACCGATTTGCGTGACCCGCTAACACGTCAGACATTTCAGCAATTCTATCCACCTGGCAAACTCCCGTTACTCAAAACCCATGAAGATCAACTGCTCCCCGAATCCAGCATTATTGTTGAATACCTAGACAAGCATTTTCAAAACGGCACCGAGTTACTGCCCGCCGAACCCGAGCGCAATCTCGAGGTGCGCTTATTCGATCGCATCATAGATAACGATATCAATAACCCATTATTTCAATTAGAAAAACTAAAGCATGCCCCCGAAGGCCATGAATTTGAAATCAAGCAGATAGAAAAGCAGATGTTTGCCCAGTTTCAGCGCTTGGATACCCAACTTAGCCAGAATCACTGGGTGTGCGGCGACAGTTTTACCTTGGCCGACTGCGCCCTTATCCCCTGTTTAAGCTACAGCTTTGCCCACTTAAACCTATTGGATTTAGATGAATTAGTGCGTTATTGGCAACAGGCGCAGCTTCGCGGCGCCTGGATGCTGGTTCTTGAAGAGGTGCTACTCGCCGAAATGGAGGAAGATACAGGAATTAGGACCATTCCCTAACGCCTACATATTAGAGATTGCGTTCTTTCTTCAATTGTAAAAACGCTTTCCATTTAATGACTTCTGGCGGCAACTCAGGAGCAGGATCGGTATAACCCGCCTCTTTGACTAACACATCCAAGGGAACTTGCTTACCTTTACAGACAAACACACCACGCACATGCACTATGCAGTGCAAACCACGTTCACTCACAAAGCGTTGTTCAATATAGAAATATTTCTCGTCCCAGCCCACGACTTTGGTTTCAATCTCAAACTTTTTTAAGGGCTTGATATCACGGATATAGGTAAATTCGGCGGCGTTAACAATCGGCATCCACTTCAATTTGAGGAAACGCTTCAACAGCCCCATTTCGGCCAGCATATAAGTGCGCGCCAGATCCATAAACGCCGGATAACGAGAGTTGGTCAGATGGAAGTTGATATCGCAATCGCTAGGTAATGCACGGTAAGTAATGCGGCTCGTGCCTAAAAAATCAATCTTACGGCAGTGGCGCGTGCGCCAAAACAACAACCAAAACAAACGGAAATACAGATTCATATGCAGTCGCCCTAAAAATAAGAGCCACAGGCTAACAGAGGTCATACCAGAGGGCAAGCGAGATCTAGCTCACAAAAAAGGCGCCAAATGGCGCCTTTTTTATGCTCAAGCTTTCCTATTTAGTGTGGCTTAAGCCGCAATCCCAGAGTGGCGCAGCAGCGCATCGATACTCGGCTCGCGACCCATAAACTGTTTGAACAAGTCCATCGGCTCAGCAGAACCACCCATTTCGAGGATGTTGTGCAGGAAGCTACGGCCAGTATCAGGATTGAAGATGCCTTCCTCTTCGAAGCGAGAAAACGCATCCGCTGACAGCACTTCGGCCCACTTATAGCTGTAGTAACCCGCGGCATAACCGCCCGCAAAAATATGCGCAAAACCATGTTGGAAACGGTTAAATGCGGGCGGAATTAACACGGCCACCTGACGACGGACTTCGTCCAAGGTCTCTTGAATACGCGCCCCTTTAGCTGGGTCATATTCGTGGTGCAGTCTAAAATCGAACAGTGAAAACTCCAACTGGCGCAACATCATCATACCTGATTGAAAGTTTTTCGCCGCTAACATCTTGTCTAGCATGGCTTTTGGCAAAGGTTCACCGGTTTCGTAGTGACCGGAGATTTCAGCTAAGGCTTCTTCTTGCCAGCACCAGTTTTCCATAAATTGGCTAGGCAATTCGACCGCATCCCAAGGCACACCGTTGATGCCTGATACGCCAGCCACGTCGATTTTGGTCAGCATATGGTGAATACCATGGCCAAATTCATGGAACAGCGTCGTCACTTCATCGTGGGTAAAGAGTGCTGGTTTGCCATCAACTGGACCATTGAAGTTACACGTGAGATAAGCCACGGGCTTTTGTAGACCATGGGGCGTGTTACGACGCACGCGGCAATCATCCATCCAAGCGCCGCCGCGTTTGCCCGTGCGGGCGTATAAGTCTAAATAGAAGCTGCCTCTGTGCTCGCCCGTTTCGTCGAAAATATCGAAGAAACGCACGTCTTTATGCCAGCGGTCGAACTCAGTTTGCTCGACAATCTTTAAACCAAATAGGCGCGAGACGGTGTAAAACAAGCCAGATAGCACTTTATCTTCAGGGAAGTACGGGCGCAGTAACTCTTGAGAAATCTCATACTTATGTTGCTGTAACTTCTCGGCATAGAAACTCAAATCCCAAGACGCCATTTCGCTCACGCCATACTGCTCCAGTGCAAAGGCTTTAAGCTCGGCTAATTCGGCCTTAGCTTGATCCTTAGAGCGCAGCGCTAATTCATTTAAGAAGGCCATCACTTGAGCTGGAGTTTCGGCCATTTTCGTCGCGAGGGATTTTTCGGCAAAACTATCAAAGCCTAACAACTGTGCCAGCTCGTGGCGCAGCGCGAGGATTTCATCCATCAAGGGACCATTATCAAATTCACCCGCGTTTGGACCTTGATCCGAGGCGCGCGTCACGAAGGCGCGGTAACACTCTTCACGTAAACTACGGTTTTCGCTGTAAGTCATCACGGGTAAATAGGAAGGGAAATCTAAGGTAAATAACCAACCTTCTTGTTCGCGAGCCTCGGCCATCGCTTTTGCGGCCGCCTTAGCTGAATCGGGTAAACCAGCTAATTCTGCCTCGTCGGTAATTAACTTAGTCCAAGCTTGAGTCGCATCGAGCAGTTGATTCGAAAAGCCGCTCGTCAGCTCGGATAGGCGTTTAACGATTTCGCCATAACGCACTTTTTGCCCATCATCTAAGCCGATACCCGAGAGCTCGAAGTCCCGTAAGCTGTGCTCAATCACCATCTGTTGTGCTTGGCTTAATTGGTCAAACTCTGCCGATGCACGCAGCGATTTATAGGCCTGATACAACCCTTGGTGTTGGCCCACATAGGTGCCGTATTCGGATAACAGTGGCAAACAAGCATCATGGGCGGCGCGCCATTCATCTGTGCTCACCACTGAGTTCATATGGGACACGGGCGACCAGATCTGGCTTAACTCGTCGTCCACTTGCTCGAGCGGGGCAACCAAGTTATCCCAGGTAAACGGCCCTGAGTTTTGCAGCACTTCATCAATCTTGGCACGACACTGAGCAATGGCCTGCTCAACGGCAACTTGAATATGTTCAGGTTTAATCTGTGAAAAAAGCGGTAATTTTGCGCCGTTAAGCAAAGGGTTGCTCATAATGGTTCCTCGACAATCTGTGTAGCTAATAAATAAGGGCTTATCTTCTATTTATCAAGGCGAGAAAACCGATTGCAACCTTCGTCTCTGTGCCTAACGTCATTAAGCGAATAAAAAAGCGACTCAGTTCACAATTAAGATTTACACCAAATTTACTTATTCAATGTTGACGAGTTGATCGCAAATCAAATCCATTCTCATTAACGATCATGTTCCACTGTATTAGAATATCGCCATACTTTGCATCTAGATCAGATTTCGATATGGCCGCTCTAAACCCCTTCATCTTAAGCACCTTAAGTGTCCTTAGCTTAACCTGTGTAAGCAACGGCTGGGCGAATGAAAACTTAGTGCAAACCGAAGGCGTAAGTAGCGGCGTATTACCCACATCGACAGCAGAATGGGCAATTAACTTAGATTTAGGCTGGGACAGCAAGTATGTTTCGCAAGGGCGTAATAACTTGGAGCATGGCGGTATCTATTGGATGAATGCCAGCGTTGAGTACGGCAACCTGACAACCTACGCCCTTGTCGGGCGCGGCGATAGTCAGGCTTATACCGAGTGGAACATTGGCCTAGAATACGCATTACACCTCAGTGAAGATATTGAAGCACATGTGGGCTATCAACGGATTGAAGGCTATAGCAATAGCCGCTGTCAAGATAACGAACTGTTTGCCGAGCTGGCTTACAATGCCGTGACCTGGTTGGTGCCTTCGGCGAGTTATGTATATTCCACCGAGGCGGCAGGCTATTTTATCGAACTGAGTCTACACAGCTATTGGCAACTTAGCGAACGCTTCATCCTCGCCCCTTACATTACCCAAGGGCTTGATTTTAAATATCGAACAGAAGATCACAATGGCCGCAATCATCTGCAATTTGGTTTAGAGGCCAATTATGATCTGGCCGATAATATGAGTCTCGGTGGCCATATTAGCCACAGCATAGCTCAGGCGGATATTGAGCAAGAAGCCACTGCCAATGGCGACTTTAGCTCGCAGGATCAAACCTATGCGGGTATCCACTTCAATATCAGCTTCTAAGCGTTACTCGACCTAACTCCCCCTCGGCTTGGCAAACCAATCCCGCCCTAACTACACTCAAGGTGTCGATGGAACGACCTTAATTTGCCGAGGAACAGGGAATGTTAACGCATCATTTAAATCGGTCATCTAACGCCTTTATCTTATTATTATTTTGCTGTTTACCGTCTACTGGCGCCGCACGAGAGCCTGTGCTGACACCAGAATATGGCTTAGAAACCTTACCCCAAAACCCGCCCAGCGAACCTCTGCCGCTTGGAACCCTGCTAGACAGTGAGGGAAAACCACTTGCCATCCCTGCAGAACAAAGCGCCTTGGAGTATTCGCCGTCCACAGTCCATGTGGATGAGGCAAAGACCAAGCAAGCGACCAAATCGACCACCGCGAAAAAGAAAAAGCCGAGCCGCAAACAACAACTCGCCAGCCGAGAGAGAGTCGCTAACGACCCCAGTTGTCGCTGGCTTAACGCCCGCATGTCACAACTCGAAACCCAGATCGGCAAGCGGCCAGACAAAGCCGCTCGCTATCAGATAGACGAGCTCAGTGCCCGTCAGCAGGAATGGCAATGCCTCAAATGCGGCGCCGAAGGACCAAACCAAGACGATCACTATCGCTGCCAATATCGCCGTTAAGCTTGAGCTAACCGCTCATAGTTAAAGTGAGTGCTTTGCTGAGATTTTTTGCGGCAAAACAAGGTCTATACCAAAGCAACCTAATGGGCTGGTCTGCAAACCCATTCCAACCTACAATGACCTTCTGCTATTAAGCACCTCATTCTTAGAGTTAGACGGAGAAACTCATGGCTCAACATTTTGACTATATCTGCCTAGGCGCAGGCAGCGGCGGTATCGCCTCAGCTAACCGAGCTGCCATGCGTGGCGCTAAAGTTCTACTCATCGAAGCGAAACATGTTGGCGGCACCTGCGTAAACGTGGGCTGCGTACCCAAAAAAGTCATGTGGTATGGCGCACATATCGCCGAAGCCATGCACCTCTACGCCAAAGATTATGGATTTGATGTTTCAGTCAACAAATTCGACTGGAACACCTTAGTGAACAGCCGCGAAGCCTATATCGGTCGTATCCACGAGGCCTACGGTCGCGGCTTTACCAACAACAAAGTCACCCTGCTCAATGGTTATGGCCGTTTCGTTAATGGCAACACGATTGAAGTGAATGGCGAGCACTACACGGCTGACCATATCCTGATCGCCACCGGCGGCGCGCCAACTATTCCAAACATTCCTGGTGCGGAATACGGTATTGATTCCGATGGTTTCTTCGCCCTGCGCGAACAACCTAAACGTGTCGCTGTCGTCGGCGCTGGCTATATCGCCGTCGAAGTCGCGGGCGTGTTACACGCACTTGGCAGTGAAACTCACCTGTTTGTGCGTAAACATGCGCCGCTGCGTAATTTCGATCCTATGCTGATCGATGCCCTCGTCGACGCCATGAAGACCGAAGGCCCAACCCTGCACACCAACAGCGTTCCTCAATCTGTGGTCAAAAATGCCGACGACAGCCTGACTCTGCACCTCGAAAATGGCGAAAGCATGACCGTTGATTGCCTGATTTGGGCCATTGGCCGCTCACCCGCAACGGGCAATATCGGCTTAGAAAACACCGATGTGCAACTCGATAGCAAAGGCTATGTGATTACCGACGCACAGCAAAATACCACCCACAAAGGCATTTATTGCGTGGGCGATATTATGGCGGGCGGCGTGGAGCTGACTCCAGTTGCGGTTAAAGCGGGTCGCTTACTCTCTGAGCGCCTATTCAACGGCATGAGCGACGCCAAAATGGATTACAGCCAAATCCCAACTGTGGTCTTCAGCCATCCACCGATTGGCACTATGGGATTAACCGAGCCAGAAGCCCGCGCGCAATATGGTGATGATAATGTGAAGGTTTACACCTCAAGCTTTACCTCCATGTATACCGCCGTCACTAGCCACCGCCAAGCCTGTAAGATGAAACTGGTCTGTGCAGGTAAAGAAGAGAAAGTCGTTGGTATTCATGGTATTGGTTTTGGTATGGACGAAATTCTCCAAGGGTTTGGTGTCGCAATGAAAATGGGCGCCACCAAAGCCGATTTCGATGCCGTTGTCGCCATCCACCCCACTGGGGCTGAGGAATTTGTTACGATGCGATAAGTATCGCAAATTCAAAAGCTTAAAGGCCAGAATTGTCTGGCCTTTTTTATTACTCAGTCGTTTAGGCTTCAATAGAAATCGCTGCCAGACAACCTCTCTCAAACGCCATCACACCGCGAATCAGCCGCCTAAGTAAATACTTTTGCCACAACCCCATGCTTAGGGTAGTTTAGCTAGTGGTGATTTTTTGTCCCATAAGGGCAGATATTCTCTGCTAAGTGACGGGACTAAAAAACCAATAGGGCCCCCACATTGCATAGGGTGACGCAAATGATCTCGGCTGCGAATCGAAACATATCTCCGTATCTCATGCCTCACCTCTTGCGCATTCTTGGCCACAAGCTCAATAAAATAAAGAGATTAATATGAGAGCATGTTATTCATTTATCGCAGGTATCGCCCTGCTGCCCCTATACACAGCGCACGCGGCCGACAGTGACAATACACCTGTCGTGAAACCTGAAAAACAGCCTCAGGATATGTCCGATCCGCTTGCGATTTATACTCAAGCGGGCTTTGGCGTAACAGATAAAGGCCTCAATTTTAAAGTGGGCCAAGCCTATGATACGGGAGAAGAAAACAAAGCCGGGATGAATGTCATCGAAGTGAAGGGGATCTTTGGCGATACCCTAGGCTGGCGAGGTGAAGGCGCCGCCTCAGACTCTGTCGACTCTTTTCGATTTCGTAACTTTACCGCTAATGTCACCAATGGCCGAGCCGCCCAAATTGATATCAGCTATAGCCTTAACCCTAACTTCGTCGCTCAAGAGAGTGCCGATCTGTCCTATAGCTTCATCCAAGCCTTACCACCGATGGGGCGATTCAGCCTCTATCCACTGGTTGGCGCAGGAGTGTCTATTGGTAACGACGCCCTCGAGGATGATGGTTCCATCGACAGTGGTTACTCCATCATGGGCGTTTACGGCCTAGTGGGAATGTATAGCAAGCTCAAAATCACCGACAAAATCTGGTTGAATTACAATCCCTTTTGGCTGACGACTATTTCGGGCTCTGACAATTACACCGACAACTATTATGGCTTAGGCAATAGCCATATTTTGACCCACGAGCTAGCACTCAGTTACCAAATCAACCCGCGAATGAACCTGCGCTACTTTGCCAACTTTAATGAAAACGTTAGCTTTATGGACGGTGATCATAGGATAGAGTTTAACTACCAGCTCTAGTAAACCCGCCCTGTAAACCATCCCCCAGTCGTTTGATGAAGAAGCCCAGTCGATAGGGTTTCTTCCTCTTTCGGCCACGGCCTTTCTCGCACTAAACCCTCAATTGTAAACGCAAAAATTACTATCAACTCAAACTATAAAAGTCAGTCAAAAGCGCCAATTCGCCCCATTAAATTGTGATTTAGGCGGGAAAATTAGATTTATTTATGTTACGGTAATTAGAGTACTAACTAAATCACACTCTCATTTTTGTTTGAGAAAAATCAAGGAGGCATTATGTCAGCTAAGCATGCTACAGATGAAAACCCAATCTCACAGACAGCTCGTTCCACTCGGGAACGACTCACCGCATCACTACAATATTTCTGCCTGTTCGCCATTCTAAGTACCTATCTCTTTGTCATTTTGAAACCGAGCTTCATTCAAAATAACAAAGCGTTAGGAGGAAAATAATCGATGAATTCCCTCTCTTACATTTCATTGGCAATTTACTTTATTGCCATGCTCGCCATTGGTTTGTTCGCCTATCGCAAGTCGACCGATGATGTCTCTGGCTATATTTTGGGTGGCCGCCAAGTCAGCCCGCAAGTCACGGCTCTCTCGGCCGGTGCCTCGGATATGAGTGGCTGGATGCTGATGGGCCTTCCCGGCGCCATGTTTCTGGTGGGGTTTGAAACCCTCTACATTGCCCTCGGATTATTAATTGGTGCTCTAATTAATTATTTGGTAGTTGCCCCCAAATTGCGGGTCTACACAGAAGTCGCCGATAACGCGCTGACTATCCCTGAGTTCTTCGCCAAACGCTTTGGTCAGGCCGATAACAGCATCCGTATTATTGCCGCGGTGATCATAGTGATCTTTTTCACCCTCTATACCTCGGCAGGATTAGTCGCGGGCGGCAAGTTATTCGAATCTGCCTTTGGACTGAACTACGATATTGGCCTAGTCGTTACCTTAGCCGTAGTGGTGTCGTACACTCTGCTTGGGGGATTTTTAGCCGTCAGCCTCACCGACTTTGTACAGGGCTGCATTATGTTTGTCGCCTTGGTCTTAGTGCCTTTCGTGGCATATCAAGAATTTACCAGCGCAGATCGCATGATGAACTTTGCCTATCAGTCGATCCCGCATTTTACCGACGCGATGCAAAATGTGACCCTGCTTGGCTTAATCTCGAGCCTTTCTTGGGGACTTGGGTATTTCGGTCAGCCGCATATTATTGTGCGTTTTATGGCGATCCGTTCCGTCGCCGACATTAAAACCGCACGACGCATTGGCATCAGCTGGATGACAGTCACCATAATCGGCGCCTTAGCGACGGGCTTGGTCGGTATCGCCTACGCCAATAAATTTGGCATGAAGCTTTCGGATCCTGAAACCATCTTTATCGTGTTTTCAGAGTTACTGTTCCATCCCTTGGTTAGTGGCTTCCTGTTGGCAGCGATTTTGGCAGCGATTATGAGCACGATTTCATCGCAGTTATTGGTCTCGTCGAGTTCGCTCACCGAAGATATTTACCGCACCCTCTCAAAGAAAGACTCGAGCGAAAAAGAGATGGTGAAAATGGGCCGTTACGGGGTTGCAGGTGTTGCCATTGCCGCAACGCTGCTGGCACTCGACCGCTCGAACAGTATCCTCTCCCTCGTGAGTAATGCTTGGGCAGGATTTGGCGCCGCCTTCGGTCCGCTGGTGTTATTTAGTTTGTATAAAGCCAATCTCACCCATAAAGCGGCGATTGCGGGGATTATTTCGGGCGCGCTTACGGTACTCTTTTGGATTTATGCCCCCGTGCTTGCCGATGGTAAGGCATTGAGTAGCTTAGTGTATGAGATGATCCCTGGCTTTGTGGTCAGCAGCACAGTGATTTATCTGGTGAGCAAATTCGATAACGATCCTTGTCCTAAAACCACTAAGCAATTCCATCAGGCCGGTCGTGTATTGGCCGAGGAAAGCTAAGGAGGCGTTATGACAGACTCTCCCCGTAAACGTATCGTCGTCAAAGTGGGGAGCGCCTTAATCGCGCCCCACAAGCAAGGTTGCAGTAGCCATTATCTCTTGGGTATCGCGCAGTTTATTACTTACTGTCGCGTCCAAGGTATCCAAGTGGTACTGGTTTCATCCGGTTCGGTTGCCGCAGGTTGGCATCATTTTGAGGGCCAAACTCAACCGAGTGTCACAGTGAAAAAGGCCATGGCAGCCGCGGGGCAGGCGGATATGATGGCGACGTGGAATAAGCTATTTGATTTTCCTACCGCCCAACTGCTGCTGACCCATGGCGATTTACGTAATCGCGAGCGTTATATCAGTATTCGAGACACGATTTTTAGCCTGCTCGAACACGGTTTAATGCCGATCATCAATGAGAATGATGCCGTTACCGCCGACAAACTTAAGGTTGGCGATAACGATAATCTCTCGGCCATGGTGGCAGCAGCGGCCGATGCCGACACCTTAGTGATTTGCTCGGATGTGGATGGACTCTATGATCAAAATCCCCACGAACATCCCAATGCCAAGTTGATAAAGCAAGTCACTGAAATCAATGCCGATATCTATGCGATGGCGGGAGGCGCCAGCAGCGATGTTGGCACTGGAGGCATGCGCACTAAGATCCAAGCCGCCGAGAAAGCCATCTCCCACGGCATTGAGACCTTTATTATCAATGGCTTTAATGCCGACTCCTTTAGCCAACTGCTAAAGGGGCAAAATCCGGGCACCCTCTTTACCCCCTACGAAAAACCGATGCAGGAGCATTTGCATTGGATGACCCACACCTCGCAAGCGCAGGGCGAAGTGATCGTCGAGGATGATTTTGACCTCGCACTCGATCAGCACAGCGAGCAATTAACCAGCGATGATGTGGTTGAAGTCAAAGGGGATTTCTCTGTGGGCGACACCATTCTGGTGCGTAAAGGCGATGGCACTAAGTTGGCGAAAGCCAAATCTAACTACAGCAGTTGCCTACTGAGTTTTATTACCGAGCAGGATGATCAGGCATTTGCCAGTGAATTCCAGCAAAAAACCGGCCCCATCATTTCCGATAAGAATATCGCCATTCTTAAATCCATTTGAGTGGAGAAACTATGAGCCTAATTAAACAAATATCTGCCGATGCCGCCCATGCGGCCCACATACTCGCCCAACTCGATGAGTCGTTAAAAAACACCGTATTACTGGATATGGCGCGCTCATTACGGGAAAAAAGCTATGAGATCCAAAGTGCTAACCTGATTGACGTCCACAGAGCCATACAAGACAACTTAAGCTCCGCTATGGTCGATCGCCTCACCCTTAACCAACATCGCATAGAGGCGATGGCACAAGGGATAGAAACCATCGCCGCCCTGCCCGATCCCGTTGGGCATGAGCGTTATATAGGAAAGCGACCAAACGGCTTGTCGATCAGTAAGATGCGTGTGCCACTCGGCGTGGTGTGTATGATTTATGAGGCGCGCCCGAATGTCACCGCCGATGCCGGCGCATTGTGCTTTAAATCCGGCAATGCGGTGATCCTACGTGGCGGTAAGGAAGCGCTACACACCAGTCAAGTGATCGCCAGTATTTTACAGGCGGTACTGACCGCCTATGGTTTACCTAAAGCACTTATCAGCGTGATCCCCGATCCTGACCGCGCCCTGATGCTCGAACTGATGCAGCAGCGGGAATTTATCGATGTGATCATACCCCGTGGTGGCGAAGGACTGATTAATTACGTCACTGAAAACAGTAGCATTCCGGTTATTCAGCACTTTAAGGGCGTGTGCCATTTATATGTGGATAAAGACGCTAATCAAGATATCGCCTTGGATTTGCTGCTCAATGGTAAAACCCAACGCACAGGAGTGTGTAACGCCCTCGAGGGTTTGTTAGTGCATAAGGATATCGCGCCGCGATTCTTGCCCCGCGTCGCCAAGGCACTGGCCGAGCATCAAGTAAAAATCAATGCATGCCCTCCGGCCGCCGCGTATTTCGACGCTTGCACTTATATGGCAGAAGAAGATTTTGGCCAAGAATACTTGGACTTAGAAATCGCCATTCGCCAAGTCGACAGTTTTGAAGTCGCCACCCAACATATCGCTAAGTTTGGCAGCCACCATACCGAGGTGATTTGCACCGACAATGAACTCACCGCCGCCCACTTTCAACGCGCAGTGGATGCCTCGGTCGTTATGGTGAATGCCTCATCACGCTTTTCCGATGGCAGTGAACTCGGCCTCGGCGCCGAAATCGGCATAGCCACCACTAAGCTACATGCCTACGGCCCCATGGGACTCGAAGCCTTAACCACTGAAAAATATCTGGTTTCAGGCACAGGACAGATTAGAGCTTAGCGATTACTTAGACGATGTGATTAACTAAATAATAAAGCCCCAAGGTATTCTCCCTTGGGGCTTTATTTACTAAACAAAATTGCAAAAATTACCACTCACATTCAGATAACAATTATTGTCATAAGCCTTCACTCAATAGAGTATCCATTTTCTTTTTAAGAAAATGTTCTAATAATTTCTGACTTCCATCAAAGATCGCTTTGAAGGGAGCATCTTTTAGTTCTGACTTTATTTTTAAAAGTACTTCTTTATTGTTCAAAGCTTGAACAAAATCATGCCCTTTCTGAGTTAAGCGTATTTGAACAGAAGTTAGTGAAGCTCTACCACATCCACCAATAGTGATTCCAACGGATTTCAGACTATTAGCTTGCAGATCTCGATTACTAATCAGCCCGTTTTCAATAGCAATTTGTAGGTGAAACAAAAATTTTTCATCTAAAAAACCAGGTTTAGACACATTTTCAATTCCAACTCCTAACTTCGGGAAATGAGATATTTCAATATGCGCAGTATCCGCGGTTCGAAATAAGTTTAACATTTTTGTTAAATACTCAAGATCAGTAACCAAGTTTCACTCCTCGTTTAATGTTTAATTGACTATCACTCTTTAGAACCATGCTGCTGCATAATTGTGCCACTAAGCCACTGAATAAATCCCCTTCGGAAGCGATAGCTAATTTGGCAATGAGCACAAGGGGCTTTCAACTCCGTTGAGGGCGTCTTGGCTGCTGGTGTAAACAACAGCAAGGAGGATAGGACGAGCAGTCCTCCTTGGTCGACTCTTGATCAAAAAGCAGGGGTTGAAGACCCACGACCTTGATTCACCTCGGCCGTAAGGCCGCAAAACTCAACGTAAATCAAATAGTGATTTACGCTGCCCCATCACACTGCGATTTACCCGCTTGATAACAGCTGGGTTGCCGTGGGCAGACGGCGCCGCGGGAGCAGATAAGCCGGGCATCATTTTTAATACCGCGCTCAATCCAGTTGATATTCAATATCTTAGCCACGCTTACTAGATCGCTTTTAATATGCTTGGGAATCGCGACTGATCCGCCGCCAGACACACAGGCGGCTTTTAAATCATGGGCGATAGAGAGTGCATCCTTACCTTGGGCTTCAATGGCCGGATTTAAATCGATACCGGCACAAAGCACATGGGGGTTGCCCGCCGAGTCTTCGACCTTAATCGACTCGCAGCAGTAAATCCGTGGTTCATTGCCCACATTTAAAATCGAAATTTGCGCCGATGTCCCAACTGAAGGTTCACTGATCATTCTAAACACCGCCCAGTGCTGACAAGGGTCTTCCACCAGCCGCATATTGCCCCAAGGCAGGGGAATGCCATTACCACGGTAAACGGCTTTGAGTTTGCCCGGCGCATAGGCATCAAAATAATGCCAATGGGAATAAGGCGATACGACCGTCATCCGTCGCATGGCAACCGAAGCCGACACTTGCAGCTGTTTATGCACCTCAATTTCGTAACCGTGGCGGTCGAGCAATTGTCGATAGGGCACCTTAGGACATAACAGGGCTCCGGCAAAAAAGCTGGACTCGAAGTCGCGCCACGCATGCAAAATATCCTGCGCGTTCAGGGTATTAGACTGCATCGTCACTTCTTCATCCATCTCCAGTTTTCGGCCAGAAATCATCACACTCTTAAGCCCATCTTTGTTGTGTAACACACAATGGCCGATATGGGCGGCGAGATCGTACTTCAGTCGACTGGGGCGATTTTTAAGGACTTTATTGATGTAAATGGTGCTCGGCGGCTCGAAGAAGGAAGTCACTAACTGATGCGAGCTTACGCCGCGCTCGTCGATCACTTCCTGGGGCGTACTATCTATCCATTTGATTTTTAAGCCTACGCCCTTGGCAATATCCAGCATCTCCTCGAGGGATAAGGGCATGCGTTTTAACCCAACCTCTTCGGCGGCACGTTCAAGATCGGGGAAATGGTTTTGATGATGTTCCTGATGGGCGCGGATTAATAAGTGGGCGAATTGTCGACCCGAGATCCCAGTCTGGGATAGCATTTCAGGGATGGCTATTTGCAAAATATCATTTGAAAACAAAAAGCTGGGTTCGAGCGCCATGCCGCTAATCCCACCTCGGCGGCCCTTGTCCGGCGTGATGGCACTTTCCTCAGGTACGTCGTCTAAAAACCAGTCAACATCCTTTTGAAAAACCGTGGCAATCACGGCCAACATTTCGGCACTCGGCACGCGTTTTCCACGCTCGATCATCGACAAATATGACACAGAGGGCGCACTGCCCGCATCGACGCGGATGCAACGCGCAGATAAATCTTCCATGGTTAAATTGTTACGTTTCCGTAGGTTACGTATTTTTGTCCCTAGGAAATGTGACTTTCTCATCAAGCTCTGGTCATTGCGCATTTTGTAAAATTCACATTGTAAAATTTTTATTGTGAAATTGTAGCCAAAAAAAGACTAGACTACAAATTAAGCAATCGAGGCAGGTTATCCACCTGAACACTGCTTAACCATTAACTCTGTCGGACAAACCAAATTGAAGACAAACGTTGAACCATTAGAAGTGAAATCAAGGCCCTAATTTTTAATTTGAATGTGTAGAGGATACAGCGATGAATATGTCAATTATCAATAGCCACCAGATCCAACCGAATCTAAACAGCTTCATCGCAGAAGAAGTGCTTGCCGTCGCCCAAGTGAACGTGGCCGAGCATGAAAAACTAGCCCAGGCGAAGCAGTTCCTCGACCGTCATTTCCCACTGGATGCGGGTTCGCACCAGGATGTGATCAGCTATGTGGTTTACTACCAACACCTGCTGGCATTTTTTGCCGACGGCAGCCACAGCGGATTACGCCAAACCAAGCAGTTTGTTGCCTTCAACGGCACTAAAGATGCGCCAAGCGCCATAGTGTTACAGGACCAAGGCTGCCATGTAGAGTTGTGTTTCGACCGCACTGGCATGATAGGCGCGCGGGATTTAGCGAATTTGGAAGATGTGCAAATCGAAGCGCCCGTTGAGTTAGCCGCCGAACCCACAGAGACACGTAATACCACCTCGCGCCACTGGTTAAGCCTGTTACATGCAGGAATGCCAAGCGCTAACGATATTCAAGACAAGCTGTTTACCGCTAAAGATGGTGGCGACTACAGCCTGCAACGTATCGTGAATCTCTAAATTCCGCGTATTTTCACGGGAGAGCTGCCGTCGGCGGCTCTCCTTTTTTAGCTTCAAACCCACCTGCCCATTACGACTCAATAAAATTGACTTACAAAATAAATTAAATTGATTTTATTGAAGCTGAACGCAATCGTTATAATGCCCGTCTTTGTCAGCGTCCCAATGCTTATTCGATTGGCTTATTCGAGTATCCATGCCTATGTGGATGGAGCTGAAAACCCAAGATTGGAACGATAACACTCAGTCGCAAACCTAAGGCGTTATGAATTTTTCATCGATAGTCTCGCAACTTAAGCAACCTCATCGCCTTGTATTTATCTGCGCCGCGCTACTGTGTCTCGCGCCTGTTATCTCATCCCCTATGGCGCTTGTGCTCGGTTTTACCTTGGCCAGCCTAGGTTGGGTGCCAAACGACTGGAATATCGCCGCCCTCACCAAAAAATTACTGTCCTATTCGATTATCGGCTTAGGCTTTGGCATTAACTTCAATGCCGCGATTGAGGCCAGCAGCCATAACCTAGGATTAATTGTCGGCTCGATTATTTTTACGCTGATCTTGGGCTTTTTGGTGACTCGCGCTTTAAAGTTTGACCCGATCACAGGGCACTTAATCGCCTCTGGCACCGCCATCTGTGGCGGCAGCGCCATTGCCGCCGTATCACCCGCCATTAATGCCAAACCAGACCAAACCGCCACCGCATTAGCCTGTGTATTTGTACTCAACTCGGTGGCATTGTTTTTATTCCCCGCCCTCGGACATTTGCTCAATATGAGCCAATACGATTTTGGCGTGTGGAGTGCCATCGCGATTCACGACACCTCCTCAGTCGTCGGCGCGGCCTCTGCCTACGGTGATGAAGCACTTAAAACCGCCACGACCATTAAACTGGCGCGCGCACTGTGGATTATCCCCATCGCCCTTGTCAGTGCGCTGATCTTTGGCGGCGATAAACGTAAGCTTAACCTACCGTATTTTATCGGATTTTACTGTTTAGCCATCGCAATCGCCCATTGGTTACCGCAGTTTCAGCCGCTCTACGACACGCTGTTTATGGTATCGAAACGTACCTTGGTCCTGTGTCTGTTCTTGATTGGTGCGGGGATTACGGTGCAAAAAATGCGAGCGAGCGGCCCTAAGCCTTTGCTGCTGGGCGTGGTTCTGTGGGCGGCGATAGGAATTACGTCTTTAGGTTATATTCTGTATTTTCAATAGATTGGATTTGAGCCTAACGGCTCAGATTGATGAGCTAACGCGGGAAGCTTTATTCGGCGTTGGGTTTAATCCGCCAAGCCAACCCCAGTACCCCTAAAAAGGCGGAAAATTCGATCAGCGAGCGGAGTAATCCTGTGGTTTGCGTGGATGCAACCAAGGCAATAAGGCAAAACACAATCAGCAGCGAGTTTTTCAATTGCATCCTCCGACGAACTTAGGGGATGCTCATTATTGTTTAGAACCAAAAAGCCAGCCAATATCGATTTTCAATAACAAATAGCTATAACAACTAAGCCTGAGAGTTTAGCTTAAGCGGCTTTATGGGCGCTATCGGACTCGTTTGCCGCCAGTTCTTGGTTATGTTCTTGAATAAAATCCTCCATAAACCAAGCACAAAAGGTGTGGCGACCATCTACGTCGGCCTTGCCATAAATGGTCGATGCCTGTTGGCGCACGGTTTTCTCTTTTGTCTGTCTCACTTCGGCAATTTCTTTAAAACTCAGCCCTTTAAGCAATAAAAATGCGACTTGCTGCTCGCTCTTGGTAAAACCCCAAGTATCAAACTGGTTTGCAACGGCTTGGCTGTATTCCTGTCTGGCGGAGCGCATTTGGGTCGACATATTGTCGATTTTTTTATCGGCATACTCGAGGCGTTTTGCTAAGGCTTTTACCTCGCGCGAGCGGCGAATTAAATCGTAACTGAGGTAGATGGCTCCAACGGCGGTGAGCACTAAGAGTATGGCTTCCTGCACTAAATGCCATTGCGGAATGCCTAATTGAATGTCGGAACTAATGTCAAAAAGCTTAAAGCACATGATGAGTGCCAACAGACCAATAATGACAATATCCTTCATCTAAAACTCCTAAATAAAAGCAAAATCAATCAATTATTTTATGGGACATATGTACCATAGGCGGATTTATGATACAGGTCCCCGACGACTTTCAGCCGTCAATCCCTACACTGACAGCATTGTTTAATACCACAGAATCATCTCATGTCTGTCAGTTCGTCTTGTATCAAGTTAAGTCTGTTGACCAGCTTAGTCGGCAGTAGTTTCCTGTGTCTTGCGGCGGAAGCCGAACTTTCCCAAGCGCTTTCGAGCAGCCAAGCTAGGTTGGCCCATATCACTTCGTCGAATACCCAATCGGCAAATTTATCCAGCTCGACCTGGCTCACTGGTCTGCCGAGCATTAGCTTAAGTCACCTCGGGAGCTTGGATAATAGTAACAGCTACGAGCAGGAACTCTCAGTCAATTTGCCATTTAAATCGCCCGCGCTACACAGCAGCGATAAGCAAATAAAACAGCTCGCCGAGCAAATTCATCAACAACAAACGGCGCTGCAAGCCTTGTATCTCTCGGGATTATTAAGGCAGAGCCTGTGGGAATACCGCCAGAGCGAAGTCAAACTGGCGCAGCTTGAGCGCAAACAGCAGTTGCTCGATAAACTCCATCGCCAGCAAAAACAACTGACCGATGCGGGGGAATTGCCACTGGCCAACACTCTGCTACTGGAGCGGGAAAGTGTCGATATCGCCTTAAGCCGCGCCGATATTCTGCAACAACAAGCCCAATCTTTAGCCCTATATCAACAGCTGACGGGCCAAGATCAAATGCCGAGCGCGATAGAAGAAACTGACCGCCCGCTTGGTAAGGGCGCAGAGGCCTTAGCCCAACATCCCCTATGGCAATTGCTAAAGCTGCAACAACAGCAACACTTGCTGCTGATCCAAACTCAGCAAGCGGGTGAGCGCGATCCTTGGACCGTCTCACTCACAGCCAAAAATACCGCGGATACGGGCGTGGATGATCAGCAGTTAGGCATAGCCGTGTCAGTGCCCTTAACCTTGGGCTCGGCGCTATCCCAAAGCGATTTATCCCAATGGCAACAAGCGAATACCGAGCAAAGCCTCAATCTTGACCGTAGCGCACTCGAGCTTAAAAACCAGTGGGATCAATTAGTCCGCCAGCAAACTAACCTCGTCGAGCAACAGCGCCTACTCACCCAAGCGCTCGCCCTCAGTCGCACCATTACCGAGGAACTCGCCAAGGTAAAAGATCAAGATCAGGTGAGTTATGAAGTCTGGCTGCGCCGCTATATGGAGGCGCTCGACACCGAATCCCGCTTGGCGCTCAATCGCGTCAGCTTGCAACAACTGCATTCTCAACAACTCCAAGCCTTAGGAATTTCATTATGATGGCCAAGTACGGCGCATGCCTTCTCTGTTTATCCGCGAGTGTTGTAGGTTCGGCGCAGGCCGAAAGCTTAGCCATTAGCGCCTTAGGCAATCTCGACCTCAGTTACACCCAACCACAAAGGGTCGCCAGTTATGAGGGCAACCCATTGCCAGCGCAGGTTGAAATCCTCCTCGGCAATGATTACTGGATCAGCACGCCCGAGAATATCCAGCAGGTGCACTTTCTCGTCGGCCAAGGCCAGCGCGTCAGTAAAGGCCAAGCGATAGTCAAACTCACAGGGCCAGAAGTGTTCCACTACCTCGCCCAAGTCGAGGCCGCGGCGAGCCTGTATCAACTCGCTAAGAGTCGTTATGAGCGCAACAAACCTTTGCTCGCCAATGGCAGCATAAGCGCCGAAAAATGGCGTGAGATCAGTCAGGACTATTTCACGACTCACCTCGAATACGAGCATATGCAGCACTTTATGGAGCGCGTCCACAGCACGGATGCGGCTACCGACTCCTTAGTTGTCGCCGCGCCCGTTGACGGTATCGTTAAACTCAATGCCATCAGCGGCCCCTATATGGCCGGGGATCAGCTGTTTTCACTGGTGCCCAATAACAGCATCCGCGTCAAAGTGAATGTGCCGACAGGGCAGTCTCATTCCCTGTCGGCCATCAACATTAATCAATGCCATATCGCGATTGAGTCATTGTCGGCGATTGCCGAAGGCGCCTTTGTTACGGCTTGGTCATCGGCGGTGCCGCAGGAATGTAACCTGTTGTTAGGCCAGCAAATAACAGTGGTTCCCGAGTATCAAAAAGCCGTGTATTTACTCCCCAAAAACAGTGTGTTTAGTTGGGAGCAAGACAGCCAAGTGTTCACTCTGTCCGATAACCAGCTCAATGCGTTGACGGTCGATATTTTAGGCTCGACGCCAGAGCAATATATTGTCGCCAGCGATCAAGACTTGAGTCAGCTACAAGTCCTATCCCAGTCGGTTGCCGCCGTGAAAGGCATCATGCTCGGTTTAGGAGGCGAATAAGATGCTCACCTCTGTGATCCGTTTTTCGCTCACTCAGCGACTCTTTGTGCTGATTGTGGCGCTGATCCTCATGTTGGCTGGCGCACGCGCTTGGTTTGCCATTCCCTTGGATGCCTTTCCGGATATTTCCCCAACCCAAGTGAAGATTATCCTCAAGGCTCCCGGCATGACGCCGGAGGAAATCGAGGCCCAGATTACCGTCCCGATTGAAACCGAGCTTTTGGGTATTCCGAAGCAATCGATTCTTCGCTCGACCACTAAGTACGCCATTAGCGATATCACCCTCGATTTTGAAGAGGGCACGGATATCTATTGGGCGCGCCAACAGGTGAGCGAGCGCCTCTCGGCGGTCTGGGACAGTTTTCCCGAAGGCGTGAGTGGCGGTGTGGCGCCCATGAGTACGCCACTCAGTGAAATCTTTATGTTTTCACTCGAAAACCCCAATCTTTCCCTGCTGGAGCGACGTCAATTACTCGAGTGGGAAATTCGGCCGCTGCTGCGCACAGTACCCGGCGTTGCCGATGTGAATATCCTCGGCGGTTATGCCAAGAGTTTTAGTATCAGCCCCAATCCTGCGGCTATGGCGGCTGCGGGTGTGAGCTTTGCCGCGCTGCGGCAGGCGATTGTGGAGAATAATCACAACGAAGGTGCAGGTAAGCTCACCATAGGTACAGACACCATCATAGTGCGCTCCGAGGGACGCATCGATGATATCGACGAGCTTAAACAGCTAGTGATCAAAGCCGATAATGCCAAGGTCTACCGCTTGCAGGATCTCGCTGATATCCAGATTGGCCACCTTGCGCGCTACGGCGCCGTGACAAAGGATGGTAACGAAACCGCCGAAGCCTTAATCATTGCCCTCAAAGACGCCAATACGGCACAAGTGGTTAACAACATTAAGGAAAAGCTGGCGCAAATCAGCCTAACTCTCCCCGAAGGCAGCCAGATAAACACCTTTTACGACCGCGCTAACCTGATCAACACCGCTATTGAGACTATTTCCAATGCGCTATTCGAGGCCGTAGTGCTGGTCATCGTATTGCTGGCGCTGTTTTTAGGGAATGTGCGCGCCGCGTTAGTGGTGTCACTATCGCTGCCACTGGCCGCACTGTTCACCTTTTTGATGATGGATCACTTCAATCTTTCAGCTAACTTGATGAGCCTCGGTGGCCTCGTTATCGCCATCGGCATGTTGGTGGACTCCTCCGTGGTAGTGGTTGAAAACATGGTGAATTTAATCGCCACTAAACAGCGTTTGCCGCGTTTGCACTTGATCTTTCGCGCCACCAAAGACGTCGCCATTCCCGTAGTATCGGGCACGGTTATCGTCATCATAGTGTTCTCACCACTGCTCACCCTCAGTGGTTTAGAAGGCAAACTCTTCACCCCAGTTGCTATTACCATAGTGTTTGCCATGCTGTCGGCGCTGGTGTTATCGCTGACCGTGATCCCCGTGATTGCCTCGTACCTAGTCAACGAAAAGGCCGCGAAGGAACCTAAGGCCATCGAAAAGCTTAAGCATCTTTATCTTGGCAGCCTAAAGGCCTGCTTTGGTTGGCAAAAACCTTTTATGCTCACTGCCTTTAGCTTGCTGATCGTCAGTCTCGGCCTGTTTAGTCTGGTGGGGAAAACCTTTATGCCGACCTTAGATGAGGGCGATATCATTCTCCAGTTAGAGAAATCCCCTTCGATTTCCCTCGACGCCTCCATCGCTATCGATAAACAGATCCAGCAAACCCTGCTAAGCCAAATCCCCGAAATTAAGCAGATGGTGGCGCGCACCGGCGCCGATGAGATAGGTTTAGATCCCATGGGACTGAACGAAACCGATGTATTTTTAGAGCTGGCGCCCCGCAGCGAATGGCGTTTTGCGACCAAAGAGCAGCTTATCGATGCCATCCGCACTGTGCTGCTCAAATATCCCGGCGTGAACTTTAACTTTACGCAACCGATACAGATGCGCGTCTCCGAAATGCTCACAGGCAGTATTGGGGATGTCGCGATTAAAGTATTCGGGAATGATATCGAGACCTTAGGCAAACTCACCGGTGAGATAGAACAACTGGTCACCGCCACTCAGGGCAGCGTCGACGTTAAGATGGCGATGATTGAAGGCAGCCCCTTTATCAATCTCACCTTAGATAACGAGCTCGCCCGTGGGTTTGGGATGAGCACTATGGAGTTTGCCCGCTACCTCAAGAGCCAACTCGAAGGCGTGGTCGTCACCGAAGTGCTGCAAGGGAAGAAGCGCACGCCCGTGCTTATCGCTAATAATCAGGCGCAGATCAGCAACATTAACGAACTGCAAAATCAGCTATTGGTGATGCCAGATCATTCTCTAAAACGCCTAAGCGATGTGGCTGTTTTGAGCTATAAACAAGGCCCTATCCTGATCGAGCGGGAACAGGGAAATCGCTTTTCGGTGATCACCACCAACGTCCAAGGGCGGGATATTGTGGGCTTTGTGGAGGAGCTTAACAGCAAAATCACCAAGGAAATCAAACTGCCCAGCGGCTATAGCGTTAGCTTCGGTGGCGAGTTTGAAAACCAGCAGCGCGCCACCAGCAATTTGTTGCTGGTGATCCCTATAGCTATCGCACTGATCACTTTGATTTTATTCACCACCTTCGGCTCGCTAGCAAAATCGGGATTAATCCTCGCTAACGTCCCGTTCGCTATGATGGGCGGTATCGTCAGCTTGTATCTCTCAGGGGAATACCTCTCGGTACCCGCCTCGGTAGGTTTTATCGCCCTGCTAGGTGTCGCCGTGCTTAACGGCGTGGTGATGGTCAGTTATTACGAACAAACCAAATACTTATTCGGTAGCCTCAGGGAACGAGTCGAACAGGGTGCCGCCCGGCGACTCAGGCCCATTCTGATGACAGCCACCACCGCCATGTTTGGTTTGATCCCCTTAGTGTTCGCCTCGGGCCCCGGTGCTGAAATCCAAAAACCCTTGGCCATTGTGGTGATCGGTGGATTACTCACATCGACCATTACGACCCTGTATTTACTGCCCATGTTGTATTTTTGGCTGGAGAAACGCCGATGAGCACGGAACAACTGCTAGTCCTGATCGCCCAAAACGATATTAAGGACGATATAGTCGACACCCTGATTGAGTTGGAGTTTTTATCCGGCTTTAGCTTGGGCAATATTTGCGGATTTAGCCGCGAGCACAGCCATTTCAATATCAAGGAACAAGTGGAAGGTTATCGGGAGTTTTGTAAGTTTGAGATTATGCACCCAGCAAGCCAGCAAAGCGCCCTGCTTCAAGCACTAGCAAAGGTCTGTAAACACAACCCTTGCCGTTATTGGATTATGCCCATCTATCAAAACGGCACACTTTCCTAACGATAAAGGGCATACAAAACCTGCTGTATGCCCTTTGATTAACTACAGAATCGGTGTTGGACGACGCACTAAGTAACCACTGGCGATAGAGAGAATGCAGTAGGCGGTAAAGAAGTAGAATCCGCTCTCAAACTGCGCCTTGGTCTTTAGCATTTCGCCCATGCCACCCGAGGCATTGCCCGCCAAAAAGGTAATGATCAGGGCCACCACAAACACATCGGCCATCGACCATTTCGCCAGCGCAGAGACGATATGATGAATGCGCCACTGCAGCGCAACCGAACTCACGCTTTGTTGTACCAACATCAGACTGAGTTTCACTGCGGGGATAATGATACTAAACAGCATCACTAGCCCGGCCACTAAGCCATTGCCAGAGTTATATAATTCGGTGACTGTGCTCCAAATACTGCGGGTTTGCTGTAATACTTCTACCTCGCCCTTGAGGCTATTCAGTCCTAGCAAACCACTGACCATATTTAACATGCCGCGGGCACTGTCGCGCCCCGAGTCCTCATCGAAGCTCTGTGCGACCTGCTCAATCCCTTGTTCGGTGAGTTTGGCCTTATCTATGCTGCCATTGAGGCTCAAAATGGGTTGAGTCACGCCAGGAATTAACAGCGCCAAAGACAGCAGAATAACGAGAATAGGAAGGAGAGAGTTGCGTACACTGTTCATAACTGGGCCCTAGAAAAACTTTGGCCCAGTGTACGGCCTTTCCCCTTATCGGGGCAATGAATGGCACCTGACAACTTGGCAGATATCAGGCGCAACGACGCACATTAGTAGAAGGGTTTAGGGTCGATATCCAGCGAGCTAGGTGAGACACCGCGCTCAATATGCAGCTCTGACTTCAGCAGATCTACCATAACCACCTCGGTATAACGTTTTGCTTTTAAAGAATAAAAACATTTTACGACCGGATGTAATACATCCCTGTCCTTCGAGGTCCAGACGATACCCACACGTCCATCGGATAATTCCACTAAAGAACCCACCGGGTATACACCAATGCAACGAATAAACTCATAGACCAACTCTTGATCTAAGTGGAATGGTGTCAGGCTCAGTAGGATCTTAAAGGCCGCCGCGGGACTCATAGCCTCTTTGTAGCAGCGAGTGGCGGTTAAGGCGTCGAAGATATCGACGATACAACTCATGCGGCCATGGAGTGGGATTTCCTCGCCCTTCAAGCCCTGCGGATATCCGCGACCATCCAACTTTTCGTGGTGCATCAGACAAACGTCTTTGCTAATCTGAGACAAACCTTTAGTTTCGCTCATAATATCAAGTGCATATACCTGATGCAGCTTCATATGTTCGAATTCTTCAGGGGTCAGCTTACCCGGCTTATGTAGGACTTTATTATCGACCTTGATCTTGCCAATATCGTGCAAGATGCCGCCGACCGCCATCTCCCTAAGCATGGCACGATCTAGCTTTAAATATTTACCAAAGGTAACCAGCAGAAAGGCCACATTCACAGAATGCTCTAGCAGATAAGCATCCTTAGAACGTAGGGCTGACATACATTTCAACGCGTCTTCATCCAGCATAACCGATTCGATCATGCTATCGGCTAAGGCCTCAAAGGGGGCTACCTCAATCGCTTTACCTTCAAAAGTTTCGGACAAGACTTTACGGATCAGGTCTTTGGCTTCAGTTAACATCAACTGAGCCTGCTTCTGCTGATTTTCACGCGTGACTAACGGCTTTTTAGGCTCCTGTGAACCATAGTTGCTGGCTTTACGTTTAAAACCACAATGTTCGGCCGAGCGTTCAGTGTCGACCCAAACATACTTGATGCCATTCTTGGTTAATTTGGCAATCGCATCCTTGTGCCTAATTTGTCCTGCATTTGCAATTGCGAGCCGACCTTGATCATTTCTGTCTATCGCACTGACAAACATCCCCAGCGTCAATTGCGACACAGGTAATCTGATTAGGTCAACTGATTCTGCCGACTCACTCATATCTTGCAACCCCAAGGCATAGAGAAGATTACTGCTACAAACCATACAGCACGCAATGCTAATTTAGCGAATCATGCTGTCATTTCTTTCTTGGTAGTATAGGACAGTATAACCTGCATTCTAAGCGCAGGAAGGCAAAAGCACCACAGGCTTTGATGACGGCAATCAAAGAACAAGACAAAACCAAGTCAAATGGTGAGATATTACTCAAAATTAGTTAATCATTTAATAATACTGTATTTTTTTAACATCAAACACTCGAAGCTTGTCATCATCCAACGGCGATATTGGCAGTTATAGCAAGAGCGAAGCTCATCATCGACCTGCTCATCTTCATCGTCTGGGGCAAAGTGATCGCACAACTGCGCCGCCCGTCTCGCCTCTGGATATTGCTGTAAACCCGCCCGAAAAATCCAACCTTCAGTCTCGTATTCAAACAGCTTGAACAGCTCTTTATCCATTCTCACCTCAATAATCCTGCAGGGCTTGCTTACCCGCATTACGCCACAGTTCACCGTCCTTCGCGACTAACAATACAAACTGATGATCAAGGTAAACGGCCTTCACTTTGCCTTTGAGTTGAACCTTTTCATCTGGGGTTAAACGGGTTTTATCTGTATTCATCACCGCATCGAGGCCTGTCTGCGCGAGAATCTCGGCCACGGTTAATTCGATGGATGCCTCCTCAAGTTGCCCGAGTTTGATTTGCCCCTTCACTCGCCCATCGCTCCCCATTAAGCGCAGCCCTAATCCCGCCAAGGCACCAATCACGCCCTGTCCGGTGCCACCGTGCTCGGTGAGTTGGATCTTTAACTGCTCTGCAAGCTGATAGGCGGCCGCTTTGGTAATCACCTCACGCTTGGCGCTGAGTCCGAAGTCTATCAGCGCATGCACATCATAGTCGGAATCGACATCCAAAATCGCAATCCCTGGATCCGCCTTAGGCGCCGATTCGGCCACCAGATGCGCGACCGCCAGACGATGGATTTCCGCCTGCGATAATGGCGACTGCAGCGCAAAACACATGGCACTGTTGTGTGAGGTGTAGGGAATGTCAGGGTGCACAAACAGTTGATGCCGTGTCACAAAGGAGGCCTTGCCCCCCGAGGTTTGCGCGAGTAAGAGTGCAATTTCCTCGGCAATTTCGCCCGTGCCCTTAGTGCCAATGTCGTCGGTATCGTCGATACAAATAAGCCAATTTTTCATCGGTATTCCTAGCAGTTAAAACTTGTCACGGTGAAGGAGATCATGGGCCTTAAGCCGATGCAGCACGGGAGGCACTAACAGGGCACCTAAGGTGGCAAAGAATCCGCCCTTAAGCACACTCGCGCCCCACTGGATCAGCACGACATCGAGCGCCATGCCGGCCAGCGCATTGGTCAGTGCCACTTTGACCGCCCACGCCATACAACCAACAATGCCTAAAATCACGCAGCGCCAATGCAGGCTTAATGTGAGCGGTAACAATAAGGCCACCAGATCCATAGCGATAGCAGGTAAGATAAACTTCAATAAAATCATTGGGCCACCCTTACCAACACCGAGCGCCATGGCGACTAAGCCCGCAATGCCGCCGCAGGCAATCATGCTGCCGAAACGCCCAAGCACGCCGTAGCAAATCAAGTAGAAGAAGCTCATTAAAAACATGCTGTGGCCAGAAAGCCCAAGCTTGAGCCTTAACATGCCCGTCAATGCCACCAGCAGGGTGGCACAAAAGCCGATAAACAAAGAATCCTGTAAGCTCAGAGGGAGTTTTTTATTCATTTTTTGTCTCTAGGTGAATGCCAATGGGTGGCACGTGAACTCTTACCAAAGTGGCGGCTCTGGGCCGCAACCGCCATCTGGCGAGATAATTTAAGCAATTGGATTAACACAGGAAACAGCACACAGTACACCAGTTCTGGCCAGTTTTTGGGATTCCGCAGCGCCTTAGGGGTAATGCGTGCGCCGCGCAGACACTGGATCTGGTAAATCTCGCGCACTTCGTCCGCCATATAGGGCAGCAAACTCAAGGATGCTGCCACCACAAAGGCCCATTTGCTCGGCAAAAATGCACTTAAGACTTCGCCGATACGCTCAGGCGCCGCCGTGATACACAACCACCATCCGGGGATAGTCGCTAAAATAATGCGTCCCACTACCACGGCGCCTTGGGCGAGGTGTTCAACACCATAGAGCAGTAGATAAAGACTTAAGGTAATCGTCAGTTGAATCACGCCGAGTTTAACCACGCCCATAATACTGCCTCGGCGCGCTAAACCATGGAGCACGAGCAAGCCATTCACGGCCGCCAGCGGTAGCAGTAAATCGGCGGGCAATACAAAAGCGCAGGCGGAAAGTACGCAGACCAAAAACAGCGACAGCGCGCACAGGGTGGTTTCTTGCTTCTCGCGACTCCAACGCCTGCGGGCACGTAGTCGCCATCGACGACAACTAACCCACATAGCGCTCCTCCATTCCCATGGCTTCTTCTGCCAACAGCCCTTGGCGCAGGCTTAACTGCCGCGACACCGCACCGTGTTCCACCAACCTGTGGCTGGTCATCAGAATCGCACTGCCTTGGGCGCTGAGGCGCTTGAGCAAAAACCATACTTTGCGATAGTACTCTTTATCCATACCCGCGAGCGGGTCATCGAGTAGCAGCACCTTAGGTTGCAAGCAGGCTAGGGATGCCAAGGCAATCAGGTGTTGCTGACCATAGGACAGCTTATGGGGCGACTGTTTGGCCAGAGCGCTCAACTCGAGATCGAGCAACATTTGTTCGGCACGCGCAGTCGGAAGTTCGAAACGATTCAAACTAAACTGCATCTCGGCCAACACATTGGTTTCAAACAGTTGTCGACTCGGTCTTTGCAGCAATAGCCCTAACTCGGCGCCGTACACACCGAGTTTAGGTTTACGACCTAGCACCTTGAGTGGCAAACGCAGCTTTAAGTGCAGCATGCCCGCGAGGGATTTTAAGAGGCTGGTTTTACCCGCGCCATTATCCCCCACTAAGGTCACTATCTCGCCCGCATGCAGTTGAAACCCTTGCGGACAACTAAACAAGGGCTGACAACCATCGAAGCAAAAATCAAACGCCTCGGCGCTGACCAGCACTTTGCCTAAGTGATGGGCGCCTCCCCAAGCTCTCACTGGCACGTCCTGCATAGGGGCATCGCTAACGGTGTATATTCCCTCGGATAAACGGCCAGCCTCTAATTGCCAATAGTGCTGGATAATCTCGGCAAAAGCCGCCGCATTATGTTCCACCAGCACCAATGCCATACCTTCGGCAATCAGATTGCGCAGCACTGCCAATAGCTCGCTTACGCCGTGATCATCGAGCTGCGCCCATGGCTCATCGAGCAAGAGTAAATGCGGCTCACACACCAACTGGGCGGCAATCATCAAACGGTATTTTTGACCAAGGGAGAGGGTACTGACTTGAGTGTCGAGCCGTAAAAATAGCCCGACGCGTCGCAGCGCTAACTGCACCTTAGGCAACATATTCTCGGCGGGGATGCCGAGATTCTCTAAGGCGAAGGCGACTTCGGCGCCCACGGTTTGCCTCAGTAGCTGGGTTTGAGGATCCTGCATCACTAAGCCAATCACCAGCTCTGGGTGACGCCAAATATCGCCCTCATGGGGGCGCGACAGCACGCCCGCCAGTAGATTGAGTAGACTCGATTTCCCCGAGCCCGTTGGCCCGCTCACACAATGGCATTGGCCTGCGCCAATCGAGAACTTAAGCTCCTGTAAAACCGGAGCTAATTGGCTGCCATAGTTGAAGCTGACACCGTCGAGCTCGAGTAATTTCATCTTAAATCTGCCAGTTCACACCAACGAAGAACTGACGGCCAGCCTGAGGCAATGCTTCACTCTGGTAGTAGTTCTCATCCAATAGGTTAGTGGCGCGCAGATACACTTCTAACTTATCGGCGATCAGCGGCTGCACTAAGTTGATATCCACTAAGGTGTAATTATCCAGCGACTGCTGTTGATACTGGTTCTGACCGTTCACTTTCACCTGAGTCGCATAAACCTGATCGAGGATACGCTCCACATTGAGGTGGACTTGAGTTTCGAATGGAAATTCGTAGCTCATTTGCCAGCGCAGCTGGTGACGAGGACGGTATTGCAGCGCATCTAAGGTATCGTCGCCTTCCATTTCTTTCGAGTCTAGGAAGCTGTAGGAGAAGCTCAGATCTAAATGCTCAATCGCATGGTTGTTAATCTGGAAATCAACCCCTTTGAACTCATAGCGCCCCATATTTTGGTAGAAACCATCAGTATCTTTGGCGATGTAGTTCTTCGCATCGGTGTAAAAACCGTAGAGCGAGAAGTCGGTACTGGCGGGTAGGTTTTGATCCAGACCCAGCTCAACATGTTTAGACTCTTCCGCTTCTAACTCACTGTTACCCGATGATTGCGAGTACAAATTCACCATAGAAGGAAAACGTACTTTGCGTGCCACACTCAGGCTCAAACGTGAGTCAGGCACAAGCTGCCAATAACTAGACGCCATCGCCGAGTAGTTATCATCCGTACCGTCTGAAGTATCGAGTGAATGGTAAGCCCCGCCCAAGGTGAAGCCATAGTTATGCTCTGACTGATACTGATATTCGGCCGCTGCAGTATATAACCATGCAGAATCATTTAGGTTTTCTGCGCCGCCAGAACCGCCACCATTGCCACCGCCAGAGCCTGTTCCGCCGCCGCTACCCGTGCCACCGCCACCACCAGAGCCTGTTCCGCCGCCGCTACCCGTGCCACCGCCAGAGCCTGTTCCACTGCCGCTACCTGAGCCGCTGCCAGAGCCTGTTCCACTGCCGCTACCTGAGCCGCTGCCAGAACCTGAACCAGTGCCTGTACCCGAGTTATTGCCAGTACCGCTGCCAGCGTTACTGGAGTAAGTGTCCACTACAGACTTCCAGCTCTGCTCTTCAGCAATCACAGAGGTGGTTAACAGCCCTGCTTTATGAAAATCGGTGATTAACTGTAAATTGACCCCTTGCACCACGGAATGGCCATCTTGGGTTTGCGTCAATGCTTGATAGGTTTCATCGGCATAGGCTGCTTCTAAGGTATCGCTTTGATTGTGATAACCAAATCCGCGCAGGGTAAAGGTATCATCAAACTGATGGGCTAAGCCGAGTTGGAAGGTATGCGAATCATAGTCGTCGGTACGCTCATACTTGAGCTTACCACTGCCAGTACCATCACGTGAGGGTTTACCCCACTCACCATTACGCAGTGCCATATTGGCGATCAACTGTGTCTTATCCGATAACCAATAGCTGCCTTGGGCATAGACGTTGGTGACTTCTTTATCTGAGTTAACTCTCAGCTCACCGTCTTGATATTGGGTCGGCTCGAAATCGTTCGACATCGGGAAACCATCGGTCTGTTGACGGCTCACACTCACCAATCCCTGCCAATCATCACCCGAGCCAGCGGCGCTGATATCGCCATTAAAAGTATTGTCTTTACCCGCTTCCAAGCGTCCTGACAAGGCGGGCGCTGTGCTGCCTTGTTTAGTAATAATATTGATCACACCGCCGGCGCCGCTTGGGCCGTACAGCACTGAAGTCGGGCCAACTGACACTTCAACCGAGGCAATTTGGCTGGTTGGGATCACGCTTGGGTCGAACTGGCCATCATCGGCACTGCTCATAGGCACGCCGTTCACCAACAGAGTGACATGGCGGGTCTTAAAACCACGGATATCGACCCTAGGAGTGCCATCGCCACCCACACGGATATAAACCCCGGGTACATTCTTCAGCACTTGATCTAAGGTCTGTGCACCCAAGGCACGAATTTCGGCTTCGTCGATGCTCCAATGGGTGGTAGCCAATTGCTCCGCATCGGCACCTTCACCATGGACGACAATGACTTCATTCACATTCAACAGGGGATCGCGGGCGATTTCATCGGCTGAGGCGGTAAAACTCAGTCCAATTGCCAGCGCTAAGGACGACACTCTAAAGACGGTATTTCTGGTAATCATATTATTGTTGTCATACAGGAAATTTAAGATGTGCCCCCTATTGTGGTCTGAGGAATTTCCGTCTCAACTGAAATAAAATCAAAAACCAACCCAGATCGACTAATTGCAACAAATGGAAAATGCGATGCATCACAAAGAGACAAAATGTCCAACACAGACAACGGTATCGACAAAAAGACCCATCTAGGTCACATTTTTAAGCGCCGCAAAATGAGACTATGGCAAAAGTCACACACTCGTGGGTTGCATCTTGACACTGACGGCCTCGGCCTTTAATTTGAGCGAAAGATTCTTATTTACACGCTCTCACCCACTCGGTGTAAATAGCTTTAAAAAGAATGGATTAACTTACCGCTGACTGCCGGAACTTCAGCCACCACCTTCATCTCGTTACCTTTGGAGTTTTATTTGCCCGCTCACGCCCTGTCTGAAGACCTTAAGTCTCTCATCGACAAACTCATTCAATTGAAGCAGGTTCCACCGACGGAGCCGATAGTGCAGTTATCCTTAACAACTGTTTCTATCCCTTTGATTTCATGGCTGGCATCCCAAAACCAATACCCGCGCATCTACTGGCATGGACGTGACAAGGTTGAAGAAGTGGCGGCGATTGGCGCCTGTAAAGACTTTAAGTTTGAAACTGGCGTCGATGATGGCACCTTAGCGGAAATTTATCAGCAGCAACGCGCCTTAACCACAAATCCCGAGATCCGTTACTACGGCGGCGTGGCGTTTGACCGCAGCATAGAGTCCTGGCCTGAGTTTGGTAATAGTCGCTTTGTGCTACCGCGTATCGAATTTAGACGCAGCGCGAACCAGTTCAGTTTGCGGGTCAATCTGAACTTTGTCGATAGGCATCTCGAAGAGGAAATCGACCTCGCCATTGCCGCGATAGAAGCCGTGCTGCCCGCTCGTCCGCTCGCACCGCCCAATAAACTTGCGCTGTTGAGCCGCACCGATATTCCCGATTTTCCGCGCTGGAAGACCTTAATCGAGCAAGTGGTTGAACCTAAGTTTAATCAAGATACGCCCAAGGTAGTGCTGTCACGCCATACTCAGCTCGAGGTCAATGAACAAGTCGATCCTTGGATGGTGTTAGCCTGCTGGCAGGGGCGTAATCCGAACAGTTTCCAATTTGGCTTCCAATTTAGCCCCGAGCGCACTTATATCTCCTGCTCGCCAGAGCGGTTATTTCGCCGTCGTCAGCAGGAACTGTTTACCGAGGCGCTTGCCGGCACCACAGTACGTGGCTTAAACCAAGAAGAAGACACGGCGCTGGCCAACGCGCTGCTCGAAGACAACAAAAACAGCATAGAGAATCAGCTAGTTCGCCGCCATATCGTCAGTATGCTCTCCCCTTTGAGCCAGCATGTGGGCGCCGAAGAAGCCGCGACGATTTTTAAGTTAAACCATATTCAGCATCTACACCGTGCCATTCGCGCCGAATTAAAGCCGGGAGTGAATGACTTCCAGTTGTTACAGGCGCTACACCCAACTCCTGCGGTAGGCGGCCTTCCCCGCGAGTCGGCCATGCGCTTTATTCGCGAACGCGAAGGCTACATGCGCGGCTGGTACGCCGGTGCCTGTGGTTATTTTAATAAGTATGAGAGTGAATTTTCGGTGGCGATTCGTAGCGCCTTGATTGAACCCGGCAAGATCAACCTATTTGCCGGTGCGGGCATTATTGCGGGCTCAGATCCCGAGGCGGAATGGCAAGAACTGGAAAATAAACTGGCGACGATTATGTCGATTCTCATTGAGCTATAACAAACTGAAAAACTAAAAACCCTTTGCTTTTGTCTCTGCATAAAGTCGATCTTGCTCACCGGAATCAATCAGTTTTTTATGTTCAATATCAAAATGTTGTTTTAACATTCTCCCCTTTTCTGTGTTAGCAAAGGCGAAATAAGTTTCGGCTTTTAATACCCCTTGAATAATCACAAACTGCTGCGGCGCCTTCAACTGAGGGACGAGAGCCTCGATATTCTTCCTGTAATCCAGCACAGCATCGGTGCGCCCCGCATTCACACTATTTAGCATGTTTAAAATATCGCTGCCTTCCTCATAAAACATGGGAGTGGTCGTCAGCATGTTATAGCGATAAGCCAGCATGGCTTGCACTTTCTTATGGGATAAACTCTCCATCCCTGACCAAGTCGCGGCAATTTGAGGGGTAACAGCGGCATCGATAGAATCGAGTTCAACGGGGTTTTCACTCAGCAAACTGTTTTTTACATCCCCTTTGTAGACGCTGAGGACCATATCGACTCTATTAGTTTCAACCAGATAAAGCGTGCGGGCGAAGGGCATAAACTGCACATCGAGTTGCCAATCGGGGGCCGGAAACACCCGGCGAAGGATATCAAAGTAATAACCCGTCTCATCGGGATCCGCGAAACCCTGCCACGAAGCCGTGACCAGATGGATCACCACGGGCTTAGCCGGTGTCGCGTAGGCACACAGACTCAATAAACTAAAACACAAGGCCGCAAGAAATGATCGCATCGCTTTCTCCTCCCATTTCTTAACAGTGTAGAATAGTTTCTATACCCATGCTGTGACCATATCGATTACTCGCCCTTGAAGAATGAGGCTAAATTGCTTGGAATATAAACAGTAAGCTTGCATCTTCGAACCTGGTCACTATAATGGCGACCCCGATTTCAGCATGCTGACATTGGACAAAATAACAACAGATCATTAGCGGGTTCCCTCACCCCGCCCTACACAACTAAAAAGGCCACATATGTTAATGTTAACCCCTGCGCAGCTTCGCCGCGCACTCCTGCTATTAGTGGGATTTCACATACTGATTATTTGCGTCAGCAACTACTTGGTACAACTACCGTTTCAATTGTTTGGTTTTCACACCACTTGGGGCGCGTTTAGTTTTCCTTTTGTCTATCTCGCGACCGATCTCACAGTGCGTATCTTCGGACAAACACCTGCCCGTAGCATCATCCTCAAGGCCATGGTGCCCGCGTTGATGATTTCCTATGTCATGGGTGTGGTATTCCATCAAGGCAGCTTCCAAGGGATAGATTCCTTAAGCCAATGGAACACCTTTGTGTTTCGCATCGCCTTCGCTAGCTTCGCGGCTTATTTGATTGGTCAGCTGATGGATATCACTGTCTTCGCCCGACTACGTCAGAGCCGTTCTTGGTGGGTCGCGCCTGCGGCATCGACCATTGTCGGTAACTTAGTCGACACCTTAGTGTTCTTCAGTGTCGCTTTTTATGCCTCGACAGATAGCTTTATGGCGGCCAACTGGCCCGAAATCGCGGCCGTGGATTACAGCTTTAAACTCCTCGTTAGCCTAGGGTTATTCCTGCCCGCCTATGGCGTCCTGCTGAAGGTCTTACAAGACAAGATCTTGCAAACCAGTCCACAAAAATCATTTTCCTGATTAACTCAACTGGCCAGACCTGTTATAATTTAAGCAGTTTTTTGTTCGGCCCCATTGCGTTCATGCGCAAATGGGGCTGATTTTCTGTGAGAGAAAATTATGTATTCAATTGAAATTAAAGCACTGACCGCTCTGACGCCTGAGTTGACTACACAGCTTATCGAACTGAGTAAGCAAATTCCCGAACTCGACCGCCCGCTGACCAGCGAAACACTGGCTGAACGTCTCTCGGATAAGACTTGCTTGATTCTCTTAGCCTATGTGGAAGGTGAATTGGCAGGCTTTAAACTGGGATACGAACAGGCAGATGCCGTGTTTTACAGTTGGTTAGGCGGTGTTGCGACCGACTTTAGACGTTTAGGTCTGGCACAAAGCCTGTTGGAATACCAAGAAACCTGGGCAAGCCGCCAAGGTTATAACCTCATCCAGGTTAAGACCATGAATCGCTTCCCTGCCATGCTCAATCTATTGATTAGAAATCAATATTTGATTACCGAGCTGAAGGCCGATCCGCAAAGCCTGATCGACCATAAACTGCATTTAAGCAAGTCGATTGCGACAGCTTAAAGGCGATTTACATAAAAAAGTGTATTTTTTTCGAGAAATAGCTTGCAAACGCAAGTGAGAATGATTATCGTTAACTTGCGTTCCAAAACTCATCTTTAACACGGATGACTGGTAATCTGACGTTGTTAAAGTGCTCCTGAGTTTGCAAGCACGACATTGCTCACACACACTCTTTTGTGGCCGGATTCATCATCCGGCTTTTTTTTGCCTTTTATTCAGCTAATGACCCGTCCTAAATAGCATTTGAAGCACCGCCACTCTAGGATCACCTCTCGGTGGGTTGACCGGAAAAATGTAAACCATCGTAGGGGTTATTTTGCTGATCTTCCTTCGCCTCATGGTACAAACCAATGGTGAAGATAGACCCCTTACCCAGTACAGAACTCACTTCTATGGTGCCGCCGATACGCTTGATAATGCCGTAACTTAAGGATAATCCAAGGCCAGTACCGTCCTTACGCGTGGTGTAGAAGGGATCAAAAATCCGCCCTAGCTGCTCAGGCGCAATCCCAGAGCCTTCGTCCTCAACCTCAATTTTCACCCCAATAGGCATATCTTGCTGCAGCCAATCATAGGTGCGAATCCAAATCCTGCCCTTACCGTCCATCGCATGGGCTGCGTTAACCACAAGGTTAATCAGCACTTGCAACAACTGCGGGCGGTTAACCTGCACGGGACAACTAGCGTTCAGTTCGGTTATCAGTACAACTTCTTGTTTTTGAATCGAGTGCCGTACTAATACCAGCATTTCCTCGATGATAGGCGTAATGGGGTGCATCTCTAAGGGAGCGTTAAACTCACCAGGACGACTGTATTGCAACAGGCTGCGGATAATAGTGCTAATACGACCAACCTGTTGAATAACCAGATCGATTTCTTCTTTTACTACTTCGGCATTGTCACCAAGCTCGTAACGCAACAGCTCCATATTGCCGAGGATCACCGCCGTTGGATTATTGATCTCATGGGCAATCCCTGCGGTTAACTCACCCAGCGCGGTTAACTTTTCATTGGTCACTAACTGCTGGCGAGTCTCATTGAGCAGCGCCACGTTACGCTGCAACTCTAAGGTCTTATCTTGCAAACTACGAGTCCGCTCCTCGACCTTCATCTCGAGTTGTTCGGCCGCGGCTTGGATTTGAGCATTACGCCGCTGCAATAGGTCGAGCATACGGTCGAACTGCTCGGCAAGATTCGCCAGCTCGTTATCCCTATCCAGCCCTAAGGCGCCGATACGCACATTGCGCCCTGACTGTACCGCTTGCACCACATGGTGAATCCGCTCAATCGGTTGCAACAAGCTGTAAGCGCCGCGGTACACCAACAAGCCGGAGATCAGCAGCACCAGCATCAGAATGGTGCCTAACTCGATGATATTAAGCAGGTAGTTATGAATAAAGGGCGATTCTGAAAATCCGGTATAGATCATACCGACACGTTGCCCACGGATATCCTCTAAGGGCGCGTAGGCGGAAATAAACCAATCGTTAAACACAAAGGCGCGATCGACCCATAACTCACCGTGATTCAGCACTTTTTCGCGCACTTCCTCCGACACTAAACTGCCGAGCGCCCGCCCTTGGGGTTCATTCGACTGTGGGAAAAAATGCAAAGGTACGTTGGTTGAGACACGAATATTGTCGAGGAAAATGGTCACAGTACCGATGGAACGCTCCGGCAGCGTGCCCTTGTCGTACACGAGGTCGCGGATATGGTCGACGATACGCGTATCCCGATTAAACAGCACGCCGCCATCGAGATACCAAGCCACTTTGCCCTCAAAATCGGGGATCGGCAGCAAACTGCGGCTCAGTAGACCACGGTCTTCCACTTGTTTATTCGGGCTTTGCGCCCGCAATGTCGCCAGTAAGGGAATCGCCGCCCTTTGGGCTAAATCCGGATCAACCCGCGCCAAACGTTCAGGTGATAACACCATCAGCCCCGAATAGGGTAAAAGACCACCCATTTTCGGTAAAATTTGTCGCAAATCCGGGTCTGACGCGGCCTCGGCCACACTGACAAGCCTTAGAAAATCCAGATCGAGTTGCTTTTTTTGCTCATTTAGAAAGGCATCTATACTCGCCCTGTGGGCCAACTCGCCAGTGAGAATGGGCCGAAAATCATTCTGAAAAGTCCATGAGGTCATGACTCTCTCGAGCTGTTTCTCCTGACGAACTTGCACCTGTTGCAGAGTATTTTCAGCCACAGCCAGATCGGCTTTTACTTTCATAAACAGTTGCTTGCCTGTGTAACTGATATTCCAGTAAATAGTGATAAACACTAAACTCACCAAGGTGAGCAAAATCGGCAGCAAGGTGAGGATCAGAATGCGATAACGCACTTTGGCCTGCATTTGCTGCCAACTGACACCAAAAAAGTGAGTAAAAAACGACACTTAGAACTCCTGCTCGTCGCTAACGTCAAACCACTCTTTATACTTGCGATCTAAGGTCTTACGGGAAACGCCTAAGTCCCTCGCCGCCGCCGATTTATTGCCAGAGTGCAGATCCACCACACTGGTCACATGGTGTTTTTCCACTTCTTTCAACGGCCAATCTAAGGGATAACCCTGAGAAGCCGAAGACTCTGTCTTCACCTGTTGTTTCCAGTATTCCGCTGGCGGCTTGCCGAGCAGAATGCAGCGTTCAATCATATTGCGCAGTTCACGGATATTGCCTGGCCACTCGTGCTGTTGCAGCTTCACCATATCCTCATGGCTCCACACGACTTCACGCACACCCAATTCGGCCGCTAACTGGCGAGTAAAGTGATGGGTCAATTCGACCACATCTTCCGGACGCTCACGCAGGGGAGGAATTAAAATATCCAGCACATTCAATCGATAATAAAGATCACGACGGAAGTTACCCGCCTCGACTTCATCCACCAGCGTGCGGTTAGTAGCCGCAATCACCCGGACATCGATATTCACTTCCTTCTCACTGCCGACGGGGCGAATCGCCTTTTGCTCTAATACCCTGAGCAGTGCCGTCTGCATCTTGAGGGGCATCTCACCAATTTCATCGAGGAAAATAGTGCCGCCGGAGGCAAAACTGAATAAGCCTTCGCGATTTCCCTTTGCGCCAGTAAAAGCACCCGCCGTATGGCCAAAGAGTTCACTCTCCAGTAGTTCGGGGGCAATCGAGCCGCAGTTAACGGGCACAAATGGCCCTTGGCGGCCGCTGAGTAAGTGTAATTGGCGCGCGACCAGCTCTTTACCCGTGCCCGATTCGCCTTGAATTAACACCACGGCATTGGTCGGTGCCACGCGCTCAATCACTTGCTTGACCGACTTCATGGCTTCGCTACTGCCAATAATGGTAGAGGAATAGCCGATGGAGACCTCACGGCGCAGCATCAAGTTTTCGCGGCGCAGCAAACGGCGTTCAATACAACGGTCAACCGCCGACATCATCTGCTCGAGATGGAAGGGCTTCATAATAAAGTCTGAGGCGCCAGCTCGCAGCGCTTTAATCGCGACTTCTAAATCCGCATAGCCTGTCATAAAAATGACATCGGAGCGGCGGCCTTGTTCATCTAAGGCTTCGTGCCACTCGATACCCGAGCGACCCGGTAAACGGATATCGACAATCAATAGGTCGAAGTGGCAGCGACTACGTAACTGCTCAGCATCTTCAATACTGCCCGCCGTTTCGACTAAGGCGAATTTCTTCGAGAGCGCCTTATTCAAAAAGCTACGCATCCCCGGTTCGTCATCGACGATCAGGACCGACACAGCGGAAGGAAGGGGCTTGAGGTTATTATCTATCTGGCTCATAGTGCTCACTTCTGGACATTTTGACTCAATTGCGACCAATTCTAGCATTGAAACTAGACAAATAGGTCACTATGAACCATAAGAAGCATGCGCTGAGACAATTTGTCTGCAAACTATTTGTTGAGCCTGAGATCAGGGTCACAATTTAGATCAAGCTGTGAATGTAAATGTGCAATTATTGGTTTGGCATCTTATTTGCTTTCAATCGAACGCATTACAATTTACGGAACCTCCCACTCAGTAGGCAATTGAGTCGGAACCCTATTTTTCGCCAAGGAGTATCCATGCTAAACGTGAAATCCCATATGAAGTCATTACTGGGCCTGGTTGTTGCAGCCAGCATGCTCACAGTGTTACCCGCTCAATCGGCTGAAGTGATCAAGTTAGCCACCACCACTAGTACTGAAAACTCAGGCCTGTTAAAAGAATTACTGCCTAAGTTTGAAAGTGAATCAGGCTACAAAGTACAAGTTATCGCAACGGGTACCGGTAAAGCGCTGAAACTGGGTGAGCAAGGCGATGTGGATTTAGTGATGACCCACGCCCCAAGTGCCGAAGCAAAATTTGTTGCCGACGGTTTTGGTGTTGAGCCACGTGGCATTATGGAAAACGATTTCGTGGTGTTAGGTCCTAAAAACGACCCAGCAAAACTACGTGAAAGCAAAACGGCTGAAGAAGCCTTCGCGAAAATCGCCAAATCTGGCTTGCCTTTTGTGTCTCGTGGTGACAACTCAGGCACTCACATCAAAGAGTTAGAAGTATGGAAAGCCGCAGGCGTGACTCCTGACTTCAAAGGTTACACCTCAGTAGGTCAAGGCATGGGTAAAACCCTGCTGATGGCAAACGAATTACAAGGTTACACTCTGTCTGACCGTGGTACTTTCGTGGCTTACAAAACTAAGCTGGACTTAGGTGTGGATTTCGATGGCGGTAAAACCCTAGCGAACCCATACCAAGTGATTCTGATCAACCCAGCTAAATACCCAGATCTGAACCACAAAGGCGCCAAAGCCTTCAGTGACTGGCTGATCAGCAAAGAAGGTCAAGCCATGATCAACAACTTCAAAGTTGAAGGCGAGCAACTGTTCAAGGCAACCTATAGCGAATGAGCGAAGGCTGGCTAGCACTGTTACAGCAGGCGTTAAGCCTGCTGTTTTCATTGGACCCCGACGTTTGGTCCATCATCTCTGTCTCGTTTTCGGTTTCTTTCGCGGCGCTGCTCATCACCTTAGTCCCCTCTATGGTGCTCGGTTTTGTGTTGGCGTTTGCCCATTTCCCCGGAAAGTGGTTTGTCACAAACTTAGTGCAAACACTGCAATCGATCCCCACTGTCGTTATCGGCCTGCTGGTGTATCTGATCTTGACCCGCAACGGCCCACTAGGGGATTTAAAGTGGTTGTTCACTCAAGAGGGGATGATCCTCGGCCAAATGATGATTTGTGCCCCCGTGATGATCGCCATGAGTCAAGCGGCCTTCACCAGTGTCGATCGCCGTGCATGGGAAACCTCTCGCACCTTAGGCGCCTCTTGGTTTAGCGCGGTCTGGACAGTGTGCCGTGAACTTCGTATGCCGTTATTGCTGGCGATTGTCGCGGCCTTTAGCCGTATTCTCACCGAAGTCGGTTGTTCTATGATGGTCGGTGGCAACATCTTAAACGTGACACGTAATATCCCGACGGCTATCGCGCTGGAAACCAGTAAAGGCGATTTCGCCCAAGCTATCGCCCTCGGACTAGTGCTGCTAATCTTGGCCTTGATCCTCAACTTTGCCTTAGGTAGTTTACGTGGCAAAGAAACGCCAAGGAGCCATTAAGTGATGACCCAAGCCAAACTGATCGCCCGTGACTTGGAAATGTCCTTTGGCCCGCGCTTATTATTCAAAGCCCATAGCCTAGAGTTGTGCCAAGGGAACGTCATTTATTTGCAGGGTGACAACGGCTCGGGCAAGTCGACCCTGATGAAGATCCTCGCGGGTCTACAGCCGCCATCTAAGGGCAAGATTGAAGTCAGCGGCTTTAAAAAGGACGCATGGTGGACACGCAACCCTTTGCTGGGCAAAGCCGTTTACCTCCACCAGCATCCCTATCTATTCGATGGCACAGTCAATTACAACCTGACCTACGGGCTCCCCTTTGCGGCCTCAAAAACCGAGGCTAAACGCAGGATAGGTCAAGCGATTGAAATGGCTCAATTAGGCTCGTTATTGCAGGCCAGAGCCAGCAATTTATCCGGCGGCGAAAGACAACGACTCGCCATCGCCCGCGCGTGGATATTGCAGCCAAAGTTACTGATGCTCGATGAGCCGACCTCCAACATGGATAAAGACTCCCAAGCCTTAGTGCTGCAAATGATCCAACAGCTCAAACAGCAAGGGACGGGAATGCTATTAAGCAGCCACCAAAACTGTGCGCTCACCACCATTTGCGAGCAGCAGTGGCACATTGAAGACCAACAGGTGATAACCTCCCGTCAGCAAACGCCCACAAACTCCACACAGGGATCTTTATATGTCGTTGCAAATTGATGCCGTAATTCTTGCCGGTGGTATGGCGCGCCGTATGGGCGGGGACGATAAAGGCCTCGTCGAGCTAAACGGCAAGGCCATGATTGAACACACTATCGAGCGGATAAAACCTCAGGTTAAGGAGATCCTGATCAACGCAAATCGTAACCAAACACGTTATGCTGAGTTCGGCTTTACTGTGTTGAGCGATGAGCATACTGGGTTTCTCGGCCCCTTGGCGGGCATGATCACTGCTATGGGTCACACTCAAGCAGACTATCTGCTCGTGGTGCCCTGCGATTGTCCGCTGCTGCCGCGGGATTTAGTCGCCCGCTTATTGGCCGCCATTAAGGCAAACGATGCTGAACTTGCCGTTGCCAGCGATGGTGAGCGTGAGCAGCCGGTGGTGATGTTACTAAAGCCGAGCCTGCGCGAGTCGATGACCGCCTTTCTCGAAGCGGGTGAGCGTAAAATTGATTTTTGGTATGCAAAACACCGCTTTGCCGTGGCGGCCTTTGCCGATCAACCCAATGCCTTCGTCAATGTGAACACGCCAGAACAAAAACAACGACTGGCTGCAGAGATAAACCAAAGCTAAGGCTTCAAATTTCCTAGATTAGAGGTGCAAATGAGTACTCCCTTCGTCAATCCGCTATCTATTCCCGTTCTCGGATTTTGTGCCTATAGCGGCACGGGGAAAACCACCCTACTCAAGCAATTGATCCCCGAATTAAATCAACGCGGCCTGCGTCTGGCGGTGATCAAACATGCTCACCACAATTTCGATGTCGATATTCCCGGTAAAGACAGTTACGAGATGCGCAAAGCCGGCGCGCGGCAAATGCTAGTCGCCTCCCATGTGCGTTGGGCGCTAATGACCGAAGATGCCCGCGATGGCGACCCAGAGTTAGTCCACCTACTCAAGCAAATTGAAGCCGATAAAGTCGATATCGTCTTAGTCGAAGGCTTTAAAAAACTCACGCTACCGAAAATTGAGCTACACCGCGCCGCCCACGGTAAGCCGTTTATCTATACCCAAGACGACAACATTCTCGCCATCGCTTGCTGTGATGACACAGAGCTGCCGAGCGAGCTAAGAAGACTCGACCTCAACAATGTCGCGCAAATTGCTGACTTTGTTATGGAATATGCCAATAGCTGGCAAGCACCCAACCCCGCATTACCTATAGCGACTGTCGATGCCTGCACCTTGGGCAGCGATAAAAACCTCAGCGTGAGCCAAGGCTTGGCGCAGATTTTATCCCATGTCACCCCAGTCTCTGAGGTGGAAGACATAGGTTTAGATGCATTAGATAACCGCGTGCTTGCCCGCGACAGCATTTCGCCCGTGGATGTGCCGCAACAAACCAACTCGGCGATGGATGGTTATGCCTTCGCCTATCAAGATCCGCTGCCTACAAGCTTTACCTTAGTCGGTGAAGTCTTAGCCGGACATCAATATTCGGGCACACTCAAAGCGGGTGAAACCGTGCGCATTATGACGGGCGCGCCCGTACCCGCTGGCGCAGATACAGTTCAACCTCGAGAATTGGCTAACGAGGCCAATGCCAAGGTCAGTTTCGACGGCCGCATTCAACAGGGCCAACACGTTCGCCTTGCGGGTGAAGACATAGGCCAAGGCCAAGTCGCCCTCACCCAAGCCACACGCCTAAGCGCCGCCGAACAGGGCTTATTAGCCTCCCTCGGCCTTGACCATGTGACGGTTTATCGTCGCCCGACCGTGGCCGTGTTCTCAACCGGGGATGAAGTCAGCCAACCCGGCGAGGCTCTGAATCCAAACTGTATCTATGACTCAAACCGTTACACCATCAAGGCAATGGCAAAACGTTTAGGTTGTGACGTCATTGACTTAGGTATTATTGAAGATTCCGAAAGCGCACTCGAAGCGACCTTAACCAAAGCCGCGGCGCAGGCCGATGTGGTGATCAGCTCGGGTGGTGTTTCCGTTGGCGACGCCGACTACATCAAGGCCGTGCTAGCGCGCCTTGGCAATATCGACTTCTGGCGGATCAATATGCGCCCCGGTCGCCCACTCGCCTTTGGTAAGGTCGGCGATAGCCTATTCTTCGGCTTACCCGGCAATCCGGTGGCTGTGATGGTGTCGTTCCTGCAATTTGTGCAACCTGCGCTGCGTAAACTCGGCGGTGAAACAAACTGGCAGGCGCCGTTATTCCCGGCGATTACCGATGAAACTCTCCGTAGCCGCACGGGCCGCACTGAGTTTATCCGCGGAATTTATCGCCTCGGTAATGATGGCAGGCTGCACGTAACCAGCACTGGCAACCAAGGTTCGGGCATGCTCAGCTCTATGGTCAAAGGCAATTGCCTTATCATCATTGGAGATGATGCTGAGGCGGTGAATGCGGGTGAAACCGTGTTTATTCAACCTTTTGCCGATCTTCTATAAGAGCCACTGAGTCCCTATGAGCCAACTCGTGGATGCCTTTGGCCGTCAGGTCGAATATTTACGACTCTCAGTGACTGATCGCTGCGACTTCCGTTGTGTCTACTGCATGACGGAAGATCCCTGCTTCTTGCCCAAAGACCATGTCCTGCACCTCGAAGAGTTGGCTTGGATTGCCCAAGCTTTCACTGAACTGGGGGTGACAAAAATTCGCCTCACCGGCGGCGAGCCCTTGGTGCGTAGCGATTGCGATCAACTGGTGCACTTACTGGGCAAGCTACCAGGGCTTAAAGATTTATCGATGACCACTAATGGTTCTAGGCTCAGTAAGTTTGCCAAGCCTATGTTTGATGCGGGTCTTAAGCGCTTAAACATCAGCCTAGATACCCTTAACCCCGAGGTCTTTACCCAACTGACACGCAACGGTAAGTTAGCACGTGTGTTCGAAGGGATTGATGCGGCCATCGCCGCAGGTTTTGAGCGCATTAAAATCAATGCGGTAATCCTTAAACAGCAAAACGACCATGAAGTGATTGATCTGGTTAATTTTTGCCGTGACCGAAACCTAGATATCGCCTTTATTGAAGAAATGCCGCTGGGTGACATGGACGAGCGCAAAGACGCGCGTCATTGCAGCAGTGATGAAGTTAAGGCCATGATTAACGAGCATTATCCCCTGCAACTTTCCAATAAGCGCACTGGCGGCCCCGCGCGTTACTACACCATGGCGGATAGTCCGATTCATATCGGGTTTATCTCACCCCATAGCCACAACTTTTGCCACGAATGTAATAGAGTGCGCGTAACCGTAGAGGGGCAATTATTACTCTGCCTAGGTAATGAACACTCCATTGATTTAAAAAGCATTGTGCGAGAATATCCCGGGGACATTGAGCGCCTTAAAACCGCGATTCACCAAGGTATCAAGCTCAAACCTAAGCAGCATGTTTTCGATAATAGTGGCGTGCAAATCCTGCGCTTTATGAATAGCACTGGCGGTTAACCCCTTCGTCCTAGGGCTAGCATCTCTATTTTGCCGTGATACACTCATGGCATCAGTCTCCTTTTTTGTGTCACTCTTCCTATGGCGCTTACTCGTAAACAGTGGAATAACATCATTATTCTTGCCTGCATTTTTATCATTGCGGTGCTGACGTTTATGGACAAGAAAACCCATAATGTGCCGAGTGATGCCCAACTGTTATTTGATGACAATGCGCCGCTGGCACAGTTGCAGCTAGATGGTGTGTGGCTGCATAAACAAGCCTCAGGTTGGGAGTGCGATCCGCTGGTGCTCAACTGCGCTCAATGGGCCAAGGCTTGGCAAGGCCTAAAAGTCTCGCCCCTCAGCGAGGCACCACAACCCACAGGCAAACCGCAGGAACTGGTGATCCAAATTGCCGAGATCCGCCAATCGCAACGTTGGATTTATTTCCCCGAGGACGGTGTGCTCAAATCACCCGCTGGCAACTGGTATTTAGTGCCCCCCAGCCTAAGGGCCGATTTACAGCCTATTCTCGATGCCAAATCCACCAGCTAATCTATTACCTAAAAGAACTCAATCATGCCGGAATTACCAGAAGTCGAAGTCACCCGTCAGGGCATAGCCCCACATCTTGTCGAACAAACCGTGGTTGACCTCGTAATCCGTAACGCCTCACTGCGTTGGCCCGTTCCCGAACTTGCCAAACAGATCATCGGCCAAACCATACGCCAAGTGCGTCGCCGCGCTAAATATCTGTTAATCGATACCGATGCTGGCACCAGCATAGTGCATTTGGGGATGTCGGGCAGCTTGCGGATCCTGCCCCATGACACGCCAGTGGAGAAGCACGACCATATCGATCTTGTCCTCGCCAATGGCCGAATTCTGCGATTTAACGATCCTAGACGTTTTGGCGCTTGGTTATGGTGCCAATTGCCAGAGGAAGCCCATCCGCTACTGGAAAAACTCGGGCCAGAACCTTTGACCGACGCCTTTAACGTCAATCAGTTAGCTGCCGCACTGGCGGGCAAGAAGAAGGCCATCAAACTCTGCCTGATGGACAACCATATTGTGGTGGGTGTGGGAAATATTTACGCCAACGAAGCACTGTTTGCCGCAGGAATACACCCCGAGGCGGAGGCCGGCAAGATAGATATTGAACGCTTAACGGTACTGGTTGCCGAGGTCAAACAAATCCTCGCCCACGCCATCAAACAGGGCGGTACTACGCTTAAAGACTTCACCAATGCCGAGGGTAAACCCGGCTATTTCGCGCAAAAGCTGCATGTTTACGGCCGCGGCGGCGAAACCTGCACTCAGTGCGGCAATCTACTCAGCGAAATCCGCCTAGGTCAACGCACCACAGTATTTTGCGGCATCTGCCAGACGCGTTAATCTCGCCGATAAAAATGCCTGCAATTGCAGGCATTTTTAGCTTCTTCGATATGGCTGTTGATTACTCTTTTAACCAACGACCTGGATGGTCGGTAAAGTAGCGGTAAACACGCTCTGGCGCTTGGCACTGAGGCTTAAGCTCTGACGCAGATAACAAAATCCATTCGTCACGGTGGGCAATCCCCATGCTCTTACCGCCTTTGATATCGAAACAACTCAGCTCGGCACCGCTAGGCACTAACACATAACGCTGTTTGTTCTCCTGCATCCATTGCCACGCGTTACGCTCCTGCTCTTCTACCGGCGCGAGATAACTAAAGTGCGTCACACTCATGGGCGAGAACAGAATAAATTGCTCTTTGAAGTTTACTAGGCCAAGTTCGGCATCCTCACCTATCACCTCGGCAGTGTGTAGCATCAGGCTTCTGGGGGTGCGCATTTCATCGAGCATCGAATAACCCCAAGTGCTCACCAGCACCCAGCCCAAGGCGGAAACCAGCCCCACCTTAACCAGGGCAAACTGACGACGCGCCAGCCACAGCAAGGCACACCAAAGCACCCCGAGCAAAATAAATAAGTAACCAATGCCAGTGAGATCATCGGTATAGTCCGCCAGCGCTTTGACAAGCGCAGGGTGATGGATAAATGCCAGCACACCGGCCACCAACACGAGCGCACCCAAGAACCACAACACACCAGTGACTAGTTTTTCAAACCAAGCTTTGGGTGAAACACCCGTTAATACCGCCGACGCAGCGAGGGCCAACATAGGTAATGCGGGCAGAATATACACGTTGCGCTTGCCCGGGCTGATACTGAAAAACAGCACCACGAGCCCGACCCAAATCAGCAGAATCGCAATGGTGGGATCGGCTTTTACCTTTTGCAGCCACTGTTTCCAATAGGCGACCACCAGCAGCGAAATCGGGAACCACATCCAAGGGATCACGCTCAGCACGAAGAAGTACCATGGCTTGATATGGTGCCAAGCATTGACGTAACGCTCGCCCGTTTGCTTAAACAAAATATTATTTTGATAGGCCACCATCTCGGGCGTGCCATGGGCTTGAACCGTCATCACCATAGGCACTAACCAACAGGCAATCACAGCCAGCATGGCCAGAGGCCCCGCCAGGCAAAGCCAAGTTAAGCGGCCCTCGAAACGGGTCTTATCTTTGAAGGCGTAAATCCCAATCGGAATGAGCAACAACAGGGGCAAGAAACCAACCCCCTTAGTGATCACCCCAAGCCCCATAAATGCCCAGCCAATAAAATACCAATGCCACTTAGGCCCAAGCATAAAATGTCTGATTAATCCGTAACATCCCACGGTTATCCAGCACATCACCATGGCATCTATCTGGGCATTTTTCGCCTGCATTAAAAACTGCGGCACGATAAGGAGCAATAGTGCAGCGTTGCGGCCAACACGCACATTCCACAATCTGGCACCCAGATCATAGACAAGGAATACCGTCAGCAAGCCGCAGAAAGCATTGGGGAGTAAAAAGGAGAGTTTTAACGACCCCGTGAGTTGATAAAACAGGGCAATCGCCCACATAAATACTGGCGGCTTATCGGGATAATATTCCCCACCCCGAGTAGGGAATAACCATTGGCCCGAGGCAACCATTTCCCGCGCGACCTCAACAAACCGCGGCTCGTCAGCAGGCCAAGGGGAACGAAAACCTATGCCAACCAGTAAGATCAGCAAACTCATCAACAGCAGCGGCCAGAGTACTTGATAATAATCTTCGCTATTGAAACGACGATTCAATGCATCCATTCCTAATCCCTATTTAGTTTTCCAATTCATCCACCTGCTTACGCAGGCTAGAACGGTAAAGGTAAGCGCCGATAAGACTCGAGATAATAAACAGCCCGATACTGATCCCCAGTTGGTTATGATCAGATAAGCCTATGCCCGCGCCCGCAAAACTGAAAATCAGCATCTGCGGCAAATAACCCAGCACGCTGCCAAACATAAATCCCCCCGCGGGGATATGTGTCGCCCCCGCAAACAGATTCGTCAGCAGATTACTGCCCACGGGTAACAGACGGATCATTAAGACTTTTAACCAAGTCCGATGAATGATCAGCGCCTCAAACTTTTGTAAACGATTGCCAAAACGTCGTTGCAGACTGTTTCGAATGGTTAATCTCGCGGTGTAAAACGCCAGCACACAACCCAGCAATGCCGCCAGGGTGGAAAATAAGCCACCATAGATGCCACCGAGGGCAAAGCCGAATACAAAGGCGATCACCTGCCTAGGTCCACCGACAGCGGTAAACAAGGCGCCAACCATCAGCAATACCGCCAGCGCATAGACCCCTTGAGCGGCAATAAAGTGTGCCACCCAATTGCTATCGGTTACATGCTCGAATAACCCTTGCTGGGCCGCAAACATTAACACCAGCAAAATAAAGACGATAAAAATCGCCTTATAGAGTCGCTTCATCTTAATCGTGCCAGCTGGTTTCGCTACGGGCGACCTTAGCGATTTTCGCCCTGCGACCGAGCCACATGACGCCCATGATGTCGACAATTCCGACCCAGACCCGATTCCAAGCAGTATATTTAGATACGCCTACTTGGCGATCCCTATGATTAACCACAGAAATAAACACTTCGCCCCCCATGCGGCGCACCAGTGCTGGGATATATCTGTGCATATGGTCGAAGTAAGGCATGCGCAGGAAGGTTTCGCGGGGGAAGAGTTTTAAGCCACATCCGGTATCGGGTACACCATCGTGTAACAGTGCATCACGCACTTTATTCGCAAAGCGGGACTGAAATCGCTTCCACGCCGTGTCCTTGCGGTTTTTGCGATAACCAGCAATACAAAAATGTTCGGCATGAATTTGCGGCAATTGGGCCAACATGGCGGGAATATCCGCAGGGTCGTTTTGTCCATCGGCATCTAAGGTGACGATGTATTTACCGCGGGCGTGTAAAACGCCAGTGGAGATAGCGGTACTTTGGCCCGTACTACGCTCGTGACGAATGGCTTTGGCATCGCATTGCATCACCTCGGCGGTGTGCATAACTTCACCAAAAGTGTCATCCTGACTACCGTCGTCGACAACAAGAATTTCAAACTCAGTCAACCCTTGCAGGGCTTGGCATATCTCTTTCATTAATGGGCCAATATTGCCCACTTCATCTTTGGCGGGGATCACGACTGAAATCACGTTAAGGCTCCAAGCTTAATAACCATGAGTACGGTAACATAGGATTGTGGCAAACAAAAATCTGCATTGATAGGATGTTATGAATTAAACGGAACGCGAGCCCAGCATTGTATACGGGTAAAAATCGAGAAAAGAGCACTTAATTTGGAACTGTGAATTTCATCGAAATGACATATTCTAATGCCGCAGAAAATGCTAGTTTGAGAAACAAAATGCCAAACTGTATAAAACCTATGAACATAGTTGTAGTTGGAATGGGCTATGTTGGCCTATCGAACGCGGTTTTACTCGCCCAGCAAAACCATGTAGTAGCGATTGATTTGATGCCCGAGCGCATCGCGTTAGTTAATGCGCGTAAACCAACGGTCGCCGACAGTCTGATTGAAGAATATCTACAGCATAAAACCTTAAATCTCAGTGCCACGAGCGACAAAAACGTCGTTAAAGAAGCCGATTTTGTCATCTTAGCCACTCCTACGGATTACGACCCACAAACCAACTACTTTAATACTCAGTCGGTCGAACGGGTGGCGAAGGAAGTGCTAGCACTGAATCCTGACACCACCATTGTCATCAAATCGACGGTGCCAGTGGGTTTTACCGAAGGGCTGAGAAGTAAACTCAACAGTAACAATATCTTATTTTCGCCTGAGTTTTTGCGTGAAGGTAAGGCGCTTTATGATAACCTGCACCCCTCACGGATCATAGTGGGTGAACGTTCAGAGCGCGCCCAAGCCTTTGCCGATCTGCTTGCTCGCGCCGCCATTAAGCAAGATATTCCGATTTTACTCACAGACAGTACTGAGGCCGAAGCGATTAAGTTATTTGCCAACACTTTTTTAGCCATGCGCGTCGCCTACTTTAATGAGTTGGACTCCTATGCGGAGAGCCGAGGGCTCAACACCCGCCAGATTATCGAAGGCGTATGTTTAGATCCGCGCATCGGCGATTACTATAACAATCCTTCCTTCGGTTATGGCGGTTACTGTCTGCCCAAGGACACTAAGCAATTGCTGGCCAACTATAACGATGTGCCTAACAATCTGATCAGCGCCATTGTCGATTCCAACACGACCCGCAAAGATTTTATCGCCAACGCGATTATCAGTAAGCAACCGAAGCGAGTGGGGATCTATCGCTTAATCATGAAATCCGACTCAGACAACTTCCGCGCCTCGGCGGTACAAGGTGTGATGAAACGCATTAAGGCCAAGGGCATCGAAGTCGTGGTCTATGAGCCAGTACTCAAGGAAGACGAGTTTTTTAACTCGAAAGTGATCCGCGATTTACATGAATTTAAAGCCATGTGCGATGTGATTATTTCTAACCGTATGGCCAATGAACTCGAAGATGTCGCCGCTAAGGTATACACCCGGGATCTGTTCCATCACGACTAAGCGTCCAAAATATAAAGGTTTACTATGAAATACTTAGTCACAGGCGCCGCCGGATTTATCGGCGCTAAAGTCAGTGAGCGCCTCTGCGCACAGGGCCATGAAGTTGTCGGTATCGATAACCTCAATGACTATTATGATGTTGGGCTAAAGCTAGCCCGACTGGCACCGCTCGAGGCCTTAAGCAATTTCCGTTTTATCAAACTGGACTTAGCCGACAGAGACGGCATAGCGGCATTGTTTGCAGAACAAGGTTTTCAACGGGTTATCCATCTTGCCGCACAGGCAGGGGTGCGCTACTCCCTCGATAATCCCCTCGCCTATGCCGATAGCAATTTAGTTGGGCATCTCACCATTTTAGAGGGCTGTCGCCACCATAAGATTGAGCATCTAGTGTATGCCTCTTCATCCTCTGTGTATGGCTTGAATCAAAAGATGCCATTTTCGACCGAGGACAGCGTCGATCATCCGATATCCCTGTACGCAGCGACCAAGAAAGCCAACGAGTTAATGTCACACACATACTCGCATCTATATCAGTTACCCACCACAGGCCTGCGCTTTTTTACCGTGTATGGCCCCTGGGGACGACCCGATATGGCCTTGTTTAAATTCACTAAAGCCATTCTCGCGGGCGACACTATCGATGTGTATAACCATGGCGATCTCAGCCGTGATTTCACCTATATCGACGATATCGTTGAGGGCATCATCAGGGTACAAGACAAACCTCCTCGCCCAACACCGGACTGGCGTGTAGAAACTGGTACACCGGCTAATAGCAGCGCACCCTATCGCGTATTTAACATAGGTAATGGCAGCCCAGTGCAATTGCTGGATTTTATTACCGCACTCGAAAGTGCACTCGGCATTGAGGCTAAAAAGCAATTCTTACCCATGCAGCCCGGTGATGTACATTCCACTTGGGCCGATACCGAAGATCTGTTTAAGGCGGTGGGATATAAACCACAAGTGGATATCAATACTGGGGTGAGTAGATTTGTCGAGTGGTACCGCGCATTTTATGCGAAGTAAGCTCTCTGAGAAAACCAAAAGGCCTGCTGATTAGCAGGCCTTTTGGTTGGATTAGCGCTTAAAAACGGTATTCAAAACTGCTGAAGAAAGTCGCATTAGTATCGTTTTCTTGTACATCAAATTCCGATCTCGATACTGTACCGCCCAGACTCCACATGCCCTTCCACACAGGCATACGGTAAGAAAGTTCCAGCATCAGCAAGTCTTCCTTCGGTGGCTGTGGCGCCCATGTGGTCGCCACATTGGTGCCGTCTTTATTCAACTTGGCATAACGCAGTAACGAGGTAAAACCGCGGCTGTTATGGAACTGACCAACCAAACCGAACACAAAGACTTGAGCATCGCTATCATAGGTCGAGCCTAAGGCTCTGCCGTAGTAACGCGCCCCACTCAGGTAGACAGGATCTTCATAGAAACAATTCGCCTTGCCACCACACTCAACAAAAGTGTCCGAGTATTCCATAAACAGCTTGAACTGTTTACCCGAGGTGCCGAAATGAGTATCTATCCCCCAAAGTGAGCCGCAATCGCTGCCGTTTTCACAGCTATGCTCAAGGTACAAACCCACGGGGATATCCTGCCAAGTGTCGGCATAACGTAAATCGATGCTCTGGGTTCTATGGCCAGCGTCACGGCGTTGATCGGCCAAGCAAGAATCCGAACCGTCGATACACACCGCATTGCTTGCCACCGAGTCCCACCAAGAATCGACGTCGCAATTCTGCCCTTCACCGCAAAAGAGTGTCGACCAAGACAGGCCAATTTCTAACTGCTGGATCGGTTTGGCGGTAAAGCGCATATCCCATTCCGCCGTTTTAGACACGGCACGCTCTTTTTCTGCCATGCTAAAACCGGTCTTGAAGGTCCAAGGACCAATCCAAGATAACCATGGCGTTTCGAAGGCGGCGGCATTATTACGGCTGAGCGACAGTGACTGCATTGGACGCGCATTGTTAGAGCGATGCAATGCCGAATCAAATCCCGGCCCCCACCACTGCTCAACCGTACCTAAGGTCGCAATCCAGTTCCCCATGATTACAGCAAAATAAGACTCATCGAGACGGAAGTTTTTGTTATCTTGCGGATCGTAGGTCTCAGCAACTGTGGTTTTATAGGCCACACGTGAGCCTAAGTATTCGTATGAGGCTTTAGCCTCACCCTTTTCACGGTAGTCGGAGCCATAATGCTGGAAGCGAGCGGGATCGGTCGCCCCCGAGAGTTTAACCCTAGCATTGCCGCGATTATCGACGGCATTTTGATAGTAAAAGTTAACTCGGGCAAAGGCTTGCACTAATCGGGGAGACAATAGCTCGGGTTCGACTTTCGCTAAGTCGCCACCAATTCCAGACCACATCAAGGGAAAGGTATTCACTGGCACCCGGATCACGCCCGCATCGGCCAGTGCTTGAATATCGGCTCTTAAATAAATGTCCGAGGCATCCACCCAAGGGGCGGCAGCAACGGAAGCAGAAAATAGTAAACCAGATGCAACGCTAGCAGCGAGGATAGAGGGGGTCAAAAAAGCCTTCATAACATCCTTTTCATTATCATCGCGAGGCCTGATGCCTCAAAGGTTTTATGGAAAATTAAGCCCTATCAGGCTTTTGCGAGATTAAGTTTTGCCGCCAATGCACTTGCCACTTCAGGGTGTACAAATTGACTCACATCGCCGCCATGCAGCGCGACTTCCTTCACTAAGGTGGAAGAAATAAAGGAGTTTTCTTCAGCCGGTGTTAAAAACACGCTCTCAAGATCAGGGCTTAATCTGCGATTCATGTTGGCCAATTGGAATTCATACTCAAAGTCGGAAACCGCACGCAAACCACGCACCAGCACGCTCGCACGCTGTTCCTTGGCAAAATCCACCAGCAGACCCGAAAAACCAACCACTTCCACATTATCCAAATGGGCCGTGACGCGGTTTACTAGCTCAACGCGCTCCTCAAGAGTAAACCTTGGCTGCTTAGATGGATTGGCCGCAATGCCAATAATCACATGCTTAAACAACTTAGCCGCACGCTCAATCAAATCGGCATGACCATTGGTAATGGGATCGAAGGTCCCAGGATAAATCGCTCTTGTGTGCACTTTGCTGACTCGACTCAGATAGATACCCAAAAAACATTGCCGCCAGTCTACTCGTTTTAGCCACTTGAGTGAATCATCCCGATAAAAACCGCTGAAAATCCCGCTAAAAATTGAAATACTGGCAAGAATTCCTTGGATTAAGCCCATGTAAAGGGATGAACTGATATAATGCCGACTCGCTATATTGGATTAAGTAGGTAGCTGGTTTTCGTCAAATCAACCCAGATAGAAACCACACCACAACCGATTAAGTCCACGTAATCAGAGCATTTATATGAAAAAAATCGCCATTTTTTGCCATAACTTTTTCTCGAACGGCACGGTCAAAATCGCCTTATCTCAGGCCGAAGTGCTGCAGGAAGCCGGGCAAGATGTTCACCTCTTTGTGTTCCATAAAGAAGGGGATTTTATGCCACCAGAAAATGTGACGATTCATTACCTGTATGAAGCTGGCCAAAAGCCAACTCTACAGGAGCAAAGACAACACCTGAAGGCCAAGGTGGCCGAAGCGGAACAATCGGGTAAGTTCTCGCTATTTTTAAGTAACTCGACCGACTGCGATGTCGTCGTTTCCGGCTGCGACTTCGAACCCTGCTACTACTTTTGCCATTGCGCCCTTAAGCAAGAGCTATTGATGGAATTAAAGCGTGGTCCAGTGCATTTCTGGCGCCGCTGGAAAAAAGCCAAGGCACTGATTGGCAAAAAGATCATTACTGTTTCCAATGGCATCGCCGATGAGCTTAGAGCCACTTCTTGGCTGAAGCCACAAAGCGTTCAGACCATCTATAATCCCTTTAGATTGGAAGAAATCCGTAAGAAGACTCAGGAAGAAATTGCCGAGATCCCAAGCGAACCTTATATGATCCATGTCGGCCGTGTGACACGGCAAAAGCGCCACGACATTTTATTTAAGGCACTCAGGGATATGCCAACGGCCCCTAAGCTTGTCCTGCTGTGCAATCGCCCAAAGAAGGCACGCAAACTCGCCAAGAAATATGGTGTCGAACACAGAATCATCACACCTGGGTTTCAACACAATCCCTACGCCTGGATTGCCAAAGCCGAGTTGATGCTACTCAGCTCAGATTTTGAAGGTTTACCGACTGTTGTTATTGAGTCTTTAGCCTGTGGCACACCTGTCGTCAGTACTGATTGTCCACACGGGCCAAATGAAATTCTCACAGGGCATTTGGCCCAATATCTCGTCCCCGTTCGCCAACCTGCGCTGTTGGCACAAAAAGCGCTGGAGTGTTTGGCCTCACCACCAGCTTTAGACAATCTAGAAATATTAAAGGCCGTAGACAGCCAATATATTGCCGCTCAATATGTTAATTTAGCAATTTAAATTATTCTCAATGAGAGTACTTGGAGTTAATGTGAAAAAATTAATTGTCGATTTGGACGGAACTATTACACTAGCGAATACTACTGACTATGAAAAAGTTTTACCTAACACAGCGTTAATTGAGAAACTTAAAGAATATAAAACCTCTGGATTTAGCATTGTAATTGCAACAGCAAGGAATATGCGAACATACGATGGAAACATTGGAAAAATCAACATACATACTTTACCAAAAATAATAAAGTGGCTAGATAAACATGAAGTTCCTTATGATGAAATTATAGTAGGAAAGCCCTGGTGTGGTAATGATGGATTTTATATTGATGATAAAGCTATTCGCCCATCTGAGTTTTTAAGCATGGATTTAAGTGAAATAAAAAGTCTACTAAACAAGGAAAATATATGTTTTTAATTATGTCTGGTGCATATGTTACCGAAGATCTTAAAGCTGAATTCGGAACAATACCACCAGCCTTTCTACCTTTAGGTAACAGACGGCTATTTCAGCATCAAATACAAAAAATTCCTAAGGGAAAGAGTATTTACCTTTCCTTACCAGACTCTTATAAAATTCCTGAAGTGGACAATTCGTGGCTAGCCGCCCATAACATTAACATTATTCGTACACCAGTAAACCTTTCTATCGGCGAAGCTATTGTCACCAGTTTAAACATTGCAGAAGAAATGTCTTCAAATTCACTTAGCATTCTCTTTGGAGATACATTACTGGAGAGTTATCCAACAGAATGCGATATTATAGCAACAGCTAATACACTAGATAACTATACATGGTCCACTTTCTCAACAAAAAACGAAATTAGCTGGAAAGAAAACCAACAAATTATATGTGGTTATTTTAACTTCACCCATCCAAAAAAACTAATAAAATGTATCACAATTGAGCGCTGGGACTTTATTAATGGAGTAAATCGTTACAATAATGAAAATGGATTATCAAATTTTAAAGTTAAAAAGTGGTATGATTTTGGTCATATAAACACATATTACCACTCAAAAACAGCATTTACGACACAAAGAGCTTTCAATGATCTGAAAATAAACCAAACACAGATTACAAAATCTAGCAAAAATAATAATAAAATTCTTGCCGAAGCAAACTGGTTTGAATCAATACCACCAATGCTCAGAGTTTATACCCCACAATATTTGGGTTGCACTGAAGATAAACTAGGAAATTATAGCTACTCTTTAGAATATCTTCACAACATTTCCTTGAATGAATTATTTGTTTTCACTGAGATTCCAACTAGCATTTGGGATAACATTTTCACTCATTGCATAAAATTCATTGACTATTGTAAAGAAGTAAAAAATGTTAAAAATGTTAAATTTTTCAATGAATTACTAACCGTAAAAACAAAAGATAGATTAAATGATTATCTCTTGAGTGAAAAAATAAAAATTGACGAAAAGTGGACATTTAACAAAAACATCAAGTGTAGCATTTTAGATATTTTAGATCTAAGCAAACAATATCTTCCAGCAGAAAGTAAGCACGCAACATTAATGCATGGAGATTTTTGCTTTAGCAATATTTTGTATGATTTCAGAGCTGACAAGATAAAAGTCATAGACCCAAGAGGAATTACACATCAAGGACAAATCAGCATTTATGGTGATATTTTATATGATATAGCTAAGCTAAGTCACTCCGTATTAGGAATGTATGATTGGATTATTGCTGGTTACCATCAAACAAGTGTTGACTACGCTAAAAGAGAATTATCAATAACCTTACCAAACGATAACAAAATCGACAAAATAAAGTCGTCGTTTTTAAATAAGGTTTGCAAACATTACAATCTAACACCGTTAAATATATATGCCATGCAAATTCAACTTTTCATATCCATGCTAACATTACACTCTGATGATAAATATAGGCAATCAGGGCTATTTGCTAATGCTTTCAGAATTTACAGTATTATGAAGGAGCTTATAAAATGATTGTAATCCCAATGGCAGGACTAAGTAGTCGATTTTTTAAAGAAGGATATGAGCAACCAAAATATATGTTACTAGCCCATGGATTATCGCTGTTTGAGCACTCAGTTAAAAGCTTTGAAAAATATTTCAAAAGCGAAGAGTTTATTTTTATAGTTCGAGATAGCTATGAGACTCCTAATTTTGTAAGAAAAAAATCAGAGATCCTAGGCATAAAAAACTTCAAAATAATAGTTCTTCATGAAAATACAAAGGGACAGGCTGAGACAGTTTTTCTCGGCTTAAAAGAGATTAACAAAACAGAAGAACCAATCACTATTTTCAATATAGACACATTTAGACCAGGATTTATATACCCGGAATTAGAAGCGCTCGGAGATGGCTACTTAGAAGTATTTCAGGGCGAAGGAGATAACTGGTCATTTGTGAGAGCAATTTCCAATGAAACAACGTTGATTGACTTAACTACTGAGAAAAAACCTATATCCAAATTATGCTGCACTGGGTTGTATTATTTTAAAAGCAGTAAAGATTACATAGATGCATATAATAATTACATACGTCTCCCTATAGAAGAATGGGAAAAGGGAGAACTATATGTAGCACCGCTGTATAACTATCTCATAAGAAAAAATAAAAAAATACATTATAATTTAATATCTAGAGAGGATGTCATATTTTGCGGAGTCCCTTCGGAATATAAAGACTTTCTATCAATAAATGATTAAAAATCTTAGTCTACAATGCATAAAACATGCATTGTAGGTTTAATTTATTTTTTTAACTTATTCCAAAAATCTCTTAGTCCAGACTTTTTCAAAATAAATTTATTTATAAAATATAGATTATATACTAATCTCCCAAATATATTTCCATTGATAAAGTATGCCTGATCTCTATAAGGTCGTTTAAATCTACGAGGAATATCTAAGCCTAGCTTTTTAAATGACAAAAAATTAAAATCTTCTTGAATTCTTGACTTTGCCAACAAACACTCCTCAAGACTAACATTTCGCTCAGAATTTATTTCAATATTTGAAAAATAGTTCTTATAAAAACGTCGCCCCAACATTTGTTCGACAGTCCTATAGTCATCATAATGAAGATAATTTTTGTCTGTATCGCCAAAAAGCTCACCTTTCCAATACTTTATAACATCTTCAGAATATCCTATAAATATAAAGTCACTTAAGTGATAATCAACATAACTCCTTCCACCAAATTTAAAGTACTCTGTGCGACTGTATATATCCAATATGGTCAAACGTCCTTTAAATCTACTGGCTTTAACCAATAAAGAAGGGAGAATATCTATCAAGTTATTATTGATAAATTTAAAATCAGATCTAACTTTACAACAATAAATAGATTCGACTAACTCCAATCCGGCTACAACGCCATGTATTTGTCTATTCACATTCTCAAATTTTGGAATTGAGTTGATACATCCGGCCTGATTAGGGCCTACGTCATCAGGACAAACTATAAGATCTATCAAAGATAATACTTCAAGAGGGATCACGACGTTATCTGACCTTGAATATATTATTTTGGAATCAGGAAAATATTTTCGTAAAGTTCTAAAGCATTCATCAGAAGAAATATGATTTCTATCTGTATGCGGAAAGTAAGGTCCTTGCACAACAAAAGTCAGTTCTTTCATTTTTATCTCAAAATAAATTTAAACTAATCATAAATCAAAATTTTATCAAAACCTCCAATAGCCTAACTTGCGGCGCATTTTAAAGTGTCGCAGTAGGTTCAATGGCTTAGGTTTAAGCCAAGCGGTTCCCTTATCGATCAAGGCATCGGTCGCCGCGAGTACACGCTGGCTAGACTGACCATCTCCCGTGGGGTGAATTTGATTGCAATAATCATGGATATGCGCCATCAAATCATCGGGGCGGCTGAGCGCTCTAGTGAGTGCAGGTTCAATCTCTTCGACTCGGTTAATATCGATTAAATGCGCCTTCGGTGACTGATTTTTAAAGGTCACCACTGGCTTACGCTGCATTAAAAACATCAATAAAATCGAGGATGTATCGCAGAGCATCACATCTCCCGCCTGCAGAAGCGGGATCACGTTGTCGGTTTCCACAAACTGCAGATTCTCATTTTCGAGAGTCTTGTATTGCTCAACAATACTTGGCTTCATCTTAGGATGGAATTGTACCAGCCAGCGCCACTGGCTCTTTTGCGACAGGGCTTTAATCTGCTCGAATACCTCAGGCGCACAGGTCAGACTGGGGGAGAATGTCGAGCAAAACAGCACTACGGGCCGTGGATCATCGGACTTTATGTAAGGATTATCTTTATTTTCAATAAATAAAGGATCGAGCGCTGGCCAACCCGTTTCAGCCACGGTAAAGGTGCCGATTTTTTTCTCTAGCTCAAGGAACGGCAGCGTCGTCGCCGGCCCTTGGGTGCAATACAAGTCAAAGCAATCGCGGATTTCGAAGTGATCTTCTCGCCCCTTATGATTCATTTTGCCCGCATTAAAACCGTGGAACACCCCCACTTTTACTCCAGGGATAAAGCTTGGCACTACGTTACCCGGCACGAACACGGCATCGGGTTTCCATGCCTTAACGGCATCGATATCGGGTAAGCGTTTTTCATCCGCTTTAAGGAATTTGGGGTCGACTTCACGGCCTTCGAGGAACCAACACGCCTCATCGCCACGCGCCAGAATCACTTGCTGCAGCGGCCTTAGCATCGCATAGGAATAGTTCTGTGCTATGTAGAACAAATAACGTCTTTTATTTGATTTACGCGCTTCCACCGCTTTCTCCTCGGGTAAATTATTTCGCTAGCGCGAGATATTGTTCGGCAATCGCAGTCGCATCCACCTTAGCTAAAATCTCCACATTGTCGAGGGATGGCGGCTGGGCGACCACGGCGTCAATCATCTTGGCCAAGGCCGCAGGATTACGACGGGGCACAAGATAGGGGGCCAAATTTCCGGTCAAAATCTCATTCGGCCCATGTGGGCAATCGGTACTGACCACTGGCGTGCCGCAGGCTAAGGATTCGATTAATACCGTCGGCAATCCTTCGAAATCGGAACTCAGCACCAGTGCTTTCGCACGTTTGATCCAAGGAAAAGGATTACTCTGGAATCCAGGAATGATTAAGCGCTTCTCGATGCCGTATTTCTTCGCCGCTTTAATCGCCTTCTTGTGGTTATGGCATAACAGCACCACGGGTAACTGATTTTGGGTCTGCTTAAGGGCCTCAAACAGCACATCGTGGCGCTTCTGCTTAGCAAAACGCCCCACGTGGATCAGATAGTCACCCTGAGGGATTTGCGGATTATCTTGCTGTGACTGAGCAACAATCTCATTAAATTCAAATGGATTGTAGATAGTTCGCATGGATGCTGGCTGCAAGCGTCCCTTAGCTTGAATCTCTTTGGCGATGCCGTTGGAAACAGTGATCAAATGCTGGCCATTGAGCGCTTTTTTCGCCCGCAGTTTCTTATAGTAGGCGAAGGGGCCTAACTTAAACTGACGACTCAACTCTTCTTCAACCGATGAATGCACAATCACATAGAGTGGTGTCACCCCAGTTTTGGTCATCATCAAATTGGTTTTATCAAGATTAGATAAAAACAGATCGAACTTACCGACTCGGGACTCAATCTCGGCAATCTTTGCCCGTAACTTATCGACCGATGCCCCTAGGCGCCCGAAGTGGTCATAATCTTTATCTTTGTCGGCAAAGCATTGATGAACAGGTAAATTTTCAGGGGTTTCGTAATAACGATTATCTTCCATGACCAAAAAATGCGGCTCATGCCCTAGGCTAATAAACTGCTTTGCCAAGGTAATCATGACCTTCTCGGCTCCACCACCCGCTAAACTGTCGATGGCTATGGCTATCCGCATGATTTTTCTCCTAAACGATAATCTAAAACTCAGGGTGACAGGCTAACAGTGGTTAACTGTGTGTCTGCTGAATAACCTGATCAAATTTCTCAATCACGGCTTCGACACTAATTAGCGCCATAAGGTGCTCACCCTTAGCACGGGTGCCCCATTTCACCTCACCGCTTTGCTGTGAGGCGATGGCCTCTTGGTAGGCACTCACCACATATTGCTGCGATAAATAAGGCCCGGTGCGGCCTGGGTTGGAATGGGCATATAAACCTATGACAGGCGTCCCTTGCGTGACCGCCATGTGTGCAGGGCCAGTATCGGGCGCTAGCACTAGGCTGGCGCGTTTCAGCAGAGCCAGCAATTGAGTCAAACTGGTTTTACCGACTAAGTTATCGAGTTTCGCAAAACATGCATTGGCAATATCGTCGGCCAATGTCTTTTCAAGTGCTGTAGGGCCACCGCAGAGAATGACTCGGTAACCCTTATTCACCGCATGTTGCGCTACTGCCGCATAACGCTCGGGCAGCCAATTACGCTCGGCTTTACTGGCGGCCGCGCAAATAACCAATACCTTCTCGCCATCGGCAATCTGGCGCTGGGCAAATTCAGTATCCGCCTGAGGGACTGGAATATTCCAACTCGGGGTGATATCGCTAACGCCAATCGCCTTGGCGAATCCCATAAAGCCGTCCAGCACATGGGGCTTTGCTAAAGGTTCGACCCTATGATTGGTGACCAGCCATTGACCTTCTTTGGCGCGGGCACGGTCGAATCCGACCCGAATCTTTGCCGAAATCGCGAGGGAGGCCAAGGTAGCACGCAGCGCCACTTGCATATGCAGCAAAACATCGAAGCGACGGCCTTTCAGCGCCTTATACAGATTAAAGTAACTGCGCCAGCCCTGGGATTTATCGAAAATCACAAACTCAATACCAGACAAGTGCTTTAATAGTTGGTATTCGAGCTTGCCTATCACCCAAGTGATTTTGAGCTGGGGATATTGGCGTTGAATCGCCTGCACCATAGCCACGGCATGACAGACGTCACCGATAGCCGATAGCCTAAGCAGGCAGAGAGAATTCATGGTGTTGGGATTTAGACTCAAGCGAATAGCTCTTAAGGTTATTTGGCGCAAGCTAAGGATCTTAATGTAGAATGGCCGCAGGTGCCACGCTTAAGTCAACAAATCTCCCATGAACGCACAAATCAAAATCATAAATACCGCCGATGGCTATATGGCACTTTGCCAAGATACGCCTGAAGACATCACTCCAGCTTGGTTTTCGGTGGATTTCTGGCGTGAAAAAGCCGCGGTAGTGGGATCATCCAAGGGACGTTACACCACTTGGTTTGTGGCCTTTAGCGAGCGCCATTGGGTGTTGCGACATTACTGGCGCGGCGGCCTGATGGAGAAATTCAGTAAGGATGCCTACTTCTATACCGGACTTGAAAACACCCGCGCCATGGGCGAATTAAGGCTGCTCGATCTGCTCTACCGTGAACAATTTGCGGTGCCTAAGCCTATTGCCGCCAATATTGTGCGCGATGGCTTGTTTTACCGTGCCGACATTATTATCGAGCGAGTCGATGGCGCCGAAGACTTGGTCGCCAAGTTAACCAAAGGCGCTATGACTCCAGAGCAGTGGCAAGCACTCGGCGCCACCATTGCCCAATTTCATCGCCGCGGCGTTTACCATGCCGACTTAAACGCGAAAAATATTTTGTGGCAACCACAGCAAGCGGATAGCGTACAAGAACGTTTCTATCTGATTGATTTTGACCGGGGTGAGATCAAAACGCCCCATGCCCAATGGCATAAGGCGAACCTTGATAGGTTGCTACGCTCCTTCAATAAAGAACAAGGAAAACAGCCTACACTCGCCTTCACGCCCGCCGACTGGACGGCTCTGCTCGCGGGCTATCACTCAGTTATTCCCCAAGCCTAGAGACCTGAATAGCGTTAGGCAGTTTGGCGCGAGAGTAAGGATTCGGCTAGAGCAAACTGACGCTGCAAGGCACCACGATTAGCCTCTACCACGGCAAGACCTGCCTCTGCGGCTTGTTGGCGTAACGCAGGTTGCTCAAAATACTGAATTAAATTCTCACCCAACTCTTGGCCTGAACTCACAATCCGCAGGCCGCCAGCATCTGCCAACATTTGGGTAATTTGGGCAAAATCCCAATGATTCGGCCCCACCATCACAGGTACGCCCATGGCCACGGGCTCTAAGGGATTATGGCCACCATTTTCAATTAACGTCCCACCCACAAAGGCTTGATCGGCAGCGCCATAGAAGGTTAACAATTCACCCATGGTATCCCCCACCAGCACCTGCGTCGTGGCAGTAATCGCTTGAGCCTCACTGCGGCGCATAAATTCAAAATCTTGGCTGGCGACTACATCGGCCACCGCCGCAAACTGCTCAGGATGACGTGGCGCAATCACCAATAACGCCTCTGACCACTTGGCAAGCAACTGCTTATGGGCGCTCAGCACGGCATCAAACTCACCGGGGTGAACACTCCCAGCCACCCACACGGGCGCCGTTTCTTTCCCCCAAGTCTGCCTTAGCTCTCGCGCTAGGGTTAATCGTTCAGGGGTGATAGTTAAATCAAACTTCAAACTGCCGCAAACTGTGACTCTATCAGCAGGCACCCCAAGGTCGATAAATCGCTGCGCCTCGGCTTGCGTCTGCACCGCGATGACATCTAGACGTTGCAACATGGGGCGACTCAACTGTGGACGCTTGGCATACTGCGCCGCCGATTTAGCCGACAACCTAGCATTAGCGAGCATCAAGCGCACACCGCGCTTAGCCGCCAGCGCCACGAGATTCGGCCACAGCTCAGTCTCCATAATGATGCACCATTTAGGGGATAACTGGCGCAGAAAGCGGTTCACACACCAAGGCAAATCGAAGGGTAAGTAGCAATGCTGCACTTGATCACCAAAGGCTTTACGCACCTCAGCAGAACCCGTCGGGCTTGAGGTTGTGACCGTAATCTTAAGCTGTGGATGAACCTGTTGGATCTGGCGGATTAACGGAATCGCCGCCAGTGTTTCGCCCATGGAAACCGAGTGGATCAGTAAATCCGTTGGTGCCAGTCGTGTTAATCCGAAACGTTCGCCCCAGCGGCCACGGTAATCAGGGCTTTTAATGGCACGGAACGCCAAATAGACAATGAGCAGAGGGGATAATAGATAAAGCAGCACACTGTAAAAAAATCGATTCATAAAAATCGTGCTTATGAGTTTTTGCCTGATGAATAGCGGCAATGTTAGCATAATATCCCCAAGCGACCTCAAGATACGAGTTTCAGCATCTTGAGATTGTTTGGGGATATCAATCGTATTGAATTTTTGTTCATTGGGATGAATCCATACGATTTTAAATTAGGGATAATTTACCAGCAGTGTAGCGGTCGTTGGTTAGCCTTCTTTAATCAATTTGTAGCGTTCACTAGCCACTTGGAAAATATATGAAAACCCGCGACAAAATCATCTATGCCAGCCTTGAGCTATTCAATGAGCACGGCGAACGAAATATCACCACCAATCATATTGCCGCTCACCTGAATATGAGTCCCGGGAATCTTTATTATCACTTCCGTAATAAGGAAGACATTATCCGCTCGATCTTCAGTCTCTACGAGGCGCACCTAGAATCGGGATTCCAACCCTATGAAGGCGAGCAAGTCAATGTTGAGCAATTGATCGGCTATTTCGACGCGATGTTTTATACCCTGTGGCAATTCCGTTTTATGTACGCCAATCTTGCCGATATTCTCGCCCGCGATGAAGAATTAAAAAGCCGTTATCTGCAGGCGCAGCAGCAAGTATTAACGCGTTCGAGCCACGTGCTGGATAAACTCAAGCAGGATGGTTTTTTAAATATCGACAATGACAAAATCACCCAACTTGCCGACACCATTAAGATGATTGTGAGTTTTTGGATTGGTTATCAACTCACCCAATCCAGCACTTCAACCATCACTAAAGGCATTCTGTACGAAGGTGTACTGCGGGTATTGATGATTTTTAAGGCCTACGCCACCCCAACATCTCAAGCGACCTTCAGCCGTTTAGAGCAACACTATCACGAGCTAGCGACCCAAGATTCACTCTAATCGCCCCAAGCCATCGCATTTAGCACTAAACTCTAAGCGTTATGGGTGCTAAATGCGGGCTCAATTTTCGCACAGGGCTGTAATACAACATACTAAACTCATCACCATCAAGCATGTTGCACATTAGTTTTTATAATGTAACACCCCCTTTAGCCCTAAACTAATTTATCTAGCTAACCTGCATGAAAAAAAGGCTGTAGGCCGATAGGGTTTAGCGTTAGAATGCCGCAACTCCCAGAATCAGAATAAAGTTAACTAAGGAGATATCAGGTGGCCTCTACCTCATTCTACGCACAGATTAATCAACAGCTTGCCGATGTTAAAGCCGAAGGTTTATATAAAAGCGAGCGTGTTATTGCCTCACCGCAACAGACCGCCATTCAAGTTAATCACCAAGAAGTTGTTAACTTTTGCGCCAACAACTACTTAGGCCTAGCCAACCACCCTGAACTGATTAAAGCCGCACAGCAAGGCTTAGACAGCCACGGCTTTGGTATGGCTTCAGTCCGTTTTATTTGTGGAACCCAAGACATCCACAAACAACTCGAAGCCAGCCTGAGTGAATTCCTCGGCATGGAAGACACGATTCTGTATTCTTCTTGCTTCGACGCCAACGCAGGTCTGTTCGAAACCCTGTTAGATGCCGAAGATGCGATTATCTCCGACGCCTTAAACCATGCCTCTATTATCGATGGCGTGCGCTTATGTAAGGCCAAACGTTTCCGTTACGCCAACAACGATATGGCGGATTTAGAGACGCAATTGATCGCCGCAAAAGCCGCTGGCGCGCGCAATATTCTTATCGCCACCGACGGCGTATTCTCAATGGACGGCGTGATCGCCAATCTGCAAGGCGTGTGTGATTTAGCCGATAAATACGGCGCATTAGTCATGGTTGATGACTCACATGCCGTGGGCTTTGTTGGCCTCAACGGCCGTGGTTCGCACGAACACTGTGGCGTAATGGGCCGTGTCGATATTATCACTGGCACCTTAGGCAAAGCCTTAGGCGGCGCATCGGGCGGTTTTACTTCAGGTAAAAAAGAAGTCATCGACTGGTTACGCCAACGCTCTCGCCCTTACCTATTCTCTAACTCATTGGCGCCTTCGATTGTAACGGCCTCTATCCATGTATTAGAGATGCTCAAATCGGGCCAAGCACTGCGTGAAGCGGTATGGGAAAACAGCCGTTATTTCCGCGAAAAAATGTCCGCGGCAGGCTTTACCTTAGGCGGTGCAGACCACGCGATTATCCCTGTGATGATTGGCGATGCCAAACTGGCGAGCGATTTCGCTAACCGTTTATTAGCAGAACATATTTACGTTATCGGCTTCTCATTCCCTGTCGTGCCAAAGGGACAAGCCCGTATTCGTACGCAAATGTCGGCGGCCCACACCCGTGAGCAACTCGACAAAGCGATTGAAGCCTTTACCCGTATCGCTAAAGAAATGGCGATTATTTAGGACCCTACAAAATGAAAGCACTAAGCAAGTTAAAAGCCGAAAAAGGCATTTGGTTAGTCGATGCGCCTAAGCCTGAAATGGGCCACAACGATCTGCTGATCAAGATTAAAAAGACCGCCATTTGTGGCACCGACATGCACATCTACAACTGGGACGAATGGTCACAAAAAACCATTCCTGTGCCTATGGTGGTAGGTCACGAGTATGTGGGTGAAGTGGTTGATATCGGTCAAGAAGTTCGTGGCTTTAAAATTGGTGACCGCGTTTCTGGCGAAGGCCATATCACCTGCGGCCACTGTCGTAACTGCCGCGCTGGTCGCACCCATTTATGCCGCAACACCTCAGGTGTGGGTGTAAACCGCGAAGGTTCATTTGCCGAATACTTAGTGATCCCAGCCTTTAACGCCTTCAAAATTCCCGATGATATCAGCGATGATTTAGCGTCTATCTTCGACCCGTTCGGTAACGCAGTGCACACAGCGCTGTCATTCGACTTAGTGGGCGAAGACGTGTTAATCACTGGCGCGGGCCCTATCGGTATTATGGCTGCGGCCGTATGTCGCCACGTTGGTGCTCGCCATGTGGTCATTACCGATGTTAATGAATACCGCTTAGAGTTAGCCCGTAAAATGGGTGCTACCCGCGCCGTTAACGTGGCTCAGGAAAGCCTGAAAGACGTGATGAAAGAACTCGGCATGACCGAAGGCTTCGACGTGGGTCTAGAAATGTCTGGCGTACCGTCAGCCTTCCACGCCATGTTAGATACCATGAACCACGGTGGCAAAATCGCGATGCTCGGTATCCCGGGTGGCGAAATGGCGATTGATTGGAGCAAAGTGATCTTCAAGGGTCTGGTCATCAAAGGCATTTACGGCCGTGAAATGTTCGAAACTTGGTACAAGATGGCAAGCTTGATCCAATCTGGCTTAGATATTTCGCCTATCATCACGCACCACTACAAGATTGATGATTTCCAAAAAGGCTTCGACGCTATGGGCTCGGGCCAATCCGGTAAAGTCATCCTCAGCTGGGATTAATTCTCTTAGCTATGCCAATCACGGGGCTGTACACATGCAGCCCCATGTTGCACACTTATCCCATCGCTTATCCCTTTTCAGTTATTTCAGGTTTTATTATGTCTTCCTTTAAACACCTCAGCGTGAATCAATTAGTGCAAATGACCGAGTCAAAGTCAGTGCAAATCGTCGATATTCGCGATGGTCACAGCTTTAACAACGGCCACATTGATGGCGCATTTAATTTGAATAACGAGAATCTGGCGCACTTTATTGGCCAAGCGGATATGGACAGTCCTTTAGTGGTGGTTTGCTACCATGGCATCAGCAGCCAAAATGCCGCGCAATACCTTTGTGAACAAGGCTTTGATGATGTCTATAGCCTAGATGGTGGCTTTAGCGCTTGGCATGAGGCCAATGCATGATAGAGATTGGCAGACTCCCCAACAGCAGAGCCGCGCAGGCCTTTGTCGATTACCTTAAAGGTGAACAGATAGACTGCCAGATTCAGCCATTGCCGCAGGGAGTCGCTATTCTGGTTATCCGCGATCAAGATGCCGAGCAAGCCCGTAAAGAGTTCGCCCATTTTATCGCTAATCCTTACGATAACAAATACTTACAAGCCTCATGGGAGCATGGTGATACTCATACTAAGCTCGACTATGGCGCCCCTTCTTTACAGCTTTTTGCGCAATTTATCACAGGTGCAGGCCCAGTTACTCTTATCATCTTTGGCCTCTGTGTACTGATTTATGCCGCGATGAATTTAGGCTTCGGCGGCCCGGTTTATGAAACGCTCTCCTATTTCGGTGCAGTGCCTGACACCAGTGTTAGTCAATTCTGGCGCGTGTTTACCCCAAGCCTGATGCACTTTTCGGCCATGCATATCATCTTCAACTTACTCTGGTGGTGGTATTTGGGTGGAAAAATCGAGACTCGCATAGGTACAGCCCCGCTGTTAATCCTGCTACTGGTCGCCGGTACTTTACCCAATGTCGTCCAATACTATGTTAGCGGCCCCAACTTTGGCGGACTGTCGGGCGTAGTGTATGCCGTCGCCGGTTACACTTGGGTCATGGGGATCCGTAAACCCGCAGCAGGAATAGGTTTACCGCCCTCCTACATGGGATTTATGTTGATTTGGCTGATGTTAGGCTTTACGGATTTCTTAGGCGTGTCAGTTGCGAATGGCGCCCATATTGGCGGATTACTGATAGGTCTCGCCCAAGGCTGGTTCGATAGTCGCAGTAAAGCCACTCGCTAACTTACCGCGATTGCTTCCATGCTCGATTAAAAAGCAGGGTAAGCCTTAAGGCTTACCCTGCTGCATTTAGGTGCCGTTACTTGGCCAACTCTAATACTTTGGCAACCAGCTTCTCGATGCCAGAGTGCGCCTCGGCAATGTTCCCCGCAAGCATATAAGCGGGCGTGCTGACAATCTTATTCACCTCATCTACCACGATATCATGCACAGTCGCCGCCTGATGATGGCCGCCCATCAGATTAAAGGCTGCTACCGTATCCACATCATTCCCGATAGTGCCCTTAGCGCCATGTCCATATAAACGCGGGATCATCATAGGCGCGATACAAATAAAGCCGACAGGCTTTTTCGCTAGAATAAATTCATTAATAAAATCAGTAACGAGTGGATTCACTTCACACTCACTACCATTAGTGGCGAAGTTACACAGATTTTTCGCCGCCCCAAATCCGCCAGGGATAACCAGTGCATCGAAATCGGTAATATCGAGTTCGGTGGTAGCTTTTACTTCGCCGCGGGCGATACGTGCCGATTCAACCAGCACATTTCGTGTCGCCGTCTTGTCTACTTCGCCCGTGAAGTGATTAACAACATGCATCTGATTGATATCAGGAGCAAAACATTGATATTGAGCCCCGGCTTTCGACAGAGATAATAACGTTAAAACCGATTCATGGATCTCTGTTCCATCGAAAACACCGCACCCACTGAGCAATACTGCGATTTTTTTCATTATAAATATCCTTCTTATGTCATTTGGTTTTAACAAACTGTAAACAAAATGGTTGATCTGCTTAAAAATCATGCTAACTTAGTTCGTCGAATCTAAGGGTCGGTGAAAATTAACGCAGCCTTTAGGTATTTTACGGAGTCAAGAAAAAATCCACAAATCAGGAAGATTTTTCAAGAAACAGTATTGAACTCACACAAATATTTTAAAAATATAAAAATCAACAACTTAAAAATATCGCACCAAGCCGTAAACATCGCCATTATTCACAGTTGACTTTTTCACTCACAGAGTTATCCACAGGCTGAGAGTCAATTTGCCGTGGCTGAAATACCGTATCTGTGGCATGCTTACCGCCATCTAAGTCATCGATAAACGAAAATTACTTATGCCTACCATAGCCAATAACCCACTTGTCCTTGTGGATGGATCTTCTTATTTATATCGCGCCTATTATGCGCCTCCTCACCTGACAAACTCAAAGGGCGAAGCTACTGGTGCTGTTTATGGCGTAGTGAATATGCTCCGCAGTTTATTAAGCCGTTATCAACCTAGCCATATCGCTGTGGTGTTCGACGCTAAAGGCAAAACCTTCCGCAATGACTTATATGAAGAATACAAGGCACATCGCCCGCCTATGCCGGATGACCTGCGCTCACAAATTGAACCACTACACCGTATTATCCGTGCCTTAGGCCTGCCCTTAATCTCTATTCCTGGTGTTGAGGCGGACGATGTTATCGGCACAATCGCTCGCCAAGCGAGCCGCGAAAACCGCGCTGTACTCATCAGCACTGGTGATAAAGACATGGCGCAGCTGGTTGATGAAAATATCACGCTGATCAACACCATGACAGATACCATCATGGGTCCTGAAGAGGTTGCGGCTAAATATGGTGTTGGCCCAGACAGAATTATCGATTTCTTGGCGTTGATGGGCGACAAGGCAGATAACATTCCCGGTTTACCCGGCGTAGGCGAAAAAACCGCATTAGCTATGCTCACAGGGGCGGGTAGTGTCGCCAATTTGCTTGCAGAGCCCGAAAAAGTCACCGAATTAGGCTTTAGGGGCGCAAAAACCATGGCGGCGAAAATCATCGACAATGCCGACATGCTAAAACTGTCCTATGAGCTTGCCACCATTAAAACCGATGTTGAGCTCGAACAAGATTGGCATGAACTCGAAGCCAAACCCGCAGACAGGGATGAGCTGATCAAATGCTATGGCGAAATGGAATTTAAACGCTGGCTTGCCGAAGTCTTAGATAATAAGGCGCCAACGACAGCCGCAGCAAAAGTCGAAACGACAGAAACCCAAGAAGAAACAGCGCCCAGCGTCACGATTGAAACCCAATACGATACGATTCTGACCGAAGCTCAGCTCGATGAGTGGATTGCCAAACTCAAGCAAGCGCCATTAATGGCCGTGGATACCGAGACCACCAGTCTCGACTATATGGTTGCGGAATTGGTTGGCCTGTCCTTTGCTGTTGAAGCCGGTAAAGCCGCTTATCTGCCCTTAGCCCACGATTATGTTGGCGCGCCTCAACAATTAGACAAGCAAACTGCACTCGAAAAACTGCGCCCGATACTCGAAGACGCCAAGCTCAAAAAAGTCGGTCAAAACCTGAAATATGATATCAGCGTATTGGCAAATGCAGGCATACAACTCCAAGGTGTGGTATTCGACACTATGCTCGAATCCTATGTGTTTAACTCGGTCGCCTCACGCCATGATATGGATGGGTTGGCGCTTAAATACCTAGGCCATAAAAATATCGCCTTTGAAGATATCGCAGGTAAAGGTGCTAAACAGCTGACCTTCAACCAAATTCAGTTGGAAACAGCAGCCCCTTATGCGGCGGAAGATGCCGATATAACCCTACGTCTACATCAACATTTGTGGCCAAGACTCGAAAAAGAGACCGAATTAGCCTCGGTCTTTACCGATATTGAACTGCCGCTGATCCAAATACTGTCCGATATTGAACGCCAAGGTGTGTTTATCGATAGTATGTTGCTCGGCCAACAGAGTGATGAACTTGCCCGCAAAATCGATGAGTTAGAAACAAAAGCTTATGATATTGCAGGTGAAAAATTCAATTTAAGCTCACCAAAGCAACTACAAGTGCTGTTTTTTGAAAAGCTGGGTTATCCGGTCATCAAAAAAACCCCTAAGGGCGCCCCCTCTACCGCGGAAGAAGTACTGGTTGAGTTGGCATTGGATTTCCCTCTGCCTAAAGTGATCCTTGAGCATAGAAGCCTAACCAAGCTAAAGAGTACTTACACCGACAAGCTCCCTCTAATGGTGAACGCGAAAACGGGTCGAGTACACACAAGCTACCATCAGGCCAACGCGGCAACGGGGCGTTTGTCCTCGAGCGAACCAAACCTACAGAATATTCCTATCCGCACCGAGGAAGGTCGCCGTATTCGCCAAGCCTTTATTGCGCCTCAAGGACGTAAGATTTTGGCCGCCGACTATTCGCAGATTGAATTACGGATCATGGCGCATTTATCCCAAGATGCGGGCTTACTCAAAGCCTTCGCTGAAGGTAAAGACATTCACAGAGCCACCGCCGCCGAAGTATTTGGCACCGACTTTGACAGCGTCACCTCGGAGCAGCGTCGCCGCGCCAAAGCCGTTAACTTTGGCCTTATCTATGGCATGTCCGCCTTTGGATTGGCGCGTCAGCTCGACATTCCCCGCAACGAGGCACAAACTTACATCGACACTTACTTCGCTCGCTATCCAGGCGTATTAAGGTATATGGAAGAAACACGAGCCAGTGCAGCAGAACTTGGCTATGTCTCTACGTTATTTGGGCGCCGCCTGTATTTACCCGAAATTCGCGACCGCAATGCAATGCGCCGCCAAGCAGCAGAAAGAGCCGCGATTAACGCCCCAATGCAAGGCACCGCTGCGGATATCATTAAAAAAGCCATGATCAGCATTGCCGATTGGATAAAAACCGATACCCAAGGTGAAATCGCAATGATCATGCAAGTCCACGACGAATTAGTATTCGAAGTCGATGCCGATAAAGCCGAAACTCTCAAGCTCAAGGTGTGTGAACTCATGGCAAAAGCGGCCAATCTGGACGTGGAACTTCTGGCAGAAGCTGGTATTGGCGATAACTGGGACCAAGCCCACTAGCATTCAAACGCTAGACTGAGCTTCTAACACTCGTTGCTAACACTTACTAAGGCTCATTCGTTACAGAATGGGCCTTTATATTTGGTGCAACTCTTAGGTGCCGTAAAAATCAACGCTGCAGAGAACAAGATGAGGAGAGGTTGTTTACTCAGGCGAATACCCTGATGGCTCCCCCCCCTCAAGAGCGGGAAGCTGCATTTGACTCACCGCACAATGTTCTCAGTCACTAAATACAATCTCCCCCTCAATTCTCGCAGCTTCAACGCCGGCATAACCACAACCAGCTATCCGCGTGACACTCCATACAAGCCTAAACAATCGTTCGCTGATGGATACAACCCAGAACAATCACCAAAATAGAGTAAAAACATTAAATCTGAAGAATTGATCAGTTCTGTACTAAAAATACGGTCAATTTAGCGAAATCAGTGGTTTAAATGTCTTTTGTGAAAATATCAGATCAAACACCGCTGGTTTTTTCACCTAAAACTTGAGATCTACCGCACACAATTATCACTTTTTCAAAAAAACTGTTTTCCATTTAGAGATAAATAGCGTATTATTCTCTGCGTAGGGTACAGAGGTTAAGATGTTCTATCTTTCAGACCTTTATTTCACTTATAGTGACGAGCCAAATTCTGGCGCCCCAGCAACTTGTTTGCTGGGGCTTTTTTTTGCTCTTTTTTCGGTCTCGGGATGATTTCAACAAAGGCGAGTAAATTTTAGAGTATTTACTTTAATAAAAGGTAAATTCGATGTATGCTGTCTTCATTGAGAACCATTGAAGGTAATTTGATGGTGCTTGAGTCTTGTTGAATTTAGCTTCTCCCCAAAAGAGCTAAAATTTTGGCCGGTGACTAATGTTATCGGCTATTTTTTTGCCCAAAATTTGCGGGGTGAAATCGATGTTTTATAAGGGGATATTGCAGGGGAAGATGGCCGAATGCGCTAATGGCATCCGACCATAAAGCAAAAGGCTTACTCAGCGTCGTCTTGGTTTTCTAACTCATCGGCCAACCATTGCGGATGACACCATTCATTTAAGATACTAAGCACTTTAGGTTTGCCCGTGCCCTTGAGCGCAGAAAAAGGCTCAACCTGTACCCAATCACCAAACTCAACCAGCGCTTTACGCACTTCGTTCACGGTTTTCATCTTCGCGCTTTGCGCCAATTTATCGGACTTAGTCAGTAATGCGAGTACTGGAATTTCACTCGCAACCGCCCATTCGATCATCTGCATATCCAAATCTTTTAACGGATGACGAATATCCATCAATACCACAACGCCACTTAAGCATGCACGCTTCTGCAAATATTCGCCGAGGGATTGTTGCCACTTTAATTTCATGGCTAAAGGCACTTGGGCAAAGCCGTAACCCGGTAAATCGACTAATCGGCGCTGCGCATCGAGTTCAAATACGTTAATTAGCTGAGTGCGGCCCGGCGTTTTACTGGTACGCGCCAAGTTTTTCTGCTCAGTTAATGCATTGAGCGCACTCGATTTTCCGGCATTGGAGCGACCAGCAAAAGCAATCTCAACACCAACGTCGCCGGGCAGATATTGATCCAAATGTGCAATGTCAGGTGCACTGATTAAAAACTTCGCCCTGCGAAAATCTATATGAGATTCAGTCACTATTTACTCCAATATATTTACTGCGCAATACCATAATTTATGAAGAATTGCTTACTTTTCCACGTTTTCGTGTAAAATATTACCCCGATCACATTAAACATATTTTACCACGCTTGCGGGTCACCCTAGTAAGCTCAGGATAATAATCTTAACCAGAAGTTGGAACGCCATGAAAAAGTTAGCTCTTGCGCTGTCTGTTGTAGTTGCCGCCATATCTTCACCTGCGATTGCTGAAGGTAATGCTGAAGCGGGAAAAACTAAAGTTATCGTTTGTTCTGCCTGTCACGGCATGGACGGTAACAGTATGATCGATATGTACCCTAAGCTTGCGGGCCAACACGCCACATACCTCCAAAAGCAACTACATGATTTCCGTAGTGCTGCACAATCTGGCGGTAAAGATGGTCGTATGGATCCTATCATGAGTGGTATGGCAATGCCTCTAAGCGATCAAGATATTCTGGATATCAGCGCTTATTTCTCTAGCCAAGCAATTCAAGTTGCTGAGGCGAAAGATGTTCCTGAGCTAGGTGCAAAACTTTACAAAGGTGGCGACGTGTCACGCGGCATCACTGCATGTATGGCATGTCATGGCCCAGATGCTAAAGGTGCAGAGTCTGCTGGCTTCCCTGCATTAGCCGGCCAACACGCTAACTACATCAAGATCCAACTGACTAAGTTCCGCGATGCTGGCCGTCACAACGACCTCAATGGCATGATGCAAGATGTCGCGAAAAAGTTAAGCGACAGTGATATCGAAGCCTTATCTAAGTATATCGCTAGCCTGAAATAGGTCTTAACGAAGAGAAAGGGTGCATTGTCACCCTTTTTTACTGCCACATAGTTTACGTTAACGTAAACTGATAAAGATTCGTGCTTGACATAGATCACAGATTTGGGTTTAATAAGCCCCGTACCGAGATAAACCCATCTGTTTGTACAAATAAATTAATAATAACTTGCAGATTTCGGTATAATTAACATTCAAGATATAAGAATAAAGACTCTCAATAACAATAATATAACTAAGACCACTCTCTAATAATAATAAGAGTAGTGATTTCGTCTTGAAATCCCGGTCAGTACATTTTTGTAAGGGATGGCCGATAACGCCAATTTGCGATAAGCAAAACGCCTTACACTCAGGGTAACTTGCCCCATCAGGACACAGTTTGAATGATTCGAACTGTAGCAAAGGAAGCTAATAGCTTTGGATGCACTGGCTGGAAGCTTGTTATCACTGGAAGGTACTTCAAGCAACATGGATGGTTAACTTAACGTCATTGATGACGCTGTAATAAAGATGTGTCTTGAGACCATCTACGGAAACTGTGGTCAGGATGGCGACAGAAACTAATTAAGTGTCTGGAAGACCGATAACTAAAATGATGCAGGGAAAGCAGTAAAAAAAAGATGGATACCGACCGGGAAAGTCGCATAGCAAGTAAGGATACTTGGAATCAGAATAGGGTGCCTAATGCACCGTTTGTAAGGCGGCAGTTTAACTGCCGCCTTTTTTCTTTATGATTACCCGCCAGAAAACACTAAGCCTAGAAAGTGCACTTCAGCAATATAATTGTTACAATCAAGACCTTAATACTTTTCTAGTTGATTCAATGCGCAGATGTCCCCTTTGTCATAGCACTCAAACACAGTTGTTCTTACAGGACAAAAAGCGGTGTTTTTATGTTTGCCAGACATGTGGACTCACCTTTGCCGACGCAAATAGTCACCTTCCTCCCGCGGCAGAAAAACAGCGTTATGGCCGCTCGCGGATTGCCGCCAAACAGCGCCAACTCTCGCAATTTATTTTACCGCTACTGACACAAATACAATTGCAGCAAAAAGGTAGCCTCACAGGCTTAAATTTTGGACGCGTGCTTGATCAAACTAGTCTGGCGACTATTGAATCGGCGGGACATACTTTTAAGCAATATGACCCTTTCTTCGCGCCAGACCACGAACCCCTAAAACAAGAGTATGATTTTATTTGCTGCTACCGAGTATTTGAACACTTCCAGCACCCCAGCAGAGAATGGAGCTTACTGACCCGTTTACTCAAGCCAGGCGGTTGGTTAGCGATTAGCACTCCCTTATTAATTGATTTAGAAGGCTTTGCTAAGTGGCATTATAAAAACAATCTCACCCATGTGAGTTTTTACCAAAGACAAACTTTTGAATACTTGGCAAGCAATAGCGATTTTGAACTATTATTTGCCGCAAAAGACCTCGTTTTGATGCAAAAAACATCATAATCTGGTATAACAGCCGACCGAATTTAGTACCGAGTCGATCCCGTATCGGCTAGGCCACACGTTGTAAACAATTGAGAAAATCATGTCTCGTAGCAAGAAAACACGCAAGGGCGGCGATAATAGCCCTAAATTACAGCCAAGAGTGAAAAAGCAGGACCGTGCAGAAGTCACAGGCAAGCGCGCCGAAAAAGGCAACAAGTCTGGCAGTCGTCATAATGAGGCGCTGATCCAGGCTCAAGCACCACAGAAAAAGGCTGCACAGAAGAAAGATCCTCGCCATGGCAGCAAAAAGCCTGTGGTATTAACTTTGCCAACAGCCACTGAAAAGCCAGCCACACCAAAGGTTAAGCAACCTAAGTTAACTGACGAGCAAAAACTGTTGAAGCTGGAAGAAGATCCAAGACTGAACCAGTTACTCGATATGCTGGAAGAAGGCCGTAACTTAAGCAATGACGACCAACAATGGTTAGATCAGCAGCTGAACAAGATTGAAGCCCTGATGATTAAACTGGGTCTCAGCGATGAGTTAGAAGATGAAGCACCAGCGAAAAAATCTAAAGTCGATTCAGATGATGACCTGTTCGATCGCTTTGAATCGGGTGCCGACCTGCTAAAAGATTATCAAGATAAGTTTTAAATCTTAGAATATGCATAAAAACAAAGCGTTCAGCCTTTGTTTTTATGCGGTCTAAACAAGGAGTTTACGTGTCTACCACTCTTATCCTGCTTGGTTTTATCATCATTGTTGCCCTCAGTAGTTACGCCACTTTCTTACTTCTCAAGCTCAAGCAACAGAAACAACGCCAACAAGCGCTCACTGCCGAGCGTGAAGCGGCTGCTAACGCGAAGCGCGCCCAAGTACTAGAAGATATTCGTTATATCGCCACCGCCATGATTGACGACCGCTGCGAAATCTCTGAAGGTGTGGTGAGGATTGGCCGTTTATTTGAAATTTTATCCTTAAGCGAGCGCGTGGCACCTGAGTTCCCAGCATTCTTCCAACACTTTGAGCTGATTAAAGATCATCCAATTATGGAAGCTCGCCAAGCCCTGCCAAAGCAAGAACGGATGAAGCTCGATTTTGTCCGCATGAAATCTGAAGCTGAACTGGCCGAGGGTATTACCGCCGATGCCAAAAAGCTCTCAAATTATCAATTAAAAGCCCCACATTAAGCTGACGACATTAGCCTCAAGGCCAAACCTTGGCTTTGAGGCCCAATCGCTCCCGCATTTCTTTTCCCACACAGAGTACGGCTTCCCGTGAGCCTGTGCACAAAACCTCCAAAAAACAACAGACATTGGCTCCTTTTTCATAGATATTGCGTAACTTCTAAAAGGACAGACATCATTTTTACAACCTAGATCAAGGTTATTTGGCTAAGAACCTTGCATACTTCGCTTGTTGCTAATTTACCCTCGGAGGACACGCCTTGAAGCAGCCCACTCAGATAAGCTGGGATCAGTCTATGATCGAAAAATATAACTACAGCGGTCCCCGTTACACTTCTTACCCAACGGCGCTGGAGTTCGATGATTCATTCACTGAACAAAACCTGTTAACGGCGATTGAAAGCAGTAAGAGCGACAAACTGTCGCTGTACATTCACATCCCCTTCTGCGCCAAACTTTGCTACTACTGTGGCTGTAATAAAGTTATCACTCGCCACGCCCACAAGGCCGATCAATATATCGAGTATTTAAGCCACGAAATTATTAAGCGCGCTCCACTGTTTAAGCACTACACAGTCACCCAAATGCACTGGGGCGGCGGCACTCCAACCTTCTTAAATCCCGAGCAAATTCTGAAGTTAACCGACTTAATCAAGGCTAATTTTAACTTTGCCGCTGAAGGTGAGTTCTCTATCGAAGTTGACCCGCGTGAGATTGAGCTTTCAATGCTAGATACCTTGAAAGAAGCGGGCTTTAACCGCATTTCTATCGGGGTGCAAGACTTCAATAAAGAAGTACAAGTCGCGGTTAACCGTGAGCAGGACGAGCAATTTATTTTCGATTTAATGGCCAAAGCCAAGGCCATGGGATTTGTCTCAACCAATATCGACTTAATTTACGGTCTGCCACATCAGACACCCGAAACATTCGCCGCCACCATGCAGCGCGTGTTAGACCTGTCGCCCGATCGTCTATCCGTGTTCAACTATGCTCATTTACCCGCGCGTTTTGCCGCGCAGCGTAAGATTAAAGATGAACATTTACCTTCGCCAAAACAAAAACTCGAGATGTTGCATCAAACGATCGAAACTTTAACTGGCGCGGGTTATCAGTACATCGGCATGGACCACTTCGCGAAGCCCGACGATGAGCTGGCTAAGTTGCAACGCGAAGGTAAATTGCATCGCAACTTCCAGGGTTATACCACCCAAGAAGAATGCGACCTGCTCGGTCTGGGCGTGTCTTCAATCAGCCAAATCGGCGATTGTTATGCGCAAAATCAGAAGGACATTCGTCCTTACTACGAAGCCATCGACAAAGACGGCCACGCGCTGTGGAAAGGCTGTAGTCTGAACCGTGACGACGAAATCCGCCGTGTCGTGATCAAACAACTGATCTGCCACTTCGATTTAGATATGGCAAAAATGGACGAAAAACTGGGTATTAAGTTTGAGGAATACTTCGCCGAAGACTTAAAACTGCTGCAAACCTTTATCGATGATAAGTTAGTCGACGTCACCGACAGAAAGATCACCATCAGCCCCACTGGCCGTCTGTTGATCCGCAATATCTGTATGTGCTTCGACCTTTACTACCGTCAAAAAGCGCGTCAACAACAGTTCTCCCGTGTGATCTAACACTGACGCATCTCCAATAAAAAATCCGACTCTAATGTCGGATTTTTTTATTGGGCAAAAGAGCCGCTTACTTAAGCTTTAGCCGCATACAGCGCCTTGCGCTCGCTCTCGGATAAAAACGCCATTTCCACCCCGTTGCGTTGCACCTGAGCCAGCTCAGCATCGCTTAGTCTCAGTTCAGACTTAGCAATGCGGTATTCATGCTTGATATCGATCGCACTCACACCCGGATCATCGGTGTTAAGGCTTATCAACACACCGGCATCCATAAAGGTTCTGAAGGGATGTTCTGCATAGGAAGACACGGTCGAGGTGTGCAGGTTGCTGGTTGGGCAAGATTCGATCCCGATACGGTGTTTAGCGAGATATTCCATCAGCTTAGGATCGTGTATCGCATTCACACCATGGCCGATACGTGTTGCACCCAGCTCCTGAATCGCTTGCCACATACTTTGTGAACCGGCCGCTTCCCCCGCATGGGCGGTAATGGCTAAGCCCGCGTCTCGCACCCGCTTAAAGTGTTCGTTAAACAATTCGCCAGGGAAACCCAGCTCATCGCCGGCTAAATCCATCGCGACTAAATGTTGTTTATGGGCGAGCAGGCCTTCAAGCTCCTGAGTACAAGCAGCTTGGCCGAATGAGCGCGACATAATCCCGATAAGATTGATTTTAACTTGGTAATCTTTCAGGCCCGCTTTCACCCCGTCGATAACCGCTTCAACCACACCTTCAATCGGTAGTTTATGGTTCATCGCCATGTAATATGGGCTAAAACGCAGCTCCGCATAATCAAGGCCAGATAACGCCGCATCGGCCACGTTTTCATAGGCGACACGTTTTACCGCATCTAAATCAGCTAGAACTGCCACCATCCAGTCAAGCTTCTTCAAGAAGGCGACTAAGCTGGTTTCTTTCCCCTGAATTTGTACAAATGGCGCGAGAGTCTCTAAAGAATCGGCAGGTAAAGCAATGCCGTGTTGGTGTCCGAGTTCCCAAATGGTGTTCACTCGCACGTTACCATCTAAGTGACGATGCAAATCCACCAATGGAATGGATGTATTGATCATAATTAACCCCTATGTGAACTACCCAGCCAATGCTTTTGTTATTTGGTCTAGGGCGGACCCTAAGTTTAACACGCATTCTTTGGTGTCACTTAACAGACCTCGGGATTTAAATTCACATTCAGTCACAATTCTGCTTAATATGCGTACAACAATCTGGGGAAAACCTCAGGCATAATGACCTCAATAACAACGAAAATATCCGAGATAAATCATGCATAAACTCTTTACCCCAAGCTTACTGATTTGCGCACTTAGTGCCTGTAGCGCGGTTCAGCCCCCAATCGAATCCACCAAACAAACAACGGTAGCCGTTGCGCAGTCCACGGCCAAGACTATGGCCCCAGCACTGCAAGCAATAGTGGATCAAAGTTGGCAACTCCAACTCAGTGCCAGCCCTGAAATGGCCTATGGAATGGGGGATAAGAGTGCTGCGGGTAAACTGCAAGATCTGTCTCCCGAAGCCTTAGCTAAGCTCAATCAGGGACAAATGGCCATTCTCGCCCAATTGAAAGCACTGGATCGCAGCAAACTGAGTAAAGAGGATAAAATCAACGCCCAAATCCTCGAAGATCAGATCCAAAATGAGGTCGACCTGTATAAATACAAGGATTACTACCTGCCGATCACCGCAGAGAGTGGCTTCCACGCCTATATATCTTCCATTGCGCAAGGGCGGTTCAACACTCTAGAGGATTACCAAAACTACCTAGGTAAGCTCAAGGCACTACCGACCTATTTTGCCCAGCAAACCCATTGGTTAAAACAAGGCTTAAAGGAAGGGATTACGCCCCCTAAAGCCACGCTTAAGGGATTTGAAAACAGCATTAGTGCATACATCTTACCGGTAGAGAAAAGTAGTTATTTCAAGCCTTTTACTCAATACCCAAGCCACTTTACTGAGGCGCAAAGAGCGCAACTGACCCAAGAAGGCCGAGCATCGGTCGAGCAGAATGTGCTCCCAACCTATCAGGCTTTTTATGATTTTATGACTCATGAGTATATGCCCAACACTCGGGAAAATATTGCCGCCAACAGCTTACCCGATGGTGATGCCTTCTATGAAAACCGCGTTCGTTACTACACGACCTTAAATATGACCTCGGCCGAAGTGCACGAGCTTGGTTTAAAAGAAGTGAAGCGTATCCGTCAGGAAATGGAGCAAGTCATTAAGTCTGTTGGCTTTAAAGGCAGCTTTGCCGACTTTTTACATTTCTTACGAACCGATCCCCAGTTTTATACTACTAGTGCGGATCAGCTCCTGAAGGAAGCGGCCTTTATTGCCAAAAAAGCAGATGCCATGTTACCTAAATATTTTGGTAAATTGCCGCGAAAACCCTATGGTATCGCGCCAGTGCCTGCCGAAATCGCCCCTAAATACACTTCAGGCCGTTATTCAGGCTCTAATCGTGATGACGAGCCGGGTTACTACTGGGTTAATACCTACGCCTTAGATAAGCGCCCGCTCTATGAACTCGAAGCGCTAACGCTGCACGAAGCCGTGCCCGGGCATCATCTGCAGATTTCACTTAACTCCGAACTGAGCTCATTGCCCGATTTTCGTCGCTACAGCTATATTTCGGCCTTTGGTGAAGGTTGGGGATTGTATAGCGAGTACTTAGGCTTAGAAGCGGGATTCTATCAAGACCCTTACAGTAACTTTGGACGCCTCACTTACGAGATGTGGCGCGCCGCTCGTCTCGTTGTCGATACGGGGATGCACGCCCAAGGTTGGAGTCGAGAACAAGCCATCGAGTTTATGGCGAGCAACACGGCGTTATCGCTCCACAATGTGACCACTGAGATTGACCGCTACATTACCTGGCCAGGGCAAGCGCTCTCCTACAAGATTGGTGAGCTCACCATTAAACGCCTGCGCGTGAAAGCCGAGCAAGCCTTAGGCGATAAATTTGATATTCGCGCCTTCCACGACGCGGTATTAGAAAATGGTTCTGTGCCTATGTCGGTGCTGGAGCAGCAAATAAACGACTTTATCGAAGCGCAAAAAGCCGCGATTTAAGCTCATCCCAAGGGAGCGGGTATTTTCCTGCTCCCTTTCCTGCCCGCCCCAGTTCTCTGATACACTCTAGCAAACCTTTTTGCCCGAGATGCGCGACAGAGTATGAGCCAAACGCCCCTAAACTTTCCAAGGGAAGAGTTTTCCAAGGTAGCTTTTTCAACGGAACACGATTTAAATACTTCTGAACAGCAAGCCTTCTGGCAAACCGTTGTCCAAGACACACTCAAAACGCCCGATGGATTAACCTTGGCCTACATGATGGTCAAACACCCCAAGGCCCATGCCAGCATAGTCATCAGCAGTGGCCGGGTTGAGTCCTACTTAAAGTATCAAGAACTCGTTTTTGATTTGTACCAGCAAGGCTATTCGGTATTTGCTATCGATCACCGCGGCCAGGGATTATCAAGTCGCATGACGGCCAATCCCCATCAAGGCCACGTGAGACGGTTCAACGACTATATCGACGACTTTGCCCTGTTTATGCAAACCGTTGTACTCAAACATGCCACTTCGCCACTGTTCTTGCTCGGGCATTCCATGGGCGGCGCCATCGGTACCTTGTATCTCAAACAACATCCGGATGTGTTTACGGCGGCGGCATTCTCCGCCCCCATGTACGGCATTAAGTTACCTATGCCGAAAGGGTTTGTTCGTTGGCTTGCGAGTAAGCTCGATGCCAGTCTCAACGGCGGGGAACCTAACTATGTCCTCAGCGGGCAAAACTATAAGGCCGCTCCTTTTAAGGGCAATGATCTCACCCATTGCCAGAGTCGTTATCAAGCCTACCGAGAGTTGTACGATGCGGCGCCAAAGCTGCAATTAGGCTCACCCACTAACCGCTGGTTGACTGAATCTTTAGATGCGGCCGATGCCTGTGTATTGGCCACAGCACATATCCGCACGCCTATTCTGATCCTGCAAGCCAGTGAGGATAAGATCGTCGACAATGCCGCACAAAATCTGGCGGTAAGCTCAAATTGCCAATTAAAGGTGATTGCAGGGGCTGCCCATGAGATTTTTATGGAGAAAGATAGCTACCGTAATCAAGCGCTTAATTACGCGCTCGACTTTTTTAAACGCTACGCAACAAGGGACGTGGACAAACAAGCTGTTTAAAGTCATTAACACTTAAGGCACGCGCAATATTGTAGCCTTGGAAATGGGTACAACCTAAGCGGCTAAAGAGTTGCTGTTGCTGCGGTGATTCGACGCCTTTGGCCACAATAGACAAGTTAAAGGCTTGTACCGACTGAATCAGCGCTTGGCTCCAGCTCGTATCCGTCGTTAAGTTAGCGGCACAATGTAAATCGAGCTTCACCTCATTCAAGGGATAGTGACGCAAGCAACTCAAGGCGCCCTGTCCCGCACCAAAGTTATCTAGTGTTATCGCAACCCCAGCTTCCGCGAGCAGACTGATCCTCGGCTGAATAAAGGAGGCAGATGTTAGTAATGCACTCTCGGTTAACTCAATACCCAGCTGATTGTCATCCAGCTCGTAGCGACGGGTTAACGCAACTAATTGCTCGACGAAATCAGCTTGGCAGAAAGAGAAGGTACTGATATTCAGAGTTAAACGTGGCAGGCTAATGCCCTGCTGTTTAAATTGTTTAATCAACTGGCAAACGCGCGTAGCAACATTTAAATCGAGTGATGCAATCAGACCATGGCGCTCGGCGAGGCCAATAAACTTAGCGACGGGGATAATATCACCGTTGGCTAAATGCCAACGGGATAAGACTTCGGCAGCGACTATCTTTCCTTGCATATCCACAACAGGCTGGAACATCAATGACAACTGATTGTCTGTAATCGCACGCTTTAGTTGCTGGCATAACGACAATTCGGGATCTTGAATATTTTCTAAATCAGGATGATAGAAGGCACAGCCGGCCTGCTCGAACGAGTGAGCATGTTGCATCGCTAATTTGGCGCGGCGCAGTGCAATCTCAGGCACGATCGTTTCAATCGAATCCAATAAGCAAATACCAATATTGGTGCTGAAGTTGACACTCTGGTCAGCATGATGAAATGGACGCGATGCTATATGCCTTAACTCAGTCGCGAGTGCCAATGCGCGCCGACCAGCCATCTTAGCGTCAGCCGCCAACTCTTTGATCAAAATTGCAAACTGATCAAGCTCTATATGGGATATCACAATATTTTCAGCAAAATAACTCGAGAGCCTCGCACTCAGTTGCGATAATAATCGTTCAAGCTCATGGGAGGTTAGCGTATTACTAACAGTATGAGTTTCAACGTTAAGTAATAACAAGGCGTCCCAGTGACCAGTGCTGCTTCGCTGGCTAATATATTGGGACAACTGCAGCATAAAGGCTTCGGGGAGCATCCTATGGCCAGTCTCAGATTGCTTAACCAACTCGGCGATCGCGGCATGGTTTCGCTCACTCTCAGACACATCCACATGAATACCAATCATGCGAGTGGGGCGACCGAGATGATCCCAATCAACCAACATGCCACGGTCGAATACCCAGACATAATGGCCATCGCGATGCAGTAAACGATGCACACTCTCAAATTCTTTTGTCTTGCCGCTGACGTATTCCTGCAGACAGTCCAACACGGTTTGTCTATCATCGGGATGCAAACGGCTCTCCCAAGTCTGGAATGCACCTTCGAGTTCGTCGGGCTGATAGCCGATCATTTCCTTCCAGCGATCAGACAAAAACACCTCACCAGTCCGAATATCCCAATCCCAAATACCGTTACGCGAGCCTTCGACCGCAAACAACCAACGTTGCTCACTATCATTTAGCTGCTTGACGGCTCGCGCTAAGCGCTCATGAACCTGTTGCAGACTCGTCTGTAGGGATAAAACCTCGGACGCGCTCCAAGGCACTTGAGTTGAGAATTCTGGAGTACCGACATGCTTGGCCGATTGACTCAACATCTTGAATGGGCGGATCAGCAGATAATATAAAACGAAGGTAAAACCGATTAACAGCAGCGCCCCAAGCCCCCAGACACGCATAAATCTTTGTTGTAACTCGGTAGAAGCTCTCGCAACTAGAGGCGCTAAATCCGACTCGAGATAGACCAGCTCTGTGGCGCCGGGATATTGAGCGTCCACAGGATAATAAGCTTGAATAGATAACCTTTTAGGATTAACAAAAATATTCGCCTGACCAGATTGCACCACCGCATGATGCTGAACCACATCATATCCATCGATGACTTCAATGGCATTGCTATCACGCCAAACTGTATGATTTGCAAAGCGGATCAGGCTATTGGCGTCCAATAAGATATAAACCATGACGTTCATATCCAAGGTCGCCAGAGAGACTTCCTGCTCGATCCGTTCTATGTCTTGTAATGCTTGCGCCGATTGCACCACGGCTTGCATACGTAATAACTGCTGCTTGATCTGGCTGACTTGGCGGTCAGCTAATTCATTTCGCACCAACTCACTCTCATAAAAATACTCAGCCGTAACCAACACCAAATAAAGTGTTAGCATGCATACTGGTATCAATACTGCGAGCGAGAGTTTGCGAAGCATTGGTTGCTAAATGTCTTAAATAAAGAAATGGGCGCCCTGTATGCTAACGGGAAACCCGTTACTAAGCAAAAAGACTTAATAGAAGTGCCGCTATTTTAGACTAAATAATAGAATCTACGGGATAAGAGCTGGGAATCTAAACTCAAACATAAGCTTGAAGAATTGAACGTTAAAATGGAAACGCGAAAAACAAAAAAGCCAGCTTATTCAGCTGGCTTCTTGCTCTCTTTACGAGAATGTTAGGCGCTTGGCGATGACCTACTCTCACATGGGGAGACCCCACACTACCATCGGCGCGATTGCGTTTCACTTCTGAGTTCGGGATGGGATCAGGTGGGACCACAATGCTATTGTCACCAAGCAAATTCTTACTGGTTAATTCTACGTCTGACGGCATTGTTTCCTCACTCCAGTGCTCATGTACTACCGTACACTCCGCCCTTCGCTCGTCACGGCTTTGTCTGCCGTACAATTACCTGCGTAATTAACCTTTATTTGTTAATTTAGAAAGCTGTATTGAGTGCCACTTCTTAAGTGTTTCTATTCGTCTAAGTATCACTTAGTAAAACCCATCTGGGTTGTATGGTTAAGCCTCTCGAGTCATTAGTATCAGTTAGCTCAACGCCTCACAACGCTTACACACCTGACCTATCAACGTCCTAGTCTCGAACGGCTCTTTAGTGGACTTAAAGTCCAAGGGATGACTCATCTTGGGGCTCGCTTCCCGCTTAGATGCTTTCAGCGGTTATCGATTCCGAACATAGCTACCGGGCAATGCCATTGGCATGACAACCCGAACACCAGCGGTTCGTTCACTCCGGTCCTCTCGTACTAGGAGCAACTCCCCTCAATCATCCAACGCCCACGGCAGATAGGGACCGAACTGTCTCACGACGTTCTGAACCCAGCTCGCGTACCACTTTAAATGGCGAACAGCCATACCCTTGGGACCGACTTCAGCCCCAGGATGTGATGAGCCGACATCGAGGTGCCAAACACCGCCGTCGATATGAACTCTTGGGCGGTATCAGCCTGTTATCCCCGGAGTACCTTTTATCCGTTGAGCGATGGCCCTTCCATTCAGAACCACCGGATCACTATGACCTACTTTCGTACCTGCTCGACGTGTCTGTCTCGCAGTTAAGCTGGCTTATGCCATTGCACTAACCGTACGATGTCCGACCGTACTTAGCCAACCTTCGTGCTCCTCCGTTACTCTTTGGGAGGAGACCGCCCCAGTCAAACTACCCACCAGGCACTGTCCTTAACCCCGATTAGGGGCCCAAGTTAGAACATCAACACTACAAGGGTGGTATTTCAAGGACGACTCCACGAGAACTAGCGTTCCCGCTTCAAAGTCTCCCACCTATCCTACACATGTAGGGTCAATGTTCAGTGCCAAGCTATAGTAAAGGTTCACGGGGTCTTTCCGTCTAGCCGCGGGTATACGGCATCTTCACCGCAATTTCAACTTCACTGAGTCTCGGCTGGAGACAGCGTGGCCATCATTACGCCATTCGTGCAGGTCGGAACTTACCCGACAAGGAATTTCGCTACCTTAGGACCGTTATAGTTACGGCCGCCGTTTACCGGGGCTTCGATCATGAGCTTCTCTTGCGATAACCCAATCAATTAACCTTCCGGCACCGGGCAGGCGTCACACCGTATACGTCATCTTGCGATTTTGCACAGTGCTGTGTTTTTGATAAACAGTTGCAGCCACCTGGTATCTGCGACTGCCGTCAGCTTAGGGAGCAAGTCCCATCACCAACAGCAGCGTACCTTCTCCCGAAGTTACGGTACCATTTTGCCTAGTTCCTTCAGCCGAGTTCTCTCAAGCGCCTTGGTATTCTCTACCCGACCACCTGTGTCGGTTTGGGGTACGATTCCCGCTAACCTGAAGCTTAGAAGATTTTCCTGGAAGCATGGCATCAACTACTTCATCCCCTTGGGGACTCGTCATCAGCTCTCAGTGTATAGTGACCCGGATTTGCCTAAGTCACCCACCTACCACCTTAAACGCGGACTACCAACGCCGCGCTAGCCTAGCCTTCTCCGTCTCTCCATCGCAGTTAGCGGAAGTACAGAAATATTAATCTGTTTCCCATCGACTACGCCTTTCGGCCTCGCCTTAGGGGTCGACTCACCCTGCCCCGATTAACGTTGGACAGGAACCCTTGGTCTTTCGGCGAGGGGGTTTTTCACCCCCTTTATCGTTACTCATGTCAGCATTCGCACTTCTGATACCTCCAGCGTGGGTTACCCCTTCACCTTCAACGGCTTACAGAACGCTCCTCTACCGCGCAACCCTAATGGATTGCACCCGTAGCTTCGGTGGTATGTTTAGCCCCGTTACATCTTCCGCGCAGGCCGACTCGACTAGTGAGCTATTACGCTTTCTTTAAATGATGGCTGCTTCTAAGCCAACATCCTAGCTGTCTAAGCCTTCCCACATCGTTTCCCACTTAACATACACTTTGGGACCTTAGCTGACGGTCTGGGTTGTTTCCCTTTTGACGACGGACGTTAGCACCCGCCGTCTGTCTCCCGGATAGCACTCTTTGGTATTCGGAGTTTGCAAAGGGTTGGTAAGTCGGGATGACCCCCTAGCCTTAACAGTGCTCTACCCCCAAAGGTGTTCGTCCGAGGCGCTACCTAAATAGCTTTCGAGGAGAACCAGATATCTCCCGGTTTGATTGGCCTTTCACCCCCAGCCACAAGTCATCCGCTAATTTTTCAACATTAGTCGGTTCGGTCCTCCAGTTGATGTTACTCAACCTTCAACCTGCCCATGGCTAGATCACCGGGTTTCGGGTCTACGCCTTGCAACTAAACGCGCAGTTAACACTCGGTTTCCCTACGGCTCCGCTATTCGCTTAACCTCGCTACAAAACGTAAGTCGCTGACCCATTATACAAAAGGTACGCAGTCACGGTCTCAAGTACCGCTCCCACTGCTTGTACGTATACGGTTTCAGGTTCTATTTCACTCCCCTCACAGGGGTTCTTTTCGCCTTTCCCTCACGGTACTGGTTCACTATCGGTCAGTCAGGAGTATTTAGCCTTGGAGGATGGTCCCCCCATATTCAAACAGGATATCACGTGTCCCGCCTTACTCGTTTTCATCAAAGGTTAGTTTTCGTGTACGGGGCTATCACCCTGTGCCGCTGGACTTTCCAGACCATTCCACTAACACCCCTCTGACTTAAGGGCTAATCCCCGTTCGCTCGCCGCTACTAGGGGAATCTCGGTTGATTTCTTTTCCTAAGGGTACTTAGATGTTTCAGTTCCCCTCGTTTGCCTCACTACACTATGTATTCATGCAGTGATAACAGCTTATGCTGCTGGGTTCCCCCATTCGGACATCGTTAGCTCAAATGCTTGTTACTAGCTCGCCAACGCTTTTCGCAAGTTACTACGTCCTTCATCGCCTCTGACTGCCAAGGCATCCACCGTATACGCTTAGTCGCTTAACCATACAACCCAAATGAGTTTCACTTGAATTGTTGCGACCAGCTGGTTTTACTTGTCTCATCTTCGACCAAGAAGATGGACTCGCCTTAGACTTGAATATTCAAGACACTTAAAAAGTGTTTTAAGAACTCAATTTTTTTCGTATTAACACAACGACAGACATCATTGCATTAATTACTATCAGCTTTCCAAATTGTTAAAGAACAATGCTTACCGGCACGCGGCGCATTTCGCTCTCCCTCCTCTTTCGAGAAGTTCAACAAGCCATCTGTGTGAACACTCAGGCACATGGATGTGCCGTGTGTAAGAAACGCATGGAGCAGTTTCTTACCAACCAAACATCGAGTTAGTCGTATAGGTAAGGAGGTGATCCAGCCCCAGGTTCCCCTAGGGCTACCTTGTTACGACTTCACCCCAGTCATGAACCACAAAGTGGTGAGCGCCCTCCCGAAGGTTAAGCTACCCACTTCTTTTGCAGCCCACTCCCATGGTGTGACGGGCGGTGTGTACAAGGCCCGGGAACGTATTCACCGTGGCATTCTGATCCACGATTACTAGCGATTCCGACTTCATGGAGTCGAGTTGCAGACTCCAATCCGGACTACGACGAGCTTTGTGAGATTAGCTCCACCTCGCGGCTTTGCAACCCTCTGTACTCGCCATTGTAGCACGTGTGTAGCCCTACTCGTAAGGGCCATGATGACTTGACGTCGTCCCCACCTTCCTCCGGTTTATCACCGGCAGTCTCCCTAGAGTTCCCGCCATTACGCGCTGGCAAATAAGGATAGGGGTTGCGCTCGTTGCGGGACTTAACCCAACATTTCACAACACGAGCTGACGACAGCCATGCAGCACCTGTCTCAGAGTTCCCGAAGGCACTAAGCTATCTCTAGCGAATTCTCTGGATGTCAAGAGTAGGTAAGGTTCTTCGCGTTGCATCGAATTAAACCACATGCTCCACCGCTTGTGCGGGCCCCCGTCAATTCATTTGAGTTTTAACCTTGCGGCCGTACTCCCCAGGCGGTCTACTTAATGCGTTAGCTTGAGAGCCCAGTGTTCAAGACACCAAACTCCGAGTAGACATCGTTTACGGCGTGGACTACCAGGGTATCTAATCCTGTTTGCTCCCCACGCTTTCGTGCCTGAGCGTCAGTCTTTGTCCAGGGGGCCGCCTTCGCCACCGGTATTCCTCCAGATCTCTACGCATTTCACCGCTACACCTGGAATTCTACCCCCCTCTACAAGACTCTAGTTTGCCAGTTCGAAATGCAATTCCCAGGTTGAGCCCGGGGCTTTCACATCTCGCTTAACAAACCGCCTGCGCACGCTTTACGCCCAGTAATTCCGATTAACGCTTGGACCCTCCGTATTACCGCGGCTGCTGGCACGGAGTTAGCCGGTCCTTCTTCTGTAGGTAACGTCACAGCTGCAAGGTATTAACTTACAACCTTTCCTCCCTACTGAAAGTGCTTTACAACCCGAAGGCCTTCTTCACACACGCGGCATGGCTGCATCAGGGTTTCCCCCATTGTGCAATATTCCCCACTGCTGCCTCCCGTAGGAGTCTGGGCCGTGTCTCAGTCCCAGTGTGGCTGATCATCCTCTCAGAACAGCTAGGGATCGTCGCCTTGGTGAGCCATTACCTCACCAACTAGCTAATCCCACCTAGGTTCATCCAATCGCGAGAGGCCCGAAAGTCCCCCTCTTTCCCCCGTAGGGCGTATGCGGTATTAGCAGTCGTTTCCAACTGTTATCCCCCTCGACTGGGCAGATCCCTAGGCATTACTCACCCGTCCGCCGCTCGCCACCTCATAAGTAAACTTACTTGTGCTGCCGCTCGACTTGCATGTGTTAGGCCTGCCGCCAGCGTTCAATCTGAGCCATGATCAAACTCTTCAATTAAAAGTTTTTTTGTTTAACTCGCGTTAAACGACTCAATGAATTCTACTGTTTTGATTCGCTTTGCTCACTAAGAAGCATCGCGTTTCAATTCATATATTACTGTATGTACATATTGCTATGAACACTCATTCATTGATTTAATTCTTTGATTACTCGCCAAACGGCAGAGTAATTTCGATTAACTCAACACCTGTGAGTGTCCACACAGATTTCTTGTTTAGATTGTTAAAGAGCATTTGACCATTCACTTCGCGTTACCGCTCAGCGGGTCAGGGCTGCGTATTCTACGCATTTCCCTTGTCGCGTCAAGGCGTTTTTGCAAACTTCTTGAGGCTTTCGAATCAACTGCACATTTTGCATTCGATTCGAACTGTCACCGCGCTTGCTTTCGCTGTCTGCCGTGTCAGTGGATGCGCATTATAGGCAGCAGAACTTTTTGTGCAAGGGCTTTTTGACAGAAAATTTCGATTAATCATCTAGACGCCTAGATATCCAGCAACATGAATAAAAAAGGGGCTAAACAGCCCCTTTTTCAATGCATTTACTTAACAAAATACTTACTACGGACTGAAGAAACGCGATTCTTGCTCGACTTCGACTTCTTCACCATCGATATGGGTTTTCACTTTTATCTCGATGTTGGTCACTGAACGCGAAAGCTCGACAGGATCGACGCCTACACTAATAGGTAGAGTCAGAACCTCTCCACCCGCAATAGTTACTGAAGTGGGGCCGTACCATTTATAGTTGTTAAGTCCTTCTACACTCATAGTGTACTCATGGACTTGTTCAGTCTTATTCAGAATTTTCAGGGTGAAGGTGTTTTCAATCAACCCCTGATTGTTTTCCCGATAGAGTTGGTTACGGTCACGGATAATATCCATACGCACTGGCGCAATTGTCGCGCTTGCATAGATAAAGATCAGAATCATGGCGACCAACACTACGCCATAGCCCACCAGCTTAGGACGTAATACCTTCTCTTTTATACCTTCGAGTTTATTCTCTGTGGTATAGCTAATCAGCCCCAGAGGATATCCCATCCGCTCCATGGTTTGATCACAAGCATCGATACAGGCGCCACAGTTGATACATTCGTATTGCAGACCATTACGAATATCGATACCAGTAGGACACACTTGGACACAGAGGTCGCAATCGATACAGTCGCCTAAACCCATTTCTTTAGGATCGGCTTTACGTGAACGTGGACCTCGGGTCTCACCGCGTTTGGTATCGTAACCGACAATATAAGTGTTTTTATCAAACATCGCCGCTTGGAAACGGGCATAGGGACACATGTGAATACACATGATCTCTCGCATCCATCCCGCATTGCCGTATGTTGCAAAGGTAAAAAACACCACCCAGAAATAGATAGCGCCAGAAGCATTAAGGGTAAACACATCGACATAGACTTCACGGCTAGGCACAAAATAAGACACGAAGGTCATAGCTGTGAGTAGCGAAAGTAAAATCCAAGCCGTGTGTTTTGCGGTTTTGCGCCAAATTTTGTCAAAATTCCATGGCATTTGATCTAGCTTGATGCGTTTATTGCGTGCGCCTTCGAGTTTTTCCTCGAACCAGATGAACATAAATGTCCACACGGTTTGCGGGCAGGTATAACCACACCAAACTCGGCCAAGATAGGTTGTGACGAAAAACAACGCAAAGGCGGCTATCATAAAGAGAGCGGCAAGTAAGGTGAGATCCTGAGGCCAAATAGTAAGGCCAAAGACGTGAAACTTCTGTTCGCCCAGATTGAACCAAACGGCTTGACGGTCTCCCCAAGGGATCCACGGCAGAATAAGGAAGAAGAGCATTGCGACCCAACCCATACGGCGGCGTACGCTACTCCATAATCCATCGATTGCCCGGACATAAATCCGGTTGCGGGGGTTAAAGCGATCAGCCTTATTTTCATCTGGCTGGTGAATCTTAATTCGATTGGTTTTCGAATAGTCCTTGTTATTAGATTCTGCGTTCATCGTGACAGCCTTTTACTGCTTTAATATTGGACGAAAACTGGCTTATTATACCCATATTATTAATGGTTATTCACTTATGTTGGACTAAAAGATGAAAGGTTGGATCATATTAGCGCTCCTGTGTGGTGCATTATATTACTTATACACCGAAACAGACAAATTAGATGCACCTATAGCTAAAACAGAGGAAATGGTTCAGAAGATAGAAAACAAAATGGGTTCGATGACGGGCACCCAAATTATTAAGATCGATCAGAAGCGCACTAAGGCTCGAAAAGACATTTTGGAGCGACTATCGGCTCCTGAAGTCGAAGAATTTAATAAAATCCCACTCACCGAAGACGGTATTGCCGATTTTAAAGAGATCTACTGCGGCACGAAAGCGCCTGAGCATCCCATTTTTAGCCGAGATAACCTGTTTTTTATCTGCGATAACCTCTAATCCCACTTACAGGCAAACGGAATTTTGCAGCCCATCACTAAGCATGACGCTTAGGCGATTGACCAAAGACATGATTCCGCCTAGCCTTTGAACTTCAATTACATAGGCCTTGTATCATGACTAAACCAGTATCAGATATTTTTGATCCCGCACTGTGGGATGAAGTCAGCGGATTTAATTTCGACGATATCACTTACCATAGAGCCAAAGCCCACGGCACAGTGCGTATCGCCATCAACCGTGCAGATTGCCTCAATGCCTTCCGCCCAAAGACGGTCGACGAGTTGTATATCGCCCTCGATCACGCTCGCCAATGGTCCGATGTAGGTTGTGTGTTACTCACAGGCAATGGCCCCTCCGCCAAAGGACAATATTCGTTTTCCTCCGGTGGCGATCAGCGCATTCGCGGCAAAGATGGTTATAAATATGAAGGCGCCGAAGAAGGCAAAGCCGATTTAGCCAGAATGGGGCGTTTACATATCCTCGAAGTCCAACGATTGATCCGCTTTATGCCTAAGGTGGTGATCGCTGTCGTGCCTGGTTGGGCGGTTGGTGGCGGCCATAGTTTACACGTTGTCTGCGACTTAACCTTAGCCTCGAAGGAACACGCTGTCTTCAAACAAACCGATCCCGATGTCGCGAGTTTCGATTCTGGCTATGGTAGCGCTTATCTTGCCAAGATGATTGGCCAAAAGCGCGCGCGAGAAATTTTCTTCTGTGGCTTTAACTACAGTGCCGATGAAGCCTTTGCCATGGGAATGGTCAATAAATCGGTTCCCCATGCCGAACTCGAAGTTGAAGCATTAAGATGGGCCAAAGAGATTAACTCCAAATCGCCAACAGCGATGCGTATGTTGAAGTACGGCTTTAACATGACAGACGATGGCATGGTCGGCCAGCAACTGTTTGCGGGTGAAGCGACGCGTTTAGCCTATGCCAGTGCAGAAGCTCAAGAAGGGCGCGATGCTTTCCTCGAGAAACGCGATCAGGACTTCTCAGCGTTTCCTTGGCATTACTAATCGAAGCTGATTGCTATATGCCCTCATTTGAGGGCTTTATATTTTTTAGCACTTATAGATAGAAAAAACCGTTTAAACTAATCTCAAAATACGGGTTTAAATTTTAATGAGAATTGTTATCATCTAATTATTCCCAATTGAGGCTAACATTAGAGGATAAGAACATGACCAAGACATTCACTTTTGCCGTATTACATTTCAGCGTTGCCTTCACCGTTACCTATTTATTAACCGGTAGTGTTTTGGTTGGTGGTGCCGTCGCATTAGTTGAGCCAGCGATAAACACCGTAGTGTTTTATTTCCACGATAAAGTATGGAAACGTTTAGAAGCAAAAAAGCAACACGCGCTTGAGACTGTAACAGCTTAAAAAGTTAAGCCACCAGCACATTCTCTAATAAAGCCCCAATAAAAAAACCGCCATTTAGGCGGTTTTTTATTGCTTCCGATTTATTCCACCGTCACCGATTTAGCGAGGTTTCGCGGTTGATCCACATCGGTGCCCTTAATTAAGGCAACGTGATACGACAGCAACTGTAATGGGATAGTGTAAATCAGCGGTGCCATAAATATATCGCAGTGTGGAACTGGGATAACCTTCATGGTCTCGTCAGATTCAAACTCAGCATCCACATCGGCAAAGACATACATTAAACCACCACGGGCACGCACTTCTTCAACGTTAGATTTCAGCTTTTCTAACAGTTCATTGTTTGGCGCGACCACGATGACGGGCATGTCGGCATCAATCAACGCCAGTGGGCCATGTTTCAACTCACCAGAGGCATACGCCTCAGCATGGATATAAGAGATCTCTTTAAGTTTCAGCGCACCTTCCATCGCAATCGGGTACTGATCGCCACGGCCAAGGAATAAGGCATGGTGTTTGTCGGCAAAATCTTCCGCCAATTCAGCAATCGCATCATCTAAGCTCAATGCTTGTTCCACTTTGGCTGGCATAGACTGTAGGCTTTGAGTGATCTCCGCCTGCATTTGCTCCGACATGCCATTATGGCGACCGATCACCGCCGTCAGCATTAACAAACCAGCCAACTGCACAGTAAAGGCTTTGGTAGAGGCCACACCAATCTCAGCACCCGCTTTCATCATGTATGCCATGTCAGACTCACGGACTAAGGAAGAGCCAGGTGCGTTACAGATAGTTAGCGTCGCCTTGTAACCCATTTCTTTGGCTAGGCGCATCGCCGCCAGCGTATCGGCGGTTTCGCCGGATTGAGAAATGGTCACCAACAGGCTGTTAGGGAATAAATGCGATTTGCGGTAGCGGAATTCAGAGGCGATTTCGACATTACATGAAACGCCAGCCCAATCCTCTAACCAATAACGCGCCGCCATACCTGCATGGTAGCTAGTACCACAGGCAATGATTTGCACGTGTTTAATATCTTTTAAAAACTCTGCGGCATTATCACCAAAAGCCGTGTCGAGCACTTGCTTGTTAGCAATGCGACCTTCGATAGTGCGCGTCAATGCCAATGGCTGCTCATAAATCTCTTTGAGCATATAGTGGCGATATTCACCTTTGTCGCCGGCATCGTGGGTGATTTCTGATTCTTTAACTTCGCGCTCAACTTTATTGCCATGCACATCGAAAATGCTCACGGTGCGACGAGTCACTTCTGCCACGTCACCTTCTTCTAAAAACGCGAAAGAACGGGTCACAGGCAGCAGCGCCAATTGGTCAGATGCAACGAAGTTTTCACCTAAACCAAAACCAATCACTAATGGGCTGCCTGAGCGCGCGACGACCATACGCTCGCTATCGCGGCGGTCGATAACCACAGTGCCATAAGCGCCTTCAAGTTGTTTAACCGTGGCTTGCACAGCGGCCAGTAGGGTGTCGTGCGTTTTTAATTCGTGATGAACTAAATGACAAATCACTTCGGTGTCGGTATCAGAACTGAAGTGATAGCCCAGCTCTTTTAGCATTTCGCGCAGTTTATGATGGTTTTCGATAATGCCATTGTGCACCACGGCAATATCGCCTTCAGATAAATGTGGGTGAGCATTGCGCTCGCTTGGTTCTCCATGGGTAGCCCAACGAGTATGTGCAATACCAGTGCCGCCCGCTAACGGGTCGGTTTCGAGTGCGGCAGAAAGCTCCTGCACTTTACCCACACGGCGAGTACGATTAAGTTCGCCATTGTGGATAACGGCAACACCAGCGGAGTCATATCCACGATATTCTAAACGACGTAAACCTTCGACCAGAATTTCGGCCACATCCCTTTGCGCCACGGCGCCAACGATTCCGCACATAGTTTTTACCTATAAAATGAAAAATAAAAATGAACTTGTTTGAGACATTTGCTTTGGCTTATCACGGGCAAATGCCTAAGGCGAGTAGGGCGCTAAGATGACTTTCACGCCTTGCTCGGTAATTTGGTTAAGGGCGCTCTCTTCGATGCGAGCATCGGTAACTAGCACACTGATTTGCGACCAAGGTAGTTCTAAGTTAGGTATCCGCTTACCAATTTTGTCCGAATCCACCATAACGATCACTTCGCGGGAAACCTCTGCCATCACCTTACTTAAGCCCGTTAGCTCATTAAAGGTGGTGGTGCCGCGCGCTAAATCGATACCGTCGGCACCGATAAAGAGTTGGTCGAAGTTATAGGAGCGTAATACTTGCTCGGCTACTTGCCCCTGAAACGACTCGGAATGCGGATCCCAGGTTCCACCGGTCATCAATAGAGTGGGCTCATTTTCAAGCTCATGAATCGCATTGGCCAAATGCAGGGCATTGGTCATGACCACCAGCCCACGCTTGTGATTCAGCTCGGCGATCAGGCCTGAAGTGGTGGTGCCACTGTCGATAATGATGCGATTGTGATCTTTGATCAGCTGCGCCGCTGCTTTAGCAATGGATAACTTATTAGGGGCAATCTTGGCAGAAAACTGTTGCGTGACTTCATCGGGAATAGCCACAGCACCACCATAGCGGCGCAGCAATAGTCCGGTTTTTTCAAGTTCTGCCAAGTCTTTACGAATAGTCACTTCTGAGGTTTCGAAACGTAATGACAACTCATCGACACTCACTTCACCCTGTTCATTCAGAATGCTGATAATACTGTGACGTCGTTGCTGTGTGTTTCGTTTATTCATAAAACCTTTCATTTAACTTTCGATTCGAAAGTTACATTATAGAGAAACGAAACATTTTTGCTAGTATTCGAAAGATAATTTCGAATCAAGATGGGTAGATTTTAAATTGGATTAATTAACTTTATGAAAAATAATAAAAAAGCAGTTCACCTATCGATGAACTGCTTTAAGCGAGCTAAAACTTAAGCGTAGAAAGTGAAATTAGAACTTAGCTTCAAGTGCCACGCTGAAGTTACGGTCTTGGCCTAGAGTCACCATATTGTATTGGCCGCCATCAATATAATCGGTATCAAACAGGTTTCTCACGTTCGCGCGGAGGCTTACGTCTTTACCCATAATATCCATAGTGTAGGCAGCACCAATATCGAAGCGAACATAACCGTCTTTACTGATAGTGTTATCCACGTTTGCAAAACGCTCGCCAACATAGATAGCACCGAAGTTCATTGCAAAGTTATCGGTCACTTCATAACGAGTCCAGATATTCGCCGACCATTCAGGGGCATCGATAGGCGTTTTACCTTCGCGCTCATCACCCGTTTGATACTCAGCATCGAGGTACATCATAGATGAAGTCACAAACCAGCTATCGCCTAGCTTACCTTGGGCACCGACTTCAAAGCCGCGGTGTTTTTGCTCTCCGCCTTGGGTGGTGATTGAAGTGTATTTTCCATCCTCACTTCGTGGGTCACTTGCTGTCAGCACCTCATTTATAGAGATATTCTCCAGTGTGACATCAAATACCGCAGCCGTTAATAACAAGCTATCGTCAAACAGTTCCCACTTAGTCCCTACTTCATATTGAATGCCATATTCTGGTTTAAGGTTAGTGTCATGATTAACATTTAGAGGGTCGGTAATACCACCTTGCGGTGTAAAGCTCTTAGAGTAGTTAACATATATGCTGCCATTGGTCATTGGTGAGTAGATCACCCCAAATTTAGGCGATACGGCATAACTGTTTTCACCAAAACCATCTTTTTTCTGTTCGTCATAACGAACCCCTGCAAGCAATTTCCATTGTTCATTGATGGTCATTAAATCTTGCAGATAGAAACCGTAGTATTTGTATTCACTTTCAGATTTTGTGCTATCACGATGATAGTCTAAATCTGGTTTTGCTACGGGTTGACCAGGAATAACTGTAATCATCCCTTTGGTTGCTTGATTAACATATCTCTCAATATATTGACCATAATAGTAGTCTAAGTAGTTAGCACCTATAAGGAGTTGGTGCTCCATACCCGCTAATGCAAACTCGCCCGTAAAATCGACATAAGCGGTTTTATGTTGCCAGTCGTCGTAACGATCGAATGGCTTTATTTTATAACCACTAGTAAATGGATCTTCATTATATTGCGGTGCAGAATCGAAACGCTGGCGATTAAACTGTTGATCGTTATAGCCCAGTTTAACTTTCCAATCGTCATTCATATGCCAAGTTAAATCGGCACCTAAGTTTGAAACCGTGTTATCGGTAAAGGCCCAAGGCGCATCCCAGATGGTTTTACGCTGGCCGACAACATTGCCTTGCTTATCTAACCAACTGCCAGCATCGATACCGGTTTTATCTTGGGTATGGTCGTATTTCAGTGACAATAACAGATCATCACTGATATCGAATTCTAGGTTCAAATAACCTAACCAACGATCACGCTCTTGGTTTTCATCGGTCGTTGAATATTCACGCCAGTATTTGGTGTCTTGTTTGACTAACACACCGCGATAACGAATGCTCTGAGCCTCGTTTAAGCTGCCACCAGCGTCTAACTGTGCGCGGGTAGAGCCGTAACCGTCGGTATCAAACCCTAAGTTGAGCATAGAATCGTAGGTAGGCTTCTTGGTGACCATATTCACCAAACCGCCAGGACCAGATTGGCCATACAACATGCTCGAAGGGCCTTTAAGCACTTCAACCTGTTGCAGGGTTTCGATAGGTTGGACGTAATGAGACCATTGCTGGTGGCCGTTGATCAGATAACCGTTGCCCGAATCTAATTCAAAACCACGAATACTGAAGACTTGGCGGTTCCAGCGAGTGGTACCCGCAGTAACACTTGAATCGTTAACTAAGACTTCGGCAAGGTTAGTCGCTAATTGCTCATCGGTCACAAAGTCGGGGATCACGTTCACTGATTGTGGGGTATCCATTAAATCGATATCACCACGCATAGCGCCCGATGCACTACCTACTTTATAGTCATTAAAAGTACGGCCAGTGACATTAATACGCTCAATATTTGTATCATTTGGCGCTTCGGCCATGACAGGCATAGCCGCCATTAATGCAGACCCAACGGCCAAACCCACAACTGAATATTTAAATACCATTGCCAACACCTCAAGTAGACCTTTCGTCTTAGAATTGCAGGCAATATAAATAAGAATTGTTTTTATTTAAGGTTCTTTACACGAATTTACAATCTAGCGTGACTTAGATCAAGTTTGAATAAAAACAACGAATTAGCCATAACACACTTAGATTAATTCAAGCTTAATCCAGTGATTTTCTGTAAATAGTTGAGATTCCTCTTTTGACTAAAAACATAAAAGCGGCTACTGCCGCTTTTATGTTTGCTCAGAATGAAGCTCTTACTTCTTAATCTTTACCGGACGTTGCCAGCCTGTCAGATGTTTTTGCTTAACACGGGTGATCACTAGCTCATCCTCACCCACGTCACGGGTAATGGTTGACCCCGCACCGAGCGTCGCGCCTTTACCAATGGTCACCGGCGCCACCAGCTGAGTATCACTCCCCACAAACACATTATCTTCAATCACGGTTAAGTGTTTATTGGCACCATCGTAATTACAGGTAATAGTGCCGGCACCAATATTCACACCCGCCCCGATTTGCGCATCGCCTAAATAGGCTAAGTGACCCGCCTTAGAACCTACACCTAACACGGCTTTTTTCATCTCAACGAAGTTGCCGATATGCGCATCTTGCATCAGTTCGGCACCAGGGCGCAAACGGGCAAAAGGCCCCGCACTGGCGGCAACGCCTAGCTTAGCGCCTTCGATAATAGAGTAAGGTTTGATTTCGGCATTATCGGCAATTTCGCAGTCGATAAGAATCGCACCAGCGCCGATGCTAACGTTATTACCAATCACTACTTTACCTTCGAAAATCACGTTAACATCGACCATCACATCCATACCCACGGTCACTTCACCACGGATATCGATACGGCTTGGGTCACGTAGATTAGCACCAGCAATCATTAACTTTTCGGCTTCACGGGCCTGATAAGCGCGCTCGAGTTGTGCAAGCTGCACGCGGTTATTAGCACCTTCCACCTCGATGGCTGATTGTGGCTGAGCGGTATTAATTTCAACGCCATCGGCGTGGGCCATGGCGATAATGTCGGTCAGGTAGTATTCACCCTGAGCATTGTTATTCGATAGGCGGCCAAGCCAGGTTTTTAATGCCTTGCCCGGCACTGCCATTATGCCGGTATTGATTTCATTGATGGCTAACTGTTCAGCATTGGCATCCTTTTGCTCGACGATGCCGACAACCTTGCCTTGCTCGCGCACAATACGACCATAGCCTGTCGGGTTAACAAGGTTGACGGTTAAAATCGCCACGCCATGATCAGGACGCGCAGCGAGCAAGGCTTCCAGGGTCGAGGCTTGGATCAAGGGCACATCACCGTAAAGGATCAGCACAGTGTCATTGTCGTCGATATTAGGAATCGCCTGAGCAACCGCATGGCCAGTGCCTAACTGCTCGGCTTGCAACATCCAATTTAATTGCTGCTCACCCAGTGCGGATTTTAATTTGTCGGCGCCATAGCCGTAGACCAGTTGAATGGCATCGCTGCCGATACTGTGGGCGGTATCGATAACATGCTGCACCATGCTCTTGTGGGCGATAGGATGTAATACCTTGGGAAGATCCGAGCGCATGCGAGTTCCTTTTCCTGCCGCTAAGATCACTACATTTAATGCCATTGCCATATCCTTGATTAACATCCCAAAGGGATAAACTAAGCTCGATTTAATGGCGCAATTTTAACGGAAAGGCGCAGCAAAGCGAAAGGCAGATCTCAAAACGCAGCGAAAAAACCAACAAAAAAGGCGGGTATCTTTCGATAACCGCCTTTTATCACAAACAATAACCTTTATCTGGCAATGTTTTTCTTGATGGTTTCAACAACACGTAATTGAGCCATTGCTTTCGCTAACTCAACCATAGCGGCGTCATAATTGAAGTCCGCACCCGCAGTCGCCATATGGGCTTCTGCACGACGCTTGGCTTCTAATGCTGCCTGCTCATCAATATCTTTGGCACGCATAACCACATCAGCCAACACAGAAACAGAAGAAGGTTGTACTTCCAGTAAACCACCAGAAAGATAAAACACTTCTTCGCTGCCGTCTTGTTTGACGATGCGCGCCATGCCAGGTTTGATATAGCTTAACAGTGGAGCGTGGCCATGCATGATGCCCAACTCACCTTCAGAACCGGTCACTTGTAGGCTAGCTACGCGACCTGAGAAGATGCTGCTCTCTGCGCTTACTATATCAAGCTGTACTGTCATGGCTGCCATCCCGTTCTCCTTAAAAAACTAAGTATGACTACTTAGTTATTTCTTTTTGTTAGCTTTCTCGACAGCTTCGTCGATAGAACCAACCATGTAGAACGCTTGTTCTGGAATGTGATCGAACTCACCACTCAGAATTCCCTTGAAGCCACGGATAGTGTCTTTCAGAGAAACGTACTTACCAGGAGAACCAGTAAAGACTTCTGCTACGTGGAAAGGCTGAGACAAGAAACGCTCAATCTTACGTGCACGGGAAACGGTCATCTTATCGTCGTCTGACAGTTCGTCCATACCGAGAATCGCAATGATGTCTTTCAGCTCTTTGTAGCGTTGCAGAACAGTTTGTACACCGTTAGCTACGTCATAGTGCTCTTGACCAACCACTAATGGATCTAATTGACGAGAAGTAGAATCCAGTGGGTCAACCGCTGGGTAAATACCCAGAGAAGCGATTTGACGTGACAATACAACAGTCGCATCTAAGTGAGCGAAGGTTGTTGCTGGTGACGGGTCAGTCAAGTCGTCCGCAGGTACGTATACCGCTTGTACAGAGGTAATAGAACCAGTCTTAGTTGAAGTAATACGCTCTTGCAGAACGCCCATTTCTTCAGCCAGAGTTGGTTGGTAACCTACCGCAGAAGGCATACGACCTAACAGTGCTGATACTTCAGTACCGGCTAGGGTGTAACGGTAGATGTTGTCAACGAACAACAGAACGTCACGACCTTCGTCACGGAATTTTTCAGCCATAGTCAGACCGGTCAGTGCTACACGCAGACGGTTTCCTGGTGGCTCGTTCATTTGACCATATACCATGGCTACTTTGTCGAGAACGCCAGAATCCTTCATCTCGTAGTAGAAGTCGTTACCCTCACGAGTACGCTCACCTACACCGGCGAATACAGAAAGACCTGAGTGAGCTTTAGCGATGTTGTTGATCAGTTCCATCATGTTAACTGTCTTACCAACACCCGCACCACCGAACAGACCTACTTTACCACCCTTAGCGAATGGACATACAAGGTCGATAACCTTGATACCAGTCTCTAACAGTTCAGTCGTGTTTGATTGATCTTCGTATGAAGGAGCGCTGCGGTGAATAACATAACGTTCTTCTTCGCCAATTGCGCCAGCTTCATCAATAGGCTCGCCTAAAACGTTCATGATACGGCCAAGAGTGGCGGTACCAACAGGAACAGAAATAGGTGAACCTGAGTTTACTACCTCAAGACCACGACGCAGACCATCAGAAGTACCCATAGCGATGGTACGAACTACACCACCACCTAGTTGTTGCTGAACTTCCAGCACCAAACCATTACAGGAGCCTTCACCTACGATCTTCAGAGCGTCATATACCTGAGGTACGGCATCTTGTGGAAACTCTACGTCCACAACCGCGCCAATCACTTGGACAACAGTACCTGTGCTCATGATTAATCCTCTAAAACTTGTATTCGTTACCTAACCTAAACCGCAGAGGCACCAGAAACAATTTCCGACAGTTCCTGCGTAATCGCAGCCTGACGAGCCTTGTTATAGACCAATTGCAAATCGTCAATCAGTGTACCTGCGTTGTCTGTTGCCGCCTTCATTGCCACCATACGGGCAGCCTGTTCAGAAGCAATGTTTTCAACAACACCTTGGTAAACCTGAGATTCTACATAACGAACCAATAAGGTATCCAAAAGGGCTTTTGGATCTGGCTCGTAGATATAGTCCCAACGATGAGCAACCTCATCATCTTCCGATTTAGGCAAAGGTAGCAGCTGCTCGATCACAGGAGTCTGCGTCATAGTGTTTACAAACTTGTTGAACACTACGTACAGACGATCCAGTTTGCCTTCGTTGTAAGCATCTAGCATCACACGTACTGTCCCGATCAGGTCAGCGAGCTTTGGAGCATCGCCTAAACCTGAAGCATGGGCAGATACCTGACCGCCAAAGCTTTTGAAAAACTGAACACTACGAGCACCAATTGGGCAAAATTCAAATTCTGCACCTTGCTCTTTCCAGCTTTTCACGTCTGCCACAACCTTTTTAAAGAGGTTGACGTTCAGACCACCACAAAGGCCACGGTCGGTTGCTACAACAATGTAACCAACCCGCTTAGCCTCTCTCACCTCTAAGTAGGGGTGTTTATACTCGAGAGAACCTTGCGCGACGTGACCGATCACCTTACGCATGCTTTCCGCGTATGGACGGCTTGCAGCCATGCGGTCCTGCGCTCTGCGCATTTTGCTGGCTGCCACCATTTCCATGGCGGACGTGATCTTCTGAGTGTTTTTCACACTCGCGATCTTGGTTTTAATCTCTTTAGCGCCGGCCATCTCTACTCTCCAATCTGGACCTGAGGTGCCTTAAGACACCTCTATCATTGTTACCAGGTTTGGGTTGCTACGAACTTGTCGAGGCCAGCTTTTAATTCAGCTTCGATATCGGCGTTATAATCGCCAGTCTCGTTGATAAGCTTGATTAAAGCAGCATGCTCGCTGTTCATGTACGAGAGCAGAGCGGCTTCGAAATCACCAACTTTGTTCAGCTCAACGCCCTTCAGGTAACCTTTTTCAGCTGCGAAAATAGACACAGCTTGAGCGGCTACGCTCATAGGAGCATATTGTTTTTGCTTCATCAGTTCGGTAACACGCACACCATGCTCAAGTTGAGCACGAGTTGCATCGTCTAAGTCAGATGCAAACTGTGAGAACGCAGCAAGTTCACGATACTGTGCTAGAGCGGTACGGATACCACCAGACAGTTTCTTGATGATCTTAGTCTGAGCCGCACCACCAACACGAGAAACAGAAATACCTGGGTTAACCGCTGGACGTAAGCCAGAGTTAAACAGATCGGTCTCAAGGAAGATCTGACCGTCAGTAATAGAAATTACGTTGGTCGGTACGAATGCAGATACGTCACCCGCCTGAGTTTCAATAATAGGCAGCGCGGTTAAAGAACCGGTTTGACCTGTTACAGCACCCTTAGTGAACTTTTCTACATATTCTTCGTTTACGCGTGAAGCACGCTCTAATAAACGAGAGTGTAGATAGAATACGTCACCAGGATAAGCTTCACGGCCTGGTGGACGCTTCAGCAGTAACGAGATCTGACGGTAAGCAACTGCTTGCTTAGACAGGTCATCGTATACGATCAGAGCATCTTCACCGCGGTCGCGGAAGTATTCACCCATAGCACAACCAGAGTATGGTGCTAAGTATTGCAGTGCCGCAGCTTCAGAAGCTGTTGCTACTACAACGATAGTGTTAGCTAATGCACCGTGCTCTTCTAGCTTGCGTACTACGTTAGCAATAGTAGAAGCCTTTTGGCCTACAGCTACGTACACACATTTGATGCCAGAATCGCGCTGGTTGATGATTGCGTCGATCGCCATAGCTGTTTTACCAGTTTGACGGTCGCCAATGATCAATTCACGTTGGCCACGACCGATTGGGATCATAGCGTCAACGGCTTTATAACCAGTTTGAACTGGTTGATCTACTGACTTACGCTCGATAACACCTGGTGCGATCACTTCAACAGGAGAGAAACCATCGTTGTCGATAGCGCCTTTTCCGTCAATTGGCTCACCCAGAGTGTTAACTACACGGCCTAATAGGCCGCGACCGACTGGAACTTCCAGAATACGGCCAGTAGTTTTAACTTTTACGCCCTCTGCTAAATCAGCATAAGGACCCATTACTACGGCACCGACAGAATCACGTTCAAGGTTCAACGCGATTGCAAAACGGCTACCAGGCAGTTCGATCATTTCACCTTGCATCACATCGGCTAGGCCGTGGATGCGGATAATGCCGTCACTAACCGCAACGATAGTACCTTCGTTACGAGATTCGCTAACGACTTCGAACTGCTCGATCCGCTGCTTAATCAGATCGCTGATTTCAGTGGAATTCAGTTGCATGCTCAAACTCCCAATTACGACTGCAGCTTTTCAGACAGACGCGATAACTTACCGCGGACAGAGCCATCAATGACTAAGTCACCTGCCTTAATAATTACACCGGCGATGAGCGCGGCGTCAGTGCTGCAATTCAGCTTAACTTTGCGTGCGAGACGTTTCTCTAAAGAAATACTGATCTGCTGCTTTTGTTCAGAGCTGAGCTCAGCTGCAGAAACCACATCGGCTTCCACTTCTTTTGCCCACTCATTACGGTATTGAGCAAAAAGCTCAGATACAGCAGGTAGTACCTTTAAGCGACCGTTTTCAGCCATTACCTTTATCAAGTTCTGACCTTGCTCATTGATTTGCTCACCACACACACTAATAAAGAGTGCGGCAAGTTTTGTACTAGCTAAAGAGCCAGTTAGCAGTGGCTGCATGGTTTCGTTTTCACTAACCAGTGCGGCAAACGTGAGCATTTCTGCCCAGGTATCCACTGCATTATGTTCAACAGCAACGTCAAAAGCTGCCTTTGCGTAAGGGCGAGCGATGGTGGTTAATTCAGCCATAACTCAAACTCCCTTATCAAATTTCAGCGACTAGTTTATTAACTATGTCACTGTGGGCGGCTGGATCAATAGAACGCTCAAGGATCTTCTCAGCACCCATGATGGCAAGAGTAGCAACCTGCTTACGCAGATCCTCTTTCACGCGATTACGTTCAGCTTCAATTTCTGCTTTACCCTGAGCGATGATTTTTGCACGCTCAGCGTCTGCTTCGGCTTTAGCTTCTTCAACTATTTGAGCTTTACGCTTGTTAGCTTGCTCAATAATTTCGTTAGCAGTCACCTTGGCTTCTTTTAGTTGGTCAGTCGCTTTCGCTTGAGCCAACTCCAGGTCTTTTACCGCACGATCAGCATCAGCTAGACCGTCAGCAATCCTTTTTTGGCGCGCTTCGATGGCATTCATCAAAGGGGGCCATACAAACTTCATGCAGAACCACACGAAGATGATAAAGGCGACCGTCTGACCGATTAGGGTAGCGTTGAAATTCACAACAGCCTCCTATTTAGAGTTAAGACAGAAGCGTTTTCTTACAGCATTGCACCCAGTGGGTTGGTGAACAGCATGAATAATGCGATACCAACACCGATCATTGTTACGGCGTCTAACAGACCCGCTACGATGAACATTTTAACTTGCAGCATAGGAGCCATTTCTGGTTGACGCGCAGCGCCTTCCAGGAACTTGCCACCTAATAAGCCGAAACCGATTGCAGTACCAAGAGCACCCATACCAATCAGCAGAGCAACAGCGATAGCTGTCATGCCTAAAATCGTTTCCATCTGTATCTCCAGTATCTAAAATCTAAATCTAATTAGTTGATGATTTAGTTTAAAATTTCTTCAGCAATCCTTAATGATCTTCATGTGCCATGCTTAAGTAAACAATGGTCAACATCATGAAGATAAACGCCTGCAGCGTGATAACCAAAATGTGGAAAATTAACCAACCTAGTTGCAGAGTCACACCTAGGGAAGATAATAACAAGTTGGTACCATACATCAGCGCAATAAGGATGAAGATCAACTCACCTGCGTACAAGTTACCGAATAGACGCAATGCCAATGAAATTGGTTTAGCGATTAAGGTAACAGTCTCTAATAGGAGGTTGACGGGTATCATTGCCTTATGGTTAAAGGGCTGTAGCGTCAGTTCTTTAACAAAACCAGACACGCCTTTGACCTTAATGCTGTAGTAAATAATCAGCACAAACACACCAATAGCTAAGCTGAAGGTGATGTTTACATCAGTCGTCGGAACCACTTTTAAGTATGGAACGCCCGCTAAACTTGCTAACCAAGGCAGCCAGTCTACAGGGAGCATATCCATGAAGTTCATCATGAATACCCATACAAAAATGGTCAGAGCTAAAGGCGCGATCAGGGCATTGCGGCCATGAAAACTTTCTTTCACGCTGTTATCAACGAACTCAACGATCATCTCGATAAAGCATTGCAGCTTACCGGGAACACCTGAAGTCGCTTTTTTACCAACACTACGGAAAATCCACAGGAACAGAACACCAAGACCAACCGAAAAGAACAACGAATCAATGTGCCATGTCCAGAAACCTTCACCAACGTGTAAGTTGGTAAGGTGATGCTGGATATAGCCCTGCGGTGTTAACGCTTCACCAGTTGCAGCCATGATTCATCCCACTTAACTTTGCTTGAAGTATAAAGGTGCTGTCCAATGCACTATCAACGTCAGCACATAACAAACAAAAAGCGGCATAAATGCCACCTCAAGCTTGCTAAACACCAATGAAAACATTGCGATGGTTAACAGCAACTTTACCGCTTCCCCCCAGTAAAAAGTTTTAATCACTTTTGCAGCTGAACTTGCTCCCGTATGAGAGAAAGCGAGGGTCGCGAATACAAAATTAGGGAGCACAGCAATTGAACCACCTGCTAACGCAGAATAGCCAAACTGAACTCCCCACACGACGAAAAAGAGAATTGAAGCACCCCCAGCCACCGCCGCCTGCATCATCACCAATTTATAGGCTGACCACCGGCCACGACGCGCTAAAACCTTACTCAACTCATCCTCTCCGCATTCATACTTTTTGTTTCGATGACCGGATGACAAATATCCGTATTTTTGTCGATGCACAAAAAGCTTGCGAAAGTATACCTTTTCACGCCTTCATTGCAACTTTGAGATAAGGAAAAACAGCACTTTTAACGTGATATAGCGCCAAAACAGTCAAAATCCAAAATTAACATATGTCACAAATTTACATTAAAAACTGTTAATCTACAGACATTAACGAATTTTGCTAAGAATTCCGTCTAATTCAGCCAGATTCTGATAGTTAATTACAATTTTACCCTTACCCTTACTGCTATGAGCGATCGAAACCTTAGCACCTAATCTTTCAATTAACTGCTGCTCTAAACGACAAACATCTTGATCTTTAGTCGTAGTTTCGACGGGTTTGGACGGATTTAAGGTTTGGTTAATCAATCGTTCAGTTTCGCGAACGGTTAATTCCTTGGCAGCCACTAATCTCGCCAGATTTGTTTGTTCTTCACCCTCAATTGCGAGTAAAGCGCGTGCATGGCCCATATCAATGTCGCCATACTCGAGTAGACGCTTAACTGGTTCATTTAAACCATTTAACCGTAACAAGTTAGATACACTCGCACGAGATTTTCCCACAACATCGGCGACCTGTTGGTGAGTCAGCTCAAATTCTTGCATCAAACGTTGTAATGCAATGGCTTCTTCCATGGCATTTAAGTCTTCACGTTGGATGTTTTCAATCAAGGCAATGGCAACCGCCGCTTCATCGGGTACAGGCTTGACGATACAAGGGATTTTTTCAATGCCCGCTAATTGGGAAGCACGCCAACGGCGTTCACCCGCGATAATCTCGTACTGGCTATCGCTGACAGGCCGCACCACAATCGGCTGGATAATGCCTTGGTTGCGGATGGAATGGGCGAGTTCTTCCAATGCCTCGGGAGACATGTCCTTACGAGGTTGGTATTTACCTGGTTGTAACAGGTCGAGATCCAGATGGATAAGTTCTTCTTTTTTATCGACAACGACCACTTCTTCCGTGTGTTTTTTACTCGCGGCGTGGCTGTTACTCAGTAAAGCATCTAAGCCTTTACCTAACCCTCTTTTCTTTAACGTCATGGTTATCCTTTACGCTCGCTTAGCCTGAGTTTTCTGTTCGGAACGGCGGATCATCTCGCCAGCCAGCGCCAAATAAGCCTTAGCCCCCGCGCTCGATTTATCGTAGTACATGGCGGGAGCGCCAAAGCTTGGCGCCTCGGCCAAACGCACGTTACGCGGGATCACAGTGCGATAAACCTTATCGCCAAAGTGTTGTTTTAGCTGATCGGACACATCATTTGACAGGCGATTACGCGGATCGTACATAGTGCGTAGAATCCCTTCGATACCCAAACCAGGGTTAACCACAGCCGCCAATTTAGTGATGGTATCGATCAAAGCGGTTAAACCTTCAAGCGCGAAATACTCACACTGCATTGGCACCAGTACTGAGTCGGCCGCCGACATGGCATTGACCGTCAGCATATTGAGCGAAGGAGGACAGTCGATAAAGATATAATCATATTGATCTTTTATCGGTGCGAGCGCATTACGTAAACGCACTTCTCGAGCAAAAAACTCCATGAGTTTGATTTCTGCCGCGGTCACATCACCGTTACTGGCGATTAGATCATATTTTCCCGTGGTATCTTTGACCACGATGTCATCGAAAGGCTTTTCTTCAACCAGCAATTCGTAAGCCGTATTCTCGACTTCGTATTTATCGACACCACTGCCCATGGTGGCATTGCCCTGAGGATCGAGATCGATCAGCAGCACTTTACGCTTAGTCGCGGCTAAAGAGGCGGCTAAGTTGACACAAGTTGTTGTTTTCCCTACGCCACCTTTCTGGTTGGCCACGGCAATTACTTTACCCACAATGTCACCCTGTATGTAAATTCTGGTTTATTGCCTACTTAAAAATCCATGCGAAATGAGGAGCTTTAAGCCTGTTATTCTTTGATTATTTTGAGTAAATGTCTTTGCTCATCGAGTCTAGGCACTTTGAGTTCGATGGTTTCGGTCACCACAAATCCAGCGGGGATTTGTTGCATCTCTTCATCACTCAGTTGTCCCTTGAGCGCATAAAATTGTCCATGCTCGGCAGGCAAGTGATGGCACCATGTCAACATATCATGGATTGAGGCAAAGGCGCGGCTCAGCACTCCATCGAACTTTTGCTCGGGTTGATAGGCCTCGACTCGGCTCTCTATCGAACTAATATTGTGGATCCCGAGTTCAAAGGCCACTTGCTTTTGAAAGCGGATACGCTTGCCTAAGCTATCGAGCAGCACAAAGGTCTTATCAGGATTCATAATCGCTAAAGGAATGCCGGGCAGCCCAGGTCCAGTACCCACATCGATAAAGCGCTCGCCCTGCAAATGGGGCGACACCACTAAGCTGTCCATAATATGGCGGACAAGCATCGCCTCAGGATCTCTTACCGAGGTTAAGTTATAAGCTTTATTCCATTTGTTGAGCATGCCAACAAAATCAAGCAGTTGTTTTTTCTGCTCAGCCGTGGCGGGCAGATTAATTTCGGCTAAATAGGCCTCTAACTGGGCAGATAACACTGAACAACCTCAATAAAGATACGATTATAAACTCGCTGGCTATTATGAAGCTCTGAAACGTCGAAGGGAAGCCTGAATGCTTCCCTTCTGCGACCAAACTGGCGATTAAGCTAGCTTTTACGCACTCTTGCGTAATAAACCGCGTTTTTTCAGATGCACTAGCAGAATTGAAATCGCTGCCGGAGTAATACCTGAGATACGCGATGCTTGGCCAATGGTTTCGGGCTTATGGCTATTTAACTTAGCAATAACCTCGTTTGAAAGCCCAGGAACCTCTTTGTAATCAAGGTTCAATGGCAAACCTGTGTTCTCATTACGAACCGCTTTGTTGATCTCTTCCTGCTGACGTTGGATATAGCCAGAGTACTTCACCTGGATCTGTACTTGCTCGGCAGCGAGTGGATCGGCAAGACCTGGACCAAAGCCTTCAATCTGCATCAGCTTGCTGTAATCCATTTCTGGACGACGCAGCAACTCTTCAAACGACGCTTCACGGGAGATCGGCGTGTTTAAATGCGGATTTAACACTGGCACTAAAGGTGAATTTGGATGGATCCATTGGCTACGTAGACGTTGCAGTTCTAACTCGATCGATTCCAGTTTTTCACTGAAAGAGGCCCAACGCGCATCATCCACCAGACCCAGTTCACGACCTTTTGCCGTTAAGCGCAGATCGGCGTTGTCTTCACGCAGCAGTAGGCGGTATTCGGCGCGGCTGGTAAACATACGGTAGGGCTCTTTGGTGCCTAAGGTTGATAAATCGTCAACCAATACGCCGATATAAGCTTCATCACGGCGAGGGCACCAAGCTTCTTTGCCTTGAACCTGCAGCGCAGCGTTCATCCCAGCGAGTAAACCTTGAGCACCGGCTTCTTCATACCCCGTAGTACCGTTGATTTGGCCCGCGAAGAACAAACCATTGATCGTTTTGGTTTCTAACGAATTTTTAAGATCCCTTGGATCAAAATAATCGTACTCAATAGCATAACCAGGGCGAACAATCTCAGCATTTTCCATGCCTTGGATCGAACGAACCAGATTTAACTGCACATCGAAGGGCAAGCTGGTGGAGATGCCGTTAGGGTAGATCTCGTTAGTATTTAATCCTTCGGGTTCGATAAAGATCTGGTGTGATGATTTATCTGAAAAACGATGGATCTTGTCTTCGATAGAAGGGCAGTAACGTGGACCAATCCCCTCGATCACGCCTGAATACATAGGGCTGCGATCTAAGCCACCACGAATAATATCGTGAGTCTTTTCATTGGTGTGTGTAATCCAACATGAAATTTGTTTCGGGTGATGACTCACATCACCCATAAATGACATCACAGGTAATGGCGTATCGCCTTTCTGCTCTGTCATTTGGGTAAAATCAATGGTATTGGCGTCGATACGGGGTGGTGTACCCGTTTTTAAACGGCCAACACGGATTGGCAACTCGCGTAAGCGATGGGCGAGTGCGATTGATGGTGGATCGCCAGCACGACCGCCACTGTAATTTTCTAAACCAATATGGATTTTACCACTGAGGAAAGTCCCCGCGGTTAATACCACGGCTGGAGCTTCGAAGGCTAAGCCCATTTGGGTAATCACACCTACAACGCGGTCATTCTCAACAACTAGATCATCAACTGCCTGTTGAAAAATGCGTAAGTTGGGTTGGTTTTGCAGAATATTTTGGATCTTCTGACGGTACAGAGCGCGATCGGCCTGAGCACGAGTCGCTCTTACCGCTGGACCTTTACTCGAGTTTAGGGTTCTAAATTGGATCCCTGCGTAGTCGGTTGCGATCGCCATTGCACCGCCTAATGCATCGATTTCTTTTACCAAATGACCTTTGCCAATACCACCGATTGCTGGGTTGCATGACATTTGTCCTAGAGTATCAAGATTGTGCGTCAGCAATAATGTTTTAGAGCCCATTCTTGCTGCAGCCAATGCGGCTTCAGTTCCGGCATGACCACCACCTACAACAATAACATCAAACCGTTCATGAAAATGCATGACCCTACCTTTAGTAACTTAAGAGACCCAACGTGAGCCGATCATTTTAGCATTTGCTTTGAATGAGGTGAATGATCATTTTTAGAAAATGGATCCATTGGATCGGGACTAATAGATCTTAAGATCTTTATATAGATCTTCTTATTATGTTTACTATTAGGATCGCACTTTCCTGTGGGTAAGGCTATTTCCTTATTTATATCAATAGCTAACTAACTTTCATTCTTGTGATCTAGAGGCGATCTACTGCAATAAAAGGTGGGGATAGATCCGCTATTTATCCACAGGGTGGATCTTTGAGCGGATCAGGTTGTGAATAGCACAGAGGTTGATCAGATCTAAATAATAGTTTATCCACAAAAATATACATTAAAGTAGCTTTTTGTGGATAAATAAGATCTAAACTGTGGGTTGTTTGGGATGTTTTCCAAGAGAGGATCTTAAATTTGATCTTGCCATTGTGCCAACCAGGCTAAAGCTGGGTCTTCTGGCACTGGATCCTGTTGTACATCGATCTGGATCTTATCCACAATGACTTTTGCACCACTGTATTCGAGCGCTTCAATTAATTTTTCAGGGCCTTGGCAAAAGGTGTCATAACTCGAATCGCCAATTGCACATAGGGCGAATTGGACTTGGGTAAGATCTGGTGTGTTTAGCAGCAGTTCTTTACAAAATGGCTGTAAATTGTCGGGTAGATCACCGGCTCCGTGAGTCGATGAGACGATGATCCAAAGGGAATAAGGTTGCAGATCATCCAAAGTTGGGCTCAAAAAGGTATCGACTTCATGTCCTAAAGGCGTGAGTTGAGCCTGCATTTCATCCGCAATATATTCACTGCTGCCGAGGGTGGTACCGACTAATATCGCAATCTTGGTCATTGTTACTGCTCTCTGTGGTCGTTAATTTCTATCATTTTTGGGGCTTACATCTAGTTACAGTGTTTTGCTGTATAAATTTACTCACTATTGATTTGCAGTCTGCTAGTATCCTTGACTGCAATCTTAGTTTTATCGCGATCAAAGTAAATTTTATATAACAATTATAATAGGATAACTGATGACTACTCCTGCAGATGCGCCAAAGTGGCCACGCCAAATACCCTATATTATCGCCAGCGAAGCCTGTGAACGTTTTAGCTTTTATGGCATGCGCAACATTCTAACACCATTCTTGATGACGGCACTTTTGCTCTCTATTCCCGAAGATCTTCGCGGGGCTGTGGCAAAGGATGTATTCCATTCGTTTGTGATTGGGGTGTATTTTTTCCCCTTACTCGGTGGTTGGATCGCAGATAGATTCTTTGGTAAGTACAACACTATTTTGTGGTTAAGCTTACTCTATTGTGTGGGCCATGCATTCTTGGCGATTTTTGAGCACAGCGTGCAAGGCTTTTATACCGGTTTATTCTTAATTGCCTTAGGTTCGGGCGGGATTAAGCCTTTAGTTTCTTCCTTTATGGGCGATCAGTTTGATCAGAGCAACAAGTCTTTGGCGCAAAAAGCCTTCGATATGTTCTATTTTACGATCAACTTCGGTTCCTTCTTCGCATCATTGTCTATGCCATTGTTACTCAAGAATTTTGGCGCAGCAGTGGCTTTCGGGATCCCCGGTGTGTTGATGTTTATCGCTACAGTGTTTTTCTGGTTAGGCCGTAAACGTTATGTGCATATGCCGCCAGAGCCTAAAGATCCCCATGGATTTTTACCCGTGATCCGTAGCGCTTTGCTGACTAAGATCGAAGGCAAGGCCAATATAGGTTTAGTGTTAGCCTTAATTGGTGGTGTTTCTGCCGCTTATGCGTTGGTGAATATTCCGACCCTAGGTATTGTGGCCGGTTTGTGTAGCGCTATGGTGCTGCTGATGGGATTTGTAGGCCTTGGGGCGTCATTACAGCTTGAGCGCGCGCGAGGGATTCATCCTGATGCGGCCGTGGATGGTGTGCGTTCAGTGTTGCGTATTTTGGTGTTGTTCGCCTTAGTGACGCCATTTTGGTCCTTGTTCGATCAAAAAGCTTCTACATGGATTTTGCAGGCTAACGATATGGTCAAACCCTCGTGGTTTGAACCTGCCATGATGCAGGCATTAAATCCGCTGTTAGTGATGCTGTTGATCCCATTCAATAACTTCGTTTTATATCCTGCGATTGAGCGTATGGGCGTGAAATTAACTGCGCTGCGTAAAATGGGGGCGGGGATAGCGATTACTGGCTTAAGCTGGATTGTAGTTGGGACGATTCAGTTGATGATGGATGGTGGCTCGTCGCTGTCTATCTTCTGGCAGATCTTACCCTACGCCTTACTGACCTTTGGTGAAGTATTAGTTTCGGCGACGGGTTTAGAATTTGCCTACAGCCAAGCACCTAAGGCGATGAAGGGCACTATTATGAGTTTTTGGACCTTATCGGTTACCGTCGGTAACCTTTGGGTATTGCTGGCCAATGTGAGCGTAAAAAGCCCAGCTGTGACGGAACAAATTGTTCAAACCGGTATGAGTGTGACGGCATTCCAAATGTTCTTCTTCGCGGGATTTGCGATTTTGGCAGCGGTCATCTTCGCGCTCTATGCTAGGTCTTATCAAATGCAGGACCATTATCGCCAAGTCTAGATTAACTGTTTCAGACAAAGCATTTCTAAATAAAAAAAATCAGCCCCTAAGCGAACTTAGTGGGCTGATTTTTTATGAATCGTTTAACTAACCGCTAAAACGAAATTATTTGCCGATACAGAATGAGCTGAAAATTTTGCCCAGTAGATCGTCTGAGGTGAAGCGGCCTGTGATTTCGGACAGGGCTAATTGCGCCATTCTCAGTTCTTCCGCTAACAGTTCACCTGCGAGGTAAATCTCTAATTGTTCTTTACCGAGTTGAAGATGGCTTGCGGCAACATCCAATGCTTCGAGGTGACGACGACGGGCGATAAAGCCACCTTCGAGATTACTCTGATAACCCATCAAGGATTTAAGGTGTTGTTTTAATTCCTCGACGCCCAGACCGGTTTTAGCCGAGATCCGATACACGCTGTAACCTTTTTCTTCGGTCATAGCGAGGTTCTCACCGGTGAGATCGGCTTTGTTGCGGACAACTGTCACGCCTAAATTAGCGGGGAGACGATCAATAAAATCGGGCCAAATATCGTGGGGATCGACCGCATCCGTAGTGGTGCCATCGACCATAAACAACACGCGATCGGCGCTGTTGATTTCGTTCCACGCCCGCTCGATACCGATTTGTTCAACCGTATCTGTGGTGTCACGCAGGCCTGCGGTGTCGATAATATGCAGTGGCATACCATCTAAATGGATATGCTCACGCAATACGTCGCGGGTGGTACCTGCAATTTCGGTCACAATCGCCGACTCTTTACCGGCGAGCGCATTAAGCAGACTGGATTTTCCTGCATTGGGGCGACCGGCAATCACCACTTTCATACCTTCGCGGATAATCGAGCCTTGCTTGGCACTGGCTTGGACGACGCTGAGTTTGTCGATGATTTTATAGAGTGCGTTGGCAATTTTGCCATCACTTAAAAAGTCGACTTCTTCATCGGGGAAATCAATCGCGGCTTCGACGTATAAACGCAGATGGGTGACTTGATCCACTAGCTCATGAACTTCCTTCGAAAACTCACCTTGCAGTGATTGCAGCGCGCTTTTAGCGGCTTGCTCACTGGTGGCATCGATAAGGTCGGCAATCGCTTCGGCTTGGGTTAAGTCCAGCTTATCGTTCATAAAGGCTTGTTCGCTAAACTCGCCTGGTTTGGCGATACGAATGCCTTCGACTTCTAATACGCGCTTGATCAGCATATCGAGGACGATTTGACCACCGTGGCCCTGCAGCTCTAATACATCTTCACCAGTGAAGGAATTAGGGCCTTTAAAAAACAGGGCGATACCTTGGTCTATCACTTGGCCTGAGGCATTTTTAAAGTCGCAGTAATCGGCGTAACGGGGTTTAGGTAAATGACCCAATACGGCCATGGCCACATCGGTTGCCTTATCACCAGAGATACGAATGATACCCACGCCGCCCCGTCCGGGCGCGGTGGCCTGTGCCACGATAGTGTCAGTTGTCACGGAAATACCCATTAATATCGATCAAATCATCTAAAGGAAAAGGCGGCTCATTAAGCCGCCTTTTTGTATATGCTGAGCCGTTAGCTCTTATCTAGCGCTTGGGCTTATTTTAAGCCTTTTTTCTCTAGACCTGCATAAATAATCTTCTGCTGGATGATGGCAACAATGTTACCCACTAACCAGTACAGTACTAGACCCGATGGGAACCACAGGAAGAATACGGTAAAGATCACAGGCATCCATTGCATCATCTTCACTTGCATTGGGTCCATAGTCGGTGCGATGGGTTGCATTTTTTGCATCACAAACATAGACGCACCCATCAGCAGCGGCAGAATGTAGTATGGATCTTGTACAGATAAGTCGTGGATCCATAACATAAATGGCGCGTGACGCAGCTCGAAGCTTTCTAACAATACCCAGTACAAGGCAATGAAGATTGGCATCTGTAGCAGGATAGGTAAACAGCCACCCATAGGGTTCACTTTTTCCTTCTTGTACAGTTCCATCATGGCTTGACCCATCTTTTGACGGTCATCGCCGAAGCGTTCTTTCAAATCCTGCAGTTTTGGCTGTAGGTTACGCATCTTCGCCATTGAGGTGTACTGCGCTTTAGTCAGCGGGAACAGTAAACCACGAACGGTTAAGGTGATCAGGATAATCGCCACACCCCAGTTACCCACAAATGATTGATAGAACATCAATAACCAGTGGATTGGAACGGCTAACCACCAAAGGAAACCGTAATCAACAACCAGGTTTAAGGTATCAGATAACGCAGATAGCGCTTTTTGATCCTTAGGACCAACATAAAACTGTGAGCTAATTTCTTGAGTTGCACCTGGTGCAATATCATATACCGCGCCACGGAAACCAATGTTAGCTAAACCGCCAGCACTTACACTCGAGAAAATGGTGTTGCTATCGGTTGCTGGTGGAATCCAAGCCGATACGAAGTAATGTTGCAGCATTGCCGCCCAACCACCGAGAGTCGGTTGATTGAGGTTGCTCTTGCTCATATCTTCAAACTTGTACTTTTCGTAACGTACATCTTGAGTCGAGAACGCTGCGCCACGGTAAGTTGGCATCATCATGCTGCTTTCAGATGGCTTGATGGTCTGTTTAATCTGACCGTACATCTGAACTTGCAATGGAGCAGCTGAGGTGTTGTTGATTTTGTAATCGATATCAACGTTAAACTTGCCACGATGGAAAACAAACACTTTTGTGTAAGTCACACCGTTATCAGCCACATAGGTCAATGGTACTTCTAAGGTGTCTTGGCCATCGGCTAAGGTAAATTCAGTTTTGCTGGCAGCAAATGCGGCACGACCTTTAGCACTGCTATCGATACCATCACGGCCAATCAGGCCACTCTGAGCGATATAGGTGAAATCTTTGGTTTGCTCTAGCAAAACAAATGGCTGGTCTTTACCCTGTTCCAATTTATGTGAAACCAGAGCTGCAAAAACGATGTCACCACCCACAGGGTTGATTTGTACATCGAGCTGATCAGTCTTAACAGTGATCAGATTTTGCGTTGCCGTCATTGCGGCTGGCACACCTGTATCTGCTTCTGGAACATCAGCACTGTGATTAGTGGTCGCATTCGCCACTACAGACGATTCGGTTGCAACGGGTTTTGGAGCTTTGTCTGCTTGCCACTGTTGCCACAGCAAAAAGCTGACAAACAGTAGTCCTATTAGCAATATATTGCGTTGAGATTCCATAGCCTATTTATTACACCTGTCATTTTTAGGGGGGACGGGATCACTACCGCCGGGATGCAAAGGGTGACATTTTAATATGCGTTTCAATGCAAACCAACAACCTTTCGCGGTTCCGTGCACTTTTATTGCCTCAATGGCGTAATGAGAGCATGTGGGATTGAAACGACATCGAGGCCCTAAGAGGGGGCTGATGAAGATTTGATAGCCACGAATGAACGTGGTTGCTAGCCATTGTAGCGGCGACTGAGTTTGCGCCATAGCTTTTCTATCAACTTGTTGATCTCTGCGTTTTCCATTTCCATCACCCCATTTCTGACCAGCACAACAATATCAAGGTGAGGGATGTCGTGTTGATTGAGGCGGAAACTATCTCTGATAACTCGCTTAATGCGATTGCGCTGATTGGCGCGTTTTACATAGCGTTTAGCTACAGTAAGACCCAAACGCGGATGTTGTTCCGAATTAGGAATAGCAAGCAAGGTGATTTCAGCAGAAGATGCTTTGATGGGATTGGAGAATACAGATTTAAATTGCGCGGGAGTTAGCAAGCGTAACTCCCGCGTAAAGGTATAGCTAGTCAACTAGTTACCTACTTAACTTATTAAGCAGATAAACGAGCGCGACCTTTCGCACGACGACGTGCAAGCACCTTACGGCCGCCTACAGTAGCCATACGAGCGCGGAAGCCGTGAGAACGCTTGCGCTTCAGGTTGCTAGGTTGAAAAGTACGTTTACTCATGATGGCAATCCGTCTTTGTTATAAGTGAACATATCCTTATCTCTGGTGACAGAGGTAAGGGTAAAAAAGAGGCCGAATTGTAATCACTTTACTTGTCCCCGTCAACAACGAAAGTCAGTAAGTGGGTTATTTCTGCCCGTGTATCCTTTGATCCATTTTCCGCATACACCAGAAGATGTGGATAACTCTGTGTATTGACACTACATGTAGTAGTGAAGGGGATCTATCGAGAGATCAAAGGGGCGCCATTATAGATCAATGTGGATCGCTTAATAAAGCGGGATTTGCCCTATTTGTTGAATAAAAGGATCGAATTTGATCTTTGATGATCGGGGATATCTCCATAGAATGATCTAGTTGGGGATAA